>NC_012796.1:1200000-1822500 GCF_000010665.1 Solidesulfovibrio magneticus RS-1 | reverse complement strand
CGTCAGGCGCACAACACCCGGAAACGACCGCGGCACGGCCGACAAGCCGCCCGCCTTGCCTTTTCCGGCGGCGAAGCGTGACAGCACGCCCCTAGCCGCCGTACTGGCGCTTCCACTCGTCCAGAAACAGCAGCGACGTCTCCAGCGACGTCAGTCGCCCCTGGCGCAAGCGCACGGCGGCGATGAGATCGGCAAAGCCCACGTCGGCCGGCAGCGACAGTTCGCCAAGCAGTGTCGCCGTCTCGCCGCGTAACGGTTCGGGAAGCACGGCCAGGGCTGCCTCGGCGCCCGCTCGTCCGGCCGGCCAACCGGGAAAGCGCTCGGCCACGAATCCCAGCAGATATTCCATGCGCATGGCATAGGTGTGCTCGGCCAGAGCCCGGGTCCGGCCCCGCCTTGCTAAGGCGGCGCGCTCCTCGGGCCTATTAAGGTAATAGGTCAGCTTTTCCCGAAGCTCCCCCATGGTTGAAAAACGGGCCAACTCGTCCTCGGCGAAGAGTTCCGGCAGGAGCGTACGGTCGCTGACGAGCTGAAAAGCCCCGCACAGGGCCAGCTCGAAGGTGCGCGGATTGACGAAATCCCCGGTCGGCACCAGTTCGCGCGGGTTGATGCTGGAGTGCAGATTGAGGTTGACCGTGGCGGCGTTGAAAATCTTGACCGACTCCTCGGTGGCGACACGCCGCCCTCCGAGGCGCACCCTGTCCGACAGGGCCGGGTCGCCGTCCCAGTCGCTGCCGAAGATGCCGAGATCGAAGTCGAGCAGCTCCGCAAACGCCAGCCGACGGTTGGGATAGCCCGCGCCCATAAACGAAACGCCCGCGCCGAATGTACGCCGCTCCACGGCCGACAAATCCAGGGGCCGGTGCACGGCCGGATCGGCGGCCATGGGCAGATAGAGCACGTTTTCTTGGCCCACGGCGGCCAGGCGTTCGGGGAAAGGCTCCTTCTGGATGACCGCGAAGGCGTCGTAGTACGGGGCAAAGGCTTCCCAGTAGGTGAAGAGGCGAAAGTCCTCCACGAACCACATGGCCGTTTTCACCCCGTCGCGGCGCAGGCGCTTTAAGGCTTGTCGCGACAGCGGGGCCTGGGCCAGGGCCAGGACCAGATCAGGCTCGAAGGTCTCGACCTTGGCGCAGATGGCTTGGGAGACTATCTGCAGGAAGCTGTTTTCCAGATATTCCAAGCGGTCGGCCGTGACTCGCAGGTCCTTGAGAGCGGAAAACGCGCCGTAAAAATCCGGGGCCTCAAAGGCTTCGGCCACATGGCCAAGCTCGCGCAGGGCCGACAGGCAAAACCGCCCCACCGGCAGCGAGCCGCCGTACATGGGCAGCACGACCAGAATCCGCAGCACGCCGTGACCAGCCATAGCCCCTACTCCTCTCCGGCCGCGTCCCGCCCGGGCGGGGGCAGCGTCCAGTCCGTTTCCAGAAAAAGGCGTTCCGCCAAGGCCGCCTCGGGCGTCCCGTCGGCCAGGGCCGCGTCCTGCCCGGCCAGATGGCGGGCGGCAAAGGCCCGAAAGGCCCGGCGGCCCGCCTCGGAAGGGTCCTCGCCACGCTCCAGGCGGCAAACTGCCCCCAGGCCGTCGCAGTCGGTGCAAAAAAGCGCCAACCCGGCCGGCGGCTCTACCTTGGCCGAACCGCCGAGCAGCCGCAACAAGGCGGGATCGGCAAAGGGCAGCCGGCAGACATGGCCCTTGTCGCAGGGGACCGACTCCAGGCAGGGCGCGCAGGGAACCACCGACTGCCAGACCTCGTGGCCCACGCCATAAGGGCCGGTCTCGTGGCACCAGGCCGAGGACAGGAAAAAGGCCGTCACCGGCACGCCGTGAAAGGCAGCCAGGTGCATGGCCCCGGTGTCGGGCGTGAGCAGCCGGTCCAGGCCTGCGATCACCTCGCTGAGTTCGCCAAGGCCGGTCCGGCCGGTCAGGTCCTGGCAGGCCGAGGCCGTGGCTGGGTCGAGCTGTTTGACGAGCGCCCTGGCTTCGGAGGCCTGGGCGGTAGTGCCAAGCAGGGTCAGCCGCGTCGCCCCGCTGGCCCGAAACGCCGTGCGCACGATGGGGGCCAGGATCTCCGGCGGCAGGGAGCGCCGGGCCATGCGGCCGGCCAGGGCCACGCCAAGCCCGCCCCCGCGCGGCGCGGCCGGCGGGTTGACCAGGGCGGCGGCCAGGGGAACGTCATCAAGGTGAGCCCAGATGTCGGCCAGGTTGAGTCCGGCCGCCCGGCGCTCGCGGGTCAGGCGAAACACCAGCCGCAAAAGCCGGTCCTTGTCGGGCTGGCCGGAAAACTGGCGGTAGCCGCGCTGGACCTCGGGCGGGAAGAGCGCCGAAATCGCCATGCCAAGGGGCGAGAAATTGAGGCAAAAAACCTTGTCGAAGGGGATGGCCGAAAGCTCGCCGCAGGTCTGGCGCACGGCCAGGGCCACGGCGGCTGGATCGCGCCCGGGACCGGCATGGGCCGGCAGGGCATGGACCCGGGCATAGGGGTAGAGCCGGCCGGCCAGGGCGGCCAGGGAGGCGTCCACGGCCAGGTGGACCTCGCCGCCCCCGCCATCCGCTCCGATCCGGGCAAAAAGGCCGGCCAGAAGCCGCCGGGTCTGGAGCAGGTCGCCCAGACGGGCCAGTTGCAAGACGAGAAATCGCGCCATGGTCGTTTCGCCGTGTGGTCACGAATCCGAAGGATTCATGTGAAAAAAAGCCCTTTTCGGTCCGAGCGTTCTTCTGCTATAGGAGCCTTCCATGCGGTATTATCCCATTTACGTCAATCTGCGCGGCAAGCGCTGCCTGGTGGTGGGCGCGGGTCAGGTCGGGCGGCGCAAGATCGCCACCCTGGCCGAGTGCGGCGCCGAGGAAATCCTCGTCATCGACTTGGCTGCGGCCGAGGCCTGCGCCGAGCTTTTGTCGCATCCGGCCGTGGTCTTCGCCTGCCGGCCCTATGAGACGACGGACCTGGACGGCCGGTTCCTGGTCATTGCCTCCACCGACGACGAGGCGCTCAACTGGCGCATCAGCCGGGAGTGCGCCGAGCGCGGCATTCCCTGCAACATCGTCGATCAGCCGGAAAAATGCAGCTTCATCGTGCCGGCGCTGTTTACCCAGGGCGACCTGACCGTGGCCATCTCCACGGGCGGCGCATCACCGGCCCTGGCCCGCAAGATCCGCCAAGGCCTGGGCGAGTTTCTCGGCTCGGAATACGGCGCGCTGCTCATCCTCATGAGCCGGCTGCGGCCCTTGGTGCTGGGGCTGGGACTGGGATCGCCGGCCAATTCCACGCTTTTCCGGGAGCTGGTCAACTCCCCCCTGCTCGAAGCCCTGGAACAGGCCGACACCGCCCGGGCCGAAACCATCCTCCGGGACATCTTGCCCGCCACGCTCCACGGCGAGGCGGCCGGACTTGTTGCGGGAGCCCTTGCCCATGCCGGCGCTTAACATCGTTTTCCTGCTGGTCGTGGCCGGCTACCTGCTCGGCGCGGCGGCCTATCTCCTGGGCGTGGTCACGGCCAGGCAGCCGTTGCGGCGGGCCGGACGCTGGCTGACCCTTATCGGTTTTGCCTGCCACACCCTGGATCTCGTCATGCTCCTGGGCATCGAGGGCGGCATGGCCTTTTTGTCCGGGGAATTCTATTTCAATCTGCTGGCCTGGAGCGCCCTGGCCATTTGCCTCTTTCTCTGGTGGCGGCTTCGCCTGGGGATGCTCGGGCTTCTGGCCTCGCCGTTGGCCTTGTTCCTGTTTCTGTCCTCCCAGGCCGTGACTGCGGCCCGGGTGCCCTTGCCCAAGGCTTTGGGCGGGCTCTTTTTCGGGCTGCATATCGGTTCGCTTTTCCTGGCCATCAGCCTGCTGGCCATGGCCTGCGGGGCCGGGGCGGCCTATTTGTATCTGGAACGCAAGATCAAGACCAAGGAGAAGCTCGGCGGGTTCGCCAAGGCCCTGCCGGCCCTTTCCACCTGCGATACGGTCAATCGGTGGGCGGTGGCCGCCGGTTTTCCCCTCTACACCCTGGGACTGCTGTCCGGCTTCGTGTGGGCCAAGCTCACCTGGAACCGCATTTTCTCCTATGATCCCAAGGAAGTGACAGCTATCTGCATCTGGCTGCTCTTTGCCTTCCTGTTCCACCAGCGTCTGGTGCTGGGCTGGCAGGGGCGCAAGCCCGCCCGTATGGCCATCTGGCTGTTCGGTCTTACCCTTGTGTCCATGCTGGTCATCAATTTCTTCATGCCCACACACCACAGCTTTGCGCGATATATCGATGGAGCAGCAGATTTACCTGTTTGGCCTCAACCATAAGACCGCCGGAGTGGAGGTTCGGGAAGCGTTCGCCTTGGGCGAGCGGCCGAAACTCGGCGAGCTTTTGGTTGACGGCGAAGCCCGCGTGCGCGAGGCCCTGGTCCTTTCCACCTGCAACCGGGTGGAAGTGCTGGTGGTTGATCCCGTGGGGCGCGATCCAAAGGCGGCGGTGCTGGCGGCCTGGGCCGGCCAGTGCGGCCAGGACCCGGCCCTTCTGGCCCCGCATCTGTATGCCCACCAGGGCATGGCCGCCGTGGACCACCTGTTTTGCGTGGCCTCGGGACTTGATTCCCTGGTGCTTGGCGAACCGCAAATACTCGGGCAGCTCAAGGCAGCTTACCGCCACGCCGTGGCCAGCCGCACCGCCGGGGTCATCATCAACCGGCTGTGCCACAAGGCCTTTTCCGTGGCCAAAAAGGTGCGCACGGCCACCGGCATCGGGGCCAGCGCCGTGTCCATCAGCTACGCCGCCGTGGAACTGGCCAAGCGCATCTTCGGCGAGATGGCCGGCAAGAAAGCCATGCTGGTCGGGGCCGGCGAGATGGCCGAGCTGGCCGCCATGCATCTGCTCACCTCCGGGGTGTCGGAAATCTTGGTCGCCAACCGCACCTATGCCCGGGCCGAGGAACTGGCCGGGCGCTTCAAAGGCCGGGCCGTGGCCTTTGAGGAGTTTGTCTCGCGCCTGCACGAGGTGGACATCGTCATCAGTTCCACCGGAGCGCCCCATGTGGTCATAAGGGCCAAGGACGTGCGGGCCGTGCTCAAGGCCAGACGCCACAAGCCGATGTTTTTTATCGATATCGCGGTGCCTCGCGACATCGATCCGGACATCAACAGCTTAGACAACGTCTATCTTTACGACATCGACGACCTGCAGGAAGTGGTGGAGGAAAACCTGGCCCAGCGCCGGGAGGAGGCCGCCCGGGCGAGGGACATCATCGGCCTTCAGGTGGAGCGTTTCGGCGAATGGGTGAAATCGCTGGACGTGAAACCCACCATCGTGGACCTGCTGGACGTCGGCGCCTCCCTGGCCCGCCAGGAGCTGCAAAAGACCTTGCGGCGACTGGGGCCGGAGGTGCCCGAGGAAACCCGGGCCGCCCTGGAAACCATGGCCCTGTCCATCAGCCGCAAGATGCTCCACGAGCCCATCGCCTTTCTCAAGCGGCGGGCCAAGGAGGAGCACGGCGAGCGGTTCGTGGACCTCACCCGGCGCATGTATAATCTGGACCGCGAGAAAGTCCCAACGGACGCGCACGCGGACCGCAAACCGCCGAATTTCGCGGAGACGTCCGACGATTTCGACGTGACCGATGCAAGCGAGTAACCCATGCGATCCTATCTGATCGACGAAGTGTCCGCCGAGAACATGGAGCGGATCGAGCAGCACCTGACGGAAAAAGGCTTCAAGGGTCCTCTGGACCACATCTACTACATCCCCTTTCCCCAGGAGATGCTCAACGACGAGCAGCAGCAGCACTACGGCGAGTGCGGCCCCTACATGCTCGTGCTGGAAACCGGACGCAACTGGCTCAAGCTGGAGCTGCTCGTGCGCGGACGTGGGAAGCTGCGCTGTTCCTGCATCAGCTACTGCACCCCGGAGCAACGGCAGCAAATGATCGATTTCCTGGACACTTTCATCCGCGAACTCGATATTCCGATCTAATCGGACGCCGCACCGCAGCATTGCGCATCATGGGCGTCCCGGCCGCGCCCGGGATGCCCCTTGTCCGGCCCGGCAGCGCCTTTCGCAAATACCGAGATGCCGTTAGCCGCAACGGCAACCTGGAACCAGAAGTCTTCTTCGCAACAAGCGGTTTTTTGCCAACGCACCAAGGCTCGTGTCCCGCAGCAACGCCGACGAAGCGTTCGCCGCGAAATGCCACCGCGCCCGCCGGCCCGGATCAGCTCCACCGCCGCAGCAAGGCCCGCCATGCCGACGCCCCCTTCGAAACACCTTTCCCCAACCGGCCCCGGCCTGCCGCCCCTGAGCGCCCTACCCTACCGCCTGGCCCGGCTTTGCCTGGGTGTGGCCTCCTTTGTTACCGGCCCATGCGGACACGAGCCGGCCGGGGCGACCTGGATCGTGGCCTGCTCCGGCGGCCCGGATTCCGTTGCCCTGCTGGCCATGGCCGCCATCCTGCGGGAACGCCTGGGTCTGGCCGGACTTCTGGCCGCCCACCTCGACCATGGGCTGCGGCCCGAATCCGGGACCGAGGCCGAGGCCGTGGGGGCGCTTTGTCGCAAACTCGGCCTGGGCTGTCTGTCTGACCGGGCCGACGTGGCCGCCATGGCCCGGGAGCGCCGCACCGGCGTCGAGGACGCCGGCCGCCAGGCCCGGCAGGCCTTTTTCGCCGATTGCCTGGCCGGCCGGGACAACGCCTGGGTGCTCACCGGCCATCAGCTCAACGATCTGGCCGAGGACCAGCTCATGCGCGTCACGCGCGGCGCGGGGTGGCCGGCCCTGGGCGGCATGGCGGCCCTGGACCCGGCCCGCCGGCTGCTGCGGCCGCTGCTGCTCACGCCCCGAAGCGCCGTCACGGAGTTCACGGCCGCCCTGGGCCTGCCGACCATGGACGACCCGTCCAACGCCGATCCGGCCTACCTTCGCAACCGGGTACGCCATGGACTGCTGCCCCTGGTGCTGCAAGAAAATCCTCGAGCCCTGGACGCGGCCGCCCGGCTGTGGCGGCAAGCCCGCCTGGACGCCGCCTATTTCGATGAGGTCCTGCCCGTCACCGTCCCGGACGAGGGCGGCACGGTCCGCCTGTCCCGCACGCTCCTTTCAGGCCTGCATCCGACCCTGCGGACGCGTCTGTACGCCCGCGCCCTGGACGCCCTGGGGCCGGGCCAGGCCCTGGCCGATGGTCTGGCCGCCCTGGAAGCAGCTTACGCGCGGCGCGACACCGGCCGCGTGTTCCAGTTTCCGGGCGGCAAAACGGTCCGGGTGGCCCGGGAGGGGCTGGTCTTTGGCCGGGACGTGCTGTCCGGTCCGCCCCCCCAAAACCGGAAACGCCATTGACAGGGCTTGGCGGCGGGGGTAATGAGGCCGATTGTGAAAAATCAAACATGGAGGCAGTCCCGGTGAATATTCTCACTTTTGGTCCCAACGGCAGCGGCAAGGGCACCCAGGGTTCCCTGGTGAAAAAGAAGTACAATCTGGCCCACATCGAGTCCGGGGCTATCTTCCGCGAGCACATCGGCGGCGGCACCGAACTCGGCATGAAAGCCAAGGGCTACATCGACAAGGGCGAGCTGGTCCCCGACGAGATCACCATCCCCATGATCCTGGAGACCCTCAAGGCCAAGGGCGGCAATGGCTGGCTGCTCGACGGCTTCCCCCGCAACATGGTCCAGGCCGAGAAGCTGTGGGAAGCCCTGCAGAAGGAAGGCATGAAGCTCGATTACGTCATCGAGATCCTGCTTGACCGCCAGATCGCCAAGGATCGCATCATGGGCCGTCGCCTGTGCGCCAACGATCCCAACCACCCCAACAACATCTTCATCGACGCCATCAAGCCCAACGGCGACAAGTGCCGGGTGTGCGGCGGCGACCTCAAGACCCGTTCCGACGACCAGGACGAGGACGCCATCAACAAGCGTCATGACATCTACTACGACACCAACACCGGCACCCTGGCCGCCGCCTACTTCTACAAGAAGCTGGCCGGCGAAGGGAAGACCAAGTACATCGAACTCGAAGGCGCCGGCTCCATCGATTCCATCAAGGAAACGCTGCTGTCCCAGCTCGACTAGTTCACCGGAATTCGCCTTGCACGACGGCCCCGGGGGGAATACCCTCGGGGCCGCGTTTTTTGGCGCGCAAAAGGAGTGCCCATGGCAGACGATCCCTTGCGGCTTGGCCGCATCGCCTATCTCAATGTCTGGCCGCTGTATCAGGCCCTCATGCCGGCTTTTCCCGAGGACGGCGACATCGCCTACGTGTCCGGGCATCCCTCCGAGCTCAACGCCGCCCTGGCCGCCGGAACCATCGACGCCGCTCCGGCCTCGGCCTTCGCCTACCTGGCCCGGCCCGAGGCCTTCACGCTGTTGCCGGACCTGTGCATCCGGGCGGCCACCGGCCCCATCCAGAGCGTGCTGCTTTTCTCCCCCGTGCCCCTGGCCGAGTTGCCCGACTATCTGGCCCGCACCGGCGGCGAGGTGCAGCTCTCCGGGGCCTCGGCCAGCTCCAATGCACTCTTGCGCGTCCTGTGGACATTCGCCTGGCGTTACCCCGAGCCGCGTTTCGCCGTGGCCGCCCCGGGCACGGGCATTAATCGGCCCATGCCTTTCGTGGAGATCGGCGATCTGGCTCTATCCAAATACGTGTCCCCGCCCTCGGGCTGGCACGTCACGGACCTGGGCCAGGCCTGGCTCGAATTCGCCGGCACGCCCTTCGTTTTTGCCCTGTGGATCGTGCGGGAAGGCCTTGCCGGCCGCTCCCTGGCCACCCTTGACGCGGTGCGGCGATTCCTGTGCGAAACGAACAAGGCGCTGCCCGAGCGCCTGCCCGAGCTTGTCACGGCCCCGGGCCTGCCCGACTGGATCAGCCCGGCTGCGCTGCTCGACTACTTCCGGGTGGTCAACTACGATTTCGACGCGGCCGCTGCCGCAAGTCTCGTGCTTTTCGCCCACCACTGCCGGGAGCTTGGCCTCATCCCGGCCGTGCCGGCCCTGCGCTACGCCCTGTAATCCCCGGCCCTTTCGGCAACCCACGCCCGGACGCGCAAACGCCGCCGCCTTCCAACGAAGGCGGCGGCGTTTGTCATTGGCCGGCCATGGGCCAAGGCGCGGCCCGGGCAAGGGCACTCCTGTCGCGGCGGCAGGAAGGCCACGCCGCTTAAGACATTGCCACCCCGAAGGTCCGTCCCTCCCCGTGTCTCCGGTCGGAGTGAACCGAGGCGACGGCTTGCCGCAACGGCTGGGACGACGTGGCCCAGCGGTGGCCTGGACGAGCAACGGCGTGACCAAGTGGCGGCGTAGCCCAAGGGCGCGACCGGGCAGGCGAAGGGGCCGAGCGAACGACGGGACCGGGCGGCGTGGCCGGGCGGGCGACGGGCGTCTCAGCAGCAGGGCAGGCCGAGAATCTCGGAGCGGCGGGCCTGGACGAGCAGGTCGGAGAGGTGGATGGCGTCGAGCTCGCGGAAGATGCTCTCGGTGGCCCGGGCCCAGATCTGGCGAGTGACGCAGTCCGTGGAGATCATGCAGACCTCGGGATTGCCCACGCACTCGGTGAGTTCGGGCCGGCTTTCCAGGGCCCGCACCACGTCGCCGACTCGGATGGCCTCGGCCGGCGTGGCCAGCACGTGGCCGCCCTTGGGACCGCGCTTGCTGTTGATAAATCCCGCTTTCTTGAGCGCCCGGATCAGCTGTTCCAGGTACTTGACCGAAATGCCGCGCCTCTTGGCGATGTCCTGGATGCGGACCGGCCCCTCGTCGCCGTGCAGGGCGATGTCGAGGAGCATGCGCAAGCCATAGCGGCTTCGCGTGGTAAGTTGCATGAGCCGGGTACCCCTTGTGCCGAAGTATGTGCAAAACTGAACAAGGGGACTCTAGCAAATTCGAAAACAAATGGCAAAACCGGTCTGCCCGAGGGGGTAAAATCACCCTTGGGCAAAACCCAGCTGCGGCCGGCAGTCCTTTCCCGCCCACTCGCCGCGCCAAAGGGCCTGGCGCGACACCCGGCCCGAAACCGGGATGCCCCGGGACAGCACGCACCGGCTGCAGATCTTGCCCTGGGCACGCAGGATGTAGACGTCCATGAATTCGATGGGATTCCCGCAAACCGCGCAGTGTCCGGCATCCATGAGAACCTCCCGCCCGGCCAAACGTGCCGGGCGGGAGGACAGCATCAAGTTTCGTGCCGCCCGATCAGGGCTTGTCCGGCTCCCCTGGCTTTGGCGCGGCCCCGCGCCCCAGGCCCGGCAGGCGCAGCTTCAGTTCGGGCTTGCGCCAGCCGCCGCCGGCCGTCAGGCTGTCAAAGCCCCAACGCAGCCACTTGACGAGCGCCCAGGCCAGCCAGACCGCCCAGGCCAGCATCACGGCACGGAAGACCATCAACGGCAGGCTCACGACCGTGCAGGACGGCAACGCACCGGCCAAGCGGTCGAAGGTCCAGCGCAGGGCCGTGGCCGTGGAGCCGTTGCCCGCCACCTGCATGCGCGGCAGGCCGAGAAGGCCCGTGCCCAAGGTATCGTAGAGGGCCTCCAGCCCGGCCAGGGTCAACAGGACCAGCAACACCTGGACAATGTTGAAGGCCACCGCGCCCTGGGCGATGGGATGTCGCCGCCGCCAGGCCAGGGCAGCGATCCAGGCCACGGCCAACAGCGCGTTGCCGGGCGTAGCCTGGCTCAGACCCAGGGCGTAGAGCAGCCAGGACAGGCGGGACAGCGGCGTGTCGGGCATGAAGGACAACCCCAGGCCCAAGGCGGCCACGGCCGCCAGCCAGCCCCAGTACAGCACGGCCGGGGCCAGGGGCGTGCCGCCGGAAACGGCCAGCAGCCAGCGGTCGGCCGGCAGCTCCAGGCTGACGGCCAGATTGGACCCGGGCAAGCCCAGGTCAATGACCGGGGTGCGGGCGAAGGTCTCCATCCCCTGCTTCTCCCGGAAGTTGACGGTCACTTCGGTGACGCCCGGCGGCAGGGCAAAGCCGACCTCGTCCGGGCCGCCGGTGGGCAACACCTCGCGCCCGGCCACGGCCAGCCGCGTGACCTCGGCCCCGGGCGGCAGCTTCACGACCTGGCGCGCGCCCTTGGCCGCCCGGAAGACCAGAACCAGCGTCGCTTCGCGGTACTGGCCACCCTGGCGCACGGACAGGCTGCCCCGCTCCAGGGTCAGGAACTCCCCGGGCGCGGTCTCGGGGCGGGCCACCGACACGGTGAGGCTCTCCCCGGGCCAGGGCGCAAAGCGCGGGGCCAGCCGGCCCTCGGGGGTCAGCCAGGCTACGGGCGGCGGCCCGTCGTAGGACAGGTCATAGAGGGCGGCGGCGGTGACGGTCCAGGTCTCGACCAGGGCGGCGTCGGTCGGCGCGGCCAGGGTCAGCGACGGCGCGGCCGGCAGGCGCGAGCGCCAGGACACGCGGTCCTGCCCCGGAGTAAAGCGCACCGTGGCCTTGCCGCCCTCCACGCTGACCCCGGCCACGTCGGGCAGCTCCCCGGCCAGAAGCGGCACAACGGCCACGGCCGGGCCGGTGGTGGGCGAGCGGCGCACGACTTCGGTTGCCACCTCGAACGTTAAGCCGAAATCCACGGCCCGGCGCACCTCGAAAAAGGCCGGCACGTCGATGCCCGTGGCCCCGGGCTTGGCCGCCTGGGCCTTGCCGCCGGTCTCGGCCCGCACGAATTCCAGGGGACCGGCCAGCCCCCCCCGCTCGTCCAGCCCGCGTACCCGGTAGCCCGGGGCCGAGGCCTGGACGCGCCCGGGGGCCAGCGGCGCGGACACGGTAAAGGACACGGCCTCGGGGGCCGGGCCGGCCATGGCCACAATGTGGTTGCCGGGTTCGAGGAGCACGGCCGGCTGGCCGTCCAGGCGGGCAAGCCCCCCGGCCGGCTTGCCGTCCACGGTGACTAGCGTCGGCCGCCAGCCCTCGGACACGGCCGGCAACGGCGCGGCCACCCGGGCGGCGGCGTCGATAGCCGCCACGATGGTGAGCGTGCCGGCCTCCAGGCGCACCTCTAACCCGGGCGCGCCCAGGCAGTCCGGCAGACAGCGCGGCGGCTGGGTCAGGCGCTCGCGCAGGGTGTCGAGAAGGTCGCGGGGCGGGAAATCCGCGGCTGCGGCCCGCTCAGGCAGGCCAAGGGACAGCACGGCGACGAGGACGGCCGCCGCCCCGGCCACGGCCGCCGGCTGGGTCAGACGGCGCACGCGTTGGCGGTCGAACAGCAGGGCCAAGGCCAGCCCAAGGAGAATCACCCGGGCAAAGCCCAGGCCGGCCGTGGCCAGAGGCGGCACAAGCGTCAGGTGCAGGGTCTCGCCCGGGGCCACCGGCCCGCGCCAGGACAGGCCCACCGAGGTGAAATGCCAGGACGGCATGGCCGGCCCGGTCTGCATCAGGGCGTTGGGATCAAATTCCAGGCGTTCCGGGGCCTTGTCCGCCTCATAACCGCCGTAAAGGGCCATGGTCCGAGGCGATCCGGCGTCGCTCTTGCCTCGGGCCGGGGCGGCCGGCATGGCCGGGGCCGGGGCGACGGCCGGTTCGGACATGGCCGCCTCATTGGCGGCCTGGCGCTTGGCCGCCACGGGCACGGGAGCGCCGCCGCCCCCGCCGCCAATCTGAGGAGCCACGGCCAGACGCAATTCCCGGGCCACAAAGGGCACGGCCAAGACCACCAACGACGCCATGGCCAAAACGAAGAGCGTGACGGACAGGCGGCGAAAAGCCGGATAGCCGGCCAGCCGCCCCACGTCGCCGGCCGCCCGCAAAAGTCCCAGGCCGGCCAGCACGAACATCCAGACCGTGGTCGGGGCGTGGGGTTCATGCCAGGACAGGAGCAAAAACAACCCCAGGGCCACGCCGGCCAAGGGTCCGCGCAAGGTGAAGGCGGCCACGGCCAGCACGAAAACCAGAAACAGATCAAGAAGCGTCCAGCCCGACAGCAGCCCGCCCGTCACCGTGTCCGGCCCCGAGGCATAGGCCAGGGCCCAGCCCGGCGGCAGGTTCAGCGTGGCCGAAACACGCTCGAACTCCCGGTCGAAGCCCCCGGCCGGCAGGGCCGCGCCCACGGCGGGATAGCGCGAGCGCGCCGTCAGGTTGAGATGCGATTGGCGTAGCTCCACCCCAGGCCGGCCGTCCTGGCCCAGGCGTACCACGGGCTGGTCCTGACCGGAAATCGTCACCCGCCCCAACTCCCCGGGCGGCAGCAGGGAAAGCGTCCAGCCCCGCCGGTTTTCGCCGGTCACCGTGTCGCGCACGGACAGGCCCTGCCCGGAGAAATCGAGCCACATCTCGCGGGACAGCGTCAGCGCGTCGCGGCCGGTGGGCGCGCCGCGCCCAAGCTCGGCCAGGGTCATGACGCCGCCAGCCTCGGCGGCAAAGGCCGGATAGGCCTGCCAGGAGCCGGGCACGTCGGCGGTCTTGGGGTCGATGCCGGGTAGCCCTTCGGGCCGGACCTCCCGGACCTCGCCGGATTGGAAGCTCCAGATCTCCCGGCCATAGGGGCACACGGCCGGCCCGATGCGGTCCACCTTGGCCGGATAGCGGGCCACGACCTCGACTTCGTAGCGCCCAGGGCCGGCGTCGAGGACAAGCCCGCCGTCCGGGCCAAGGGTCGCCGGGACCGGGGCGCGCACGGCCAGGGGCAAGGCTCCGGCGGGCACGGCCCCGGCCAGGGTCACGGCCCGGGCCAGACCGGACACCTCCAGACGATACAGCGTGGTGACGGTGACGGGCACGCCGTCGGCAATGAGCCGAAACACGCGTACCGTCTCACGATTGGGCGCGGCCTTGGCCGCTTCGGGCGGGCTCAGGCGCAATTCGCCGGCCGGCGAAACAGCCACCGGCGAGGCCGCGCCCTGGCGGGACAGCCGCACCAACCCGACATCCGGCGGCAGGGCCAGCCCCTGGGGTGTTGCCGCCCAACCCAGGCGGCCGGTCAGGACATGTTCCCCGGCCGCAAGCCGCACAAAGGGCGCGTCCGGCGCGCCAAGCACGGGCACGGCGGCTCCCCCCTCACGTACGCCCTCGATCCAGGCCCCGGCGGCATGGGGCAGAGGAACCGGGCCGTCGTCAAAAAGCCGCACCGTATAGATCATGTCCGCGCCGGTGGGCCAGACGTCCAAAGAAAGGCTTGTGGGGAACCGGCAGACCCGCACGTCCGGGCGATTGCCCATCGGCGGACACAGGCGCTGCCCGGCCTCGTACAGGGCAAAGCCCACCCACGGGGCCAGGGCCGGAGGAATGTCCGGCCCGGCGGCCCGGGCCAGGGATGGGACAAGGACCAGAGCGAGGACGACGACAAGGCGCGACAGGGACTTGGACATGGCTTTCCTCCCCGGCGGCCGGACCGCCAGTCATCCTGCTATGGGCCAAAATGGCGGCAATGGCAACGCGCCGCCTGTTGCCTCAGGCGTGTAGCCCCCTTGGACCTGCCCGGCTTTCGCCCCTCTCCGGCCTTCCCGAGTCCCCGCCCTTCCCAGCCGGCCCAATCGGCATTATGGGCTAGGGCGCGAGTTTCCGACCGGGGGTCAAAGCCCGGCAAATGAGGTATGCATGTCCGAGAACGCCGATTTCGTGCCGCTCCTGCTCGATTGGTTCGCCCAAAACCGCCGCGACCTGCCCTGGCGGCGCACCTACGATCCCTACGGTGTCTGGGTGTCGGAGGTCATGGCCCAGCAGACCCAGATGGACCGCGTGGCCGTCTATTTCGAGCGCTTCACGGCCCGCTTTCCCACCGTGGCCGCCCTGGCCGAAGCCGACGAGACCGAGGTGCTCAAGGCCTGGGAGGGCTTGGGCTATTACAGCCGGGCCAGGAATCTGCTGGCCGCCGCCCGGCGGGTCATGGCCGAGCACGGCGGCCGGCTGCCGGCCGACTTCGCCGCCCTGCGCGCCCTGCCGGGAGTCGGCGAGTACACGGCCGGGGCCGTGGCCGCCATCGCCTTTGGCCGCGACGAAGTGGCCGTGGACGCCAACGTGCTGCGGGTGCTGGCCCGGGTCTGCGACATCGACGCGCCCATCAAGGAACCGGCCGGCAAGGCCCAGGCCACCACCCTGGCCCGGGAACTGCTCCCCCCCGGCCGAGCCAGGGACTACGGCGAGGCGCTCATGGAATTCGGGGCGCTGGTCTGCCGCCCCCGCACCCCGGACTGTCCGGCCTGCCCCCTGGCCGGGCATTGCGCGGCCAGGCGTCTGAACATCGTGCCCGACCGGCCGGTCCTCAGCAAATCCAAGGACATCACGCCGCTTGACGTCGCCACCGGCGTGCTTGTCCACGCCGGGCGCATATTTATTCAAAAGCGCCTGCCCAAGGGGGCCTGGGCCAATCTGTGGGAGTTCCCGGGCGGCCGCATCGAGGCCGGCGAGACCCCGGAACAGGCCGTGGTGCGCGAATTCGCCGAGGAGACCGGCTTTGCGACCCGGGTCGAAACCAAACTGGCCGTCATCCGCCACGGCTACACCACCTACCGGGTGACGCTGCACTGCTGCCTGCTGCGGCTCACCGACCTGCCCGAGGCCGCGCCGCCCCCCGAGCCAACCCTGACCGCCGCCCAGGAAAGCCTGTGGGCCGCACCAGACGAGCTGTCGCGCTACGCCTTTCCGGCCGGCCACCGCAAGCTCATCGAGCAATTTGGGGAGAGCCTCCGGCGGCCAGGAGAGGCGCGGCCTCTCCTGGACCTCTCCGCCGGGGGGGATGATCCCCCCCGGACCCCCTCGACGGGAAAAGTGTAAGGGGGCCAGGTCGGTTAAAAAGCATGGCGCGCCCTTGCCGGGAACCACCGTTGCGCTGACGGCGCAACATTCCCGACGAAACTTCCAGGCAATTATTTCGTCTTGACTCTTCAGGACAACGCGGTATTGACCCGTCATCATTATAGATACAGGAAATCCCATGAGCGACACGCTGCAAAATCTCCGCATTGCCGGCGACGACAAAATGGCCGGCGCGCGCCGACGCCGCAAGAAATGGCCCTGGATCGTCGCCGCCCTGGTGGTCCTGGCCCTGGCCGGCTGGTTCATGACCCCGCGCACCTACGTGGTCGAGGCGGCCACGGTGGGCCTGGCCTATCCCTCGCGCACGGTCACGGAACTGACCGCCAGCGGTTACATCGTGGCCCAGCGCAAGGCCGCCCTGGCCACCAAGGCCACGGCCCAGCTCGTCTGGCTCGGGGTGGAGGAAGGCAGCCGCGTCAAAAAGGGCGACATCCTGGCCCGGCTGGAAAGCGCCGACGTGGAAGCGGCCAAAAAGCTCGCCGTCCACGAGCTTTCCGCCGCCCGGTTCCAGATTGCCTCGGCCGAAGCCGAGCTGGCCGACGCCACGCTGCAGTACAACCGCATGAAAAAGCTCTCGGCCGGCGACTACGTGGCTCGCTCGGAGCACGACGCAGCCAAGGCCCGGCTGGACAAGGCCGAAGCCGCCCTGTCCCAGGCCAAGGCCAGCCTGGCCGCCCGGGAGCAGGCGCTCAAAAAAGCCGAGGCCGAGCGCGGCTACACCGAACTCGAAGCGCCCTTCGACGCGGTGGTGCTCACCAAGAACGCCGACCTCGGCGACATCATCTCGCCCCTTGGCGCGTCGTCCACCTCCAAGGCCGCCGTGGTCACCATCGCCGACATGTCTTCCCTTGCCGCCGAGGTCGACGTTAGCGAATCGAGCATCGAGAAGGTGAAGGTGGGCGGCCCGTGCGAGATCATCCTGGACGCCATCCCGGGCGAGCGGTTCCCGGGCGTGGTTCACATGATCGTGCCCACGGCCGACCGCACCAAGGCCACCGTGCTGGTCAAGGTGCGCTTCACCACCCTCGATCCCCGGGTGCTGCCCGAAATGAGCGCCAAGACGGCCTTTCTCACCCGGCCGCTGACCCCGGACGAGACCCAGCCGCGTCTGGCCGTGCCGGCCGGGGCCGTCATCCGCCGGGGCGAGGCCGACGCCGTCTTTGTCATGCGCGGCGGCAAGGCCGTCTTGACTCCCGTGACCCTGGGCGACCCACTCGGCGACATGCGGGCCGTGGCCAAGGGACTCACGGCCGGCGAAAAAGTGATCCTCTCGCCCCCGGCCGAACTGCGCGACGGCGACGCCGTGGCCCTGGCCGAAGGCTAGGCCGTGTTCGCGAGCGACGCCTCTGGCGTTTCACAGGCAACAGACGAAAACCATTGTTTTCTTAAAAAATACTGTTGTATTTTTTAAGGGACGCGACGCCAGGCCGTCTCCCAGGCACAGGACAATCCGTCATGGACCGCCCGCTTATCGAAATATCGCACCTGTCGAAATCCTACCAACGCGGCGATCAGGTGATCCCGGTGCTCTCCGACATCACCTTCGACATCGCTGCCGGGGAGTTCCTGGCGCTCATCGGCCCGTCGGGGTCCGGGAAATCGACGCTCCTCAACTGCATCGCCGGCATCGATTCCCTGGACGCCGGCAGCATCACCGTGGCCGGCACGGACATCGCCACCTTGTCGGAAAGCGAACTGGCCGTGTGGCGAAGCCGCCACGTGGGCTTTATCTTCCAGTTCTACAACCTCATTCCGGTGCTGACCGCCCTGGAAAACGTCGAGCTGCCGCTTTTGCTCACAAGCCTGTCCGCCGCCGCCCGGCGCGACCACGCCCTGGCCGCCCTGGCCGCCGTGGGCCTGTCCGACCGCACCGACCACAAGCCCAACCAGCTTTCCGGCGGCCAGCAGCAGCGCGTGGCCATCGCCCGGGCCATCGTCACCGACCCGGACATCATCGTGGCCGACGAACCCACCGGCGACCTGGATAGGGTCTCGGCCGCCGACGTCATGGCCCTGCTCAAGCGCTTAAACGCCGACCTGGGCAAGACCATCGTCATGGTCACCCACGACCACAAGGCCGCCGAGGCCGCCCACCTCGTGCGCGAGCTCGACAAGGGCGAACTGCGTGTTGCTCCTTAGGCTCATCCTCTTAAACGCCTTCCGCCACCGCCTGCGCGCCGTGCTGACCATCGTCGGCGTGGCCGTGGCCCTGACCGCGTTCGGGCTTTTGCGCACGGTGCTGGACGCCTGGCACGCCGGGGTGGAAGCCTCCTCGGCCAATCGGCTGGTCACCCGCAACGCCGTGTCGCTGACCCAGCCCCTGCCCTTTGCCTACAAGGGCCGCATCCGCCAGGTGACGGGCGTGGACATCGTGGCCGCCGGCGGCTGGTTCGGCGGGGTGTATCTCGACGAAAAGAACTTCTTCCCCAACTTCGTGGTCGAGACCGACGATTTCTTCAGGCTCTACCCCGAACTCATCGTCAGCCCCGAGGAGCAAAAGGCCTTCCTGACCGACCGCAAGAGCGCCGTCATCGGCCGCAAGCTGGCCGACCGCTTCCATTGGCGCATCGGCGACACCGTCACCCTGCGCGGCACCATCTATCCGGGCCAGTGGCCCATGACCATCCGCGCCATCTACAAGGGCGCACGCCCGGACACCGACGAGACGGTCCTCTATTTCCACTACGGCTATCTCGACGAGACCATGAAAAAACGCTCCCCGAGAAGAGCCGGCCAGGTCGGCTTTTTCATGATCGGCATCCGCGACGCCACCCGCGCGGCGGAAATATCCAAGGACATCGACGCGCTGTTCCGCAACTCCCAGGCCGAGACCCTCACCGAAACCGAGCGCGCCTTCCAGCTCGGGTTCGTGGCCATGAGCGAGGCCATTTTGCTGGCCATCACCGCCGTGTCCTACGTGGTCATCGCCATCATCCTGGCTATTGCCGCCAACACCATGGCCATGTCGGCGAGGGAACGCCTGGGCGAGTTCGCGGTCCTGAAAACCTTGGGCTTTGGCGCGCCGGCTCTGGCCGGAATGCTCCTGGCCGAGTCCATGCTGCTGGCCCTGGCCGGCACGGCCCTGGCCATTGCCGTGCTGCCGCCTCTGGCCAAGGGCTTTGCCGTGGGGCTGGCCCAGTATTTTCCCATCTTTTTCGTCTCGCCCACAACCATCATACTCCAGGCCGCCTTCGGGCTGGCCGTGGGCGTGCTGGCCGCTGCGGTGCCGGCCTGGCGGGTGTCGGCCGTGCGCATCGCCGACGCGTTTCGGAGGATCGGCTGATGGCCGTGCCCCTGTCCTATTCCTGGCGAAACCTTGTCACCCGCCGGCTGACCACGACGCTCACCGCCGGCGGCATGGCGCTGGTGGTCTTCGTCTTCACGGCGACCCTCATGCTGGCCGAAGGACTGCGCCAGACGCTTGTCTCCACCGGCTCGCCCGGCAACGTCATCGTGCTGCGCAAGGGTTCCGAGACCGAGGTGCAAAGCGGGCTGGAGCGCGTCCAGGCCTCGGCCATGACCGCCCGGGCCGAGATCGCCCCGGGCGGCGACGGCCGGCCCCTGGCCGCCCGGGAGTCGGTGGTGCTCATCGGACTGACCAAGAAATCCACGGGCAAGACCTCAAACGTGGTCATCCGGGGCGTGGAGCCGGCCTCGCTGGCCCTTCGCGGCCAGGTGCGCCTGGTGTCGGGCCGCGCGCCCCAGCCGGGCACGCCGGAAATCATGGTGGGCAAGGCCGTGGCCAAGGGATTCGCCGGCGCGGAAATCGGCCAAAGCCTGCGCTTCGGCAAGCGGGAATGGCCCATCGTCGGCGTGTTCGACGCCGGCTCCACCGGCTTTTCCTCGGAGATCTGGGGCGACGCCGACCAGCTCATGCCGGCCTTTGGCCGCAACGCCTATTCCATCGTGGTGGCCGGCCTGCGCGAACCCGGGCTTTTTGATGCTTTCAAGGAGGCGGTGGAAGCCGACCCGAGGCTGCAGGCCGAGGTCTGGCGCGAGACGCGCTACTACGAGAAGCAGTCGGACATGATGCGGAAGTTTTTGACGGTCCTTGGCGTGTCGCTCACGCTCATTTTCTCGCTGGGAGCCATGATCGGGGCCATGATCACCATGTACGCCTCGGTGGCCGGCCGCGTGGCCGAGATCGGCACGCTACGCGCCCTTGGCTTCACGCGCGGGGCGGTGCTGCTCGCCTTTCTGGCCGAATCCACCCTCCTTGGGCTGATCGGCGGCCTGGCCGGGGTGGGGTTGGCCGCCGGGCTGTCCTTTCTCACCTTCTCCACCACCAACTTCCAGACCTTCTCCGAGCTGGCCTTCCGCTTCACCCTGGCCCCATGGATCGTGGCGCTGTCGTTGGCGTTTTCGCTCTTCATGGGTGTCGTAGGCGGATTTCTGCCGGCCCTGCGGGCCTCACGCCTGGGGATTGTCGAGGCCTTGCGCGAAGCGTAGGGAATGCGAGTGTCCGTACCCACCAACATCCCAACGGCCCAATTTTGTTGACAGACCAACGCTCAAACACTACCAAGAAGGTGCTCTGGCGGAGCTGAACGGCATAGCCGGAAAACTACTTGCCCCGAAAGCGAGACGGTTTCTCGCAACGGGAAGTAGTATGTATAACCGTCAAGCGCATCTCGCTTTTTTTGCCACTTACTCTCTGCCCGTGCTTCATGTCACGGTAGAGCGCCATTGCCGTTATGGCGTTGCAATTGCCAAGGCAAAGCGGGCGTCACTCTTTGCCGTCAAGCTGCACTGTCTTGCCCGCACCAGCCTCGCGCTGCATCCCTTCCAGTATCGTATCCTCAATGGCCAGCCGCGGCGGGCTGAACGTTTGCATGTATCGTCTCCGGTCGATGGCATGCATGGAAACCTACACGAATGAAAAACAACCTCTTTCTCCCCGTCGCGCAGGCCTATGATTGGTGGGCATCCTTCTATGACTCCTACGATAATCCAATGGTCTTTGGCGCGAGCCAGGCTATCGACCTTTTAGCCAACGACGCCGGCGGCAAGACCGTCGTGGAGTTTGGATGCGGCACGGGTCGGAATCTTGCGAGACTAAAGCAAGGTGGTGCTGAAAAACTCATCGGCTGCGATGTTTCGCCAGGCATGCTGGAAAAAGCCCGTGCACGTGATCCTGCATTCATCCTTGTGCAGCAGGATATGACGCAGGCATTTCCGCTGGCCGATGGAATCGCCGATTGGATAGTATTTTCTTTGGCTTTGGAACATGTCAGCGATCTGGTCCCGCCCCTGCGGGAGGCTCGTCGCCTTCTGCGAGTGAACGGAAAGATCATTGTGATCGAAATACATCCTTTCATGTCGCTTGGCAATGTGAGCGCGCATTTCCGCGATGGCAACGATATTGTACGGATGCCGACCTTTCCGCACCACTTCTCCGATTACATCAACGCAGCAGCAGATCTACGGCTAGAGATCAATACATGCCGCGAGTGGCGTCCTCGTGATTTCCAGGGAGCGCCACCAGAAAAGGTATTTAAACGAGGCCCGGATGTTCAGATGCTTGTCGAATTCACCATGACAAAAGCTGAGCACGGTCTGACATGAAGCGCAGGAGCCGTGAATCAGGGGCATACGATAGAATTATTGCGCTGGAGCGCATCAACCGCCATGTCGCAGGCCCACTTCCGTCAGCGCGGCCCCAACCGGGTCGAGCCGAGACGGCCGAAGGATGGCTGTAACGCGCTTCATAACCCTCCCGGGAAGTCCTGCTGCCGCCTGGGCTTACGCGGCAGCAGGAAGCGTAAGGCTATCGGCGATTATTCGCCGTAAGCCGCCTCGGTGTGTTCCGCCAGATCCAGACCGATGGTTTCGGCCTGCGGCGTCAGGCGCAGCCCCATGGCCGCCTTGACCGCCGCCAGGATGACCCAGCTGGCCACGAAGGCGAAGACGCCGACCACGGCGATGGCCAAGAGCTGCACTCCAAGCTGGCCGGCGTTGCCGGCGAGCAGGCCGTCGGCCCCGGCCGGGTTGACCAGCTTGGAGGCGAAGACGCCAACCAGCAGCGAGCCGAGCACGCCGCCCACGCCATGGATGCCGACCACGTCCAGGCTGTCGTCGAAACGCAGCCGGGCCTTGAGCAGCACCGCGCCGTAGCACACTCCGCCGGCAAGCAACCCAAAGGCCACGGCCGCGCCGGGCGAGACAAATCCCGCGCCCGGGGTGATGGTCGCCAGCCCGGCCACCGCGCCCGAGGCCGCGCCCAGGGTGGTGGGTTTGCCCCGGTGATACCACTCGATGGCGCACCACATGGCCATGCCGGCCATGCCGCCGATGTGGGTGGCGGCAAAGGCTCCGGCAGCCACGCCGTCGGCGGCCAGGGCGCTGCCGGCGTTGAAGCCGAACCAGCCAAACCAGAGCATCCCGGTGCCTAAAAGCGTCATGGGCAGGTTGTGGGGCACGATCTGATGCTTGCCGTGATCCTTGCGCGGTCCGGTGAGAATCACCGCCGCCAGGGCCGCCGCGCCGCAGGTCAGATGCACCACGATGCCGCCGGCGAAATCGAGCACGCCCATTTCCTTAAGCCAGCCGCCGTTGCCCCAGACCCAATGGCAGACCGGGTTGTAGACGAGCACGGTCCAGGCCAGGGAAAAGACCAGAAACGGCCCGAAGCGCATCCGCTCGGCCACGGCCCCGGTAATGAGCGCCGGGGTGATGGCCGCGAACATGCACTGGTACATGGCAAAGGCGAGATGGGGCACGGTGGGGGCGTAGTCCGGCGAGGGCGCGGCCCCGATGCCCCCAAGCCCGGCCCAGGCCAGGGAGCCGATCACCCCGCCCACGTCCGGCCCGAACGACATGGAATACCCGAGGTAGATCCACTCGAAGGTGACGAGCGAGATGAGGATGAAGCTTTGCAGGATGGTGCCGAGCACGTTTTTCTTGCGCACCATGCCGCCATAGAAAAGCGCCAGCCCGGGAATCATGAACAGCACCAGCGCCGCGCTGATGAGAACGAATGCCGTATCGCCGCTTTGCAGCATACCGACCCCCCCAAAAAAGTTTGGCGGCCCACTAGCACGGGAAAAGCGTCGCGACAAATGTACGCGATTGTGAATTTGATGCGTTTTTGGGATGTCGCCGGGCTGGGGATCGTCTGGAGGAAGGCCCGGGGCACGGCAGCAGGACGGCTGCTCGGCGCTTCGGGCCGGGTCGTCAGGCCTTATCCGGCGGGCCTTGGGCGTGGACTGGCGCGCGACGTTAGCGATCAGGCGGCGTGTCGTAGCACGGGGGTGCAGGTTTGCTCGATGGGACTGCCGACTGTCAGCGGAGCTGGCGGCAACCTTTCAGAGTTGTAATGACCGAGGGACAAAAAACGACCGTCCTGGTCGTTGCGTCAGACATTTATGGCAGACCGGAGGCAAAGGGGCGGGAATGCAACCGGGGCAGGCCTAGGGCGGGACTCGCCAAGGCGAGGGAGGCAGGCGCTTTGATCAATTTTGGAAATCGGTTGCCCAAGCCTCGCCGGAGCAGGCTGGAGCGGCAACGCTTGCGGCGGCTGACAGACTATCACGAACAAAAAAACGGCGGGACGTCTCCGCCCCGCCGCTGCAAAATCCTTCTCGCGCGCGCCGCGCTCAACCCACGCGCAAACTCCCCCGGTACGAAGCCAGGTCTTCTATCCCCAGCTCCGCCATGAGCTCCGGCAACCGCTGCGCGATGCGAAACGCCATGCCCGGCCGCATGAAGTTGGCCGTACCGCCTGCGGTCACGGCTTGCCGTCGTCCTCCTGGCTGTCTTCGAAAAGAACGCCGTCACGGCTGATCGTCGTCGTTGGCACATACCGCGCCCGAAGCTCTACAGTCAGGCCCTTGGGATGGGCGGGAAGCTTCTTTTCAATGGCCGCGACGCGTTCCGGCGTTGGCGGCTGCGGCCCCCGAATGACGGCGGCAATGACGTTTTCCTGCTTCCCGCCTTGGCCAAAACGGATGTCCGCCAGATAACATCCGTCCGAAGCGGCGCACTCCTGTTCCAGCACGCTGCGGACATTGGCTTCATAGATCTTCTTGGAAAGCACTTCGCGCATGCTGTCGGTGAGCACCACGGCCAAAACGGCCAGGATGGCGATGCTCACGAAATTGAACTTCAAGAACTGCAAGAAAGATAATCCCTTGGCCTCGCTGACCTTCCGAAAGCCGGTCACGAACAGCACCACGGACGAGGCAAACTGGATGGCCACGATGTTGGTGAAGGTCAGCAGAAACGCGCCAAACGCCAATTGGTGCTGGCCGCGCGCCAGCAGGATGCTGGCGGCGCAAAGGGGCGGCACCAGCGCCGTGGCGATGGCCACGCCGACGAAGGCAACGCTGAGGCGGGGAGATACCGAGGCGTACGCGCCGGCCGCCCCGCCGGCCAGGGCGATCATGAGGTCCGCGAAATTCGGATGGGTCCGTCCGAGTATTTCCGCCGTAATGGGCACGTCGATGTGAATGGAGCCAATGGTGTAGGCCGTGGCGATGACGCCGGCAGCGCCTACCAACAGCGTGCCTACGCCACGAAACAACGCCTTCATGTCGCTGTCGACCAGGGCCAGCGAGACGCCCGTGATCGGCCCAAGCAGCATGGCGATGATCATGGCTCCGATAATGACGGCCGGACTGTTGGCAAACAGGCCATAGCTGGCGATTGTCGCGGCCAACATGTTCATCACCATAAACGCGACGCAGAGTTTGGCGTTTTCCTGGATGGTTTGGCGTACAGCCTGCTTGTGTCGCTCGTCGGCGCTGGCGGTATCCATGGGCATTCCCCTTACTTTCTTGACCAAAGTACTTCAAAAACAGTTTCCATTTATTGTGAGGTTTACGCGACGAGGGGATTTGCGGCAACTACTGTCTTCAAACTGCACCAAAACAACCGTCTTGTCCTATCGCCGTCAGGCAGCAATCCTCTCCACCGCCTTGGACGACACGGACGCTGCCGTTTCCTGACCATCCCGCCGACGCCTTGCCTGCTGCCGGCCGAAGCAACACCGCGTTGCCGCATGGCGCAAAAAAACGGCGGGACGTCTCCGCCCCGCCGCTGCAAAATCCTTCTCGCGCGCCGCGCTCAACCCACCCGCAAACTCCCTCGGTACGAGGCCAGGTCTTCTATTCCCAGCTCCGCCATGAGTTGCGGCAACCTTTCGGCAATGCGAAACGCCATGTCCGGCCGCATGAAGTTGGCCGTGCCGATCTGCACGGCGTGGGCGCCGACCAGAATGAACTCCAGCACGTCCTCGGCGCTTGATATACCGCCCACGCCGATGACCGGGGCCGACACCGCCTGGCAGACCTGCCACACGGCCCGTAGGGCCACGGGCTTTATCGCCGGCCCGGACAGGCCGCCGATGACGTTGGCCAGCCGGGGCTTGCGCGAGCGGATGTCCACGCTCATGCCCGTGAGCGTATTGATGCAGGTCAGGGCGTCCGCGCCGCCCAGCACCGCCGCCCGGGCGATGGACACGATGTCCGTGACGTTGGGCGACAGCTTCACCCACACCGGCTTGTCGCCGGCACGTTTTTTCACGGCCTCGGCCAGTTTGCCGGCCATGCACGGGTCCTGGCCAAAGGCGATGCCGCCGGCCTTGACGTTGGGGCAGGAGATGTTGACCTCCAGGGCGGCCACGCCCTCCTCGGCCGACAGCACTCCGGCCAGCTCGGCGAATTCGTCGGCGTCGCAGGCGTAGAGGTTGGCGATGATCGGCGTTTCGCGCCAAGGCAGGCGCGGCAGCTTGTCGCGCAGAAATTTTTCCACGCCGCAGTTTTGCAGGCCGATGGCGTTTAACATGCCGCAGGGCGTCTCGGCGATGCGCGGCATGGGATTGCCCAGGCGCGGGGCCAGGGACAAGCCCTTGACCACGATGCCGCCAAGGCTGCGCAGATCACCGTATGGCGCGAATTCCAACCCGTAGCCAAAGGTGCCCGAGGCGGTCATGACCGGGTTTTTGACGGGCATTCCCGGCAGGCGAACGCTGGTGTCCACGCTCATGCCTCCTCCGAGAGCTGCAGTTCCTCGACCCAGAAAACCGGGCCTTGGGTGCAGGTCTGCACGTACTGGCCCAGGGCGTTTTTCTCCACGCAACCCAGGCAGCCGCCCACGCCGCAGGCCATGCGGTTTTCCAGCGACACTTGGGCCCTGGCCCCGAAGCGCCGGGCCAGCCGGGCCACGGTCATGAGAAACGGCCGCGGCCCGCAGGCGACAATGAGTCCGCCGGCGTACTCGGCCACTTTGGTTTCCAGCAGTTCAATGAACCGGGGCAAATCCTCGGGAGTATTTTCCTGAAACGCCTGGGCCCGGCCGACGACAGCGGCCATCTCGGCAAAGGGATAGCAGGACAGCGGCTGGCGATGGCCGAAGACCAGATCCAGATTGGCCGGGGCCGGGTGGGTGGCGGCGTATTCCACAAAGGGGGCCAGACCCACGCCGCCGGCCAGCATCAAGGTCGGCGTGTCCGGCTCCAGACTAAATCCCTGGCCCAGCGGTCCCCAGACCGTCACCGTGTCGCCCGGAACCAGCCGGCACAGGACATCCGTGCCCCGGCCGCAGACCTGGACAAAAAGGGTGAGCGCCTCCGGGGTCAGCCGGCAGATGGAAAACGGACGAGGCCAGACCGGGTCCTGGCCGAAGCAGGCCGGCCGGACCATGACGAACTGGCCGGCCACGGCCGAGCCAAGCCCGGGATTGGCCAGTTCGATGTAATAACAGCCATGCGCCCCGCCTTCCGGTCCGGCTTCGGTGACGGACAGGATGGTCAGGTCGCGGCATGCGCCGGAAAGAGCCACACAGCACCTCGCGTGAACAATGTGGCGGTCCTATACCGCCTTTGGCGTTTGATGTAAAACGGGCCATGGCGGGCAAACTTGACCGCAGCCGGGCCGCCGTCCTTGAACTCGGCCGGCCTTGGCCGTAGTGTGTCCGCAACCGGCCCGAGGCCGCCAACGCGAGGACGTATGCCCCAGGATATCGACCGCTTCGAGGACGAGGCCGACTCGGCCGTCCGCACCTTCCCCAAGGGAACCGTCATCTTCCGCGAGGGACAGGCCAGCGACGTGGCCTATGTCGTTAAAAAAGGCCGCGTCTCCATCTACCGCGTGGTCGGCAACAAGCGCGTGCGCCTGGGCGAACGCGGCCCGGGCGAGATGTTTGGCGAGATGGGCGTGGTCACGGCCGAGCCGCGAGCCAGCACGGCCGAGGCCGTGGAATACGTCGAGGCCCTGGCCTGCGACAAACGTCTCATCCAGACCATGCTGCTCAAAAGCCCCCGTCCGGTGCAACTGCTGGCCGGCTATCTGGCCGAGCGCGTCCAGGCCCTGGCCGCCCAGGTCACGGACCGGCCGTCGGGCGACCCGTTTCTGGCCGTGTGCCGCATCGTCCACCTGGCCTGGCAGGCGGCCGGACGCGGGGACAAAGCCGAACTCGACTACGCCGAGGTGTCCCGGACCATCAAGGACATCATCCTTCTCAGCCAGATCGAGATCGACGCCATTTTCGAGCGCCTCAAAAAACTGCACCTCGTGTCAGTCACCGAGGTCAAAGGCCATTTCCCGCGCACGAACCTCCTGGGCAAGACCAAACCCGGGCCGAGCTTCATCAAGGACCGCCGTCTGCGCCTGCCCGATCCCGAGAAATTTCTGGCCGTGGCGAAGAATCTCTCCCGCGACGACGCCAACGCCAAGGCCGTGGGCGTGGATCTGGAATTTTGCGATCTGGCCGATTTTTCCCGGGAAGCCGGCGGCACGCCCGAGGTGATCCTCAAAAAGATCGGCTACGGCGAGATTCCCGAAAAGCTCTTTTTCTTCCACAAATCCGCCGCCCGGGAATTCATCGAGTCCATGGGCCAGGAGTATTTCAAGCAGGCCCGCCGACCGCGCCTGACCGCCGCCGACCTCGAAAGCGTGGACGACATCGTGGCCGTGGACGCCGCGACCCTGGAAGAAATTCTCTCGACCATGGGCTTTCACAAGGTGGCGGTGCTGGCGGCCATGGCCGGAGAAGCCGCCCGGGACAAGATCTACAAGACGCTCTCCAAAAAAATTGCCGGCATCGTGCGCGAGGAAGCCGCCGCCATGGCCGCCCTCGACGAGGGCGAGGCCGCCGCCGTGGAACAAGAACTGCTCGACCGCATCAAGGCCGCCAAGGGACTCGCCTCGTGAACATCGCCACCGTCATCGGCATCGTCTTCGGCGTCGCCATCCTGGGATTTGCCACCTACCTGTCCACGGACAGCGCCGGAGTGTTTGTCAATTTTCCAGGCCTGGCCATCGTCCTTGGCGGCACGCTCGCCTCCACCTTCATCTGCTTTCCGCTCAAGGAAGTGATGCGGGTGTCGAGCACGTTTCTCACGGCGCTCAAGCGCGAGGAACTGCCCACCGACCACTACATCGAGGCCATCGTCTCCATCGCCCGGGAGGCCTCCAGCCGGGGCAAGATCCATCTGGAACAGGCCCTGCCCGGCATCGAAAACGAATTCCTGCAAAACGCCGTGCAAATGCTCGTGGACGGCTATTCCCGCGAAGAGATCAAGGAAATCCTCGACACCCGCATCGAGCAGACCTACCAGCAGGAGCTGTCCTCAGCCGGCATCTACCGCACCATGGCCAAGCTGGCCCCGGCCTACGGCATCATCGGCACGCTTATCGGCCTTATCGGCATGATGCAGTCCATGAGCGTGGGCCTGGGCAACCTCGGCGCCCACATGGCCGTGGCCCTGACCACCACCCTGTACGGCATCCTGCTGTCCAACCTCATTTTCCTGCCCATCGCCATCAAGGTGGAAAAGCGCATCGAGGAGCGCGTGATCCTCATGTGCGTCATTCGCGACGGCACGCTGTTTATCAAGGACAAGACCCCGGCCGCCATCGTGCTGGACAAGCTCAAGGCCTATCTGCCGCCGCGCCGCTGGGCCTCCATCGACCGCGCCGAAGCCGGCGAAGGCTTCGGCCAGGACGCCTAGGCCGCCATGTTCAAGCTGTCCGATCTGCGCAAGCGCCGTCACGAGGACGAGGACCTTTGGCCCATCTCCCTGGCCGACATGATGACGCTGCTGTTGTGCTTTTTCCTGCTCATCGTGGCCGTGTCCCACGTGGACCTCAACCGCTACGAGCGCGTGGCCGACTCCATGCAGCAGGCCATGGTCCAGGAAAAGCCCGCGCCCAAGAAAAAAACAGCCGAGACCGCGCCGGTGACGGACAAAACCGCCCCACCGCCCCTGCCCTTTGAAAAGCCGCAAGTGCGCTCCAAGGTCAGCCACACGACCCTGTCCCGGGAACCCGCGCCGCTCTATGAGCAGCCGGCCCAGGGGCCCCAGGCGGCCGACGCCTCGAAACTCGGCGAGCCCCACCCCGGCCAGCCGCAAGAGCCGGCCAAGGCGGCTGAACCGACCAAGCCCGGAGAGCCGGCCAAGACGCCCGAGGCGGCCAAACCCGGCGAACAGCCCAAGGGGACCGAACCGGCCAAGGCCGACGCCACGGCCGACGCCACGGCCGAAAAAGCTCCCAAACCCGGCGAGGAACGCACCGGCCCGACCCGCAAAAGCCTCGACGACATCCGCAAGGAACTCTCCGGCAAGCTCGACGTCACGGCCGGAGCCGTGGAAGTGCGGCCCCGGGACAACGGCGTGGAACTCAACCTTCGCGGCGCGGCCTTTTTCGATCTGGCCAGCGCCGAGGTCAAACCCGGCGGCATTCCGCTTTTGCGCGACATCGCCGCCACCCTGGCTGGCACACCCTACAAAGTGACCGTCGAAGGCCACACCGACAACCTACCCATGGAATCCTGGCTCTACCCCAGCAACTGGGAGCTGTCCTCGGCCCGGGCCAGCCGGGTGGCCCGGTTCCTCATCGACCACGGCGTGGCCCGCGACCACCTGCGCGTGGAAGGCCTGGCCGACACCCAGCCCGTGGCCCCCAACACCGATCCGGCCGGCCGGTCCATCCCGGAAAACCAGGCCAGAAACCGCCGCGTCGTCATCCTGGTCAGTCCCTAGGGACATGTAAAATCGTTGAAGAGGGAACGCCTCCGGCGGCCAGGGCTTTGCCCTGGACCCACCGGGGGGATGATCCCCCCGGACCCCCTCGACGGGAAAAGTGATACAGGGTGGTTCGCCTTTAAGAGGAACCACCGTTGCCGCGGCTTCCGAAAGGCGGCGTCCTTTTGAAAGCCCGGTTATCCAATCTCACTTCCGACATCCACTCTATTGGTGAAGCCATGACGACCGCACGCCTTGTCAAACGACCAAAACACGCTATTGCCGCCGGCCTCATATGGCTGGCCTTGCTCCTTTTGACGGCGACCGGCCAGGCCCTGGCGCAACCGTCCCAGACCGCCGCCGAATCCCTTGGGGCCGACGCCACAGCCGCCCCGCATCACCTCGCCGCCTCGCCGGACAGGCCCCTGGACAGTTTGGTCATGGGCCAGGGGCCGACCCTGGTCCTGCTGACGGGCTACGCCATGACCAAGGAAATGTGGGACGCGGGCTTGATAGACGCCCTGGCCCGAGGCCACCGGCTGGTGCTTTTGGACTACCGGGGCATGGGCGAAACGCCCTTGGGCGAGGCGGCGGACATCTCGCTGGCCTCCATGGCCGATGACGTGGTCCGAACTATGGCCGGTCTGGAGATCGAAAAAGCCCACATCCTCGGCTGGTCCATGGGCGGCATGGTGGCCCAGGAAATCGCCCTGTCTCGGCCGGAGGCGGTCTGTTCCCTGACGCTTCTGGGCACCTCCGGCGAGTTCGCTTCGGTGCGGCCCGCCGCCGACCGGCTCGGGGCCATGGGACCGGAGGACATCCTGGCCAGCATGTTTCCCGCCGCCTGGAGCGCGGCCCATCCCGAGGCGGCGGGCCGGGTCAGGCCACGGACGCGCCCGCTGGACCTGGCCGCCGTGTCCCGGCAGTACGCAGCCATGCTGGGCTGGCCGGGCCTGGCCGGCCGGCTTGGCAAAACCTCGCCGCCGGTGCTGATCCTGGCCGGCAGCGACGACTGGGTGTGTCCGCTTCGGCTGTCCGAAGCCCTTCGGGACAGCTACGCCGCCGTGCCCGGCTCGAATGTCAGGCTGGAAGTCCTGGAAAACGGCTCCCACTGGATGATGCACCAGTTCCCCGATGCCCTGTCCGCCGCCGTGGTGGATTTTATTGCCCGCCGCCCTTGCCCTGACGCGCAGCGCAAGCAGCCTTGATCTTTCGTCACCGCGTCGCGACAAACGCCGCTCGCCTTTGACAACCTGTCAAATAAGCTGACACCTGCCACACCCCACGGCGCGCCTCCTCCTGATGATTCGACATGTCCCGGACCGCGATTCGTGACATTTACGCCGAATCAATCCTTGGCCCCGGCCTTGCATGGTTGATATTTCATGACTTTCAGCCTTTTGTAGTATAGAAAGCACGACATGTCGCCGCGATGACGACGGCGGGTTTGCCTAACCGTGGAGGATGCGATGGGAGTGCGGAGCAAGTTGTACCTGCTGCTAGGCGTATGCGTCCTGGGGTTTGCCTGCCTGTTCGCGGCGGATCAGGTCGGTAGCCATTACACCGAGCGTTACCAGAACCTGGAAGAGCTGGCGGCCAACGCCTACGTGGAAGTGCTGCAAGTTCGCCGGGAGGAGAAAAATTTCCTGCTGCGCCACGACCCGTCCACCGTAAGCGCCGTCAGCCAGCACATCGGCAAGGTGCGGGCCAATGTCGAGGACATCCTGCGCCGCGACAACACCCTGGCCGGCGAGGCCGGGCAAGCCCTGGCCGAGCTGACCGCCTACGGAAAAAGCTTTGACGAGCTGGCCGCCATCGAAAAAGCCAAGGGCTTCACCGAGCATGAAGGCATCATGCGGGATTTCGTCTACGCCGCCCGGGACCTCGACGACAAATTCGCCCCCATCGCCGACAAGGATTTCCAGATCCTGCTGCTCACCATCCGCCGCCACGAAAAAAACTGGCAGCTGCGTGACGAGACCTCCTACGTCGTCAAGGTCCAGGACGGCGTGAAAAAGCTCCACGCTATGGTCGCCGCCGCCGAAGACCTCTCTGCCGCCCAGAAAAAGGGCTTTGACGCCGTCATCGACGCCTACCAGCGCAGCTTCATGGCTTATGTCGATGCTTCGGCCAAGGCCAAGCAGGTGACGGCGGCCATGGTGGAAAGCGGCCGCAAGCTCATGCCGCCCTTCGAGAAGATCGAAAAGCATTACGCCGACAAGCGCCACGAAACCGACGACATCGTTGACCGGGCCCAGGTCGCCGTGGAAGTCGGCCTGGCCGTGGTCGTGCTGCTGGTCATCCTATGGATCGTGCGCGGCATCTCCAATTCCCTGGCCGCCCTGGGAGCCTACTCCCGCAAGGTGGCCTCGGGCGACCTGGAGGCCAAGCCCGCCGGCCGCTTCGAGGCCGAATTCGCCGCCCTGCGCGACGACACCACGGCCATGGTGGACAACCTGAAAGTCCAGATGCGCCAAGTCGAGGAGAAGCAGGCCGAGGCCGCACGCAGCGCCCAGGCCGCCGAGGAGGCCATGCGCGAGGCCATGCGCAAGGAAGAGGAACTGGCCAAGACCTTATCCTGCATGAAGACCGTGGCCGAACAGGCCGCCGACATCTCGCGCCGGCTTTCCGGCGCGGCCCAGGAACTCTCCAGCCAGACCGAACAGTCGGCGGCCGGCGTCGAACTCCAGCGCCGCCGGGTGGACGAGACCGCCTCGGCCGTCACGCAGATGAATTCCACCATCCTTGAAATCGCCGCCAATGCCGGCCAAGCCGCCAAAAACGCCGAAACCACCCGCGACAACGCTGTGGCCGGGGCCGAGGTGGTCAAGCAAGCCGGCGAGTCCATGACCGCCGTCAACGGCATCGCCGTGGCGCTCAAGGGCGACATGGGCCATCTCGGCCAGGAAGCCCAATCCATCGGCGAGGTGGTCGGCGTCATCAACGACATCGCCGACCAGACCAACCTCTTGGCGCTCAATGCCGCCATCGAGGCGGCCCGGGCCGGCGATGCCGGGCGCGGCTTTGCCGTGGTGGCCGACGAGGTACGCAAGCTGGCCGAAAAGACCATGGTGGCCACCAAGGAAGTGGAATCGCGCATCCGGGCTATCCAGGAGGCCGCCGGCCGCAACATCCGCGGCATGGATGAGGCCGTTGCCGCCGTCACCGAGGCCAACGCCCTGGCCGGCCGTTCCGGCCAGGCCATTCTGGCCATTGTCGGCAACGCCGACGCCACCAGCGGCGCGGTCCAGTCCATCGCCGCCTCGGCCGAGGAACAGTCCGCCGCCTCGGAGCAGATCAGCCGGGCCATCACCGAAATCAGCGGCGTGGCCGAGGACAACGTGGCCGGGGTCGAGGCCACCAGCCGGGCCGCCCATGCCCTGGCCGCCATGGCCGAGGAGCTGGGCCGGCTCATCGTGACCCTGGGCGGCGACGCCTGCGGCGGGCCAGCCGCCCTGCCCGAGGCGCGCTCCGGCGTGAAAGCCCTGCCCGGCGCACGGTCCGGCAAGAAGGCCCTGCCTTCCTGAACGACGACGGTTGTCGGCAGACGCGCCCCGGCATGAGGCGCGCCCCGACAGACCGGATTCGTGCCGCCGTGACCGTGGCGACAGCCCTTTTGCTCCCTCCGCCCCGGCCCTCCAGGCCGGGGCGTTTTTGCGTCCCCCCGGTCCTAGGCCGCCCTGCCCCGTCCCGGCCTGCTCCGCCCCGACATCCCGGACCGAAGCGTTGTCGCGTCCCGAGGCCGCCCGCCCGGCTCCGGCCCGGTCATTGCCAGCCGGCCCTGGCCGCGCTAGGACTGTCGGCGTCCGCTCCCGTCCGCGACCGCCGCCGACGGGCAACCCTGCGCAACCAAGGGCCTTCCCCGCCAGCCATGCCAAACGCCTCCGCCAAATCCCGCAAATCCCTGACCGCCAAGCTCGGGCTGCGCGCCCGGGTCTACCTGCTCCTGGGCGGCCTGCTTCTGGTCAACATGGTCGGGCCGGTCATCATGATCCTCTATGCCTCCATGGCCCGGGACCTCTACACCACCACGGCCGACAAGGATCTGGCGGCCCTGACCGCCGCCCACGAGCTGGAAAACGCCCTGCTCAACCAAAAAGGCTACGCCACCTATTATTACCTGAGCCAGGACCCGGCCTGGCTGGCCAAGCTCGACGAGAGCCGGCGCGCCTTCGAACTCTGGCTGGACCGCATCGGCGAGGACCGGACCAACCCCGAAGCCAGCGCCCTGGTCGAGGACATCGCCCTGGCCTACCGGCGCTACGCCGACGCCAAGGACGGCGTCATCGCCCTGTACCGGCAGGACCGGGCCGACGACGCCAAGAAACAGCATTGGGGCCTGCGCGAGGACTTCGACGGCCTGCGCGAACGCTGCGACCGCTACAAGGCCTACTACCGCGAGCGCATGCGCCACACGAGCCAAGTCTATCTGGAGCGCACCGATCTGGTCATGGGCGTGGCCGTCATGGGCGTAGTTTTAAACGCCAGCCTGGGCTTTTTTTTGGCCTACGTCCTGGTCGGCCAGATCCTCGACCCCATCCGCCGCCTGGCCTGGGGCGAGGCCGGCAAGGACGTGGCCGCCGGCCTGTCCGACGAGGTCAAGGCCATCGGCCAGAAGTTCCGCGACCTGGAAAAGGACGTGGACCAGGCCCATCTGGATCTGGAGCAAAGCCGCGACCATTTGATGCAATCGGAAAAGCTGGCCATGGCCGGCAAACTGGCCGCCGGCGTGGCCCATACCATCCGCAATCCCCTCACCTCGGTCAAAATGCGCCTGTTTTCCCTGGAGCGCGGACTCAAGCTCGACGCTTCCCAGCAGGAGGACTTCGAGGTCATCGCCGAGGAGATCGGCCACATCGACACCATCGTGCGCAATTTCCTGGAATTCGCCCGGCCGCCCAAGCTCGTGGCCCAGCCCGTGAGCCTGTCGGCGGTGGTCGATACGACGCTGACCCTGCTGCGCCATCGCCTGGAGTCCTACGACGTGTCGGTGACCGTGGAGCGTTCGCGCCGGCTGCCGGAAATCAGCGCCGACCCGGACCAGCTCAAGGAAGCTCTGGTCAACCTCGTGCTCAACGCCTGCGAAGCCATGGTCGAGGGCGGCTCCATCGTCATCCGCGAGGAAACCGGCGTCATCGAACCCTACGGCCGGGTGGTGGCCCTGCGGGTGTCCGACGACGGCCCGGGCATCCCGCCGCCGCTTATTGACCGCGTCTTCCAGCCCTTTTTCACCACCAAGGGCGAAGGCTCGGGCCTGGGGCTGGCCATCGTGCGCCGCATCGTTGAGGAGCACGGCGGCTGGATCACGGTCATGTCCCCCGAAACAAGGGGCACGACCTTCACCATGGTCTTTCCGTATGAAGGGGAACGGGGATGGCACAGATCCTGATCGTGGACGACGACCACCAGTTGCGCCAGAGCTTCGAGCGCCTGCTGGCCGCCGAGGGCCACGACGTGCGCGCCGCCTCCTCGGGCGAGGCCGGCATCGCCGCCGTGCGCGAAGCCGTGCCCGACGCCGTGGTCATGGACGTGCGCATGTCCGGCATCTCGGGGCTGGAGGCCTACGCCGCCATGCGCGAGATCGAACCGCGCCTGCCGGTCATCATCATGACCGCCTACGGCACCACCGAAATCGCCATCGAGGCCACCAAGATGGGGGCCTACGACTACATTTTAAAGCCCTTCGACATCCCGGAAATCCTGAAGCTCATCGACAAGGCCGTGGCCGCCGGGCGTTCCATGCGCAGCCGCGTGGCCGTGGGCGTTGACGCCGAGGCCGCGACCGAGGCCATCATCGGCCAAAGCCCGGCCATGCAGGAGCTCTACAAGGCCATCGGCCGGGCCGCTCCCACCGACGCCACCGTGCTGGTGCGCGGCGAATCCGGGGCCGGCAAGGAGCTGGTGGCCCGGGCCGTCTACCAGCATTCCCTGCGGGCCGATAAACCCTTTCTGGTCATCAATTGCGTGGCCATCCCCGAGACGCTGCTCGAATCCGAGCTGTTCGGCTACGAAAAGGGAGCCTTCACCGGCGCGGCCGGCCGCAAGGTGGGCAAGATCGAGCAGGCCAACCACGGCACGGTCTTTCTCGACGAGATCGGCGACATGCCCATGGCCATCCAGGCCAAGCTGTTGCGGCTGTTGCAGGAAAAAAACGTCGAACGCCTGGGCGGGCGGCAGGTCATACCCGTGGACGTGCGCATCATCGCGGCCACCAACCGCGACCTGGAAGCCGCCGTGCGCCAGGGGCAGTTCCGCGAAGACCTCTACTACCGCCTCAAGGTGGTGACCCTGGCCCTGCCCCCCTTGCGCGAGCGGCCCGGGGACATTCCCCTTTTGGTGCGCTATTTCCTGTCGCGCCATGCCCGGGAGATGGGCCAGTCCGACCCCGGAGTCAGCCCGGAGGCCATGGCGAAGCTTACCGCCCACGACTGGCCGGGCAATGTCCGGGAACTGGGCAACGTGCTCAAAAAAGCCCTCATCTTCAGCCGGGGCGCGCCGCTGTCCCCGGACGAGGTGCGAAAGGCCCTGGGCGCGCCCCTGCGCCAGGGAGCCGAAGCAGCCACGGGCGAAGACGGCGACCCCATCGCCGAAACCATCCGCCGGGAACTGGCCTCGGGCCGCGACGGGCTGTTCGAGGAACTCATGGACCGCTTCGGGCATATGGTCATCCGCCTAGCCCTGGAGGCCACCGGCGGCAACCGCTCCCAGGCCGCCCGGCTGCTTGGCCTGTCCCGGCCCACGCTCATCGCCAAGATCGAAAAATACGGCCTGCGCATCGAATCCCGTATCAGCTAGTGTCGCTCCCCCGTTGGCGTCCCGGCGCACGTACGGGCGGCCCGGAGCGCATAGAATCCCGCATCAGTGAGCACCGATCCCCTCCGCCAGGGCCGCCTTGGCGCTCCTGGGCAGATGCGCCGAGGCATCGTGCAAGGCTACGCCGACAAAATGCGCCATGCGCGGACAAAGCCCGAACCAGCCCGCCTACACGTCACCTCCAGACAAGGCCCGACCCGCCGCACGGCAACGGCGGCAAAAACCCTGACACCCCCTCGGCTTTTGACAGCCTGTAAAAAAAGCTGACAGGGCTGCCTCGCCACCTTTCCGACACGTTGCTGCCACCGTCATGAAACGCCTGCGAATACGGTCTGTTGGAAATATTCCACCGGAACTCGTTTTGGCACGGCGTTTGCCTTTGGAAGGACAAAATCCTGTCATGGAGCACTGTGTGAATCGTCCCAAGGCCACCCTGTGCATCGCCGAGCGCAATGCCAACATCCGCGAACTGCTGCGTCGGGAATTCGCGCGCGAGGGCTACGGCGTCGTCACCGCCGGCTCCGGCGCCGAAGTCCTGATGCGGCTGGCTTCGCCGGTCGGGGTGGACCTGCTCGTGCTCGACGACGAAATCGCCGACCCTGACGGCGGCTCCTTGGTTCCGCTGCTGACCCGGCTCTATCCGGACCTGGCGGTGGTGCTGCATGTCTACGCCGGCGCAGACGCCGCCGGACTGGGCCACCGCCAGGTGGAAAAAGGCGGCGATTTCGAACGGCTCAAGGCCGCCGTCGGGGAAGTGCTCGGGGCGCAAGTCCAGGCGAAATGACGGGAACGTGGACGGCTGGGGTTATTTTACGGCATACGGCGTCGCGGGGTGGGGAAATCGCGCGGCGGACAAGCGAAAGGCTTTTCAACACGGAGGAAGCAACAATGGGGTTCGGTAGGCAAGTCTTCGAGTTCCTGAAGGCGGCGTCGATTGCGCACGCCAAGTGGGACATGGAAGTGTCCACGTCCATCATCCAGAATCGGAAAAAACTGCTTTTCCTCATGATCCTGGCCCTGCCCATCCTGGCCGTCACCTTCGTCGAGGCCGGCGACTTCATCGGCAGCAAGACCGCTTATGGTCCGGCCTTTTACTCCACCAAGATCTTCCTGGTCTCCATCGCCGTCGGTCTGGCCGCAGGCCTGATCACCGGCTGCATCGGCGCGGGCGGCGGCTTCATCATCACCCCGGCGCTCATGGCCGCCGGCGTCAAGGGCATCCTGGCCGTCGGCACCGACCTCTTCCACATCTTCGCCAAGGCCATCATGGGCACGGCCGTGCACAAAAAGCTCGGCAACGTCTCGGTCAAACTCGCCATCGCCTTCCTGGTCGGCTCCGGCGGCGGCACGTTCATCGGCGGCGCCATCAACAAGGGCCTGTACAACAAGGACCCGCTGCTGTCCGAATTCTTCATCAGCTCCATCTACGCCGTGCTGCTCGGCTTCCTGGGCTTCTATGCCCTCTTTGACTTCCTCAAGGCCTCCCGCCAGCAGGATACCGGTGGCGATTCCCACGGCGGCAGCCACGGCGGCCCCTCCGGCATGACCGGTATGGCCGTGAAGCTGCAGAATCTCAACATCGCCCCCATGATCTCCTTCGACGAGGACTTCGTGCCCGGCGGCAAGCGCATCTCCGGCTGGATCGTGGCCGCCGGCGGCGTCATCGTCGGCATCCTGGCCGCGCTCATGGGCGTGGGCGGCGGCTTCATCACCTTCCCCATGTTCGTCTACGTCTTCGGCGTGTCCTCCATGACCACCGTCGGCACCGACATCCTCCAGATCATCTTCACCGCGGGCCTTGGCGCCATCGCCCAGTACGCCATCTACGGCTACGTGTTCTACACCCTGGCCATGGGCATGTTGCTCGGTTCGCTGTTGGGCATCCAGATCGGCGCCCTGACCACCAAGGTCGTCAAGGGCATCCACATCCGCGGCTTCTACGCCATGTCCATCATCGCCGGCTTCATCAACCGGGTTTCCACCCTGCCCAAAAAGTTCGTCGAGCTTGAGTACCTGGACATGTCCAAGGAGATGGTCAACGGCATCGAATATGTCGGCAACATCGTCTTCTGGATCGTGGTCGCCCTGTTCGGCGTGTGGGTCATCGGCAAGTTCGTTGCCAATATCGGCGCCCTGCGCCAGGAGGGATAAGGGCCATGATCATCACCGACAAGAAACTCTTCGGCAAGGGCGCGCTGCTCATGCTGAGCTTCATCGCCGTGTTCATCCTGATCTTCTCCCCGGTGTTCCCGGGCGGCCAGAATGGTCTGGATTTCTCCGACGACCTCTTCAACAAGCTGTCCAAGGGTTCGTCCTACTTCATCCCCACCGTGGCCAAGTCCGTCAAAGCTTTTGACGGCAAGCAGGTCAACGTCGAAGTCAAGATGAAGTCCCCCGAGGACGTCAAGACCTCCGTGCTGCTGCTGGAAAAAGTCGGCGCCAAGGGCGAGGCCAAGGGCGACAGCATCGTCGTCACCGCCGATCTCGGAGCCATGCTCGGCAAGGTCGTGGCCGATTCCGACATCCTCTACAAGGATGAGACCGACAAGCTGACCGCCGCCTACGGCATGGACGGCAAGGCGGCCATGAAGGGCTGGTGGACGCTTCTCAACGCCATGATCAAGCCCCTGCAGAAGGTCAAGCAGATCGAGGAAGCCAACGTCGTCAACATGGTCAACCAGAAGGCCATCGAGCCGGCCTACAACTTCGCCGGCATCCCGGCCGAGAACATCCTGAGCAAGATCCCCACCGTGGCCGGTCTGCTCATCTTCTACGTCGTCTACACCATGTGGTACGGCTACGCGATCTTCGACATGTTTGGCGGCATGGGCCTGTCCATGAGCAAGTCCAAGATCAAGAAGGAAGCCTAGGCCAAGCCCGGCATCCTTATATGGAAGCGAAAGCCCCGGTCCGCCAAACGGCGGGCCGGGGCTTTTTTGTTGCATGGAGGGCTGCGGCCGCCCGGAAACATGGCCCGGGACGACCATGAAAAAGGCTCGCGCCCTGGCGGCGCAAGCCCTTGAACCGTCGCGACGTCCGACCGCCCCCACTCCGGACGGACGGACGGAAAAAACTAGTCGATAAGCCCCAGGTTCTTGATCAGGTGCAGCAACATGTGCTTGTCGATGGGCTTGGGCACATACGACGTGGCTCCGCCCTTGTAGTAGGCCTCGACCACGTTTTTAGGATCATCCAGGGCCGTGGTCATGATGATCTTGGCTTCGCCAGTCGGCGCGACGCCGCGCTCCTTCTCAATGGCCCGGATACGCTTGAGCGCGGTCTGGCCGTCCATCTCGGGCATCATGATGTCCATGCACACCAGATCATAGGGCTTGGCGTCGTTTAACGACTGGGTAAAGGCTTCCACGGCCTCAAGTCCGTTGACGGCAATATCGACCTCGCCGTACGGGCCGAGAATCTTCTGCAAAATCTTACGGCTGGTGAAATCGTCCTCAACGACCAAAACGCGCATGTCGGCCTCCGGCGACGCGTCCTTCTCCCCCCCAGCGCCGCAGTCGCCAACGGGCCAGGGGCATGGATGCGCCTTGTCGTAAACTAGGTGGAATCGCGAAAAAAGGCAATCGCCGCCCCGCCCCGCCTCCTTGCGTGGAGGCGGGAACCCGCGTAAGTCAGGCGGGATGCCGCAAGCGCGGCGATGGAGCAATACATGGGTTTTTTCGACAAATTTCTTTTTTACGCCTCTGCCGTGGAACCGAGCTGGCACAAGACTTGGCCCTTTGGGCCGGGCCTTGAAGAGGGTTTTTGGTCCGTCACCTTCAAGGGGCTTTTCATCGCCGCCATCCTCGGCGGCATGGCCTGGCTTTTGCGCTGGCTTTTTGGCCCGGGCGGCCCGCTGCGGGAAAAGGAGTTCGACGAACCCGATCCCGAAGCGCCTGTCGAAACCCCGAAAACGCCCTTGAACCGCCAAGCCGCCGACGCCGTGGATCACGCCGACGCCGGCAACGAGCCCCATGTCTGAACTCCTTGAGACCGCCTCGGCCTGGTTCGAGGCCTATTACCGCAGCCTGGCCGACGATGCCCCCCAGGACGCCGGCCATCTGGAACTCAAGCGCCTGCACTGCCGCAGGGTCATGGACGAGGCGGCCGCCTTGGCCGAAAGCCTGGAACTGTCGCCGCGTCTTCGTGAACTGGCCGCCATCGCCGGCCTGTGCCACGACGTCGGACGTTTCCCCCAGTACCGGCGCTACAAGACCTTCAGCGACCGCCAAAGCGTCAACCACGCCCGCCTGGGCACGGCAACGCTGTCCCGCCACGACGGCCTTGGCCAACTGTCCCGTCGTGATCGCACCCTTGTGCGCATGGCCATCGTCGTGCACAACCGCCGCCTCCTGCCCGCCGCCTTGCTTTCCGGTGACGATCCCGAGGCACTGACCCTGTCGCGCCTTCTCCGCGACGCCGACAAGCTCGACATCGTCCGAATCATGCTCGACCATTTTCGAGCCGACGGCCCTAAGGACGACGTGGTGTTCCTGGGCCAGCCCGACACCGGCCGCTACAGCCCGTCCATCGTCGATGACATCCTGGCCGGCAAGCTTGGCAGCTACGAAAACATGGCTTCCGCCACCGACTTCGCCCTGCTGATCCTCAGCTGGATCCACGACATGGCCTATCCCTGGACCCGAAACCAGTTTTTTGCGCGCGGCCATGTCCAGGGACTGTTTGACCAATTGCCCGACACGCCTGATCTTGCGGCGCTGCGGACCTGGTATTTCGAGCGGCACGCGCCGGCAGCCTCCTGACGCGCGAACCCAAGGGGCGTCCAGCATGGAATTTTCGCCAATCCTCTTCGACACCGTCGTCATCGTCTCCAAAAACGAGGACAACGCCCGGCGTGACCGGCGCTCCCTGGCCTCCTTTCGGCCCCAGCGGGTGGAGGTCTTCGCTTCGGGCCAAAAAGCCCTGGCCTTTCTGTCCGCCAACCATGCCGACATGGTGCTCGTCGACAGCCACATCGAGGACATGGACGCCATGCAGTTTTTGCGCGCCGCCCGCCGCGACCTGCGCCTGCGCGATGTGCCGGTGGTCATGGTCACGGCCAACACCAGCCGCGACCAAGTCCTTGACGCCATTGCCCAGGGCTGCGCCGGTTACATCCTGCGCCCCTACTCCGAAGACACCTTCGCCAAGCACGTCCTGCGCGGCTGCCAGGTGGAACGGGTCACGGAAATCGAGCGACAGCAGATCGCCGACGCCCGCGACATGATGGCCGCCGGCAACTTCGACGACGCCATCGAGGCTTTCGAGGAAATCATCTCCGAACAAAGCCAGGCCCAGAAATACTACGACATGGGCTGCCGCTGCTTGGTGCGCCAGAAATTCGGCCAAGCCATCATCGCCTTTAAAAAGGCCATCAAAATAAACGACCTCTTCGCCGAAGCCTACAAGGGGCTGGCCGACGCCTACAAGGCCAAGGGCGAACTCGACGAATTCAAGCGCTACCTGCAAAAAGCCGCCGAGGTCCATGCCCAGTTCAACCGCCTGGAAGAGACCAAGGAACTGTTCATCGAGATCCTCAAATACGATCCCCTCTCGCCCAACCCCTTCAATTCCCTGGGGGTCAAGCTGCGCAAAAGCGGCGACCTGGCCGGAGCGCTCCATGCCTACACCCAGGCCCTGACGCTCACGCCCGAAGACGAGAACATCCATTTCAACATTTCCAAGGCCTACTACTTCATGGGCAACGTGGAGTCGGCCAAGGTGAGCGTGGAAAAAGCCCTGGAACTCAGCCCCGGCTTCGAGGAAGGGCGCAAGCTCTACCGCAAGCTCTACAACCGCGAATACCCCCGCCCCGCCGGCCCCGGCAGCCCCAAACCGACTGTCACCATGGCCCGGGATGATTAAGTGAGCGGACCGGAAGAAATGCCTCCGGCGGCCGGGAGGGGGTAACCCCCTCCCGGAACCTCCCTGAAAGGGGGCAAGGGGGTGCGAGCCATGCTGTTTGGTTGGCTCGGCGCAGCCGCGACGTGTCGTCGCTGCACGCATTGACTTGGGCCACGGCCTTTGCCACTATCTGACCATGAAAAATCACGTCATGCCGCCCGCCAAGGCCGCCCTGGGCCTGGCCGCCTCGGCCGCCGTCCTTGTCCCGGCCACGGCCCAGGCCGCCGCCGATGCCAGCCTCGATTCCGGCAATCTGCTCATCAATCTCATCCTGCTCGGCCTGGCCATGTTCGTGCTCTTCAGGGTCTTGTCAGGGCGTCGCAACAAAAACGGCGACCAGACCCAAGCCCCGCCTCGCTCCGATGACCAGGACGACCGCGACGACGACGCCCCGCCGCAAAATCAGCCGCCCCGGCGCGGACCCGACATGTACACCAATGCCCAGGCCACCTGGGACATGCTGCGCTCGCCGGACAAACGCCCGGGCACGCCGGCCCGGGCCGATGGCCAGGCCGCGCCGCCCGCCCCGGCCAACGCGCCGGCCGGCTCGGACGAGGAATTCCTGGCCGGAGCCAAAATGGCCTACAGCCGCATCGCCGCCTCCCTGGGCGGCCGCGACTTCGGCGATCTGGCCTCATTTGTCAGCCCGGCCTATCTGGCAGAACTCCAAAACACCCTGCCCCAGACGCCGGCCGGCCGCCCCGACATCCTGCTGATAAACGCCGCCTTGGCCGAACGCCGGGAAACGCCTGGACGCACCGTCATGGTGGTGGACTACGACGTGCTGGCCCGCCAGCCCGGCGCCACGGAAAACACCACTCTGCGCGAGCGCTGGACCTTTTCCCGCGACAACGCCGCCCCAGGAGCGAACTGGCTGCTTGACGCCATGCAGCGGCGTTAATAGCGCGTCCCCGAAAAGCGCTCATGGCGTTTCATGAACAACAAGCCAACGCCCTTATTTATCTGAAAAAAAACTAACCTCTTTGAGAAGGACCGAAGCGTTAGCCTGCCACGGCGCGCACCGCTTGCCTGAGCCCGGCCGGTCATGTCGGCCCCATCCCCCGCGCCCGGCTTGTCCCGGGATAAGCCGCCTTGCGCCTGCATCAGGACCGGGCGCCGTTTCCAGCCCACCCTCAAATCGGGCTTCGTCCCCCATTGGACATTGGCCCAATGGTGTGGCATGGATGCTTTCCACGCCGGAAAGGTTCCCCCGCCGCAGCAAACCATGCCAGGTTGAAACGGCGTAGTGGCAGCAATAGCCCGGTCAAGCGGAAGCCGAGAACCTGTTTTCATGCAACGCCAGCATAGCACTCCTTGTTTTCTCTGCGTCCTTGTCGCCGCAACAATTTTCCTTGTTGCCTTGCTCCTCGGGCATGGCCATCGCAGCCTGTCCACAGGCTACAAAAGTCTGGTGACCATCGGCGCAACAACGCCTCCAGACAGCGCGCCGGAACAGCAACGCACCGACGCCTACCATAACGCCGTAGCCCTGGCTTTTCGGGATGCCCTCCACAAGGGCGATGTCGCGGCGGTCTATTTCAATGACTCAGTCATGGGCGGTCACAACGACGACGAACCGCGCACCACCATCGCCACGATGCTTGGCGACCTGCGCGGCCTGTCCATCCACCCCGTCAGCGGCCCGGGCTACGCGGCGACCCTTTTTCGGGAATACGCCGAGCTCATTGCCAAGGCGCAACAACGGCCGCGGCTGGCTATTGTTTCCATCAACCTGCGCGCGTTTTCCGATGACTGGTTTTTCACACCGCGCTGGATGTACGCCGCCACCGTCGATTATCTGCGGCTTCTGGCTTCGCCGCCGACCCTGGCCGACGTGCCGGCCTGGCTGGTGTCCGGCGAGCGCGACCCGGCCGTCTGGTGGACGGCGCGCACGCGTCGGGACGCCTCCGGGCACGAAACGCTCTTTCGGGAAATCAACGCCCGGCGCAACCGGCTCATGGCCGCGACGAAGCCCGGCCTCTCCCCGGAAGAGGCCAAACGCCGGCAGCTTTTCATCAAGCACTACATGACCGACATCCCGGCCAGCCATCCCATGATCGGCCACCTGCTGGACACGGCGGCCAGGCTGTCCCGGGCCGGTGTGACGACGCTTTTTTACCTGACGCCCATCGACGTGGAAGGCGGCATGTCGCTTGTGGGCGGGGAGTTCGCGGCCACGGTCTCGGACAGCGCCCGGCGCGTTGTCAGGACGTTGGCCGAGGCCGGCGTGGACTGCCTGGACCTGTCGGCGCTGCTGCCCGAGGACCAGTTCGTGGACCGCGACTACGCCTGCGAGCATCTCAACCTGGCCGGCCGCCGCCAGGTAGCCGAGGCCCTGGCCGCCCACCTGGCGAAGCGAACGGTTCCGGGAGACAAGGTCTTGCCCCGATAATCCTTGCCCGCAGCCGGACGGCCAGCATCTTGGCGCTGATCCCATGAAAAAGAACGCGCCGGCCTGTTTCCAGGCCGGCGCATCATGTCGCTCCACGACGTATATCGGCCCCCACGCCCGGGTCTTGCGCTACGCCGCCACCATTTTTTGAATGCCGGTGAGCAGGGCCTGAAAACTTTTCGAACAATTATGATCAAGGGCCATAAAAGGGGCTATCGCCCGCGAACCAGACAATTTTTCGTAGGCATAGCCCGTCAGCATGGAAAGTTCTTTTGACGGAGACCCCAGACTGTCGGGATTTCGGTATTTTTTCTTTTGTTGCAAGCCTCGTAATCCCGAAAGGTTGAGTCCTTGCTCAACGGCTGCGAGATCACCCAAATAGAAGCTTTCCAACTCCCTGCAAGCAATACGAACGAGTATGCGCTTGTCTTTGGCTCCCTCGCACAGAAGATTGAGCCTTGATTTAATAGCACGACAGTCGCCGGCATCTTGATCTCGCATCACGATGAACACGGAATTCGGCATTCGCCAATGGCGTATCTTCTTAGTCAAGTTCTTCTCTAAATCCTGCTTTCCTTGAAAAACGATATATCTGACAAGCCACTGCCGTGGCAGAATCCGAGGCAATATGCCCTCCAGCATGGCCTTGGCCGATGGCTCTTCCAGAAAAAAGACCAGTGTTTTCATTGAGGGTCCGCCCCTTCAAAAAAACCCTGCTCCCAAAGATAGCCCATCTGGTCGCCCTCGGCCATGTATGCGGCCAATTGTTGGTCATCCCTGGCCCGGCGAATCTGGGTATAGCCCTTGGTCTTGATGAGCCAAAAAACCTCGTCCAATTTGGCGGCGTTGAGAAAATCCGGAGAATGCGTCGAAACAAAAACCTGGCCGCCCCGGTGCGCGTAGGCCCTGAACTCCTCGGCGAGTTCCCACAGCAGTTTCGGATACAGTTGATTTTCCGGCTCCTCGACACACAGGAGGGGATGTGGGGCCGGGTCATAGAGCAGCGTCAGATAGGCGAGCATTTTGATGGTGCCGTCGGAAACATAACGGGCTAAAAAGGGATCCTCGAACGCCCCATCCTGAAACTTCAACAAGACTCGGCCTTCTTCCGTTGTCTTCGACTCGACGCTTGTAATGCCGGGGACGCGCATTTGCAGCAGCGACAAGATCTTGTCGAAGGCCGTTCGCTTATTCTTGTACAAGTATTCTATGACAAGCGATAGATTCTCGCCCTCCCGGGAGAGGTGCTCGGCATAGCCGGCCTCTTGTTCCGGCCGGGCCTTGCTTATATGAAAATCCGAGATGTGCCAGTTCTCTATGAGATTGCCCAGCGCCATCACAGCCGGAAAACGTTCAAATTGCGCCAGCCCCTTTATGGCCAGGATGTCAGCTGATTTCAGTTTCTGCTCTTCCCTGTCCAATTCCCGAACATCGTTGGTTTTCTCCAGTTCATTGGTGACCGCTGTCCCCTGGCCACGTGAGAAATCCAGAAAATGCCAGGGTTGACCGCTACTGCCCCGGCGATATTTGAGAATTTCCCGTTCAACGATGGCCTTGCCGTTGTGTTCGCCAATTTGCAGGAAATAGGTCGTCAGCGGACTCTCTGTGCCAGCCCGAAACTTCAATTCAATCTCTATGGGACCCTGGGCGTTTCGGCTGCGGACTTCCTGAAATCCCCGGCTGCCGCCCAACTTGGCCAAAGCGACATTGACGTTGCTCGCCATGGCATCACGCAAAAAACCAAACACCTGAAAGATGGTCGATTTTCCCGTGCCGTTGGCGCCGACAATGACGCAGAAGCTTGGCAGGTCCGAGAGTTCGGCGTCCTGGAAGGATTTGAAATTGCGCAGCCTTATGGATTCAATTTTCATCCCTTTGTCCTCCCAGTCGAACCATGGCGGCAACGCAGTAACGAATACCCGCACATTGTGGGTAATTACACCGTATGTCGTTAAAACAGAAGGTCTTCTCGCTTACCCTAAAATGCCGTCCCGTTCGCCGCGATGTCGGCAACCAGGCGTTCCTTGAGGGCTTTCGACACCGGCCCGGGCCGGCCGTCGCCGACGGGGACGCCGTTGTAGCGCACGATGCTCAGGCAATCGTTGGTGGTGCCGAGGATGAACATTTCCCGGGCCGTGGCGATGTCTTCCTCGCGGATGCCGGTAAAGACCACTTCCATCTCGCCCTCCATAAGCTCAACGGCCCGAAGCAAGGTGGTGCCTGTCAGCGCGTTGGTGAGTTCCGGCACCACGAAGCGGCCGGCGGCGTCCACGATGCAGATGTTTTCCGTGGCCCCTTCGGCCAGAAAGCCCTTGTCGTCGTAGCAGACCGGATAATCTTCGCCGCGCGCGGTCGCCTCGCGCTTCATGAGCACATTGGGCAGGTAATCGATGGATTTGATGCGGGCCAGGTAGTTCTGCTTGGCCGGGATGGAGGTGCGAAAGGCGGTGACGCCCTGAGCAAAGGACACGGCCGGCCGGGGGTGGAAGCGGTAGGCCACGATGGTCAGGCTCGGGGTCGGGCATTCGGCCGGGTCGATGCCAAAGCCGCCGGGGCCGCGTCCGACCAGCACCCGCACCATGCCGTCGTCGACGCCGCCGGCCCGGCAGACGTCAAGGGTCAGCTTGGCGACCTTGTCCCAGGAACACGGCGGATCAAGATGGATCGCCGCCGCCGAGCGGGCCATGCGGTCGAAATGCGGCTTCACCTGATACAGTTTGCGACCAATGTATTTGAGGGTCTCGAAGACGCCGTCGCCCCGGTGGACGAGATGGTCGTCCAGCGGCATGAGCATGAGTCGCGGGTCCTTGCCGATGACGCCGATACGGTGGTCGTAAAACGCCAGCACGCCCTCGCCCCCGGGGCGCGGCGCGGCCAGCAGGCGTTCCAAATACGTTTGGGCGTCAGCAATCTCAGGCATGGGACACTCCTTCTATGCAAAATGGGGGAAACGACGCTCGGCCGTTTCCCCCGTTTGCCCCGCTTCCGAGGCCTTAGCAAGCACCATTCGCGCGTTGTCGCGGCGCCATTTTCCATGGTCCGCACCAACGCTCCCCTTCTACCCAATTGGGGGGTCCGGGGGCCTCAGGCCCCCGGCGGAGAGGTCCAGGAGAGGCAGAGCCTCTCCTGGCCGCCGGAGGCATCTTCTCTTCCCTCTCCCCGCCTAAACGCGCACCTGGCCGCGTTCCATGAGCAGTTCAGCGATCTGCACGGCGTTGAGCGCCGCGCCCTTGCGGATGTTATCGGCCACGATCCACAGGTGCAGGCCGTTTTCGATGGTGTTGTCCTCGCGGATGCGTCCGACGAAGACCGGGTCTTCGCCGCCGGCCATCAGCGGCATGGGATAGATCTTCTCGGCCGGGTTGTCGTAGACCACGACGCCCGGAGCCTGGGACAGGATGGCCCGGGCTTCCTTGGCCGTGATCTTTTTTTCCGTCTCGATGTTGACCGACTCGCTGTGGCCGTAGAAAACCGGCACGCGCACAGTGGTGGCCGTCACCTTGATGGAGTCGTCACCCATGATCTTGTTGGTCTCTTTGATCATCTTGATCTCTTCGAAGGTGTAGTCACCATCGGAGAAGACGTCGATCTGGGGCAGACAGTTAAACGCGATCTGGTGCGGATACACCTTCACGTCCGGTTCCTGGCTGTTGAACAGCTGGCGCACCTGCGTTTCCAGCTCGGCAATGGCCTTCTGGCCAGTGCCGGACACGGCCTGATAGGTGGAAACAATGACGCGCTTGATTTTCCCCACGTCGTGCAGGGGCTTGAGCGCCACCACCATCTGGATGGTCGAACAGTTGGGATTGGCGATGATGCCCTTGTGCCAGTCCACGTCCTCGGGATTGACCTCGGGCACCACCAGCGGCACCTCGGGGTCCATGCGCCAGGCGCTGGAATTGTCGATGACCACGCAACCGGACTTGACCGCGAACGGAGCGAACTGTTTCGAGGTGGAGCCGCCGGCGGAAAACAGCGCGATGTCGACGCCTTCAAAGGATTTCTCGGTCATTTCCTCGACGATGAGCTCCCCGCCGGCAAACGGCACGGTAGTGCCGGCCGAGCGCGAGGACGCCAAGGCTTTCACGGTCGTTGCCGGGAAAGCGCGACCTTCCAGCGTCTTGAGCATTTCACGGCCAACGGCGCCCGTGGCGCCGGCCACTGCCACAACCAACTCGCCCCCGCCCATACGATCCTCCGTAAGGCAATCTGCGTGTGTGCCGCACTCCGCAACCGAGCGCATCCCGACAGGAAGCGCGGCGAAAATTGTCGTCAATGCGTTGCGAGATGTTCAGGGGGAGAAGCCTCCGGCGGCCAAAGGGCTGCCGCCCTTTGGAAACCCGCAACGGGAACGGCTTCAATATGGTTCTTCTCTCTGCCCCCGACGGTGTCCCGACTAATATTCCAGGCCCGAGACGATGGAGAGCACGGCCTCGGCCTTGTTGAGCGTGTAGAGATGCACGCCCGGCGCGCCCCGGCGCAGCAGATCCTGGGCCTGCTTGCGGGCGTAAGCGATGCCAACCTCGGCCACGGCGGCGTTGCCGCCGGCGGCATCGGCCGCTTCCAGCTCGGCCATGTAGGCCGGCGGCAGCGACGCGCCGCACAGGGCGGCAAACCGCTTGATGCTGGCCAGGCTGAGGACCGGCAACACGCCCGGCACCATGGGCGCGTCAATGCCGGCGGCCCGGGCCCGGGCCACGAAATCGAAATAGCGGTCGTTGTCGAAAAAGAGCTGGGTGACGGCAAAGCTGCCGCCCAGGGCCAGCTTATGGCGCAGATGCTCCAGATCTTCTTGCGGCGAGACGGCCTCGGGATGACACTCGGGATAGCCGGCCACGCCCAGGCACAGGTTCGGATACTCGGCCCGGATGAAGGCCACGAGATCGGAAGCGTGCTGGAAATCCTCGGAATCCGGCACGAACGTCTCCTGCCCCTTGGGCGGATCGCCGCGAAGGGCCAGGACGTTGTCCACGCCGGCCTGGGCCAGGGCGCCGAGGAAACCGCGAATCTTGTCCTTGCTCGCGCCCACGCACGTCAGATGGGCCATGGGCTCCAGGCCGTAGGCGGTCTTCAGGCGCGAGACGATCTCCAGCGTGTGGGCATGGGTGCTGCCGCCGGCCCCGTAGGTGACGGAGACGAAAAGCGGGCGCACCGGGATGAGCTTCTCGACCACGCCGAAAAACCCGTCCCAGGCCTCACGCTCCTTGGGCGGGAAAAACTCCAACGAAACAAACGGCCGCCTGGCCTCCATCAACTCCCTGATCCGCACAGCGTCTCCTTTGGGGAGGGGAAGGAAGAACCGGGGGAAAACCCCTTTTTGCACAAAGGGGTTTTCCCCCGGGCCCCCTTTCCCCAAAAACTCTTCAAGGGGGGTTGGCATTGCCGGCAAATAAGCCGGCGGGTCAAGCCGTTTCGGCCACTAGGGCGTCCACGATGTCGCGGTCGGCCTCCAGAAACGGTCTGGTCCTGCCCTGTTCGGGCGTCAGCCATTCCATGTCCTGGCCTTCCAAGGGGAGCGGCTCCCCGTCATACGCCCGGACGTGAAAAAAATGGAGACGAACCGAGAGGTGTTGGTAGGCATGCGCTTTTTCGCGGAAAAAGGCAATCGTGACAGGCCTTATGCCCAATTCTTCACAAAGTTCGCGGTCCAGCGCCTTCTCCGGCGTCTCGCCCGGTTCGATCTTACCGCCTGGAAATTCATAGGCTCCGGCCATGGCCTTGCCCTCGGGGCGCTTGACGCCGAGATACCGGCCGTCCTTCCAGATGACGGCGGCCACCACCTCGACAACTTTGGCGGCCCCGCTCATACATCCTCCACCAGGGCGGCCCGGCGGGCCTCCAGATCGGCGATCTCCTCTTCCATGACGGCCATGCGGGCGAGCAGATCCTCGGCTTCGCGCGAAAGGTCGCTGTACTCCTTGCTGAGCTTGGAAAACAGTTCGCGCTGGGCGTAGGTTTCGGGATCGGCCATGACGGCCTCGACTTCGGACTGCTTGGCCAGCAAGGTTTCCAGCTCGGCTTCGAGCTTCTCAAAGGCCTCGCGCTTGGGTTTGATGTCGCGGTAGAGGGCGTTTCGCAGCTCGGCCACCCGGCGCTTGCGCTCCTTGTCCTCCTGGCGCGACAGCTTGGGCGCGCTTTGGGCGTTGTCCTCGGCCGCGCCCGCCCCCTCGGCCTTGGACGCGGCGGCGGCCTCGGCCAGCCGGGCCGCCTCGTAGGCGGCGTAGCCTTCCTCGTAAACGACCAGCCCCTCAGCCCCCACGGACCAGACCTCGGCGGCGGCCTCGCGCAAGAGATAACGGTCGTGGGCGACCATCAGGATGGTGCCCGAATATTCGGCCAGGGCGCGCACCAGCGCTTCGCGGCTTTCCAGGTCCAGGTGGTTGGTGGGTTCGTCCAGGACCAGGAAATTGGCCCGCGCCGAAAAGAGACCCGCCAACACCAGCCGCGACTTCTCGCCGCCGGAGAGCTCGAACACCCGGCGGTCCCAATAGTCCTCGCCCAGAAGGAACAGCCCCAGGGTGGAGCAGCACTCCAGATGCGTGGCCTTGGGGCCGGCCATGCGCCGCATCTCGGACATGACCGTGCCTTCGGTATTGAGGATCTCCGTCTGGTGCTGGCTGAAATACCCCAGCTTGACGCCCGTGCCGAGGACCAGCCGGCCGTCGTTGGGTTTGTTGACGCCGACGATGAGCTTTAGAAGCGTGGTCTTGCCCGCGCCGTTGTGGCCGACGAGCGCCACCTTCTGGCCCCGGAACAGCTGAAAGGTGAGCGGCGGCCACAGCGGCGCGCGGTCGGGCCAGTGGTAGGCCAGATCGGCGGCGGCGCACACGGTCTTGTCGCAGCGCTCGGGCTCGGGCAGGGAGAAATCGAGGGTGCGGCCGCGCACGTCGGGCCGGTCGCCGCGCAGGCTCTCGATCTCCTTGTTGAGCTTTTCCACGTTTTTGAGCTTGCTCTGGGCCTGCCGGGCCTTGCTCGACTTGTAGCGGAAGCGGTCGATAAAGACGTTGTGCTGCTTGATCTTGTTGTCGATGGCCGCAGCCTGCCGCTCCCACTGCTTTTCCATCTCCTCGCGCCAGGCCAAAAACTGGGAGAACGACCCGGGCCGCCAGATGGGCTTGGTTTCGCCCAAAAACAGCGTGTGGGTAGCCACGCGGTCGAGAAACACCCGGTCGTGGGCCACGAAGATGAGCACGCCCTCGAAGGCGGTCAAAAACGCCTCCAACCAGGCCACGGCTTCGAGGTCGAGATGGTTGGTGGGTTCGTCCAGAAGCAGCACGTCGGCCCCGGCCGTGAGCACCCGGGCGAGCTTGGCCCGCTCGCGCCAGCCGCCGGACAGGCCGGACAAGGGGCCGGCCATATGCTTTTCCTCAAACCCCAGGCCCGAAAGGATGGTCTTGGCCCGATGCTCGGGATTGTAGCCCAGGGCATGTTCGAGGCTGGCCTGCTCGTGGGCCAGGGCCGTCATGGCCGCCTCGTCGCCGGCGGCCACGGCCGCGTCGTAGCGTTGCCAGAATTCCTTCCAGGACGGCAGCGCGGCCATGACCCAGGCTAAAAGCGACATGCCGAGATCGGAAGCGTCCATTTCCTGGGCCACATAGCCCAGGCGCGCGCCGGTGGAGAGGACCATCCGGCCGCTGTCGGGTTCGGACACGCCGGCAATGAGTTTAAGAAGCGTGGACTTGCCCGCGCCGTTCTGGCCGACCACGGCCAGGCGCGTACCGCCGGGGATCTCCAGGGAGAATTCCCTAAACAGGTCGCGGCCGGCATAGGCCTTGGAAATATTTTGCAGACTGACTTTGGCCATGGGGAGTGCGTCGTTTGGCTGGAAGTTATTTCGTGGAGCCGGCCATAGGATCAGGAGGAAGCCTCCGGCGGCCAAAGGGCTCTCGCCCTTTGGAATCCCCGATAGCGTGGCAAGAGGGTTCCGTCAGAACCTTCATCGGCTTCGCGCGCGTTGTACGCAAAAACGGGCAGGAGAACCAGCCCCGAGGGGGTCTCCTGCCCGTGACGCTTTAATGAGCTGAAAACAAACGAGAATGACTATCCCAAACGCTCGACCACCAACTGCCCCATGGCTTTGCAGCCGACCAGGGTCTTGCCCGGCTCCATGATGTCGCCGGTGCGGTAGCCGTCGGCCAGCACCTTGGCGCAGGCGGCTTCGATGGCCTCGGCGGCGGCGGGCTGGTCAAAGGAATGCTTGAGCATCATGGCCACGGACAGGATGGTGGCCAGGGGGTTGGCCTTGTCCTGGCCGGCGATGTCCGGGGCCGAGCCGTGGATGGGCTCGTACAGGCCCGGGTTGGCCGCGCCAAGGGAAGCCGAGGGCAACATGCCGATGGAACCGGTGATGACCGCCGCTTCGTCGGACAGGATGTCGCCGAAAAGGTTTTCCGTCACGATGACGTCGAACTGCGACGGAGCGCGCACGAGCTGCATGGCCGCGTTGTCCACGTACATGTGGCTCAACTCCACGTCCGGGTAGTCCTTGGCCACTTCCAGGACCACCTTGCGCCACAGGCGCGAGACGTCCAGCACGTTGGCCTTGTCCACGGAGCACAGCTTCTTGCCGCGCTTGCGGGCGGTCTCGAAGCCCACCTTGGCGATGCGGCGCACTTCGTGCTCGGCATAGACCATGGTGTTGAACCCGACTTCCTCGTCGCCGCGCTTCTCAATGCCGCGCGGTTCGCCGAAATACGCGCCGCCGGTCAGCTCGCGGATGACCATGACGTCCAGGCCCTGGCCCACGATGTCCGGGCGCAGACAGCAGGCGGCGGCCAGCTCCGGGAACAGCTTGGCCGGACGCAGGTTGGCGAACAGTCCCAACGCCTTGCGGATGCCAAGCAGGCCCTTTTCCGGGCGGATGGCCGGGTCGATCTCGTCCCACTTGGGGCCGCCAACCGCGCCGAGCAGCACGGCGTCAGCCGCCTTGCAGGCCGCGACCGTCTCATCAGGCAGCGGCACACCCACGGCGTCGATGGCCGCGCCGCCGATAAGCGCCTGGGTGTAGGCGAACTCCAGGCCGAACTTCTTGCCGACCACGTCCAGAACCTTCACCGCCTCGGCCACGATCTCCGGCCCAATGCCGTCGCCCGGCATGACGCAGATATTGTAACGCATGTGCTAACCTCGAAAATATTATTGAAGATGCCTCCGGCGGCCGGGGGGATAATCCCCCCGGACCCCCTGAATGGAAGGCAAATTATTTATGCGAGAGTGCACTCGGCCAGCCGGTCCCCCTTCACCCATTTGGGGGGTCTGGGGGCCTCAGGCCCCCAGCCGCCGGAGGCACTCTTCTCTTCCTTCTTACCTACACTCGCTCCGCCAAGCGGTCCTGGACGTAGGGGATGAGGCCCCCTTTGTCGAGAATGCCTTTCATGAACGGCGGCACGGGTTTGCACTGGATGGTCTGGCCGGTGGTGACGTTACTGATGACGCCGGTATCGGCATCGACCTTGAGTTCGTCGCCGTCGTGGATTTTGCTCACGTCGTCGCCGATCTCCAGCAGCACCAGCCCCATGTTGAAGCCGTTGCGGTAGAAGATTCGGGCGAAGCTGTGGGCGATGACCACCGGGATGCCGGCTCCGAGCAGGGCTATGGGCGCGTGTTCGCGCGACGAGCCGCAACCGAAGTTTTCGCCGGCAACCATGATGTCGCCCTGCTTCACTTTCTTGATCCAGCCGGCTTCCAGGCCTTCCATGCAGTTGGCCCCGAGTTCGGCCGGGTCGGTGGTGACCAGGAACCGGGCCGGAATGATGGCGTCGGTGTCGATATGCGCGCCGACCGTATGGGCAGTACCGTGGTACATGTCTCTCTCCTTATGCTCTAAGCCTCGCGAGCGACCCTCCCCTTATTGGGGGGTCCGGGGGCCTCAGGTCCCCGGCCGCCGGAGGCATCTTATTCTTCCTCTCTCTACTACACCTTGGCCGGATCAATGATCTCGCCGGCAACAGCGGCGGCGGCGGCGGCGGCGGGGCCGGAGAGGTAGACTTCGCTTTCCAGGCTGCCCATGCGGCCTTTGAAGTTGCGGTTGGTGGTGGCGATGGCGCGTTCGCCGCCGGCCAGGATGCCCATGTGGCCGCCCAGGCACGGCCCGCAGGTAGCGGGGCCGACGATGCAGCCGGCGTCCATGAAGGTCTCGATGAGGCCTTCGGCCAGGGCTTGGCGCCAGATGTTGGGGGTGGCGGGCAGGATGATGGTGCGCACGTCCTTGCTCACCTTGCGGCCCTTGAGGATGGCGGCGGCTTCGCGCAGGTCCTCGATGCGGCCGTTGGTGCAGGAACCGATGACGGCCTGATCGACTTTGAGGCCGGCCACGGCGGAGACGGGCTTGACGTTGTCGGGCAGGTGCGGGCAGGCGATCTGCGGCTCCATGCCGGTGGCGTCGATGGTGACGACGCGTTCGTAGGCCGCGCCGGCATCGGCGGCAATGGCCTTGTCGCCTTTGCGGCCGTGGGCGGCGGCGTAGGCCAGGGTCTTGTCGTCGGCGGCGAAGAGTCCGACCTTGCCGCCGGCTTCGATGGCCATGTTGGACATGGTCATGCGGCCTTCGACGGACAGGGCCGAAGCCAGCGGGCCGACAAACTCCAGGGCCTTATACAGCGCGCCGGAAACGCCGATGGTGCCGATGAGCGCCAGCATGAGGTCCTTGGCCCCGACCCACTGGCGCAGCGTGCCGGTGAGGATGACCTGGATGGTGGGCGGCACTTTGAACCAGGTTTCGCCCAGGGCCATGCCGGCGGCCACGTCGGTGGAGCCCATGCCGGTGGCGAAGGCTCCCAGACCGCCGTAGGTGCAGGTATGGGAGTCCGCGCCGATGACCACGTCACCCGGGCCGACCAGGCCGAGTTCGGGCAAAAGCGCGTGCTCGACGCCGACGTTGCCGCCTTCGAAGTAATGGGTGATGCCCATTTCCTTGGCGAATTCGCGACAGACCTTCACCTGTTCGGCCGATTCGATGTCCTTGTTGGGCGTGAAGTGGTCGGCGACGATGGTGACCTTGTCTTTGTCGAAAACGCCGGCCGCGCCCATCTTTTTAAAGGACTTAATCGCCAGGGGCGCGGTGATGTCGTTGGCCAGGACCAGGGAAAGCCGGCAACGGACGATCTGCCCGGGACCTGTAATCTGCTCATCGCAGTGCTGCTGCAGGATTTTCTCGGCTAAAGTTGCGGGCATGTCCGTTCCTCCTCCTTCTTGGCCAAACGGTTGAGCGCGTTGATAAAAGCCAGGGTACTGGCCATGATGACGTCGTCGTGGACGCCGCGGCCGACAGTGGTCGCGGTTCCGTCCTTGATGCGCACGGTCACTTCGCCCTGGGCGTCGGTGCCGCCGGTGATGGCGTTGATCTGGTATTCTTCGAGGTCGGGCTTGCGGCCCACGGCCTGGCAGACGGCGTTAAAGACCGCGTCCACCGGGCCGGAACCGGCGCTGTAGTGGCGCACGGTCTGGCCTTCCACCTGCATTTCGACCACGGCAAAGGGCGCGAGTTCCACGTTGCCGCAGTGTACGGACAGGAACTGCAAGGCGTAGCGGTCCGGGCGGCGCAGGACTTTTTCGAGGATAAGGGCCTCGATGTCTTCGTCCAGGATGCGCTGCTTGCGGTCAGCCAGCTGTTTGACGGCCACGAAGACCACGAGCAGCTCTTCGTCGTTTAAAGCATAGCCGAGTTCCTTGACCTTGGCGTCCAGAGCATGGCGGCCGGAGTGTTTGCCAAGCACCACCACAGCGCCTTTGCGGCCGATGCTCTCGGCAGTCATGATCTCGTAGGTGCGGCGATCCTTGAGCACGCCGTGCTGGTGGATGCCGGACTCGTGGGCAAAGGCGTTGCGACCCATGATGGGGGCATAGGGCGGAATCGGCTGGCCGATGATGCCCGACAGGCGGCGGCAGGAGGGGAAAAGCTCCTCGGTGACGATGCCGGTGGTCAGGTTATAGTAGTTGGGCCGGGTGTTGAGGCCCATGACGACCTGCTCCAGGGAGGCGTTGCCGGCCCGTTCGCCGATGCCGGAGAGCGTCACTTCGGCCTGGCGCGCGCCGGCGTGGAGGGCGGCCAGGGTGTTGGCCACGGCCAGGCCCAGGTCGTTGTGGCAGTGGACGGCGAAGGTGACGCCGCCGGCTCCGCGCACGGTGGTCATGAGGTGGCGGATAAGCTCGGCGAACTCGGCCGGCTGGGCGTAGCCCACGGTGTCGGGGATGTTGAGGATGGTCGCGCCGGCGTTTATGGCCCGCTCGCAGGCGGCAACGAGGAAGGCAGGTTCGGAGCGTGAGGCGTCCTCGGCCGAGAACTGGACCTCGACGCCCTTGGACGCGGCGTGGGAAACGGCCGCCTCGATCATGTCGAGAACCTGGGTCGGGGTCTTGTTCAACTTGTGCTGCATGTGCAGCTCGGAGGTGGCCAGGAAGGTGTGGATGCGGCGGCGCTGCGCGCCCTTGATGGCTTCAAAGCCCCGGTCGATGTCCGAGGCCAGGGCCCGGCACAGGGCGGCCACCACCGGGGTCTTGACGGCGGCGGCGATGGCCGAGACGGCCTGGAAATCGCCTTCGCTGGCGGCCGGGAAACCGGCCTCGATGATGTCCACGCCAAGGGTTTCGAGTTGGCGGGCCATGCGGACTTTTTCTTCGCGGGTCATGGTGGCTCCGGGCGACTGTTCGCCGTCACGGAGCGTGGTATCAAAGATGTATACCCTGTTGTCGTCGGACATGAGGGTCTCCCCTTTCTCCGCTTATGCGGAGAGGATCAGGCGCGCGTGAGCACGCGCCGAGGCACTCTGGTTGGCCTGGGCCGGGGCAAGTGACAAGAAATGTCAAAAAGGGGATAACGGTGTTATGAGAGCTCCTGGAGGGGCTCCCGTAGCTTGGTGCGGCGCGGCAGAATGAAGAAGGTGTAGAAGATGCCGGAGATGAGGTAGGCGGAAAAGAGCAGGAAGCCCATGAGCCAGGGCTCGGAGGCGACCACGACGAAAAGCAGCAGCGCCGTGACCATGGCGCTGAAGGGATGGGCCTTGACCAGCCCGAGTTCCTTAAACGACGCGTAGCGCACGCGGCTGACCATGAGGAAGGACAAGGCGTACACGAGCACGAGGCAGGCCTTGGGGATGACAGCGGCGGCGATGTCGTCGGGCAGATAGCGCTCGAACATGAAAAACAGCGCGATCATGCAGCCAGCGGCCGGGATGGGCAGGCCCACGAAGAACTTCTTGGAGGTGGTGGTCTTGCCGGACATGACGTTGAACCGGGCGAGCCGCAGCGCGCCGCAGGCCACGAGCATGAAGGCGGCCAGAATCCCCAGGCGGCCGAAGCGGGCCAGCTGCCACTGGTAGACCATGATGGCCGGGGCCACGCCGAAGGCCACGAGATCGGCCAGGGAGTCGAACTGCACGCCAAAATCGCTGCTGGTGCCGGTGAGCCGGGCCACCTTGCCGTCAAGGCCATCGAAAAGGCAGGAGAAGAGAATGGCCAGGGCCGTCATGTCAAACTGCCCTTCGATAGCCCAAAGCACCCCCAGAAAGCCCGCGAACAGGCTTGCCATGGTGAACAGGTTCGGCAGGATATACACGCTCCTGCGAGCCCGGCTCTGGGTGACTTTTTCTTCCATCTCGCTACGTGATCGTCAACGGGGCAAGCCCGGTTAGTCGGCCTTTTTCGCCAAAACGGTGACACCGGCCATGGTTTTCTGGCCCATGGCGACAGCCGGATGATAGCCATGGGGCAGATAGACGTCAAGGCGCGACCCGAACTTGATCATGCCGTACCGTTCGCCGCGCGAAAGCGTATCGCCGGCCTTGGCCGGGCAGACGATGCGCCGGGCAATCAGCCCCGCGATCTGCACCACGGTAAACCGCGCGCCCTCGGCATCGGTGACGACAATGACGTTGCGCTCGTTGTCCGTGGAAGCCTTGTCCAGGGAAGCGTTGAAGAATTTGCCGGGAATGTAGCGCACTTCCGAAACCACGCCCGTGACCGGCGAGCGGTTCACGTGGACGTTAAAAACGTTCATGAACACGCACACGACCTGGCGCATCTCGCCCGTGATCGGGTCCGCCGCCTCGCCGAGCTTGCAGACCACGCCGTCGGCCGGGGACACGGCTATGCCGTTTTCCGTGGGCGAGGTGCGGTCCGGGTCGCGGAAGAAATTGAAGGAAAAAATCGTGGACAACAGGCTGATGGTGGCTAGGCAAGGCCAGCGCAGCAGGGCGAAAACCAGGGTCGCCAGGGCGAAAACGCCGATGATGGGCAGTCCGTCGCGGGCCAGGCCGCAAATGGGCTTATACATTTAAAGCGCTCCAAGGGGCGGGCACAGGTCGGCCAGTTCGGCGAAAAACGACTCCCGGTCCCGGTATAAAAGGGTTTTAAAGCCCAGTCGGGCGGCCAGTTCCGTATTGTGGGCCGCGTCGTCGATGAAAAGAGACTCCCCGGCCGTCACGTCCATGGCCGCCAGGGCCAGCTCGAAAAACGCCGCCTCGCGCTTGGACGTGCCGTGATGGTAGCTGTTAAAGACCTGATCGAAATGGGAAAAGACGTCATGCCGGGCGTCAAGCCGGGCCAGCCACTCGGTCTGGTCGCTTAAGATCGCGGTCTTAAGGCCCAGGCCGCGCACCGCGTCGGCCAGGGCGAACATGTAGGGCCGGGGCACGAACCGCGACAGCACCACCTCGGTCAGATGCGCGTCGTCGGCCGCAATGCCCGTGGCCTTGCGAAAGGCCTGCCAAAACCCGGCCTCGTCGCAGCCGCCGACCACGAACCGCGTGGTCCAGGCCATCTCATAGGCCGCCGGCACCACCTCGGCCGGATCGCGACCGGCCTCCCGGGCGATGTCGATGAGCGCCTGGCGAAAGCCCTCCTCGGCCAACACGCCGCCGAAATCGAAAAACACGGCCCGAAGTCCACATACCTGGCTCATGGTTCCCCCATTTCTCGCGGCGTCGCTTCCCATGCCGGCCCGAAGGCCGTATATACGGAAAACGCCCGCAAGGCTGTAGCCGTAAAGAGCGTCCCAAGCAAGTCGGGAATTGCGAAGAGGGAAGATGCCTCCGGCGGCCGGGGGCCTGAGGCCCCCGGACCCCCCATTCGAAGAAAAAGGGGGGACTGGGCTGGCGGACGTATTGGGGTTGGAGGAAAAAATGTCGGATTCCATACGTGTCGGGGTCAGCTCCTGCCTGCTCGGCAATCCCGTCCGCTACGACGGCGGCCACAAACGCGACAGCTACGTCGTCGATACCCTGGGCCGCTATTTTGAATTCGTGCCCGTGTGCCCGGAGGTCGAATGCGGCCTGGGCGTGCCGCGCGAAGCCATGCGGTTGGTCGGCGACCCCGAGGCCCCGCGCCTGGTCACCATCAAGACCGGCGTCGATCTCACCGAGCGCATGAACGCCTGGGCAGCGGGGCGCGTGGCCGAACTGGCCGAGGAGCGACTGTGCGGTTTCATCTTCAAGGCCAAGTCGCCCTCCAGCGGCATGACCCGGATCAAGGTCTATAATGATAAGGGTGCTCCGGCCGAACGCGGGGTCGGTCTTTTCGCCCGGGCCTTCATGGACCGCTTTCCGCTGATCCCGGTAGAGGACGAAGGGAGGCTCCACGACGACAAGCTGCGGGAAAACTTCATCGAACGCATATTTGCCATGCAGCGCTTCCGCGACGCCGTGGCCGGCGACGGCCGCTCGACCCTGGTTTCGCGACTCATCGCCTTCACCGCCGGGCACAAGCTGCTGTTCATGGCCCACAGCCCGGAGCTGGCCCGGCAAATCGGCCGGCTCACGGCCGAAGCCAGCAAATGGCCGGCCGACGGCCTCGTCCATGCCTACGAGACCCTGCTCATGAAAACCCTGGCCCTGCCGGCCACCCCGGCCAAGCACGCCAACGTGCTCCAGCACGCCATGGGCTATTTCAAAAAAGTGTTGACCACCTACGAGAAAGCGGAACTCAACGAAGTCATCGCCAACTACCGCCTGGGGCTTACCCCGCTCATCGTTCCCGTAACGCTCATCGCCCACTTCACCCGCAAATACGACGTGGCCTATTTAAAGGACCAGGCCTACTTGGCCCCTCACCCCATTGAACTCAAACTGCGCAACCACGCCTGAACCGGAGCGTTCCCATGCCGTTTTTCCGTTGCGTCGCCATGCTTTTCGTCCTGGCCGCCCTTGGAGCCGCCGCCCCGCGCCCAGCCTGTGCCGCCCCCCTGCCCGGCCGCCAGACCACGGCCCATGTGGTCGAGGGGCTGACCCGCTCCGGTCGCGTCCACGGCCTGGTGGTCGGCTACGTCAGCCCGGCCGGGAAAGCCGTCTACGGTTTCGGCCGGCGCGATGAATCCTCGCGCTCCAAGGCCCCGGACGGCCGAACGCTCTTTGAGATCGGCTCCATCACCAAGAGCTTCACCGGCATCCTGCTGGCCCAGGAGGTCATCGCCGGCAAGCTGCGCGACACCGACCCCATCCGCCTCATGCTGCCCGAGGGAACCATCGGCAAGGACTCGCCGCTGTACTGGGTCAGCCACCTCGATCTGGCCACCCACACCTCGGGCCTGCCCGTGGCCCCGGACAACCTGCCGTCCAAGGACCCCGCCAATCCCCTGGCCGGCTATTCCACGGGCCTGCTCCTGCGCGCCCTGGAAACCGCCAAGCCCATCGCGCCGGTGGGGCAGAACTTCTATTACAGCAATATGGGCGCGGCCCTTAGCGGCTACATCCTGGCCCGGACCGCCGGGATGGACTATGAAAAGCTCGTGGTCGAGCGCATCTGCGACCCGTTGGGCATGGCCGACACCCGGGTGACCCTGTCCGAGGACCAGCGTGCCCGCCTGGCCCACGGCCACAACGACAAGGGCAAGGTCGTGCCCAACTGGGAGGTCACGGGCCTGGAAGGGGCCGGCGCCCTGCGCTCCACCGCCGACGACCTGCTCGCCTACGCGGCCGCCAACCTGGGCCTGGTCCAGACGCCCATCCTGCCGGCCGCGCTTTTCGCCCATCTGCCGCGCAAACACGTCTCGGACATCCCGGCGCTGTACATCGGCTATTTCTGGAACGTCATGAATTTCGCCGGCAAGGCCTACGTGCTCCACGCCGGCCGCTCGGGCGGCTATTTCGCCCTGGTCCTCATGTCGCCGGCTGACCGCTCGGCCGTGGTCTTTTTAAGCGACACCGAGGGCGACTTCACCAAGGAGAGCTGGCGGCTTTTGGAGCTGTTGACCGGCAAATCCATCAAGTCCTGACCCTACCCCGACACGCCGTCCGTGCCTTGACTGGCCGGACGGCGTGCTTATAAAGTTTACATAATCCATTTCTCCAAGGAGGTATGGGCTATGTTCAAGCATTTGTTGCCGCGTCTTCGCGAGCGCTCCGTGGCCGTGCGCCGGCCCGCGAGCCTGGCCGATCTCATGGAAGACTTCTGGCGCGAACCCGCAACCGCCCTGGGGCCGCTGTTCAGGGACATGGCCTACCCGGCCGTGGACGTCAGCGAAGCCGAGGGAGTGGTCACGGTCAAGGCCGAACTCCCGGGGCTTGATCCCAAGGATGTGACCCTGACCGTGGAGAACGACGTCTTGATCCTGCGGGGCGAAAAGAAGTTCGAGGGCGAGGAGAAGAAGGACGACTACCACCGCATTGAGCGCGCCTACGGCTCCTTCTCCCGCGTCATCCCGCTGCCGGGCAAGGTGAAGGAGGCCGAGGCCAAGGCGAACTTCGACAAGGGCGTGCTCACCGTGACCCTGCCCCGCGACGCCGAGGCCGCCGCCCGCTCCATTCCCATTCAGCAAAGCTGACCCCTCGCAAGCGTTCCCCTCCCCAATCCCCCAAGCCGCCGAGGTCCGCCTCGGCGGCTTTTTATGGGGGTGGGCCGGCCCGGAGCTTGGCCGACAAGAAGATTCGCCGCCCTCGGAGCGTGGGAAGCTGCTGGCCGGCCAAGGGCAATCCGGGCTGCCGGCACTGGCGGTGCCGGGTCGATGAGGTCCCGCCCGGGCCGGTCAGGCCCAAGAAAAACCCAGGAAATCCCGGCCCATGACGGGACACCCCGCAACATCCGCCCCGAATGCGGGCCGAAGCGGCCCCGAAAACGGCTTTTGGATGGAAAAAATATGCAATTAATATCAGTGTTTTATGGTCAAAAATTGAAAAATTGAAAATTTCCTGTTGACGAGCGGGCCGGATTTTGACAGTTATGCGCCTCGGCAACGGCGGCCGCCCCGCCGAGCCGGACCGGACGGAAAAAAAGTTGAACAAAGTCGTTGACAACCGGGCCGGCAGCGAGTAAATACTCGGACTCCTTGAAACGAGGCGGCATAGCCAAGTGGTAAGGCAGAGGTCTGCAAAACCTCCATTCTCCGGTTCAAATCCGGATGCCGCCTCCACAAGCTGATCTTTGAGCGGGAATAACTCAGTGGTAGAGTGCAACCTTGCCAAGGTTGAAGTCGCGGGTTCAAATCCCGTTTCCCGCTCCAAATGAAAATCGCAAGGGCCGGCCCGCAAAGCCGGCCCTTTTTCTTTGCCTTGTCCCTGCTCTTGGGCTATTGCCGGAAATTCATACCGCAATGGGAGTATTTGTGGACACAGCCATCGCTCTTGACGCCCCCCTCGACGAACTGCTCGACGCGGCTCGCTGCCGCTACGACGTCTGCTTTGAACCCGTGGCCGTGGGCGACACCCGCCTGGAGCTCCTGCAAATCGCCGACGTGGCCGCGCTCATTGACCGCCAGCTCGCCGCCGCCGGCGACGGCCCGGTGGAGCTGCCCTACTGGGCCGCCGTATGGCCCGGGGCCGTGCTGCTGGCCCACGGCCTGCCCGGCCTGGGCGATCCGGCCGGTCGCTCGGCCCTGGAAGTCGGCTGCGGCATCGGCGTGGCCGGACTTTTCGCCGCCGCCGCCGGCTATGACACCCTGCTCACCGACATCCACCCCGACGCGCTGCTTTTTACGCAAATAAACATCCTGCATAACGGCCTGGCCCACCGGGCCAAGGTCGCCCGGGCCGACTTCACGGCCGACCGACTGGGCCGGCGCTTCGACGCCATCCTCGGGGCCGAGGTGCTCTACATGCAGGACGCTTACCGTGGACTGATGAAGTTCCTGCTGGCCCATATCGCCCTCAAAAAAGACGCCGCCGTGCTCCTGGCCAAGGACTACACCCGAAAGGCCACCCGTTTCCTGGCCATGGCCGACGAGGAGTTCGCCATCGCCGAGCGCGTGGTGGGCTTCAAGGAAACCAACCCCGAGTCCGGCCAGCCCGAGCGCAAGCTCTGCCAGCTCTACCGCCTGACCCCGAAAAAGGTCGCCTAGAGCCGCGTCCCTTAACAATACGCGTATAATTTTTAAGACAACTCCATGGTTTTAGGCTGTTCTCTACGAAATGCCCGTTGTGCCTTTCGTGGACGCGACACGAGACCCAATCCGCTTTTCGCATCGGAAACGCCATGACCCACGACACCATCGAGGCCGCCGGCCTGTCCCATCGTCCCAAGGGCTACACCCTCGACCAGGATAAAATCATCAGCCCCGTGGAAACCATCGCCCGGGCCAGGGCCGCCTTTGCCCGCCTGGGCCAGGGCGTGTTGGCCGAGACCAGGCGCATCGACACCGGGCGCCTCGGCATTCCGGTCTTTTTGAGCATCTGCGGCGACGAAGCCCGCAGCGTCATGCCCACCCGCAAACAGATGGGCAAAGGGGCCAGCCCCGAGCAGGCCGAGGCCTCGGCCCTGATGGAACTGGCCGAACGGTACAGTTTCTTCTCCTTCTGGCGCGACGAGGCCCGCTTCCTGCCGGCCACCTGGACCGAGGCCGAAGCCGAGTACGGTGACGCGCTCATTCCGCTGTCCGTCATCCTCCAGTCCGTAGGCGAGAACCTGAGCGAGGCCGACGCCCGGCGCATCCTCGACCTGGTCCCCTGGCGCTTCATCAAAGTGCGTGACGTGGCCGCCGGCAAGGATGTGGCCGTGCCCCTGGACTGGTTCAAGATTCTCAACGAATTTAACGGATCTTCCGCCGGCAACTGCTTCGAGGAATCCGTGCTCCAGGGGGCCTGCGAGCTGGTCGAGCGCCATGTCTGCGCCGTCATCGACCGCGAACGCCGCGTCATGCCGACCATCGATCCGGCCGACATCAAGGACCCGGTCCTCAATAAGCTCCTAGCCGCCTTCGAGAGCCAGGGCGTCAAGGTCTGGCTCAAGGACTTCACCCTGGGCCAGCCCGTGCCCACCGTGGCCGCCATTGCCTACGATCCGGCCACCTTTCCCAACGCCTCGGAGATCGTTTTCACCGCCGGCACGGCCGCCTCGCCGGCCAAGGCCGCCATCCGGGCCCTGACCGAAGTGGCCCAGCTGGCCGGGGATTTCGAGTCGCTCAGCAACTACGAGGCCTCGGGCCTGCCCAAGTTCACGAGCCTGGACGAAGCGGCCTGGGTCCTGGACGGCCCGCTGGTTGCGCTGGAGAGCCTGCCGAGCATCGAGCGGGCCGACATCGCCGAGGAACTGGCCGAGCTGGCCCAGTCCCTGGGCCGGCTGGGCCACAAGCTCCTCACCGTGGACACCACCCATCCCGAGCTGGGCCTTTCGGCCAACTACAACGTCATCCCGGGCTTTTGGTTCCGCGAGCGCACTCCGGCCGCCAGCCTGGGGCTTTTCACCGGCCGGCTGTTGGCCGAGGAGGCCGATCCAGCCACGGCCGACGCCGGGCTGGCTGCCCTGGCCGAGGTCTACCCCAGCGCCCCCTTCGTGCCCTTTTTCGAGGGCGTGCTGTCCCTGCGCCTGGGCGACGCCGAGGCGGCCGCCGCCCAGTTCGCCTGCGCCGAGAATCTCCAGCAAAGCGCCGAGGACAAGGGACTGGCCGCCTTCTATCAGGCCCACGCCCTGTCCCAGCTTGGCCGTTTCGAGGACATCGTGCCCATCCTCGACCGGGCCATCGGCCTGTGTCCCGAGGTGAAGGAATACTTCAATCTGCGCGGGGTGGCCCATTTCAAGGCCGCACGCTACGAAGCCGCCGCCTTGGAGCTTGACTCCGGTTCGGCCATGGATCTGGCCAACCTGGGGCTGTGTCAGGCCCGCCTGGGCAACGGCCCCCTGGCCGAACACTATCTGGAAGCAGCCCTGAAACTGGACCCGTCCATCACGTTTGCCCGCGACGAACTGGCGGCCTTGCAACGGCCTTAAGCCTTAAAATTCATTGCAACCAAGCGTCATTTATTACAAAAGCAAAATGAAGCTGTCGCCTGTTCGATGAAAAACCGTTGACAGGAACCGTTTTTCGCGATTACGGTTTCAAACGTAACGCGGGAGCCTGACGCCCCAACGGTGCAGGTTCCCCTCCAATCATGACCCATCGGGCATCAAGGGTGCTCTGATTCTGGGTAACGCCTCCCGCCACGCGGGAAGGCGTAGGGCCGCCCGGCTGCAAGGCAATCTCGGCCGGGCGCTTGTATCATCAACCGTTTAAGGAGGATGCGCATGGCTACTGTTGAATACAAAGGCAAAACCTTCGAGGTCGATGAAGACGGCTTCCTGCAGAAGTTTGAAGACTGGACCCTGGAATGGGTTGACTACGTGAAGGACTCCGAGGGCATCAAAGAGCTGACCCCCGAGCACAACAAGGTCATCGAGTTCCTGCAGGACTACTACAAGAAGAACGGCATCGCCCCGATGGTGCGCATCCTGTCCAAGGTGACCGGATTCAAGCTGAAGCACATCTACGAGCTGTTCCCCTCCGGACCGGGTAAAGGAGCCTGCAAAATGGCCGGCCTGCCCAAGCCCACCGGCTGCGTCTAGAGCTTTCGCTCTTCGAGGAAGAAAGGCGGCGGGGCGACTCGCCGCCTTTTTTGCGTCCTTTGTTCCTCTTCTTGCGCTGACGCGCCTCCTGCTCATGTTGTATGGCCGCCGCCATACGGCCGTCCCGTTGCCGGTCTGCCTTGCCGGCAACGGGACGGCCCGAAGCCTGCCTTGGCGTCTCCAGGCGCTGCCGCGCGAAACGGATACAGACCGTGGCCGGCGGGCGCTTCCCGGGAGTCCGAACTCAGGCCTCCCGTCCTCTCCTTGGCGGGCACGCGCCTGCCTGCGCCCGGGATGAGTGTCCGACGCGGACCCGACGCTGTAAGGGCATCCTCGACACATTCCGACCGTTTCAATGGCGACCGCCGCCTCCGCGACCGGCCTCCGCACGGCTTTGCGATTTCAATACACTGTATTCACAAGCTATTATGCTTTCCTCTGATCGACGTCTGGACCGTGTGACAATTCTGGACGATCTTTCAAAGCATGTCACTTTTGTGTCAAATCAAGACCTCGGTAAAAAATTTTTTACCAACCCCTTGCGTTGTCACCGGGGCTTCGGGTAATAGTTTCTCATGTCCGGGGGGTAGCCTCCCCCGGATACGCGCCGGACATGTTTTGAGAGACGAAAGGAGGAAGGATTTTATGAAGCGTTTTGCCGCCCTGGCTCTCGTGGCCGCCTTCGTGCTGGGGGCTTTCGCCTCCGCTCAGGCCGCCACCGAAGTCAAAATGACCGGTGACGCCCGTATCTACGGCGTCTTTTTCGCCAACCACAACTTCACCGGCTGGAACACCTCTTCGTGGACCAGCGCCACCAGCCCCACCACCTGGAAAAAGGCTGGCACCCAGACCGAAGACCGTTTCCAGATCTGGGAACGTTTTCGTCTGCGCTCCGACTTCGTGGCCAACGAGGCCGTGAAGTTCCGTCTGGGCATCCGCGTTGAGAACACCTGGGGCAAGGGCACCTTCACCGCTGCCAACCCCGAAGTCTCCATCGACGTCTACCAGGCCTTCCTGCAGTTCAAGGTGCCCGGTTGCCAGGATGTCGAAGTGACCGCCGGTCTCCAGGACGTCGACCTGCCCCAGTCCAAGATGTTCTATGCCTCCCCGGTCTTCGGCGGCGACCGCATCGCCGCGCTGACCGTGAGCGCCCCGCTCATCGACAAGACCCTGAGCGTGCTCGCCGGCTTCGGTCGTCTCATCGACACCAACCGGACCTACGACACCACCACCACTCAGGTCGCCGACGAACTGGACATGTACTTCCTGGCCCTGCCCATCACCCTTGATGGCTTCAAGGCCACCCCGTGGGGCGCTGTCGCCGTCGCCGGCGACGCCGCCAACTACTGGACCACTGGCTTCGCCCAGAACCTGGTCTCCGGCGGCACCTTCGTGTCCCCCGCTCTGTGGAAGAACGACCAGAACGCCTTCTGGTGGGCTGGCGGCGCTTTCGAAGTGACCGCTCTTGATCCCGTGAAGTTCTACGCTGACGTGATCTACGGCGCCGGCGCTCAGTCCGACCGCAAGAAGAGCAAGCGTCAGGGCTGGTTTGTTGACCTCGGCGTCGAGTACACCGGCTGGGACATCCTTACCCCGCAGCTGTACGGCTGGTGGTCCACCGGTGAAGACGGCTCCACCCGCAACGGTTCCGAGCGTATGCCGATGGTCCGCCCCAACTGGGGTCCGGGCAACAGCTTCCTGTTCGATAACTCGCAGGATCTGGCCAAGGAAGGCAACATGGGCGTGTCTCCGGTCGGCAACTGGGGCATTGGCGCCACGCTGAACAACATCACGTTCATCGAAAAGCTGACCCATCGCCTGACCTTCAACTACGTCCGTGGCACCAACTCCCCGGCTGCCCTGCGTAACCTCAACAACCTGATCGGCTCCAACCCGTACTTCACCATGGGTCGCGACCTGACCCAGAACGAGCAGTTGTTGTCCGTGAACTTCGACAACAAGTACATGATCTACGAGAACCTGGCCGCCGTCATGGAAACCGGCTGGGCTCACGGCGACTTCCAGGAAAGCGTCTGGGGTCGTCGCCTTGCTGAAAAGTCCCGTTCCGGCGATGCCTGGAAGGTGGCTTTCGGTCTGACCTACAAGTTCTAGTTCGTCTCCTCGATTCTTCCGGCGCGGAGGCCGGGACCGCAAGGTCCCGGCCTTTTTCATTGTCGCCGCATGAGCGCCGGTGGTTACGAGGACGTGCCGGGAAAAGCCGAGAAGCTCGCGGCCGTTTGGAATCGTGAGAAGGCGGGAGAACGGCCCGTGCGGGCCAAAGCGCAAAGACGCAGCTACCGGCCGGGCCGGCAGAAAAGGGGCAGCACCGCTCCGGCAAGATCGCGCTCCACATCGATGACGTTGCGTTCCCCGGAACTGGGAGCCGAGACAAAAGGAACCTGCCCCCGGGACAAAAAGGCCTTGAGCGAGGCCAGGGGCACGGCAAAGCCCACGTCGGCCAGCCCCTCGCCCACCCTGGCCCGCACCGCCGCGCCGTCGCGGCGCGCCCGCACCACCCCGGCCACCCGGCCGCCGGCGTCCAGGAGCGGCCCGCCGCTGTTGCCCGGCAGGACCTCGGCGCTGACGGCCAAATCCCCGGCCGGTCCCATGCCGCTGGCCAGCTCCCGGGTGCGGCCCGAGGTCACGCGCATCCGGCCCGTGCGCGCCGCCTCGCCCGGGTAGCCCGCGGCAAAAACCGGCGTCCCCGGCGACAGTTCCCGGCCTTCGCGCAGGACGAGGACCTTGTCCGGGGCCACGGCCAATCGCACCAAGGCCAGGTCGTGTTCCGGGTCCAGCCGCAGCAGGCTTGCCGTCACGGGCTTGCCGTCCACCATGGCCACAAGGCTCTTGCAGCTCTCGGCTACGTGGGCGTTGGTGACCACATGGCCCAGCCGGCTGACCACGAAGCCCGTGCCGGTACGGTACCCTTCGGCCGGTTTCTCGTCCTGGCGCGGCGGGGCGTCCCGTCCCGGGCCGCGACCCCTGATGGCCTGGGCCTGGGCCGGCGGCAGTTCGCTGGCCGCTTGGGCCGACAGTCGGCCGAGACGGGCGGCGAAGGGCTCGCCAAGCTTGCCCTTGCTTTCGGCGAAAAGGGCTAGACGGTAGGCTTCGGCCGGATCGCGGGGGACCACCTTGCCGGCCAGATAGAGTTCGCCCAAAAGCACCGCCGCCTCGCCCGAACCGGCGGCCATGGCCTTGCGCAGATAGCCCGGCCCGTCCGAGACCGGCCCCAGGCGACCTTCCAGGCGCATGGCCCCGGTAAGCAGCAAAGCCTGGGCCGAACCGCGCCCGGCCGCCTTACGCAGCCACTCCCCGGCCCGGGTGTCGCTTTGGGGAACGCCCCGACCCTCCAGATGCAGCACGGCCAGGGACAGCATGGCCGGCACCGAGCCGCCGTCGGCGGCCCGGCGATACCACTTGGCCGCCTCGGCCATGTCGGGCGGACTCCCGCCTCGGCCGGCCTCGGCCATGCGGCCGGCCAGCCAGAAGGCGGCCGGATTATCCGCGGAAAGCAGCGGCCGCAACTCCTGTCTGGCCCGAGCGTCGTCCCCGCGCTCATACGCGCGCAGGGCGTCGTCGAAATCGGCCCGGACCGACCCAGCCCCCCCCGTCAGCACCAGGGCTAGGCCAAGCAGGCCGGCGGCCACGGCCCTGAAATAGCCTGAACCTGGACGCACCGGCATCAGTGGCCGCTCTTTTTGGCCGGCGGCGGCGCGGGCGGTTCGGCCGGCAAGGGTGTTTCCTGGCCGGGGCGGCAAAATCCGTAGCGTTGGGAGACCTGCGGTTCACTGCCGGCCCCGTGGCGAGAGGAAACCATGAGCAGATTGTCCGAAGCGCCGGCATGGACCGGATAGACCGTCACCATGGTCACGCCGCCGTCGGCGTAGCGGGCCATGACCGACAATCCGGCCGGCGAGACCATGAGCACGCCCGGCGTCTCCAGGGCATCCTCCTCCAGCACAGCCCGATTCTTGGTCCGGTCCGTGATGGCGATGGTCAGTCCCGGCGTGTTGGGATCAAGGGGCGGCTTGAGGCTCACCCGCCCCTGAGGCGTAAAAACGGCGTTCATGCCCTGGCTATAGGCGCAGGCCAGCCGTTTGGCCGTGACCAGGATTTTGGCCGGCTCTTCGGCCAGGGCCTGGCCGCCGGACAGGATCGTCAGGCAGGTCGCCAGCATCCAAAACACCCGTTTCATGCCGCCTCCTTGGCGCGACGTGCGCGCAAAGGACTGTAGAAAGCCCCGGCCGCCCCGGTCAAGCCGGGAAGCAGGACTTGCCGACCGGCCGGGCTTGGCGTAGTGTCCGCCGCCTCGACGGTCGGCAAATCTGCCTCGATTCCGTCCTTGCCGCCGCCCTTTTTCCGGAGTTATACGCAACATGCAGAAGTATCGCGTTTATTTTGCCACTAAAGTGCTTGTTACATCGGGTTGGTTTCGTCGCCAAAAAAGCGTATCGGAGATGGAATACGTCGTTGTCTATGGACACAACGAAGCCCATGCCGTCAAGGAAGCCAAGGCCCGCATCGACCTCGGCGCCCTGGGGATGCCCTTCCAGGTAACGCGCATCCAGGCCGCCCTGGCCGAGGACGCCGAAGGCTACCACGGCTCCCTGGCCCCCAAGGACCGGCCGGCCCCGGAACCGGAGCGCGCCGACGAAAACTGATTGGAGAGCCGCTCCCAGGAGGCGACCGCCATGCTGACCGCCTTTCCCAAAGGACTCGCCGCCCACGCCAGAGGCATCCGCTTCGCCCTGGCCCACAAAGGCTATCTGGGCCTTTGCGCCATTCCCTTTGCCCTGGCTTTGGCGCTCTACGGCGTGGGCTTTGCCGTGTTCGCCAGCCACGGCGACCAGATGCTGGCCGCCCTGTGGTCCCCTGACGCCCAGGCCGGCGGACTGGCCGGCGCGCTGGCCTGGCTGTACCTGCATGTTTTCAAGTACATCCTGTACGTCCTGGCCTTTGTCATCATGTATTTCCTGTTCATGGTCACGGCCAACATCCTGGCTGCGCCGTTGTACGACCACATCGCCGGGCGGATGCTGGCCCTGGCCGGCGCGTCACGCCAGGGGCCGGCCCTATCCTTTGGCCGGCTGATGCTGGAGGAAATCAAGAAAGCGGTCTTTGTCATGGCCGCGCCGCTGCTGCTGCTCTTCATTCCGGTCCTGGGGCAGGTGCTGGCCCCGGCCGCGGCGGCCATGCTTCTGGCCCTGGACTTCCTCGACTACCCGTTTTGCCGGGAAGAAGAGCGCTTTGGCGTGCGGCTGCGCCGACTGGCCGGCAATCCCCTGCTGCTGCTGGGCTTTGGGCTGCCGCTGCTCATCCCTGGCCTCAACATCCTCCTCTTCCCCTTCGCCATCCTGGGCGGCACGCTGCTCTATCTCGACCAGACCGGGCGCTCCGTGAACCAGCCGGGAAAATGACAATTCCGACACGTTAGCGTCAAGAAATCCCGGATACGCTGGCGGCGGCCGCCTAGTGGCCCCCCAAGGCGGCCCAGCCCTCTTGCCCGCCGTCGTCCCCGGCGCTATGAAGGCCCGGTTTGCCCGCCCGGGCAGCCGTCTTCCGGCCTGACCGCAGCACCCTGTCCGTGGAGAACCGATTGAACAGCCCCCGCGCCGCCCACGGCGGCCACGCCCCCAAGCCCACCGCCGCCCTGACCCTGGCCGCTCTCGGCGTCGTCTTCGGCGACATCGGCACCAGTCCCCTGTACGCCATCAAGGAGTGTTTCCACGGCATCCACGCCATCGCCGTGACCCCGGACAACATTCTGGGCGTGCTCTCGCTCATCTTCTGGTCCCTGACCATGGTTATCACGGTCAAGTATGTGCTTTTCATCACCGCCGCCGACAACCGGGGCGAGGGCGGCATCTTCGCCCTCATCGAACTTTTGCCCAAGGACGCCGGCCATCGCCACGTGCGCACGGTCCTGGCTTTTCTGGGGCTGTGCGGGGCGGCGCTGCTCTACGGCGACGGCATCATCACCCCGGCCATTTCCGTGCTCTCGGCCGTGGAGGGCCTGACCGTGGCCACCGACGCCGCTGCCCCCCTGGTCATGCCCATCACCTGCCTGATTCTGTTTGGCCTCTTTGCCGTCCAGCGACGGGGTACGGCCGGCATCGGCAAGGTTTTCGGCCCGGTCATGCTCGTCTGGTTCGCCGTGCTGGCCGTGCTGGGGCTTAAGGAAATCCTGCTGGCTCCCCAGGTGCTCTCGGCCGTCAACCCGATCCATGCCGTTAAGTTCTTCCTGGAAAACCAACTACATGGGGTGGTGGTGCTCGGCTCGGTGGTGTTGTGCATCACCGGCGGCGAGGCCCTGTATGCCGACCTCGGCCATTTCGGCCGCCGGCCCATCCAGCGCTCCTGGCTGCTGGTGGTCTTCCCCTGCCTGCTGCTCAACTATTTCGGCCAGGGCGCGGGGCTGCTGCTCGATCCTTCCATCGCCCCCAACCCGTTTTACAGCCTCGTGCCCGACACCCTGCTCTACCCCATGGCGGCGCTGTCCACGGCGGCCACGGTCATCGCCTCCCAGGCCCTTATTTCCGGGGTCTTTTCGCTCACGCGCCAGGCCATCCAGCTTGGCGTGTGCCCGCGCCTGCGCATCGTGCACACCTCCAGCGACATGGAAGGGCAGATCTACATTCCGGAAGTCAATTTCGCCCTCATGTGGGCCTGCATCGGCCTGACCCTGGCCTTTGGCGAATCCAGCCGCCTGGCCGCCGCTTACGGCATCGCCGTCACGGCCACCATGGGCATCACCTCCATCCTCTACTTCTTCGTGGCCCGCTGGACCTGGAAACAGCCGCTGTACCGCGTGCTGCCCCCGGTCTTGATCTTTTTGGCCTTCGATCTGGCCTACTTCGGCTCCAACCTCCTCAAGGTGGCCGACGGCGGCTGGTTCACCCTGCTCATCGCCGGCCTGATCGTTCTGGCCATGGCCACCTGGGAAGACGGCCGGGCCGCCCTGCGCCGGCTGTCCGTGGCCACGGCCGTGCCGCTACGGCTGTTTTTGTCCGAGGTCTCGACCAAAAATCCCATTCGTGTGCCCGGCACGGCCGTGTTCATGTCGCTGTCGCCCCAGGGCACGCCGGTCACCCTGCTCCACCACTACAAGCACAACAAGGTGTTCCACGACAAGGTCGTGATCCTAAGCGTCACCGCCTCCGACGTGCCCACCGTCCCCGAGGCCGACCGCCTGGACATACAGGACATGGGCCAGGGCTTTTACCGAATCGTGGCCCGCTACGGCTTCATGGAGACCCCGGACGTGCCCGCCGTCATGGCCCAGGCCCGAAACCTTGGCGTGCCCATCGATCCGCCGGCCGACACCACCTATTTCCTGGGCCGCGAGAGCCTGCTCACCACGGGCAAGGCCAGGATGGCCGGCTTTCGCAAGAGCCTTTTTGCGCTCATGTCCCGCAACGCCCGGCCGGCCACGGCCTACTTCGGGCTGCCGCCCGGTCGGGTGGTGGAACTGGGCGTTCAGGTGGAGCTCTAGCGCCGCCCACCAACAGTCTCTGGCCACAATGGCCGGGCGGTGGAACCGACGTCCAGGCGGCGCGACGGCGATCCAAGCCGGCCCGGCCCCTTCCCCTTGACCCAGGCGGCGTCCTGCCGTAACCCAAGGCGCGGCAAAAGCCGCAGAATTTGTTCCTGCCGGAAACGAGGAGCGCATGACTGATACGCCCAAGCCCGTTGACGATTCCCAAGCACTGCCCGAGGCCGCCCCTGCCGGCGACGCCTTGCCTGACACCGCCGCCGTCACGCCGCCGCCGCCGTCTCCTGCCGTGGGCAAAGCCTCGGACATGAAGGAAGCGCCGCTGCTGGAGCATCTGGTGGAATTGCGCCAACGCCTGGTGCGCTGCCTCATCGCCGTGGGCGTGGGGTTTGCGCTGAGCTATTCCTTTGCCGAGCGCTTGCTCGACGTGCTCCTTAAGCCCCTGATGGACGTCATGCCGGCCGGCAGCAAGCTCATCGCCACCAGCCTGCCTGAGACGTTTTTCACGGTCATGAAGCTGGCCATGGTGGCCGGCGCGTTCGTGGCCAGCCCCTATATCTTCTATCAGTTGTGGCAGTTCGTGGCCCCGGGGCTGTACAAAGAGGAACGCAAGATCATCATTCCCGTGGCCTTCGCCACGGCGGTGTGTTTCGTCGGCGGCGCGCTTTTCGGCTATTTCATCGTGTTCCCGTTCGGGTTCAAGTTCTTCGTGGACTATGCCTCGGACTACATCACGGTAATGCCGACCATCAGCGCCTATTTCTCCCTGGCCGTCACGCTGCTGTTCGCCTTTGGCGTCATCTTCGAACTGCCGGTCTTCATCTTTTTCCTCACCAGCCTGGGCATGGTCGGCACCAAGGCCCTGCGCAAATTCCGCCGCTGGGCAATCCTGTTGAGCTTTGTCGTGGCCGCCGTGCTGACGCCCACTCCGGACGCCATCAACCAGCTCCTTATGGCCGGCCCCATGATCGTGCTCTACGAAGTGGGCATCTGGGTGTCCTGGTTCGTGGACAAGCAGCGCTTGGCGGAAAAGGCCCAGCGCAAGGCCGAGCAGGAAGCCGGGGCCGACGGCGGCCCCAAGGAGCCGCCGCGTTCGCCCGACACGCCGGGCGCGCCCGAGGCTCCCGAAGCCACGGCAACCGCTGATGCCACCGCTGCCCCGGACGAAACCGCCCAAAACACCGAGGCTCAGGCAACCGGCGCTGCCGACGCCGTCCCCACTGACGCAGGGCATACGGCCGACGCCCACGAGGGCAAGAAGACCGCAAAAGCCGACGCGGCCGCCAAGGACGACGGCCAAGGCCCCAAGGCCGGCTAGGCCTGACGCCGTCTCCAGGACCGGACAAGGCTGCCAACACCCTGAAATTACGGGGTTGTTTTGGAGATAGCCCAAATCCGAGACACGCGGCGGACAAAAAAACCACACTTTTTGCCCGCCGCCAACCGCCCGGCATCACGAACCATTCCGAAAGGGGAGCACGATGCTCCCCTTTCGTTTGCGACTAACTCGCCGCCAGCCCGGCCTTTTTGGCCACCGCCCGCCCAGCCGCCGCCGCCTTGACACGGCGTCCCGCAAACGCCATAGGTAGGCTACAGGCAGGCAAGGCCGCTGCGTCTTGCCAAGGCCCGCTTCCAAGACGACGCCAATGCGCGCGTCGCCCCGTCGTCGACAGTCGGCGGCCGGGGCATGTCTCGCGCCACGCGAGCCACTCCACCAACGCGGTCGACCGCGACGGCCGGGCCACACGCGCCCGACCTACAGCCGACGCCAACAGGCATCGATATGCCAGATGCCGGCGTCAACGGCGCGGTCGCCCCGAAGCCATGGAGCGACGATGCGACAAGCACGAATCGTGATAACCGCCCTGACCCTGCTCGTGACGTCCCTGTCCCTGCCGGGCTGCGCCACGGCCCGAGGCGGCAGCCAGCTTGCCGAGGCCGCCCCCTCGACGGCCAAGAAAAAACCCGAGGAAGCCGCCGTGGGCCGCCTCGACGATCCCGGGTATCTCTTCGGCACGCGGCCGCTGGCGCCTTCCAAGTCCGTGCGCGTCAAGGCCCTGGCCTACACCGGCTGCTCGCCCAAGGCCAAGAACAAACGGGCCACGCGCGGCGCTTGGGGCGACGTGCTCACCCGGGACGGCAAGGCCGTGGCCGTCTCGCCGGACCTCCTCGACATGGGCCTGGACCGGGGCGATCTCATCACCATCGAGGGCCTGGGGCAGTTCAAGGTTCTGGACATCATGCACGGCCGCCACGACAAGACCATCGACATTTTCTACGGCGACGACGCCTGCGGCGCGGTGCAGTGGGGCAAGCGCACCCTGACCATCACCTGGCAGTGACGCCCCGTACGCCGGCCCCGACGTCTTGTCGCCCGGCATAGGGGGCACTTCCGCGCTGGCCGTCTGGCGGTGCCCCGGCCGACGGCCCCGGCGTACTGTCGCGGTTGGGGCCAAGGGGAACCACCCGGCGGGAGACGACGACGCCTGCCCCGTCCACGCCTTCCGTCCCGATCAGACGGCACGGCCATTCGGCCCGGTCCCACCCTGGCCCTAGCCTGTTTGCCCCCGAAGCCATTTTCCCAACGCGGAAACCCGAATCATCCGCCGGCTCCCGACGTACCGCTTTCATAGCTCCGGACGTTGCCGAAAGCACCGGACTCTGCCATGCTCCGTCGCATAACCTTGTTTCAGGATGGGACGTCATGCTCCGAAGAGTTCCGGTCGCCGTCCGCCTGTTCGGCCTTGTGGGGCTTGTGGTCGTTTTTGCCGCGGCGACGTTTTTTTTCGCCGTGTCCATCGCCGTTCCCCTGGAACAAACCGTGGTCCGCCGGACCCATGAGGCCATGCTCGACGGCGAGAAAAGCAAATTGACGGCTGCGGTCGGGTCCATGGCCGAGGCCTTGGGACAACTGCTCAAAGACATCCCGGACGAGGCCGGACGCAAGGCGCTGATCCGGCAAATCCTTGACCCTATCCGTTTCGAGGATGACGGTTCGGGCTATTTCTTCGTCTATCAGGGCACTGTCAACATTGCGCTCCCGCCCCGGCCCGAACTGGCCGGCCGGGACCTCGCCGACCTGACCGACGCCAACGGCGTGCGCTATGTCCTGGAACTGGCGCGCCAAGCCCAGGCCGGCGGCGGTTTCGTGTCCTACATCTTCCACAAACCCCTGGCTGGCGAGGAACACAAGCTCTCCTACGCCATGATGATACCCGGCACGGATGCCTGGATCGGCTCTGGAGTGTACATCGACAATGTGCGCCGGGAGGAAGCTCGTGTCGCCGCCGTCATCCAGAAGGCCTTCACCAGGGCGGCCACCATTTCCGTCGCCCTGTTCGCCTGCATGGTGCTCGCCTTGTGCGGCCTGTGCCTGGCCATCGGCTACAGCGTGGCCCGGCCCCTGGCCGAAGCCACCGCCGCGGCCGAGAACATCGCCGCCGGCAATTTCGACGTGCATCTGGCCGCCGAGGGCGACGACGAAGCCGCCCGGCTCCAGGCCGCCCTCAATGCCATGACCGACATCCTGCGCCACGACATCGAGGCTATCCAGGCCCACCGGACCGAGGCCGAGGACAAAGCGACCCTGGCCCAGAAGGCCCTGGAAGACGCCCGTCGGGCCAGCCAGGAAGTCACGACCCAGGCCAACCTGCGCTTTCAAAGCCTGCGTAAGATCGCCGCCGCCGTGGCCCATCAGTTGCGCAATCCCACCACCATCATCGGCGGGCTGGCCCGGCTGCTCATCAAGACCCCAAGCCCGAAACAAAACTACCTGGAATACCTCGACGGCATCATCGACGCCGCCCGGCGCATCGAGCGCATCGCCACGGCTGTCAATGATTACAGTCAGATCCACGCCAGCCAGCGTATCCTGACGCCGGCCGGCGACATCCTGGCCGCGGCCCGGGCCGCCGGCGAAGACGCCGCCGCCCGCCTTGGCCTTGTGGTGCATTGGGAAATCCTGGGCGAAGACCGCATCCTCCTGGCCGATCCGGCGCTGCTCGCCCTGGCCGCCCGGGAGGTCGCCGTCAACGCCGTGGAAGCCCTGCCGGCCGGCGGCGGCGACGTGCGCCTGACGGCCGTGGCCGGCCCCCAGGGGAGCGCCGTGGTCATTGAAGACAACGGCAAGGGCATCCCGGAGGAGGAGCGCCAATTCGTCATGGACCCGTTTTACACCACCAAGTCCGTGGGCGTGGGCATGGGCCTGACCAGGGCCCAGCGGGCCATGCAGGAGCAAAGCGGTTCCATCGTCCTGGACAGCGGCCCCGAGGGGACCAAGGTGACCCTATCCCTGCCGTCGTCGTCGGCGGCGGCCGGGGACGCCTGAGGCCAGCGACGGCCGTTTGCCGCCGAGCCTTTGGTGAAACCGAGTGACGCGTCCCTAAAAAATACGATAGTCTTGTTAAGAAAAATCAGGGGGTTTGTTCGTCCCCGAGGAAACGCCCAATGCGCTTTTCGCGGAGGCGACGCTAGAATCCGGCCGGCAGCGCCTCCACCAACACGTAGCGGGTGGCAAATCCCAGGGCATAGACCACGGCGAAGGCCAGGAAGGCGGTCCGAAAGACGCCGGCCCCGCCGTTTTTTTCGGCCCGCCGGGCCAGGATGAAGCCCAGGACGGCGGCCAGCACGATACCCAGCCCCAGGGCCGCCCCAACCACCGCCAACGACAAATCTTCCATGCCCCTGTCCTCCTGCCTGTTTCCCGCCTTGTAGCCCATTGGCGGCCATTGTCCACCCGGTTAGCCGCCGCGCCCGGCCGAAACGGTGCAATACGGCCGGCGGCATGAAAAAGCGCGCGCCCTTTCGAGCGCGCGCCGTGAAAACCCCGCATTGCATCCGCAATGGCCAGAGCCCAATCCGATAGTCTCTTGGCCTTCTCTCCTACCAATGGGCCAAGCCGCGCCGAAAACCCTTACCCTCTTTCTCCATGTGGGGGGTCTGGGGGCCTCAGGCCCCCAGCTGCCGGAGGCATCTCCCCTCCCCTCTTCCCTCTTTCTCCCCGCCCCTACCGCTGGTCCAGCGGCACGTATGGCCGGCGGGCCGGGCCGGTGTAGATCTGGCGCGGCCGGTGGATGCGGGTGGCGACGTCGCGGTTTTCCTCGTGCCAGTGGGCGATCCAGCCGGGCAGCCGGCCGATGGCGAACATGACCGGGAACATGTTGACCGGGATGCCCAGGGCCCGCAGGATGATGCCGGAATAGAAGTCCACGTTGGGGTAGAGCTTGCGGCTCTTGAAGTAGTCATCGTTTAAGGCCGCTTCCTGGAGTTCCAGGGCGGCGTCCATGAGGGGGTCGCTCACGCCGGTTTCCAGCAGCAGGTTGTCGGCGGCCTTTTTGAGCACCTTGGCCCGGGGATCGAAGTTCTTGTAGACCCGGTGCCCGAAGCCCATGAGCCGTTTTTCCTTGCGCTTGACCATGTCCAGGAAGGTTTTGACCTTGTAGCGGCCGGCCATCATCTCGGTGAGCATCTGGATGACGGCGGCGTTGGCTCCGCCGTGCAGGCGTCCCCACAGGGCGCAGATGCCCGAGGACACGCTGGCAAACAGGTTGGCCTTGGTGGAGCCGACCATGCGCACGGTGGAGCAGGAGCAGTTCTGTTCGTGGTCGGCGTGGACCACCAGGAAAAGCGTGAGCGCCGCCACGGCCGCCTTGGTGGGCTCGTAGTCGCGGTTGGGCACGGAAAACATCATGTGCAGGAAGTTGCGGCAATAGCTGAGGTTCGGGTCGGGGTACATGAACGGCAGGCCCAGGGATTTGCGGTAGCTGAAGGCCGCGATGGTGCGCACCTTGCTGATGAGCTTGGCCACGGCCAGGCGGAATTCGTCCGGGCTTTGGATTTCCAGCAGTTCGGGGTGGTAGTTTCCCAGGGAATTGATGACCGCCGACAAAATGGCCATCGGCTGGCCGCCGGGCTGGAACCCGTCGAAATGATGGAGCAAACCTTCGTGTAACAGCTCGTGTTCGGACAACAGCCCGCGAAAGGCCGCACGTTCTTCGAGGGAGGGCAATTTGCCGAAGATCAGCAGCATGGCGGTTTCGATAAATGTGCTTTTTTCCGCCAATTGCTCAATGGGGATGCCGCGGTGTCGCAGGATGCCCTTTTCGCCGTCCACGAAGGTGATAGCCGACTGGCAGGAGCCGGTGTTGCCGTAGCCGGGATCGAAAGCCAGCAGCCCGGCGTCCTTTTCCAGGGAGGTGATGTCGATGCCGACTTCGCCTTCGCTGCCGACCAGCACGGGCAGCTCGATGGAAAGGTCGCCGTATTTGAGAATGGCGGCGTTGGATTTGGTCATGGTTTCTCCTCGGGCGCTCAGGATGCGGGAGAACGGCCCCAAGGGGCGCGGGGCCTTGATCAGTGCTTCGTCGACCGGCTTTTGTAGAAAAAAAATTCGGCCTTGTCTTCCCAAGAAATACGGACCAACCCGCCGCCTCCCCCCGCCCTCCTGGACATGTCCGCGCCAACCATCCGAAATACCGTATTTATCTTGCCTTTGTCTCAGCCCCCGAACGTCATCCCTAGCCCCAGACCATCTGCCGCCAATCCATGGTGGCCGGCCGGTGGCCGTGCTGGCGGGCCAGCAGTTCAATGGGGGTCAGGGTCAGGGCGGCCACCTCGGGCGGCAGGCCGGGCAGGGCCTCGGCCGCCAGTTCGCCCAGAAAATGGTTGCAGCGCCGGCACACGGTGACCCGCTCGCTCTCGTAGCCCGGCACGGCATAGACTTGCCCCTGGGGTCCCGGGGCCTCGCAATGGGGGCATTCGCGGCGGGCAAAACGCCAGGTCGCGGCGCAAAAGGAGCAGGCCATGACCAGCCCGGTCTCGTCGCGCCGGCCATGGCCGGGCCAGGAGCCGCACACCGGGCAATAGCCCCGGTTCCAGGCCATGCCCTCGACCAGCGGGGCAAGCGCCCGGCCACGCGCCATGGCCAGGGGCGTGGCCAACTGCACACACCAAAACCCGAGCACCCGGGGATCGACGCCAAGGGACCGGCCCAGGGCAATGAGCGCGGCACGCCGGTCGGCCAGCAGATGGCCCACGGCCTCATCCAGGAATTCCGGCTCGCGGCAGGCGGCCTGGCCGACGTTGAGCAGATCGGCCCGGATGTCGCGAAAGCCGGCGGCCAGCACCGGATGCAGGGCCTCGAAGACCCGGCGCAGGGCCAGGCGGTCCATGGGGAATTCCTCGCGCGGCGAGAGGCTGGCCCCCTGCCCCAGGCGCACCGGATCGGGCTTGGGCAGGGGGACTGTCCCGGCCTCCCGGTCCAGCTCGGCCAGAAGCGGTTCCCGGGCCAGGAGCAAGCCCACGAAGGGATCAAGAAAGGCCCGGGCATGGGGCCGCTCCCGGCGCAGGCGCTGCACGGCGTCGGGGATGGACAGCAACTGATCGTCGGATTGGGTCATGACGCCTCCCCGGAGCGGCCCGGCGTTGGGTCGTGGCGGCCGCGCCAGGCGCGGCCGTGGGCCGATGCGGATCGCCCGGCAAGATTGCGCAGCCCGGGCCGGTCGGTTGGCCGGCCAGACGGGCAACGACCGGGCCGACGCCGATTACCCCATAAGGACCGGTCCGGCGTCCGCCGACCGGCCTTGGCTGGCCGGCATCGTTTGGCTGGGCGCGCCGGCAACAGGAGGCGCGCCCAGCACAGGCGTGCCAAGAACCCTCGGCGGCGTCAAGGCGCGACCCGGCGCGTCGTGGCCCCGGCCCGGCCGGCGGCAACTGTTTTCGACCGTGCCCGGCCGGGCGGCGGCCGCCAACTTTTTTCTTTGTATTTAAAATAACTTAATTCAAAATTCCAGACACTTGCGGCCCTATCGCATCAGTTTTCCAAATGAAACAGTGACTGCTTGTGCCAGATCTTGCGCAATCGGGATTGGTTTGACCGGCGGTAGCCTGCTTTTTATGACAATCGTGTGCCTGATTAGACATAACACGTGGGATGCCGGGCGGTTTCGCCGCCTGATTGCTGGGGAACCTTTCAAGGAGGCCGTATGGGCATATCGCGACGCGGATTCATGAAACTGACGGGGGCCGGTCTGGCCTGCCTGGGTCTGAAAGACCTGGGCCTGGACCCCCGTCCGGCAGCGGCCTACGCCACGACGCTGCGCATCGAAGGGGCCAAGGAATACCAGTCCACCTGCCCGTTTTGTTCGTGCGGGTGCAGCATTTTGATGTTCGTCAAGGACGGGAAGTTCTTAAGCTCCGAAGGCGACCCGGATTATCCGGTCAGCGAAGGAGCCCTTTGCCCCAAGGGCGCGGCCTTCCATTCCATGCACGTCAGCCATCACCGGATCCTCAAGCCCAAATACCGGGCCCCGGGCAGCGACAAGTGGGAAGAAAAGGACTGGGACTTTGTCCTGGACCGCATCGCCAGGCGCGTCAAGGAAACCCGCGACCGCGACTTTATCGAGAAAAACGACAAGGGCCAGACCGTCAACCGGGTCGAGTCCATGTTCCACCTCGGCACCTCCCAGATGGATAACGAGGAGTGCGCCGTCACGCATCAGATGCTTCGCAGCCTGGGTTTCGTCCACATGGACCACCAGGCCAGGGTCTGACACTCGCCCACTGTACCGGCTCTGGCAGAGTCGTTCGGACGCGGCGCGATGACCCAGCACTGGATTGACATCAAGAACGCCGACGTGGTGCTCATCATGGGCAGTAACGCGGCAGAACACCACCCCATCTCGTTTAAGTGGGTGCTTGCGGCCAAGGACGCCGGAGCCACGGTCATTCACGTGGACCCGAAGTTCTCCCGCACCTCGGCTCGCTGCGATTTCCACGTGCCCCTTCGTTCCGGCACGGACATCGCCTTCCTCGGCGGCCTCATGAAGTACATCATGGACAAGGACCTGTACTTCAAGGACTACGTCGTCGACTACACCAACGCTTCCTTCATCATCTCCGAAGGCTACGCCTTCAACGACGGCCTGTTCTCGGGCTTCGATCCGGCCACCAAGACCTACGATCGCAAGACCTGGACCTTTGACAAGGACGCCAGCGGCATTCCGGTCAAAGACAAGACGCTGCAGCATCCGCGTTGCGTCTTCCAGATGATGAAGAAGCACTATTCCCGCTACGGCATCGACACGGTTTCCGGCATCACCGGCGTGTCCAAGGAAAACCTGCTCAAGGTCTGGGACGCGGTGGCCTCCACGGGCAAGCCCAACAAGGTCGCCACCATGATGTACGCCCTGGGCTGGACCCAGCATTCGGTGGGCGTGCAGAACATCCGCTGCGCCGGCATCCTCCAACTGCTTCTCGGCAACGTGGGCATGGCCGGCGGCGGCGTCAACGCCATGCGCGGCGAACCCAACGTCCAGGGCTCCACCGACCATGCCCTGCTCTATGACGCGCTTCCCGGCTACCACCCGGTGCCGACCACGGCCTGGCCGACCCTGGCCGACTACCTCAAGGCCAATACGCCGGTGTCCAAGGACCCCAAAAGCGTCAACTGGTGGCAGAACCGGCCCAAGTACGTCACCAGCCTGCTGAGGGGCTGGTTCGGCGACGCGGCCACCCCGGAAAACGAGTTCGGCTATGGCTGGCTGCCGAAAATCGAGCCCAACGTCGAGTACGCCAGCTTGTTCATGTTCGACAAGATGTACAAGGGCAAGATCAAGGGCGGGTTCATCTACGGCCACAACCCGGCCATGTCCATGCCCAACACCCACAAGATCAGAAAAGCGCTGAGTAACCTTGATTGGCTGGTCATCGGCGAGGCCCACGAGACTGAAACCTGCGCCTTCTGGCGTCAGCCCGGTTACGACCCCAAAAACGTCAAGACCGAGGTGTTCATGCTGCCGTCGTGCCAGCGCGGCGAAAAGGACGGCACCACCTCCAACTCCGGCCGCTGGCACATGTGGCACTACAAGGGCTACGAGCCGGCCGGCGACAGCAAGCCCATGGGCTGGATGATCGTCGAGATCATGAAGCGGGTCAAAGCGCTCTACAAAAAGGACGGCGGCGCCTTCCCGGCCCCCATCCTCAACGCCGACTGGTACGAGCAGTACGACGCGGACTTCATGGCCAAGAAGATCAACGGCCAGTTCACCCGCGACGTCACCATCGGCGACAAGCAGTACAAGAAGGGCGACCAGGTGCCGGCCTTTGCCATGCTGGCCGCCGACGGCTCCACCACCAGCCTGTGCTGGGTCTACGCCGGCAGCTACGGCCCGGGCGGCAACCTGACCAAGCGCCGCGACCACACCCAAACGCCGATGCAGGCCAAGATCGGCCTGTTCCCGAACTACTCCTGGGCCTGGCCCGTCAACCGGCGCATCATCTACAACCGCGCCTCGGTGGACGTGAACGGCAAGCCCTTTAATCCGGCCAAGACCGTCATCGCCTGGGAAGAGGGCAAATGGATCGGCGACGTGCCTGACGGACCGGCGCCCCCCATGGCCGATCCCAAGGGCGTGTATCCGTTTATCATGCACACCGAGGGCCATGGCCAGCTCTTCGGCCCCGGCCGCGTGGACGGTCCTCTGCCCGAACACTACGAACCGGCGGAAACGCCCATTACCGTCAACCCCTTCTCCAAGCAGATGAGCAACCCCTGCATGAAGGTGGCGGAAAGCGACATCGACGCCCTAGCCAAAAACGGCGATCCGCGCTTCCCCATCGTGCTCACCACCTACAGCCTCACCGAACACTGGTGCGGCGGCGGCGACACCCGCAACACCCCGGCCCTGCTCGAAGCCGAACCCCAGCTCTATGTGGAGATCAGCCAGGAGCTGGCCAAGGAAAAAGGCGTCAAAAATGGTGATGTCATCATCATTGAGACCCTGCGGGGCAAGGTCGAGGCCGTGGCCATGGTCACGGTGCGCATGACGCCGCTTTTTGTGCAGGGCAAAACCCTTCACCTGATCGGGATGCCGTTCTGCTTCGGCTGGACCACCCCGGGCTGCGGCGACGCTACCAACCGTCTGACGGTTTCCGTGGCCGACCCCAACACCCGCATCCCCGAGTACAAGGCCTGCCTGTGCAATCTGCGCAAGGCCGACAAGGTGACGGAACTGCAACGCTAACGCGCATCGCGGCCGGGAGTAAGCGCTCCCGGCCGCGACTTATGAAGGGGAGTCCGCCATGCCCAAGGCGTTTTTCATTGATACTTCACGTTGCACGGCCTGCCGGGGTTGCCAGGTGGCCTGCAAGGAATGGCACCAGCATCAGGCCGTGCCCACGCTGCAACGCGGCACGCACCAGAACCCGCCCGATTTTACGCCCTACAACTATAAGATCGTGCGGTTTAACGAACACAAGATCGACGGCAAGATCAAATGGCTGTTTTTCCCGGACCAGTGCCGCCATTGTCTGCAGCCGCCCTGCAAGGACGCCGCCGACGCCTACGTGCCCGGGGCCGTTGTCCAGGACGAGGCCACGGGAGCCGTGCTCTACACCGACAAAACCAAGCAGCTGACTATTGATCAGGCCCGGGAAGTGCGCGACGTGTGCCCCTACGGCATCCCCGTGCGCAACGAGGCCACCGGGCTGCTCAGCAAGTGCGACTGGTGCATCGACCGCCAGCGCGCCGGCATGAAGCCCGCCTGCGTCAAGACCTGCTGCACCGGCTCCATGAGCATCGGCGAACGGGCCGACATGCTGGCCCTGGCCCGCAGAACCCTGGAGAAAGTGAAAAAGACCCACCCCGAGGCGACCCTTCTCGATGAAGACTACCTCGCGGTGATCTACCTCATCACCGAACCGCGCAAGTTGTACCATGAATTCGCCGAACGCCGGGAGCAGATGAACCCCATGACCAGGCAGGCCTTCCTGGCCATGATGGCCCGTCCCGCCTCGCGCCTTCGCGGATAACGCCGCCGTTCGTGTTCCCGCGGACCGGCCCGTCCGCCATCTGCCAGTGGCGTCCGGGCCGTTCCGCCTTTTGAGGGCGAGCGCTTTCGCCTACCCTCAAGCACTTGTCACTTTTTCCCGAGGTTGCCTTCATGCGCATGCGCATTCCCCACGCCCCCCAGCTCGATGTGCCCGACATGCCGCCGGCGGCCGAGGCCCAGGCCCTGGCCGAACCGTTCGTCGCCCTGGCCCGGGTGCGCCGTGAAATAGCCGCCGGACTGCCCCAGGGGCTTTTCGAGGTGGCCTACGACCCCGAGCGCCTTGCCGCCGGGGAAACGCTTCTGGCCAATGTCGATCCGGCCGTGCTCGTGCCGGGATTCCTGGCCGCCGCCGAAAAGCTGCTGCCGGCCATGGGCAATATCTTTCCGGCCCTGTCCCGGGAAACCGCCGCCCTTGGCCAGTTGCTGGCCCAGGGGCCGCGCCTGGCCGGGGCCCTGGTCGCCGCCTTTTTCACCGACGCGGCCGAGGATTTCCTGACGCTCGGCATGGAACTGGGCCTGCGTCCGGAGACGCTGCTGTTTCTGACCCAGGAAATCGTCGCCACGGTGCTGCGGGCCGAGGCGGCGCGCATCGCTGCCCTGGCCGACGACGCGCTGTGGCGCAAGAACCACTGCCCGGTGTGCGGCTCCGGCCCGGACCTGGGCCTGCTCAAGGAGCAGTCCGAACCCACGGAATTTCTCATCGCCAAGGCCGGGCGGCTGCTGCTGCACTGTTTGCTGTGCGGCCATCTGTGGCGCTTCCCCCGCCTGGTCTGCCCGAGCTGCGGCGAAGGCGATCATGAGAAGCTGGAACTCTTCGTGCCCGAGGGCCGGCAGCGCGAGCGCATCCATGCCTGCCACACCTGCCGCCGCTATTTCGTGGTGACCAACCGGGTGGACAGCGACCTGGCCTTTGATCCCGACAGTCTGGGACCGGCCCTGGCCTATCTCGACGCCGCCGCCCGGGAGCGGGGCTACGAGCCGATCTGCGCCACCCCCTGGAACCAGTTCGAAGCGTAAGCCCGCCTCACCCGCCTGAAAACGAACGCGCCCGCCGTCAGAAGACAGCGGGCGCGTTTTGCGTCGCATGCCGCGTGTGTTGTCGGCGGGAGCGCGGCTCTTTGCGGCGACGCCGAGGGATTATCCTGTCTCCTGGCCTGGGGCAAAGCCGACAAGGCACACCCCGCCGCCGTCCGGTCGCGTTATGCCAATGCCATTTCCCAAGCAAAAGCACATGGCAAACAACATATTGATTCAATTGTCTATTTCCACAACACAACTGTCTTTATGTGTTATAAGAGGCGTTACTCGCCTGAGGCCGTCCCGGTCGGAACGGGCGTGCCGTCCGGGCCGCAACCGGACTCGGACGCGGCCGGTTCGGCGAGAAACCGCCCGCCCCGGGTCGGCAGGGGCGGCGCGGGACACCGCCCGTAGCGCAAATGCCAATAGGCCCAGGAGCGGGCGTCAAAAACGCCTGGCGGAGCGTTATCCAGGGCCTCGCGGTATTCCCGCGGCCCGACCAGCCCTTCCAGACGGCGCAAATCCTCGATGCCGCCATAGGTCATGACATGGGCCAGGAAATGTGTGGGATCGGCCAGGGCCTCGGCCGGCTCCTTGAACCAGACCACGCGCCGGGCCACCTCCAGCAATTCCGGAGTTTCAGGCAGCGGTTTCATGGGCGGGACTCCGACTCGGGCCCAGGCCTTGGCTTGAAAGGCGCGAGCACCGGCAGCCGACCAGGGTCCACGCCGGCCACGGCGGCGCGCAAACGTGCGCGCACGTCCTCCGGCAAGGTCGGCACATCGTCGAAATAGCTGAGCGCCTTAAGCGAAATCAGGGGATTGAAGCTTGCGCCGTACACGACCCGGCCGGCCGCCAGGGCCGTGGCCAAGTCGAGTCCATGGCGCAGCAAGGCGTCGATGTCGCGGTAGTCCTTGGCCTCGGCCCGTTGCTGCACCACCGCGACCTTGGTTCCGGCGATGTCCGCCAGGGAAGCGGCCCAGACCTTGCGGCCCAGGACCTGCAGCCTCGGCGCGACCTGTCCGAGACCAAGTGCGCCAAAAAACGAAACCAGCACCGGCCCGCCGCGATCCACCCGGCAGGTCAGGGTGTTGGCCGCGACCTGCACCTGTTCGGCGTCTTGCAAATACGGCACGTCCCGGACGAGCAGCCTGGGGTCAAAAGGCTCGTTGGAAAAAAAGTCGAAATCGACAGAGATGCGGTGCCCCAGACGCAGGGCCAAGGCCGTGCCGCCGTAGAGGGTGAACTGCCCGGGGGTGGCGTCGAGTTCCGGCCACAGCCGGCGCTGGGCCTGCGGCAGGATGTCCAGCATTGGGATAAAACCGTCCATGCCCACATCCTATCCGATGGCGAAGCGGCGCGGCAACGGATTTTGCCCCCGCCTGCCATCGGAACTCCAGCCAGACCCCAGCCCTACGCCCCCCGCCGGGACAGCAGGAACATGCCGTAGGTGGCCAGCAGGTTCGGCAAAAACGTCACCACCGCGCCCTTCTCGTGGTGGTGCGGCGTGCTCACCGCTGTCTCGCGTTCGATGGCAAAGCCTTCCTTGCGGCAAAACCGCCGGAAATCCCGGATGGTGATGACCCGGATATTGGGGGTGTCATACCACTCGTAGGGCAGCTCCCGGGACACCGGGGCCCGGCCGCGAAACAGCAGCTGCCCCCGGATGCGGTAATAGGCGAAATTGGGAAAGCTCACGATGCCGCGCTTGCCCACCCGCAGCATCTCCCGGATGAGCCGGGCCGGCTCGTAGACCTGCTGCAAGGTCTGGGAGAGGATCACGTAGTCAAAATGGCCGTCGGGATAGTCGGCCACTTCCTCGTTGATGTCCCCGTGCAGGACGGAAAGCCCCTTCTCGATGCCCTGGCTGACCTTGCCCTCTTCCCGCTCGATGCCCGTGCCGCGCACGCCCTTGTCCACGGACAGGATGTGGAGCAGATCGCCCGAGCCGCAGCCGAGGTCCAGGACTTTCGAGCCGGGCTCGATCCAGGAGGCGATGATGGACAGGTCATAGCGCACGGGCGTCCTCCTTGGCGGCGTCGACCAAAGCCCGGTCCAGGAAGCGGGCGATCATGCCCGAAAGGCGGGCGTTGGGCAGCAAAAAGGCGTCGTGCCCCCACTTGGCCTCCAGCTCCACGAAGCTCACGTCCAGGCCGTTTTTCTTCATGGCCTGGACCATGCTGCGGGACTGGTAGGTGGGATAGAGCCAGTCCGAGGAGAATGAAGCCACCAGATAGCGGCACTTGGCCTTGGCGAAGGCGGCCACGGCCGAGCCGCAGCCGTGGCTGGCCTCCAGATTGAAATAGTCCGCCGCCTTGGTGATGTAGAGAAAGGAATTGGCGTCGAAGCGGTCCACGAACTTCTGGCCCTGGTAGCGCAGGTAGGATTCCACCTGGAAGTCCGGCTCCTCCAGGACAAAGGAGTTCTCGCAGCGGTCCTGGAGCCGGCGGTCGAACTTCTGGCGCATGGCTTCGTCGGACAGATAAGTGATGTGGCCGATCATGCGGCCAACGGCCAGGCCATGGGCCGGCGGCACGCCGTCGTAATAGTTGCCGCCGTTCCAGTTGGGGTCGGCCATGATGGCTTGCCGGGCCACTTCGTTAAAGGCGATGGCCAGGGCCGAATGCTTGGTGGTGGTGGCCAGGGGCACGGCCGTGCGCACCATGTCCGGGTAGCGCACCGACCATTCCAGCGCCTGCATCCCGCCCATGGAACCGCCGACCACGCTTAAGAGTTTCGTCACGCCCAGGTGTTCGACCAGCCGCTTTTGCGCCCGCACCATGTCGCCGATGGTGATGACCGGAAAGGTCAGGCCGTAGGGCTGACCCGTGGCCGGATCAAGGGAGGAAGGCCCCGTGGACCCCATGCAGCCGCCGATGACGTTGGAGCAGATGACGTAGTAGCGGTCGGTGTCGATGGGTTTGCCCGGGCCGATCATGAGATCCCACCAGCCGGGCTTGGCGTCGCCGGGCTCGTAGTAGCCGGCGGCGTGGGAATCGCCGGTGAGCGCATGGAGCACGAGCACGGCGTTGTCGGCCCGTTCGTTTAACTGGCCGCAGGTCTCGTAGGCCAGGACCACCGGCCCCAGGGCGCGCCCGGACTCGACCGTCAGCGGGCTGTCGGCCTCGGCGACCGTGAAAAACCGCTTTTCCACCCGGCCGACGCTGGTTCCCGATGGGGAATGTTCGATGTATTCGCTCATGAAAGCCTCGTGCCCAGTCTCCTACCAGCCCAGGCGGGAAAGTCAAAGGGCGCGGCTTTTGACTTTCCCGCCAAGGGACGGCAAGAAAAACTCAGCGAGGGAGGACGACATGGACGCACAGGAGCGACGGGCCGAGTTGCGGGTGCGCCCGCCGGGCGACGCCCTGGCCGCCTTTGCCCTATGGCCGGCCGCCGATCCGGCCCCGGCCCGGTTGTCCGTGCCCGCCCTGGGCCGCCCGGCCGCCTCCCGGCGCGACGGCTGCCGCCTAACGCTCCTTGACGCCTCCTCCATTGGCCTGGGGGTCGAACTGGCCGCGCCGGAAAGCGCCCTGGCCGTCCTGGCCGCCGCGCCGGCCTGGCTCGTCTACCTGACTCTTCGCGAATGCCGCCCCGAGGCCGAGGGCGAACTCCTCTCCCTTTTTTACCATGCCGCCGTGGCCCGGCTTCGGTCCTCCCCAGGCGTCCTGTCCGCCGGCCTGCGTCTCACACGCCAGGGACGCGGCTGTCCCTTTGACAAGGCCATCGACTTTGTTAACGTCAGCCGTTTTGGCTCCCCGGACCTGGCCGCCTGGCTCGACGCCCTGGCCCGGGCCACCGCCCGCCCCGCCCCGGTGGCCGGGCCGGGACTCCACCTCGACCGGCTCCTGGAGGAGCCTGCGCTTTCGGCCGACGCGCCGATTGTCCCAAAGGACGCTTCCCTATGATCGTCATGGTCGGCCTGCTGGTCGTCATCGCCTCGGTATGCCTGGGCTATTTGATGGAAGGCGGCGTCTTTGCAGTGCTCGTCCAGCCCGCCGAGTGGGTCATCATCATTGGCGCGGCCCTGGGGGCCATGCTGGTGGGTTCAACCCGCAACGCCTTGACGCTCATCGTCAAAGGTCTGCCCAAGGCCCTGTTCCCGGCCCACATCGGCCGCGACCACTACCTCGAAGCCCTCGCCTGCCTGGCCCGGCTTTTGGGCAAGATCCGCCGCGAAGGCCTCATGAGCATCGAAGGCGACATCGAACACCCGGAAACCAGCCCCATTTTCGCCAAGGCCACCCTGCTGTCCAAGGACAAGGCCGCCCTGGCCTTTATCTGCGACACCATGCGCGTCTATCTGGTCAGCGGCGACGCCCAGGAACTCGAACAGCTCATGGACCTCGATCTGGCTGCCATCCATCTGCAGGCATCAAGCCCGGCCCACAATCTCGGCAAAGTGGCCGAATCCCTGCCCGGCCTGGGCATCGTGGCCGCCGTCCTGGGCGTAGTGCTCACCATGGGCAAGATCAGCCAGCCGCCGGAAGTGCTCGGCCACAGCATCGGCGCGGCCCTGGTCGGCACCTTCCTCGGCGTGCTCCTGTGTTACGGATTCGTCGGCCCCCTGGCCGGCAACCTGGAAAACCAGGCCATGGAGCGCCAGACCTATTTCTCGGTCATCCGGGCGGTCATCGCCGGCGCGGCCCGGGGAGCCACGCCGCTTATCGCCGTGGAATACGGCCGCCGGGCCATCCCCGAGGCCCTGCGCCCGAACTTCGCCGACCTCGAAGGCCAGCTCAAGGGCTAGTTCATGGCCGCCGCCCCAAAATCCTCGCCGCGAAAACCGCCCAAGCTTCCGGGCTTCCCCAAGGCCCACGGATCAAGCTGGAAAGTGGCCTACGCCGACTTTGTCACGGCCATGATGGCCTTTTTCCTGCTCATGTGGATCATCAACATGGTGCCGCCGGCTACGCTCAAGCAGCTTGAACAGTATTTCAAGGACGAGCCCAAGCCGGCCCAGGGCGCGCTTTTCTCCCCCGATGCCACGGAGCGCCAACGCGCCGCCGCGCTCAACCGCGACGACGCCATGCGCTACACCATCGCCATGCGCTTCAAAAAAATCATCACTGAAGACCCGTTCCTCAAGAACAGCAGCGGCATCAGCTCCGACGACGTGGGCGTGTTGTTGCGCCTGCAAAATGGGATGCTTTTTGCCCCCGGTTCGGCCGAACTGACCGAGCAGGCCAAAAAGCTCATGGCCGAAGTGGTGGACGTCATGAAAACCTACAACGTCTTCCTCATCATCCGGGGCCACGCCGACGCCGCCGAGGCGGCCAAGGGGCATTTCGCCTCCAACTGGGAGCTCTCCGGCGCCCGGGCCGCCGCCGCCGCCCGGGCTGTCATCGCCGGCGGCGGCATCCAGGCCAGCCGCGTCCGGGCCGTGGCTTACGGCGACTCCCGGCCGCTCATGCCCGAAACCAACCCCGAGGCAGCTGCCGCCAACCGCCGGGTGGAATTCTACTTCCACCGCCCCGACGCCGCCGCTTCCCAAGTGCTGTACTGACGCGCCGCCCTGGCGTAGACTGGGGCAGCACAACACGGAGGACCGAAGTCTCATGCCCATCAGACGCCTTGCCGCGCTGCTCGCGCCCCTGGCCTTGTCCATCGCCCTGGCCGCCGGCCCGGCCCCGGCCGCCGAACCCGACAAGAAACCCGCCGACTTCCGGGGTGTGGCCTGGGGCGCGCCGGCCTCGTCCCTGGCCGACCTCAAGCCCATCGACCGCGACGGCGACATCGTCCACGGCGAACGGGCCGGCGAGAAAAAAGAACTCGGCGGCATGCCGCTTCGAAACGTTACCTATTCCTTTTTCAAGGACCAGTTCTACCACGCCGAGATCGGCTACGACGCCCCCGGAGCCTCCGAGGCCCTGGAAAAAGGCCTGGTCGCCAAATACGGCCCGCCCGATTCCACCCGGCGCAAGACCGACGCCACCGGCCACCCCTATGAAGTCTCCACCTGGAACTGGCCCGGCGCGGTCTTTATCGGCCACCGCCGCGACCTTGGCGGCAACGCCGGCCGCGTGTTCTATTTCTACGCTCCCCTGACCGAAGCCTCGGCCAAGACCCAGCCGAGCCTGGGCCAGACCGCCAAGGCCCCGGCCGAAGCCGCCGCCCCGGCCTCGGGAGGCGGCAGCTACCGCGTCAAGAAAGGCGACAGCCTGGAACGCATCGCCAAGACCCAGGGCACGACCGTCGCCGCCATCGAGGCCGCCAACCCGGGACTGACCGACAAAAACCTCAAGGCCGACGCCACCATCAAACTGCCGGGCAAAAGCGGCGACAAGCCCGCCAAAAAGCCTGCCGCCCCGCTGCCGCCCGGGCAGTACATCGAGTACACCGTCAAGGAAGGCGAAATCCTGTCCAAGGTGGCCAACGCCCACGGCGCGCGCTCCCGCGACGTCATCGCCGCCAACCCCGACATCGAACCCGACAACATCCGCCCGGGCACGGTGCTGCGCATCCCGGTCAAGAAAGACGCGCCCAAGCCGGAACAAAAAGGCGAGGAAATCGAAGTCGTCACGCCTCCGGCGCAGTAGAAAAGAGTGCCTCCGGCGGCCAGGAGAGGCGCTGCCTCTCCTGGACCTCTCCGCCGGGGGCCTGAGGCCCCCGGACCCCCCACTCGAAGAAATTGTTAAAGGGGCTGGGTCGTCTGGGCGGGGCGGCGGCGACATCACTATACAAGCGTTTAGCCGCGCGAATACGCGCCTCGCAAGATCGGCCGGTCCACAGGATCGGCCGATCTTGTTTGGAGAGGACCCCAGTCAAACGGACGCATCACGTTTGCCGATGCGTTGCTGGAAAAGGCATCGGACTTCCGTATTTGTCGCTGCCGCCGCGGCATGGTAAGCCGTTGGAATTAAATTCTCCCGACGGTTGACCGATATGCGACATATCGCCGCCCTTCTCATTTCGCTGTGGACGTACCGGACCGTTCGCGCCGCCCTGGCCCTGGCCTTCATCGTGGCCGGCGCGCTCAAGCTGGCCGACCAGCGGTCCTTTGTCCTGACCATCAAGGCCTTCGCCGTGCTGCCCACCGACCTCGTCAAACCCGTGGCCGCCGCCATGCCGGTGCTGGAGATCGTCGGCGGATTGCTGCTGCTTTTCGACCTCCCCGGCGGCCTGGCCGTCATCGGCGGGCTGCTGCTGCTCTTCGTCGCCGTCATCGTCAACGCCATCCGCCAGGGCCTGGACATCGACTGCGGCTGCTACGGCCCGGGCGACGTCGAGGGCCAAGTGTACCACGGCCTGTGGCCGACGCTTTGGCGTGACCTCGTCATGCTGGCCGGGGTCGCCTACTGCCTGGCCTGGCGGGCCGGCCGCGACCGCCCGCCCTCTTCGCCAACCCACAACCCCCAAGGAGTCTTCATGCGCGCCTGCAAACTGATCCTGGCCCTGGCCGCCGTCCTGGCCCTGGCCGCTCCCGCCCTGGCCGACAAATTCGAGGACGAGACCGCCAAGGAAAAAGAAGCCGTCAAACTCGTGCGCGACACCCAGAAGGCCGGCTACGGTCTGGTGACCACCGAGGAACTCAAGAAGTGGATGGACGAGAAAAAGCCCATGGTCATCGTCGACACCATGCCCTTCGAGGACAGCTTCAAAAAGGAACACGTGCCCGGCGCGGTCAACTTCGTCTTCCCCATTCCCGACATGGCCGCCTGGGACGCCAAGGAAACCGGCGGCAAGACCGAGGCCGACTACGAAAAGCTGCTCGGCCCGGACAAGAACAAGACCATCGTGGTCTACTGCGGCTTCGTCAAATGCACCCGCAGCCACAACGGCGCGGTCTGGGCCCAAAAGCTCGGCTACAAAAACGTCGTGCGCTACCCCGGCGGCATCTTCGCCTGGAAGGGCGCGGCCTATCCCGTCGAAGCCGTGCAGTAGGGAAGGCAATGCGGGGCGTTGCCCCGCGCCCCACCGGGGGGGATCATCCCCCCCGGCCCCCCTGCCCAGGGGATGTTCCAGGGGTTCAACCCCCGCGGCCAGCCGGGAGTCCCGGGAAAAGCAGCGGCAGGCACAGCCCCCCTCCTTCGGCCGACCACCCCCTTGCTTGTCCACACCGCCCGCAACCGGTAGAAGAAACCATGAACGCGCCGTTTTCCGACACCGCCCGTATCGACGCCCTGGCCCTTGGCGTGGCCGACAAGGCGTCCAAGCTCTTCACCCACCGCAAGCTCCTGTGCGCCGAGGCCATCCTGGTGGCCGTCAACGAAACCTTCGGCTCGCCCCTAAGCGAGGACCAGGCCGTGGGCATGGCCGCCGGGCTGACCGCCGGCCTGGGCGACCAGGGCTGCCTGTGCGGGGCCATAGCCGGAGCCTGCGCCGCCATCGGCGTCCTGTGCGCCCGGGGCGACCATGCCGCCTCCCGGGCCGGCGTGCGCCTGGAGTCCGCCGCCGTCCATCAGGCCTTCACCGAACGCCATAAGTCGTCGTGCTGCCGGGTGCTGACCAAGCATGTGAAAAACGACCCAAGCGCCCACATAGCCCAGTGCGCCGGACTCACCGGCTACGGAGCCGAACTGGCCGTGCGCTCCGTGCTGCGCCTGCGCCCGGAACTGCTCGACTGCCCCGAGGCGGCCCTGGCCGCCGAAGCGCCGGTGTGTGCCCGGGTGCGTTGGCTGCTGTCGCTTTTTTGCCGCAAAAAAACCGGCTGACGGCCGCCGGCCTGCCCAACAGTTAGGGCTTTCCTTCCGCGCCGGGCAGCCGTATGCCTGCCCCAAACGTGAGGAGACCCGCCATGTCCATTCGCCCTTCGCGCGCCTTCTGGCTCGCCGCGCTGCTCTTTGCCGCCCTGGCCGTCCCGGCCTCGGCCCAGCCCCTTTCCGCCAAGGCTGCCCGCGATCTGGCCGTCCTGGCCACCGCCTACCCGGGCCTTATGACCGCCACCGAGGTCGATCCGGCCGGCCGGGCCACGGTCGTGCTCAACGACGGCACGCGGCTGGCCTATGACGACGGCCGGGCCAAATCGCCCGAGGAATTGCTCGATCATCCCGACATCAAGGACATGCTGGCCGAACCCTATCCCCTGGGGCCGGTGACGGCCGAGCCGGCCCAGGGTTTTTCCCCGGGACGGAGGCGCGTCGAGCCCATGTTCCTGGCGCTTTACGGCCACGACAAGCAGCAGGTGACGGCCAACTGCCGCCCTGTCTCGTTCCTGGGCCAGACCATGGCCTTTAACACGCGCTACGGCGCGGCCGACGCCTTTGCCCGGGCCACGGCCAGGCTCGACCGGCTTGTCGCCGCCGATCCGTCCTTGCGCCGGCACCTGCTGCCGGCTTCTGGCGGCGTGGTCTGGCGGGTCATCGCCGGCACGCGCAGGCTGTCCGTGCATGCCTTTGCCGCCGCCGTGGACGTCAGCCCCAAGGGCAACCCGTACTGGCGCAACCTGCCGCGTGGCACGAACATGCTGGCCACGCGCCAGGCCTTCCCGGTTGCCATTGTCACGGCCTTCGAAGCCGAGGGCTTCATCTGGGGCGGCAAGTGGTCGGAGTTCGATCTCATGCACTTCGAATACCGGCCGGAGTTGATCCTGCTGGCCCGGCTGGCGCGCGGCGAAAACCTGCCGCTGGCCGACATCCGCGGCCTTGTGAAAGCCGTACGCTGAAGAAACACGAGATACTTTTCACAAAACAATAGCACATAAGGGCCATAATTTTTAGATTCATATCCAGAACTTCTTCCAGGGCACTAGCCTCGTAACACCCTCGAATCACGTGAAAAATTTACCATTCCCCATTGACGTCACAACCATTTCGTGATGAACTGCCAAAGGGAACACTAACTAGGCAGCGGCATAGGCATATGCCGCCAGTCCGGACGGCGCGGCTTGGCCGTCGCGCCCGGCAGGCGCCGAAGCGAGGGAACGATGCAACACGGCCTGGACGCCTCCATCAGTCGTCGGGGTCGTGCCCCTTCGTAAAACCAAGGAGGACGTTTATGAACTTTTCCGTGGGTCTTGGCAGGGATGATGCGGAAAAACGGCTTGAGCGAAACGGCGTCTCCCGCCGCGACTTCATGAAATTCTGCGCCGCCGTGGCCGCGGCCATGGGCATGGGTCCCGCGTTCGCGCCCAAGGTAGCGCAGGCGCTGACGGCCAAACGCCGGCCGTCCGTCGTGTGGCTGCACAACGCCGAGTGCACCGGTTGCACCGAAGCGGCGTTGCGCACCATCAAACCGTTCATTGATTCGCTGATCCTGGACACCATCTCCCTGGACTACCAGGAGACCATCATGGCCGCCGCCGGCGACGCCGCCGAGGACGCGCTGCACAAGGCCGTGGAATCCCCCGACGGCTTCTACCTCGTGGTCGAGGGCGGCTTGCCCACCATCGACGGCGGCAACTGGGGCATGGTCTCCGGCCATCCGATGCTCGCCACCACCAAGAAGCTGGCCCCCAAGGCCAAGGGCGTCATCTGCATCGGCACCTGCGCCGCCTACGGCGGCATCCAGAAGGCCAAGCCCAACCCGAGCCAGTCCATCAGCGTCACCGAGGCCACCGGCCTGGCCACCATCAACATCGCCGGCTGCCCGCCCAACCCCATCAATTTCATCGGCGCCGTGGTCCATGTCCTGGAAAAGGGCATCCCCGAGCTCGATTCCAACGGCCGCCCGAAGATCTTCTTCGGCGAGCTCGTCCACGACAACTGTGAACGCTTAAAGCACTTCGAGGCCTCCGAATTCGCCCCCTCCTTCGATTCCGAGGAAGCGAAAAAGGGCTACTGCCTCTACGAACTCGGCTGCAAGGGTCCGGTCACCTACAACAACTGCCCCAAGGTCCTGTTCAACCAGGTCAACTGGCCCGTCAAGGCCGGCCACCCCTGCATCGGCTGCAGCGAGCCGGACTTCTGGGACACCATGACCCCCTTCTACGAGCAGGGCTAATCCCCGGCTTCGGCAAAGGGACCACCGGACAACACACCAGCACCGAACGTTTTCGTGACGGAGGAAGCATATGGCTGAGACGAATCCCACGCCGCAATCGACCTTCACCGGCCCCCTTGTGGTCGATCCCATCACCCGCATCGAAGGTCACTTGCGGATCATGGTCGAAGTGGAAAACGGCAAAGTGAAAGACGCGTGGAGCTCCTCGCAGCTCTTCCGCGGTCTGGAAATCATCCTCAAGGGCCGCGATCCCCGCGACGCCCAGCACTTCACCCAGCGCGCCTGCGGCGTGTGCACCTACGTGCACGGCCTGGCCTCGACCCGCTGCGTCGACGACGCCGTCAAGGTCAACATCCCGGCCAACGCCCGCATGATGCGCAACCTGGTCATGGCCTCCCAGTATCTCCATGACCACCTGGTCCACTTCTATCACCTCCACGCCCTGGACTGGGTGGACGTGACCAACGCGCTGAAGGCCGATCCGGTCAAGGCCGCCAAGCTGGCCGAAACCATCGCCCCGGCCCGCCCCGGCAACTCCGCCGAGAGCCTCAAGGCCGTTCAGGACAAACTGAAAGCCTTCGTGGAAACCGGCCAGCTCGGCATCTTCACCAACGCCTACTTCCTCGGCGGCCACAAAGCCTACTACCTGCCGCCCGAAGTCGATCTCATCGCCACCGCCCACTACCTGGAAGCCCTGCACATGCAGGTCAAGGCGGCCAGCGCCATGGCCATCCTCGGCGGCAAGAACCCCCACACCCAGTTCACCGTCGTGGGCGGTTGCTCCAACTACAACGCCATGTCCAAGGACGCCCTGGCCAACTACCTGTCGCTGACCCAGGAAGTCTGCAAGTTCGTCAATGACGTCTACATCCCCGATCTGCTGGCCGTGGCCGGCTTCTACAAGGATTGGGGCGGCATCGGCGGCTGCACCAACTATATGGCCTTCGGCGAGTTCGCCACCGACGAAAGCACCCCCGAAAAGCACATGGAGTCGTCGTTCTTCCCGGCCGGCGTCATCATGAACCGCGACCTCGGCAAGGTGGACAAGGTCGATCTCGGCGCCATCTACGAAGACGTCAAGTACTCCTGGTACAAGCCCGGCGCCGACGGCCTGCATCCCTACGACGGCGTCACCGATCCCAAGTACACCAAGCTCGACGACAAGGACCACTACTCCTGGATGAAGGCCCCCCGCTACAAGGGCAAGGCCATGGAAGTCGGTCCCCTGGCCCGGTGTTTCCTGGCCTACGCCAAGGGACAGCCCGAGTTCAAGAAGATCATCGACACCGTCCTGACCAAGCTCTCCGTCCCGGCCACGGCCCTGCACTCGACCCTGGGCCGCACCGCCGCCCGCGGCATCGAGACCGCCATCGTCGCCGCCAAGATGGAAACCTGGATCAAGGAATTCGCCGACAGCTCCGCCAAGGACAACACCTTGTGCGCCAAGTGGGAAATGCCCGGCGAATCCAAGGGCGTGGGCCTGTGCGACGCCCCTCGCGGCGCGCTGTCCCACTGGATTCGCATCAAGGACAAGAAGATCGACAACTTCCAGCTTGTCGTGCCCTCCACCTGGAACCTCGGACCCCGCGGCGCCGCGGGCGACAAGAGCCCGGTCGAGGAAGCGCTCATCGGCACCCCCATCGCCGATCCCAAGCGCCCCGTCGAAATCCTGCGCACGGTCCACGCCTTCGATCCCTGCATCGCCTGCGGCGTGCACGTCATCGAACCCGAGACCAACGAAATCCTCAAGTTCAAGGTTGTCTAACCCGCAACCCCAAGCCTATCCTTGGAGAACCCGGCCCCGGCCGGGTTCTCCCTTTTTCAAGGAGCACCCATGACCGACTCCAGCCGCAAAATCCTCATCCTCGGCGTCGGCAACATCCTCTACGCCGACGAAGGCGTCGGCGTGCGCGCCGTGGAACGCCTGCTGGAAACCTACGATTTCTCCGACAACGTCACCCTCATGGACGGCGGCAACCTCGGCATGCGGCTCATGCAGCCGCTCATGGACAGCGACTACTGCATCGTCCTCGACGCCGTGCTCGGCGGCGACCAGCCCGGCACCATCTACCGGTTCACCGGCGATGATCTGCGCAAATCCCTGGCCTTCAAAGATTCCATGCACCAGTCCGACCTCGTCGATACCCTCATCTACTGCGAACTCGTCGGCAAACGCCCCGAAACCGTGGTCATCGGCATGGAACCCTACGATTTCAAGAACATGAGCATCGAACTCACCGACATCGTCGCCGACCGGCTACCGGCCATGCTCGACATCGCGCTCAAAGAACTCGCCGAGGCAGGTGGCATCGCCACGCCGAAGGCGTAGGCGTAGGCGAGGAGCGAAGAAGGAAGAGGCCTCCGGCGGCCGGGGGGCTCAGCCCCCCGGACCCCTGACCTGGAGCGGACGGTCAGGTGGAACTGAAGTCGGCGGGCGGCAGGCCCGAGAGTATATGGCGTCTGTAATTTTGGGGTTCTCCGGGCGGAAGCCGCCCGGAGAACCCCAAAATTACAGACGCCAACTCGCCAGCGAAGCGGGCTGTTATCGGCGCGATCAAAGCCTCGCGCCGATAACAGCCCGCTTCGCATTCTTGGAGCCTGAGGGATAGAATTTATGTCCATCAGGCTCCGCGGTTGCTCGTGCCGGGCAACCCCTGGCGAACCGGGTCGCTGGAATATCCGGGGCGTCGAGCCCCGAATATTCCAGCGACCCACGCGGCGCAGCCGCCAAGCGCCTTTCGCGCCAAACATCTCCACCCGCTTGTCGCCTCTCCGCCCGCCACAGACAGTCAGGGGGTCCGGGGGGATTATCCCCCCGGTGGGTCCAGGGCAAAGCCCTGGTGGGTCCAGGGCAAAGCCCTGGCGGGTGCAGGGCAGAGCCCTGCCGGGTCTGGGCAGCGCCCAGCGCCTCATGGGAAGACGCCCTGGCGTACCGTTTCCGGGCCGACGACTTGCCCGTCGCCGTCCAGTCGCACGGTGATTGCGCCGTTGTCCTTGGTGGCCAGGACCGGACAACCCAATCGCGCCAGCGCCTCGACGACCTTGGCCGAAGGATAGTGGCCGGCGTCGCCGCAGCTGGCGATGGCGATCTTCGGGGCCACGGCCGCATAGAAGCGGCGCGACAGGCTGGAACTGGAGCCGTGGTGGGGCAGGATGAGGACGTCGGCTTGCAGGTTGCAGCCGGTGGCGGCGAGTTTTCGCAGCACGGCGGTTTCGGCGTCGCCGGGGAACAGGGCCAGACCGTGGCCGTTTCGGGTCAGTCGCAGGATGAGCGAACCGTTGTTGTGGGAAAGATCGACATCCGGGCCGGGGTGGAGGACGTCGAGGGCGAGGCCGCTGCCGAGATTGAGGCTGTCGCCGGCGGCAAGGGACCGGGTCGGGATATGGCGGCGGGCGAAAACTTCGGCCAAGGCCGGGCCGAGTTCGCCTTCGGGCACGCCGCCGTTGTCAAGATAGGTTCCGATGGCGAAGCGGTCCAGGAGCGAGACGTAGCCTTTGACGTGGTCGCTGTGGGGATGGCTGGCGATGACCATATCCAGGCGCGGCGGACGGCCGTCGGTGAGATAGGCCCCGACCACGGCCCGGCCGACGTCGAAGGAGCCGAAAAGGCCCCCGGCGTCGATGAGGAGCCTTTGGCCGCCGGGCAAGGCCACGGCCACGGCCTGCCCCTGGCCCACGTCCAGGACGGTGACGGCGACCTCCTGGGAAAACACCTCAAGCCCGCGTGTCAGACTCGGGCCGGTCAGCAGCAGCAGGCTCACGGCCAGGGCGGCTTTTGGCAGCGGCCTCTTGGAGGCCACGGCCAGGGCCAGAGCGGCGAGCAGGCCGTAGCAGCCCAGCAGCTCCGGGGCCGAGGGGCGCAGCACGGCCCGGGCTGTCAGCAGGCCCTGGGCATCCAGGGCGGCCAGACCACGCATGAGCCAGGCGCAGCAGTCGGCCCCGGCCGTCAGCAGCGTGTGGGCGAGGGCACCAAGTCCGGGAACGGCGGCCGCCGCCGCGCCGCACAGGACCAGCGGCATGACCAGGCAGCCGAGGATGGGCAGCCACACCAGATTGATCCAGGGCGCGAAGGCGAAGTCGCCGAAAAGCCGGGCAATGAGCGGCAACACGGCGGCCTCGGCGGCAAGGCTCGTCCAGAGGATGCCCAGGCCGCCGACGAGGAGGGTTCGCAGAAGCGTGCCTTGGCCCGGAATGCGGGAAATCGCCCGGGCAAAGGGCGGCCAGAACAGGGCAATGCCGGCCACGGCCAGGGCCGAGAGCTGGAGGCTGGCGCTGTAGGCGGCCAGCGGCGAGACGATCAGAAAGGCGGCCAGGGCCAGGAACAGACCGTCGAACAGGGCCTTGTCACGCCCCGTAAGCAGCATGACGCCGAAAGCGGCGAACATGAGCGCGGCGCGCACAAGCGACGGCGAGCCGCCGCCGATCCAACAGTAGGCCACGACCAACGGCGCGGCGGCCAGGACGATGAGCTTTGGACGCGGCAGGCGCAGATAGATGCGGGGCATAAGACGCCCGACGGCCAGCACCAGCGCGGCGGCCAGCCCCACGACATAGGCCACGTTCATGCCGGACAGGGCCAGGGTGTGGGCCAGGGAGGCCCGGCGCACCAGCTCAAGGTCGGTTTCGGCGAAGCCGGACTTGTCGTCGAAAAGCAGAGCCGCCACCATGGCCCGACCGGCTAAGGCGGCGCTGTCGTCCAGCGAAGTGGCGGGCGAGACGGCGGACGGCGGGGCCAGGGCAGCGGCCACCCGGTCGCGCAGAGCCTGCCGCCAGAGAGCCAAGGGGTTGTCGCTGGTGGCCAGGCGCGTGAGGTCGCCGCGCCCGCCCTTGGCGTAGGCGCGAAAAAAAATACCCTCCAGGCGGCGCAGGAAGGCGAAGTCGGTGGTTCCGGGGTTGGCGAAGCCGGCGGTCGGGCGGATGCGGCCGGTCGCGGCCAGGACGTCGCCGGGAACGGGCGTCAGGTCGGGGTGGTCGAAGGTGACGGCCAACCGGCCGGGCAGCGGAGCATTGGCGCAGTCCTGGCCGGTCAGGCGCACCTCGTCCAGGACCAGGGCCAGACGACGCCCCGGCCGGGGATCGACGCTGACGACGCGCCCCACGGCGGTGACGGCTTTGGCGGCCAGGCACGGCGGCGCGTCAGGCGTTGCCGGCAGGGCCAGCCAGCCCGCGCCAAGTCCCAGGGCAAAGGCGGCGACCAGGGCCGGCAGACCCGGCCTCATGCCGCGCCCTTTCACCAATTCGAGCGCTTTTTTCAAAGCAACGATTTGTTTGGTGCCCGTTGGCCTTAAGCCAGGACCAGCGCGCTTCAAAGGGCCGACACGCGGTGACAAACCGCCCAGGAACAGGGCGAGCAAGGCCAGGCCGAGAAGCGCCGGCAGCAGATATTCCACGCCCAGGATGCCGCCGCCATAGGCCAAAAGGCAGGGCTGCCAGGGCAGCAGCGGCGGCACGCCCCGGCCGGCGTCGTCATGGGGCGGGTCGTGCGCCAAAATGTTGCGTCCCTGTCACGGTATGTTGTCCGGGATTGTAGAAAGCTTGGGGTCCGGCGGCAAGGGCCTTCGGATGAAGCGACTGCTCCCGCAACCGGTCAGTTGCCTTTGGCATCGACAGGGCATTGGGGCACTGCGAGGGCTGCCTTGGCGGGCGGCCGCATCCGGCGTCGTCCGGGCCTGGGTTTGCCCGCGCCCGCTTGTCACCGGCCCGGCTTGGGGATAATGCTGTGAACCAATCCCCGCGCCCGGCCGGGCGCGACCAAGGAGCCTCCATGCACCGCCACATCATTGCCCTGTGCCTTTTTGCCGGACTAGCCCTGGCCGGCTGTTCCAAGGTCCAGCCCATCATGACGCCCCAGGAATTCGCCGCCGGTTGCAGCCAGGGCGCGGCCGGGGCCGACGCCGCCTGCGCGGCCAAGGTCTGCCAGGTCTACCAGGCCGTGGTCACGGACTATTACGAGAACATGGAAGGCTGCTACGCCGCCTGCAAGGACCGGGCGGCCTCTCTGGAAACCGGAGCCGGTCCGGCCTGTCTGGCCAAGATCAAGGCCGAAAAGGACCGGTGTATGGATTTTTGCAACCGCAAGTTCTACCGCTGCAACTGCGCCAAGTAGGATCGGCCAAACGCCGCGTCTGGCGGCGAAACCCCAGAGACAAGGAGTACACCATGGCGGTCAAAAAAATTCTCATGCTCGTCGGCGACTATGTCGAGGACTATGAAGTGATGGTCCCCTTCCAGATGCTGCTCATGGTCGGCCACGACGTCAAAGCCGTGTGCCCGGGCAAGAAGGCCGGCGAGACCGTACGCACGGCGGTGCACGATTTCGAGGGCGACCAGACCTACAGCGAAAAGCCCGGCCACAATTTCGCCCTCAATTTCGACTTCGACGCCGTGGACCCGGCCGCCTTCGACGGCTTGGTCGTACCCGGCGGACGCGCTCCGGAATACATCCGTTTAAATCCCCGGGTCATCGAGATCGTCAAACATTTCGGCGCGGCCAAAAAGCCCATCGCCGCCGTGTGCCACGGACAGCAGGTGCTGGTTGCGGCCGACGTTATCGCCGGCTGCCAGTGCATGGCCTACCCGGCGGTGCAGCCCGACATCGAACGGGCCGGAGCCACTTACGTCGGCCCCAACGAGACCTTCACCAACGCCGTGACCAGCGGCAACATCGTCACCGGCCCGGCCTGGCCGGCCCATCCCCAGTGGATGCGCCAGTTCCTGGACCTGCTCGGCACGAAAATCGAAGCCTAGGTTCCAGTCTGGGGACCAACCAGCGGCAGCTTCGCGTCCATCATGGTCTGCGAGGCTGCCGCCGCGTTGAGGCGGCGGGTGGCGCGTCCCTTGGAAAATGCGCTGGAACTTACGAAAAACTTTTATTTTTCGTGCTCTTGTTCCACAAACACCGCTGTCGCTTTTTTGAGGATGCGACGTGCACCATCTGTGGCCAACGACCGGCCTGCCGGCCCGAAGTCGAGGGAGGGCGCGCCGGTCCGGCCGGCATGCCCCCAAATCCCCCCCTTTTTTCCACGGCGCAACGATGGTATAGCCCTGGGCGACCACCCGCCCGGCGGCCCACCCGGCCCGCCGGCGCAACGAGGCGCTATGATCGACAAGACAAAACTGGATCGCCTGCGGCAATTCATCGGCGACTTTGCCGTCAACAAAGGAAAAGTGCTCCTGCTCGTTTCCTTTCTGCTCTTTATCGTCGCCGCCTACTACGTCATGGACTTCATCACCGAGGACAGCCTGGCGGTGAAGTACAAGAAAACCACGGCCCTGGTCGAGGAAGTGCAGGAAACGAAAAACGTCCTGACCATCGTCACCAGCCAGGGATTCTTTGTCGTCGATCCCGGACTGCGCTCGGATAAATTCAAAAACATCGCCGACTTCTTCCGTAAGGTCAAAGAAGACGGCTCGCCCGTGCGCATCGACTACAAGGACGTCGGCAACGACAAGGTCATCGAAAACGTTTTCTATCGGGCGGAATCCAATAAATTCGGCAAGATAGGCTCGCTCAAGTAGGCACTGCGCCAAGCGGGCCGGGAAGGCCCTAGCGGCCGGCAGGCTGTCCGCTCAGGGCCATTGAAGCGCCTGGGGTCGCCTAGGCGGATGGAACGCAACGCCGCCCGGAGGCTTACCGAGCAAGAAAACGGCCCAACAAAAAGCGGCGGTCGGCCAACGCCGCCCGCCGCTTCATAAAAGCCTAGCCAATGGCCGCTCTACCAGTCCTGATCCTTGGGCTTGTTGGCCTGCTGGGACTTGATCAGCAGCAGGGAAATAAAAATGGTCGCAAACCCGAACAGCACGATAAGCCCGGCGAAATCAAATTTCACGGCGAACCCCCAGAAATGTTTTTGTGAAAAAATTCCTTACGCCCAAATGACCAGCCTGTCCAGACATGCCCGCCTTTTGGGCGGCTGCCTCGCCCTGGCGCTCGTCTGCCTGGCCTGGCTGGCCGGACCGGCCCGGGCCGCCGTCATCGAGGTCGGCGTGGACGCCTACAAGGTCAACGGCGGCGCGCCCGAAACCGCCGCCTGGGACGTGGCCGAGCGGCTGGCCATGGCCAAGGACGTGGCCATCGTGGTCATGAATCCCAAGGCCAACAAGGGTACCGTCCAAATCCTCATGCAGAATCTCGAAACGCTCAAAATTCCCACGCTTTTCACCAAAAAAGCCGATTACGACATATTTATCAAGCGCGGCTTCATCAAGCCCAACCCTGCGCCCACCCCCGCGCCTTGACAGGCGGCCGCCCCCCGGCTACCTCCCCGGAAATCGACCTGGGCGCCCTCACGGGCTTAATAGGGAATCCCGTTCAAATCGGGAGCGGTCCCGCCGCCGTCAGTTCCACGCAAAGGTCGGCCTCCACGCGCGCCACTGGGAAGCACTTCTCGGGAAGGCCGGGGCCGATGGAACAAGCCGGAAGACCTGCCCGGGTTCTGGCACATCCCGCCGGCAACGAGGGCTTTTGCCGGCCGGGACGCGGCTTCGGGCGCTTTTTCGTCTCCCGTCCGCTATCCTCAAGAGCCCTCCATTTCCGTGGAGGTTACCTGTCATGATTGGCCTGACTCGTCTTACGCAGCTGGCGCGCCTCGTCCTATCCCTGTTCCTGGTCCTGGCCCTGGCCGCCCCGGCTTCCGCCGGCCACGACGCCAGGAAGGAACCGAAAAAAGCCATTGTCGTCGCCGCCTTTGGCACCACCGTGCCCGAAGCCGCCCCGGCCATCGAAAAGATGGTGGCCCGGGTCAAGGCCGCCTATCCCGGCGTGCCCGTGAGCCTGTGCTACACCGCCGCCATGATCCGGGCCAAGCTGGCCAAGGACGGCAAACGCGTGCCCTCCCCGGCCGAGGCCCTGGCCGCCTTGCCCGATCAGGGCGTCACCGACGTGGCGCTTTTCTCCCTGCAAACCGTCCCGGGCAGCGAGTACCACGACCTCGTGCGCACGGCGGCCGCGTTCTCGCGTATGCCCAAGGGCCTGTCCCGGGTCGAGGTGACCGCGCCGCTGTTGTTTGCAGCCGAGGATTTCGCCAAGGCCGCCGCCGCGCTGCTTGAGGCCGCGCCCAAGGACCGCAAGCCCGGCGAAGCCGTCATTTTCGTCGGCCACGGCACGGAACATCCCGCCAACATGGCCTATCCGGCTCTGCAGTACAGCCTGTGGCGGCTGGACAAGAACGCCTTTGTCGCCACCGTGGAAGGCACGCCCTCCTTTGACGACGTGGTGGCCGAACTCAAGGCCAAAAACGTCAAGAAAGCCTGGCTCATGCCGCTTTTCGCCGTGGCCGGCGACCATGCCCGAAACGACATGGCCGGCAAGGAGAAGGACTCACTGGCCTCGACGCTGGCCGCCGCCGGCGTGGAGACCAAGGCCGTGCTGACCGGCGCGGCCGAGCATGGCGGCGTGGCCGACATCTGGATTGAACACCTCAAGACAACCTTCGACGCCCTGCCCGGGAAATAATGCCGCCACACGCCTTCCCCCGGGGCGGGGTCCTGAAGCGGACCCTGCCCCTTGTCCTGGCCGGGCTGGCCGCGCTCAGCGCCGCCTGTCTGGCCGGGGCCTATCCGGCCGCCCCGGGGGACGTGCTCGCCGTGCTGTCCCGGGCGGCCGGCCTGGCCGTCCCGGCTCCGGCCGATCCGGCCCTGCCCACGGTGGTCATGGAACTGCGGCTGACGCGCGGGCTTTTGGCCTACGGCGTGGGCGCGGCCCTGGCCGTGGCCGGCGCGGCCTTCCAGGGCGTGTTGCGAAATCCCCTGGCCGATCCCTTTACCCTGGGCGTCTCGGGCGGCTCGGCCTTTGGCGCGGCCTTGTCCCTGACGCTGGGCCTTGGCGCGGCCCTGGGATCGACGCTGGCCACTCCGGCCTGCGCCCTGCTCGGCGGCGGCGCGACCCTGGTCGCGGTCCTGGCCCTGTCCCGGCTGGCCGGCGGGCTGCGGCGCGAGACCGTGGTCCTGTCCGGCATCGTGGCGGCCACCTTCCTGTCCGCCCTGCTGTCACTGGTCAAGGCGCTCAACGAGGAATCCGTGGCCGGCATTGTTTTTTGGATCATGGGCGGATTTCAGGGCAAGGGCCGAGCCGAACTGGCGCTTTTCCTCCCCTGTCTGCTGCTTGGCCTGGCCGGCGTGGGGCTTTTCCTTCGCGAACTGGACATTTTGCTCCTGGGTGAACGCCAGGCCCGGCAGCTCGGCGTGGCCGCCGGCCGGTCGCGGCTGGCCCTGCTTGGGGCGGCCAGCCTTTTAACCGCCGGGGCCGTGGCCGTCTCCGGGGTCATCGGCTTTGTGGGGCTTATCGCCCCCCATGCCTGCCGGCGGCTTTACGGCGGCGAACACGGGTCGCTGGTGCCCCAGGCCGCCCTGGCCGGCGGAGCGCTATTGTGCGCCGCCGACGTCTTGGCCCGGGTCATCCTGCCCGACGGCGCGGAGTTGCCGGTCGGCGTGGTGACCGCCCTGCTCGGCGGGCCGTTTTTCTGCTTCCTGCTCCTGACCGGGCGCGGAGGACGGGCGTGATCCGCTGCCGCAACCTGACCAGCGGCTACCGGGGCCGGGCCGTCCTTGGCGGCCTTGACCTGGACGTGGCCGCCGGCGAAATGGTCGCCGTCCTTGGCCCCAACGGCGCGGGCAAGACCACCCTGTTCCTGGCCTTGTCCGGGGTGCTTTCGCCCGGCGACGGCACGGTGGCCCTGGCCGGGCGCGATCTGGCCGAACTCACCGACCGGCAGCGGGCCAGGCTTGTGGCCGCCGTGCCCCAGCGCGGGGAAAACGCCGGGGAGCTGGCCGTACGCTCGGTGGTGCTCATGGGGCGTTACCCGTATCTCGGATTTCTGGGCGGCTACGGCCCGGACGACCACCGGGCGGCCGAGGCGGCCATGGAGGCCGTGGGCCTAGGCGAACTGGCCGACAGACGCCTTCACGAGCTGTCCGGCGGCGAGTTCCAGCGGGTGCTAGCCGCCCGGGCCCTGGCCCAGGAAAGCGGCATTTTGCTCCTGGACGAAGCCTCGGCCAGCCTGGACATTGCCCGCAAGATGGACCTCTACCGCTTGCTTGCCGCCCGAAACGCGGCCGGGGTCACCATCCTGGCCGCCCTGCACGACATCAATCTGGCCGCGCTGTTCTGTGGGCGGCTGGTTTTTCTCAAAGATGGCCGCATCGAGGCCGACGGCCCCACGGCCGAGGTTTTTACGCAGCAAACCCTTTCGAGGATTTATGAAACCGACATCATCGTCATTGCCCATCCCCAGACCGGCGCGCCCCAGGCCTTGGCTGCCGGCGGCGGCCTGCCTGCTGGCCGGTCTGCTTACGGCCGCTGCGGCCCATAGCCAAGGCCCGGCCATCGTCGACGACCTGGGCAACACCGTCGCCCTGCCCGCTCCGGCCCGGCGCGTCGTGCCGCTTTACGGCGCGTTCGTGGACATCCTGGCCGGCATGGGGCTTACCGACCGCATCGTGGCCCGCACCGAGGCCGACCCAGCCCCGGGCGGCAAGCCGGATTTGCCGGTCATCGGCACCCACATGCGCCCCAACATCGAACGCGTCCTGGCCGTGCGCCCGGATCTCGTGCTGCAAATGGACGGCCGGGGCGAGGCCCGGGAATCGGCCGCGCGTCTGGCCGGCCTGGGCATTCCCACGACAGTCTTTGCCGTTTCGGATTTTTCCACGCTTTTTTCCGCCATCGACCGCATCGGCGTCTTGTGCGGCGACGAAACCGCCGCGCGCAACCTGCGCCAGGCCCTGACCAACCGCCTGCTTGCCGTTAAAAGGCCGGACGGCCCGCCGCCCAGGGTCTTTTTCGAAGTGCGCTCGGGCAGCCTGCTCGCTGCCGGAAACGCCTCCATGGCGGCGGCCGTGATCGCCACAGCCGGCGGAATCAACGCCGTGGCGACAAAGGACAAAATCGTGCGTTTATCAGACGAAGAACTGCTGCGTCTGGCCCCGGACGTCTGCCTCACCCAGCGCGGCCCCATGAACCCCGAAGCCCGGCCCATGGCCGAGCGGCCCGAGTACGCCACGCTGCCCTGCGTGCAAAACGGCCGGGCCTTTGTGGTGGACGAAGCGCTGTTCTCCCGGCCCGGCCCGGGAAGCGTGACGGCCGTGGAAACCCTGGCCGGGCTGCTGTCCGGGAGGCCGTCATGACCCGCCCGGGCACGCTCTACGGCATCGGCGTCGGCCCCGGCGACCCGGAACTGGTGACGCTTAGGGCCGTGCGCGTTCTTGGCGCGGTGGACGCGGTCTTTGCCGCCTCGTCGAGCAAGAACGACTATTCCATCGCCGAGGCCATCGTCGCCCCCCACCTGCCGGCCAGCCGGAGCCTTACCCGCCTGCCCTTTCCCATGACCCGCGATCAAGTCGCCCTGGACGCGGCCTGGGCGAAAAACGCCGCGGCCATGGCCGCCGTGCTGGCGGCCGGACGCGACGCGGCCTTTATTACCCTGGGTGATCCGCTGCTCTACAGCACCTTTGGCTACGTGCTCCCGCGCCTGCGCGATCTTGTGCCCGGCCTTGCCGTGGACATCGTGCCCGGCATCACCTCGTTTCAGGCGGCGGCGGCCCGCACCGGCCAGGTGCTGGTCGAGGCCGGCGAAAACCTGCTGGTGGCTTCGGGCATCGACGACGACGGCCGGCTGGCGGCCGCCCTGGAAACGGCCGACAACGCCGTCATCTTAAAGGCCTACAAAAGCTTCCCCCGGCTTCGCGCCTTGCTGGCCGGCTTGGGCCTAGCCCGTGGCACGACCTTCGTCACCTGCCTGGGCCATGACGGCGAGGCCGTGGAGCGCGATCTGGACAACGCCCCCGAGCGGCCCCACTACCTGTCGCTGTGCCTCATCAAGCGGGGGCGACGGTAGTCTACTGTGCCTTAAAAGCAAATATATTATAGAGTTGAGAAGGGAACGCACTAGGCGTTCTTCCAGGTCGCGACACGAAAGCCCCGTCGCGCCAGTCCTCCCAATCCGTCAACGCCGGATGCTCTATTCCCAGGGGCGTCCGGCGTTGGCCGTTTCTCATGGTCGACAGCTGCTTCTTTTCATCACAACGCGCGCGTAACGAAATTCATCGACGCTGGATAGCCGCAAAATGGACAGAAATAAAATTTTCACCCTTGCTAATAACAAACTTATCCTCTTGCAGGCCTCGCAACATCGAGGCACAATAAATTACGAAAACGACTCTCAGCCTTTATTATGCACTATGAAAATATGAAGCATTTCTTACAAGATGAGGCAATAATGCGGATCGCATCATGGCTCGACACGCTTTCAACCAGAAGCGATGCGGCCGTAAACGATGACCTCGACTGTTTTTGCGCCACCTCACGCCCTTTCCTCTCCGACGAACTAGCCAGGCATCATGTGGCCCGATTAAGCGCCTATCTCGGCCGGCTGGGCGCGCCCCTTCGCCGGGCCGTCATCGGCTACACCCTCTACACCCGCCAGATCGACCGCATCCAGAACGCCGCCACCAAGGACTACTGCCGCGACGACTGCGCCCGGCCGCCCGTGGGCTGCTGCAACGCCCGCCACTGCGACGTGTTCACGCCCTCGGACTACCTGCTCTACCGGCCAACCAGCCTGTCCATGGAACTGGCGGGCGCGCTCTCCCGCCTGCAACGCGCCGAGGACGACAACGCGCGACAGGCCGGCGCGCGACATGCGGAGCGCTATTGCCCGTATCTGACCGAGACCGGCTGCACCTTGTATCTGGCCAAGTCGCCGCGATGCGTCCACTACCTGTGTGAAACCCTGCGATGGGATCTTGGCGAGCGCTACGGCCCGAACGGCGCGGCTTTTGCCGCGGCCATGGCCGAGACGGCCGTTCGGGCCGTGGGCTGTTGCGACGATTTCACCAACTCGGCCGTGCTGGCGACGGCCCGGGACATGCTGCCGAGTTAAACGGCACGCCTACGGCGGCTCTGATAAAGACGGGAGCTTGTTTCCGCCGAGTCCCGCTTGGCTGGGCCATGGCCCGGGGAACACGTGTTCGTGTTCCCCGGACGCCGCCCAAGGGTCGCGGCGCTAACAAGGCACGCTGAGCGCCAATCCGCCCTGGGCGGTTTCCTTGTACTTCGTGCACATGTCGCGCCCGGTCTGGGCCATGGCCGCGATGGCTTGGTCCAGACCCACCACATGGTGGCCCGGAGTCTCGGCGGCGGCGATCTGGTAGGCGGCAAACGCCTTGACCGCGCCCATGGCGTTGCGCTCGATGCAGGGAATCTGGACGTAGCCGGCCACGGGATCGCAGGTCAGGCCCAGGCAGTGCTCCAGGGCGGTTTCGGCGGCGTTCTCCACCACATGGACGCCGTGTCCGTTGGCCTGGGCCAGAAAGGCGGCGGCCATGGCCGAGGCCACGCCCACCTCGCCCTGACAGCCCACTTCCGCGCCGCTCACCGAGGCGTTGTGCTTGGCGAGAAGGCCCACCATGCCGGCCACCAGCAAGGCCTCGCGGAAGTTCTTGCGAAACACGCCGGCCGTAGGGCGCAGCACCTTGGCGATGTAGAGCACACCGGCCAGCACGCCGGCCGCCCCGGCCGTGGGCGCGGTGACGATGATGTGGCCGCAGGCGTTCTCCTCGGCCCCGGCAAAGGCGCAGGCGCAAAGGGCCAGGATGGGCCGGTCGGCCATCTGCGGGTCCTGGCGGTAGCGGGCAAAAAGGACGCCGGCCTTGCGCCACAGCCCCAGCGGTCCCGGCAGCGGCCCCTCGGCCTCCAGCCCACGCTCCACCACGTCGATCATCACCCGCATGACGCCGTCAAGCCGCTCCACGATGGCCTGCCGGGACAAGCCGCTGACCACCTCTTCATTGGCCATGAGCACGTCGGGCAGGGACAGGCCCGTTTCCTCCACAATGCGCCGCAGACCGGCCATGCTCGAAAAAGGGTACGGCGGCAACGCCCGGACCGGGGGTTCCTCGTCCTGCCATTCCACGAACCCGCCGCCCACGGAATAGGCTTCCCGCGTAAACAGCACGGTCCCGTCCCCGGCCGTCACCCGAAACACCATGGTGTTGGGGTGGCGCGTGGGCACGGTCAGCAGGTCGAGGGCCACGGCGCGCGGCGAAATGGCGAGGCTCCGCCCGGCCACGACGACGGCGCCGCCGGGATAGTTGGCCAGCCCGTCAACGATGTCGGGCGGGCAGGATTCCGGGCGATGGCCGAGCAGCCCGGCCAAAAGCGCCTGGGGCGTGCCGTGGCCCTGGCCGGTGGCGGCCAGGGAGCCGAGCAGGCGCACGTCCACGGCGGCGGCCCGGTCCAGGATCTCGGCCGGCAGGCCCGATACGGCCGCCAGAAAATCGGCGGCGGCGCGCATGGGGCCGATGGTGTGGGAACTCGACGGCCCGGGGCCGATTTTAAACAGATCGAGGATGGGCGTGGTGATGGGCGGGCGGGCGGCGTCCATGACGGTCCTTACGGGGTTTCGGGGTTGTCGGGCGTTGGGGCCGGGGCGGCGGCGCGTCCCTGGCGGTAGCGGGCCAGCCGCTCCGGCAAGGTTCCGGTATGCAGTTCGAAAAGATGGTTGTCGTGGTCGTAAAAATATAGCGACCGGCCCTCACCGGCCACCCGGAGGCGCGGCGGGCGAAAGGTCAGTCCCAGGGCCTGGACGCGGGCCAGACAGGCCTCGAAGTCCGCTTCGTCCACGGCAAAGGCCACGTGGTTGTAGGTCGGCTCGGCCAGGGGCTCGCCTTCCATGACCGCCAGCCACAGCCCGTCGTCACCCTCCCCGCCGACCAGATAAAACCGCTCCCGGGACAGGGAAAACGTGGCCTCGCCGCTGTCGTAGACCCGCCGCGCCCCCAGGACGCCGGTCAGCACGGCTTCCATGCGGTCGAGGTCGCGGCAGATAAACGTGATGTGGCTAAGGCCCGTAATCATGGGTCCGTTCTCCCAACGCCGCAGGCTGGGGAGACGGCCAGGCCGCTTCGCTTGCCCATGGCCTTCATGCCCCGCCCCGCCGGGCGAGCAAGCCGTGGCGCAGGGCGTAGTCCACGAGCTGGCTTTTGTGGGTCAGGTTCAGCTTTTCCATCACATGGGTCTTGTGGGTGTCGATGGTCTTGACGCTTAAATGCAACAGTCCGGCGATCTGGGTCAGGGTGTGGCCGCGCACGAGGAGTTTTAAGACCTCGCGCTCCCGGGCGGTCAGCACGGCGTAGGGGTCCGGGGAGGCGGCCTGGGGCGTGGGTGAAAGGAGCTGGTCCAGGAGCACCTCGGCGTTGTCCGGGCTCATGTAGCGCCGGCCCGAGGCCACGGTGCGGATGGCCACGAACAGTTCGCTGTCCAGGGCCTGCTTCTCGATATAGCCCAGAGCCCCGGCGGCCATGGCCTCCTTGACGTATTCCCGGCCGTGCATGGTCAGGACCAGAATCTTGATCTCCTGTCCCCGGCTTTTCAGTTCCTTGATACACTCCAGGCCGCTTACGCGCGGCATGGACAGGTCGAGCACCAGCACCTCGGCCGGGACGCGCTCCACCAGGGCCAGCAGGGCCTCGCCGTCGGCGGCCTCGCCCACCACCGTGAAATCGGGCTGGTTGTCGATAAGCAGCCTCAACCCCGTGCGCAGCACGGTGTGGTCGTCGGCCAAGATGATGCGGGTCGTCGCCATTGCCTCTCCTTATCCCAGTCGGCGCGGCAAGGCCACGCGCACCGTCGTTCCCTGGCCGGGGCGGGATGTCATCTGAAACGTCCCGCCCAAAAGCTCGGCCCGTTCCATCATGCCGTAGATGCCCAAGCTTTCCTCGCCGGCCGGCAAGGCGGCGGCATCAAAGCCCCGGCCGTCGTCACTGACGGTGAGGGCGATGTCCCCGCCCTCGGCGGCCAGCTCCACGCGCACGGCCTTGGCCTCGGCATGGCGGGCCACGTTGGTGAGGCTTTCCTGGAGGATGCGGTAAAGGGCCAGGGCTACGGCCGGGTCGAGCTCGGGATTGTCGTCTTCGGGCGCAAAAATCGCCGTCAGGTCGCGCTGCAAGGCAAAACCATCGACGTACTTGGCCATGGCCGGCACCAGCCCCAGGTCGTCCAGGGCCGGGGGGCGCAGCTCCACGGCCATCTTGCGCAGGCCGCCCAGGATCTCCACCACCAGGCTCTTGAGCTGGCCGATGGCCTCGCGCTGGCTGCTTGTCACCTCGCCGGCCATAAGCAGCTGGAGATAGGCTAAAAGCGAGGCCAGGGACTGGCCGGCCTCGTCGTGCAGTTCCCGGGAGATGCGCTTGCGCTCATCCTCCTGGACGCTAAGGACCTTTTGCAGCAGCCGGACATGCCGGGCGTCCTTGTCGCGCAGGGCGGTCAGCAGATGTTCGTTCTCGTCGTCCTTGCGCGTCAGCGTAGCGGCCATGTCGTTAAAGGCCGAGGCCAGCCGCCCGACCTCGGCCTGATCGTCGGGGGGGATGCGCACGCCGTAGTTGCCCTGGCGTATCTGGCCCGCAGCCTGGGCCAACTGATCGATGGGATGCACGATGCGGTAGGCTAGGCGCGTGGCCACCACGGCGGCCAGCAGGCAGACGACCAGGGTGATGAGCGAGAAGTTCTTGATGTTTTGTTCGAGGATGTGGCGCATGTCCTGCTCGGTCAGCCCTACCCGGACATAGCCCACCGCGCCGCGTTCCACCGGCACGACCACTTCGCGAAAGGGACCCTCGTTGCTGCGATAGCGCGTCACCGCATAGGCCGCCTCGCCGCCCGGCTCTCCCGTAGCCGCGTTCGACCGGGGCAGACCCGGCGGCAGCTCCAGGGGCAGGCCGGCCGGGAAGCCGTCGCCAAAAGTGTGGGCCAGGATCTCCCCGGCGTAATCGACGATCATGATGTAGCGGATGTCGTCGCTGCCCCGCCGGGCCTTGGCCGCGATCTCGTGCAGGACGAAGCGCTCGTCGAGAATGATGCTTTCGCTGCCCATGGCGGCGATGGAATTGCCGATCTCCGCGCCCCGCTTGTCCAGTTCCTTTTCCAGCAGCGTCCGGTTGTGGACGAAGACCACGCCGCTGAGGGCGACGCTTAACAGCAGCACGCTGCTGACGATGACGACGTTGATGCGGAAATAAAAGCTCGCCGTGCGCCACCACTTCATAAAAACCCGCCGATGCGGTCATACAGCGCCCGAAGCGCGTCATAGGCCCCGGGGACCGGCGGCGTGAACCGGCTGATGGCCAGGGTTCGCAAGGCCTCGGCCTGGGCCGGGTCCCGGTGCAGGTCCAAAAAGATGTCGCGCAGGGCGTCCTTGAGCCTGGGGTCCAGCCCGGCCGCCGCCACCACCGGCCCGGACGGATTGACCCCCAAGGTGGCGACGACCCGGACTTTGTTCGCCAGCTCCGGCATCTTCTGGATGGCCACGTCGAGAATCTGGTTGTCGATGGAGGCCCCGTCGGCGATGCGGCTGGCCACGGCCTGGATGGCCCGGTCGTGGCTGGAGGTGTAGAAGTAACGGCTGAAATGGCGTTCCGGGGAGGAACCCAGGCGGCGCAAGGCGTCCATGACGGCCATGTGGCCGGAAAAGCTCAAGGGGTCGGTGAAGGCGAAGACCTTGCCCTGCAGATCCTCAAGGCTTCGGGCCGGGCTGTCGGCGGGCACGATGAGCTGGGCGTCGTAGGTGGCCGAACCCTGGAATTCGGTCATGACCAGCACGTCGATGGGGGCTTGGCCGCGATAGGCGCTGTAGGCGCCGGTGGACACGAAGGCGATGTCCGCGTCGTCATTGGCCAGAAGCAGATTGACCTCGGCATAGGTCTTGCGCTGCACAAGGACGATCTGGCGACCGGTGCGGCGCGACAGGGCCTCGGCGATGGTCCGCAGGGACTTGATGGTTTCGCCCGGCGAGCTGACCGAGGCCACGGCCAGCCGCAAGGGCCGCTGGCCGGCGGCTGCCTTGTCGCCGCCCTGGACGCCGGCCGGGGTCGGCTTGGAAAAATCGACGTAGCCGCCGTCATCGCCCGAACAGCCGTAAGCCAGGCACAGCAGCACGGCGGCGACAAGCAGCCAAAATGGTCGTCTCATGGCCATCCTCGCCCTGCCGGGCCGGGAGTGTTCGGGGATGTCGGACGGGCTGCCGCCCTGCCGGACCACGCCGTCCGCTGCCCGAAACCCTAGCGCAAAAGGGGGTTTTGCGCCAGACGCGGGGCAGACGCGACGGGGACGAACACGGTGGAGCAGGAACAAGATGCGTCGAGTGAAGGACGACCGGCTACAGCCTTCGGCCTATCTGGGCTTCGCCCCAGCCCCAAATCACAGAGAGATTCCTGAATGATACGCTAGAAAATCGGCATAAGAGAGAGGAAACCGTTCCGAATTTTCAGGAAAGCGATCAATCATAAAGAATTTATCTTTTCTCTTCTCGAAGTGTTCTTTCTTTTGACTCAGCATTTTCTTTATGATCTTTCCACTTGGCGGCGGCTTCCCCTGAGCAATCGCCATAGCACGAATTTTTTCTTTCCTCCTATCTATGACTTTTCTTGATTTATAATAACAATTAATATATTCACCATACGCCTGCATAAACAATCCCGTGCAATTCAACAAAAGAAGTCCATATTTACAACATTCATTTCGTAGCTCTTGATTATCAACTGCGGCATCAACGGACTGACTTTTGAACAGTCTCTGATAAAAATCACTAAAAAAATTCGATGAGAACCCAGCAGTTATTTTTTACTAAAACCAAGAAATCCAAGCATACAAGCAGGCTGTGTTACTACATACGATTTAACAACATTTGCGCCATGACATGTACCCATTGTTACAAATAAATTATTTTTCAATTTAATGTTAATATCTTGAAAGACACCATTCAGATACGGCCAATCAACGTGGTCTCCGTTTTTCAAAGACACTCCTTCTTTGTCTCCATGCATATCAAAATGTAAAACAGGACACATCCCTTTTCGCACCTCTGATCTAATCTCAAAGAATGTTTTCTCAAGCTCTCTGAATGAGGAAATATCATTATAGCAACTTTTAAAGCTTCTGTTTCTTATACTTTGCCAGCGAAGAGTATCTTCGTAGAGTTCTTTGCCACACTTTTTTTCGCCATCTTTAAAAGATTCTATTACATAAACCGTATTGAAACTAAAATCTATTTTTCGGCTTTGTGGTCCTGCTTCCATAGCATCCCCGTATAAAAGATATACGCTTTTACCGGTCTTAACGCACTTAGTAAAGGAAACCATCCTTTTCCCGCCCGAGTCCATTTACTTTGAAATAATTTTTTTAAATAATAAACTCGGTCATGAAACGGCCTAGCCAGGACGGAAATTGAGGTCTCCCGCGTTTTGGCTAGTAGGAGCTACTAGGGCCGAGACAGCTCTTTACACCGCCAGGGTAATCCCCCCGAAAAGCTGGTTCTGAAACGGAGAATATTCTCGTTAACTCTCGAGATATTACATGAATGGGGATAGAGCGACTCTGTGTCAGAAATTATCTGCCGGATAACGCTGAAATAGATTCTCCTGCCCCGGACAACCTGGATTTTGGATAAACTCTGGAGAACCGGAAATGTCCCAGCGAGGATTGATTTCGTCCGAGAGCAGGTAGTTTTATCGCCATAAAGCAAATTAATTCAGAGCAATAAGAAACAAATAGAGTCTTCCTCAGCAGACGGCCCATTTGCTTCATGCTCACGCCAAGCAGACGCATCACGCAGCGTCGCCTCCGCCGCCACGCCTGCACCTGCATCGACAAAATAAAAGGGGCCTGAACCGCCATTCAGGCCCCTTGCCGCGGGAGGGGCCGCGGACTTGCCAGCGGGGAGCAGTCCCCCCGCCGCTGACAGTTATGAGGATGCCCGCGCCTTATATGGGCGACGCGGGCGCTCGACTCAGCTCTTGGCGGCTTCGGGGCTGGCCCCGTTGCCGTTATCGTCGCGCTTCTCGCTGGTCGCGCCGTGCCCCCAGGTCATGGCTATGGCCAGGATAGCCAACACGCCGGCGATGAGCATGAGTCCGAAATACCAGTCCCAGCCGTAGTGCTGGATGACCCAGCCGGTCACCCAGTTGGCGACCACGGTGCCCAGCACGTAGCCGAACAGGCCGGTGAGGCCGGCGGCGGTGCCGGCGGCCTTTTTGGGCACCAGATCCAGGGCGTGCAGGCCAATCAGCATGACCGGGCCGTAGACGAAAAAGCCGATGGCCAGAAGCGCCCAGCTGTCAATGGCGGCGGAACCGGACTTGTTGAGCCAGTAGAAGGCCACGGCCAGGACGGTGGGGACCATGAACAGGATGCCGGCCGGGGCGCGGCGGCTCTTGAAGTACTGGTCGGAAATCCAGCCGCACAGGATGGTGCCCGGGATGGCCGCGTACTCGTAGAGGGAATAGGCCAGGCCGGCCTGCTTGAAGTCGAAGCCCTTGACCTCGCGCAGGTAGGTGGGCGCCCAGTCCAGGACGCCGTAGCGGATGAAGTAGACGAAGATGTTGGCGATGGCGATGTACCAGAGATACTTGTTGGGCAGGATGTATTTGACGAAGATCTCCTTGGTGGTCATCTCCAATTCCTGATCTTCGCTGTAGCTCGGCGGATAGTCGTTGTTGTGCTCCTCAATGGGCGGCAGGCCGCAGGACTGGGGCGTGTCGCGCATGGTAATAAGGAGCAGCACGGCGATGCCCACGGCCACGCCGGCCGGCACGTAGAGCTTGGCCTGCCATTCGTTGAAGTAGCCCACGCCCCACACGGCCAGGTTGGCCACCAGGCCGCCGCCCAGATTATGGGCCACGTTCCAGACCGAAACGATCTTGCCCCGCTCGTGGGTGGACCACCAGTGGACCATGGTACGGCCGCACGGCGGCCAGCCCATGCCCTGGACCCAGCCGTTGACGAACTGCAAGGCGTACATGATGGCCACCGAGGACACGGCCCAGGGGCTAAAGCCCATGAACAGCATGACGCCGCCGGACAGGAGCAGGCCGGCGGAAAAGAAATAGCGCGGGTTGGACCTGTCCGAAACCATGCCCATGACGAACTTGGCGATGCCGTAGGAGATGGCCCCGGCGCTCATGACAAAGCCCATGTCGGTCTTGGTGAAGCCAAGCTTGAGCAGATCGGGCACGGCCAAGGAAATATTCTTTCGCACCAGATAATAGGCGGCGTAGCCGAAAAAGATGCTCAGGAAAATCTGCCAGCGCAGGGCCTTGTAGTGCGCCCCATGCTTGTCTTGCGGCAAGCGCTCGATATGCTCCGCCGGTTTGAAAAAGCCGATCATGGGTCCCCCTTCTCCGGTTGTTGACTGCCCGATACCGCCATCGACACGCCTCGTCCCGATGTCGCCGCAGGAAGCGTTGCCCCAGCCCAAGCCCTCCACGGCTAACGCCTGACGCGTCGCGTCGGCGAGAAAGGGGCAAGCCTGCCTGCAACTGTCAGGATACCGGGGATTGATCAGAAAGGACGCGGCGATGGAATCAGCAAAAGCCTGATTCCGGCATAGGAAAAAACGGAAGTGGGGAGCGTTGGAGCGAAGCAACGACGATGGACGGCGTCCCGGACTCGCGACGCCACGGCGAAACGCCAAAGGTTATGGCCCCGTGGCGGCCGGGAGTGCGACGCCGTGGGGGTGGCCGGGGGATGGCGGCAACCGGCATCGCCCCGGCCTTGGCCGCCACGCTCCCGGTCGGCGTCAGTCGGCCTTGCCCTTGAAAAACAGCGCGAACAGCCGCCCCGGCCCCAGGGCTTTTTCCAGCTGGCGCACGGCGAAAAGCGGGATCAGGGTCACATAGAGGATCAGGAAGTTGGCCAGCACTTCCTGTTTTTTCATGTCCAGGACGGCATCAATCCCCCAGGATAGGCCATGTCCGTGGAGCAGCCCGTCCACGATCTTTTCCACAAGGGAAAAGACGATGACCAACAAGCTGCACAACAAGGTCTGACGCAAGGCGGCGAGAATGAGCGGTCCGCGAGGCTTGCGCTTGCCCAGGCCCAGCCAGTCGCCAAGGAGAATGACCTTGGCCAGGATGGCCGCCTCAAACAGGGAATAGCCGTAGTGGTAGTAGGAGAGGTTATGCTCTTGCAGGACCAGGCGTTTGTAAATGGTAAACGAGCCGAGAAACGCGGCCAGATAGACAAAGAGCATGAGGTAGTCCTTGGTCTCCTGGACGAAGCGTTCCTTGACCCTGGCTTTGTCGATGGGCATGTCCGTCCTCCGATGGCGACTCGCGGCCTAGGGCCGGCCTTGGGAGAACATGCCGGTTTTGCGGAAAAATACAACTCCCGCGTCACAAGTGCGTCGCGTTTCGCGTCGGCGCGGGCTGGTGTCGGGGCTCTTGAAAAGGGGATACCCTTTGTCAAAAAAACCGTGGTTTTAGACTGTTGCCGGCGAGACTCCCCTATGCCTGTCGTGGACGCGACACGAGGCCGGGGCGGCCTAGCCCGTCACCTGGCGAAAGAGCCAGCACAGGCCGGCCAAGAGCGCCAGGACAACGGCCAGCCCGCCATGGGCCAGCCAGGGGCTTTTGGCCGGGTCGGCCTTGAGCCAGGGGGCGCTTACGACATTGAGCACGGGCATGACGCCCCACTGGAGGGCGGCGACGCTCAGCGCATTGCCGATGAGCATGGCCACGGCCAGTCCCAGCCCCTGGGTGTAGGCCCCGGGGAAAAGCGACAGCAGCATCACCGTGGGGTACAGCCCCAGCAGCACCACCAGGGCCGTTTTCCAGGCCGGGGGAGCCTGGCCCGGCCCGGCGGCGCAATCCGAAAACCAGGGGGCGAAGCCGCCCGGGACCAGGCGCAGGTCGAACTCCCCGGTCTTCTCCCGCAGCTGGGCCACCCGCCTGGCCCGCTTGGGCGAATCAAGCCAGGCCTGCAACGAGGCCTCGTCCTCGAAATGGAGGGCGGCCACGAAGTCGCCGCCCTGGTCGCCGGGGGGCGGGTAGACGTCGGTGCGCCGGTAGCCGGGAAACCCTTGGATTTCCGCCGTGACCTCGGCCTGCCAGCCCATGAACCAGTCCCGATGGGCGGCCGGGACATGGTGCACGATGATGGCCGAGGCTCCCGAAACCCGCATATCAAGCATTGCAGGGGCCATGTGCGCCTCCTTAAGGCCCGGGCCGCCCGGTTGGCAAGCGGCCCGGGCGCTCCGGCTTAGCCGGCGTATTCCGATTCCATTGCTCAAGTGAACCCGGCAAAAGGAACAACAGCGTCATCTATGCGTTTCTTGTTAAAACATAACTTCGTTATGTTTTACATCCGGCATTAGCCGGCGGCCTTCTTGTAAAGCCGGCGGCCGGCCACCCAGGTCTCGTCCACGTTGCGGTCGTCGCCAACGGCCATGATGCCAAAAAGCAGCTTGGCGGCCTGCTCCATGGTTTCCGGCCCGCCGTCACCCACCGCCAGGGACTGATGCCAGGCCATGGCCGCCTGGCCGGCGTTCCAGTCCAGGGCCACGAAGTCGGCTTCCTTGCCCGGCTCGAAATTGCCGAGGATGTCGTCGAGATACAGCGAGTTCGCCCCGCCCAGCGTGGCCAGATAAAAGGCCCGGTAGGGCGAGAGCTTGTTGCGCTCGGCCTCGGCCAGGTCTTGCTCCCGGGGATTGACCGAGCCGTCGAGCATGGTGTTGTTGCACATGCCGACCTTGTAGGCCTCCTCCAGCACCCGCACGAGACTGAACGCGTTGCCGCCGCCCATGTCGCTGCCTACGGACAGCCGCACCGGATGGTCGGGGTCCTTGGCCCGGCCGAGGCGGAACAGGCCGCTGCCAAGAAAGAGGTTGGACAGGGGACAGAAGCTGATGGCCGCGCCGGCCTTGGAAAAGCGCCGCATCTCGTCGCCGGACAGCCACACCCCGTGGCCGGCGGTGAACTTGGGGCCGAGCAGGCCATGCTTTTCGTGGACGCTCGTGTAGTCCGGGCAGTCCGGGTAATGTTCCCGGGCGGTGCGGATTTCGCTGGGATTTTCGGATATATGGGTGTTGATCCAGCAGTCGGGGTGTTCCTCCTTGAGCTGGCGGCAGCGATCCATCATGGCGTCGGTGCAGCCCACGGCGAAACGCGGGGTGATGGCGTAGAGATTGCGGCCCCGGCGGTGGTAACGCTCAATGAGCCGCTTGGATTCCTTATAGAAGTCGTCCGGGCTGATGACCACCTCGGGCGGGGCGAAACGGTCGATGCCGGTAAGCCCCGAGATGACGCGCATGTTGCGCTTGGCCGCCTCCTCGAAAAAAACCTCGGTGGAGACAGGGCTTGAGGTGGTGAAGGCCTGGCAGGTGGTGGTGCCGCCGGCCAAAAGGGCCGTGAAAAAGTGCTCGGCCGCCTGGCTGGCGTAGTCCCGGTCGTTGTACTTGAGCTCTTCCAGGAAGATGGAATTTTGCAGCCAGTCCAGAAGCTGGTTGCCGTAGGCCCCGAGCACCCGGGTCTGAGGGAAGTGGATGTGGCCGTCGATAAAACCCGGCATGAGGATACGGCCGGGCAGATGGGTCACCTCCAGGCCGGGACGCCGGGCCGAGACCTCCGTAAACGGGCCGAAATCCTCGATGCGCCCGTCCTTTACGACGAGCAGGCCGTCGGCAATAAATCGGGCGGCGTCCTGTTCCTGCCCGACGTGCTTCCAGGGATCGTCCAGAAAATCGAAAAACGTGCCGCGTATCGCGCAATGACCGCCCGTCATGGCATACTCCTCCGGTAGAGGGTGGCCGGGGGCCCAGTTCTTATCGAAAAGGCCGGTCCGGAGGGCTCGCGTGTCCGTGACCGCGCCCTCCCAGCGCGCGTTGTCGGCGACTGAAGAGATGGACGCGCGTCGCCCGTACCCGAACCGCACCCGGTCCTGATAAGGCGACTCAATATCAATATAAGGCGCAAAGGCTTTTCGCCAAGGCTTTTCGGTCGGCCAATGCGCCGTCGGCGGCGAAGACAGTCAGACACGGCCGGGAGCGACAAACGTCTCGGCCGACGCCGCCCTGGGGCCGCAGCAATCCCGGGCCACGACCGGCTTGCCGCAGTGCGGCAAGCCGTGCCCAGCCCACGGGCTCCGGGGGGGAAGGCAGCGGTGCAAGGCCGCGTACGCCGCAGTGCAGCGGCAAAGGCCTCTGTGGAAGCGAGGGAATTAAGCCGGATCGGCCGGACCTGTCTCCGCCGGTCTCAGGGACGCGCAGCCAGGGGCGTGCACTCCCGGCGCATCTCGCGGAAGATCTCGCCCAAGGGCACCAGCCCCAGGAGTTTGTCTCCTTCCAACACCACGGCAAACCGGCTGTCGGCCTTGATCATGGCGTCCAGGACGAGATGCAGGGAGTCCGACGGCGCGACCTTGGGGATGTCGCGCCGGGCCGCCTCGGCCGCCTTTCTGGTCATGCAGCGGCGGCAGGCCAGACGGTAGGTATCCTCGAAATCGTCGTCGCCCAGGCTCTCGCGCAGGCTGGCGTCCAGGGCGCAGTCGTTTAGGTCCGACAACAGCGTGCGCAGGCTGACGATGCCCACGAACCGGCCGGCCCGCATGACCACGGCGGCGTCGAGGTCCGGACTTTTTTCCAGGTGGCGCGACAGTTTGTCGGCCACGGTCTCCAGGGGCTCGGCGGCATCGACGGCAAGCACGTCGGTGCGCAAGGCGTCAAAGGCGCGTTTGCGTAGCATGGTCGTCTCCGATGGCGTGGAAAGCCGCAATGTAGCCTGAGCCGCGCCGGTTTGCCTAGTCCCGTTCAGTCAAAATCCGCCAAAAGCGCCCCGATGTGCACCCGGCCAAACAGCACCACGGAGGAATATTTGTTGCGAAGCCGCCAGACAGCCTGCTGGAGCTGATCGGAAGTGATACCGTTTCTAAGCGCCGTGTAGGCCTCGATGAAGGCGGCCAAGGAATCGCAGACCTTGAGCAGCTCGCCGTCTTTCGGATCAAAGGCGTCGAGGTTGCAGCGCCCGTCCAGATCGGCCGGTGTCACCCGCACGGCGCTGCCGCCCTCGTCGCGGATGGTCTCATAAAATTCCGACCCCACTTCCATGCCGAGCAGATAGGACAGCCGGTCGGCCAGCCCGGCATAGCCGCCGTTTTTCAGCACCGAAAACACCCGCCGCTCCAGTTCGCGCTCTTCATATTCCTTGATCATGTCGCCAAGGGTGCTCACCGACTGCTTGACCGGCGAGATGATGTCGCGGGTTAAAAGTTCCGGCATGTCGTGGACCAGGCCGGCGAAGAAATTGTTGAGGCGTCTGGCCGGACAAGCCCCCACGGCCAGGCTGAAGAAATAGCCGTAGGCCGCCACCAGGAACATGTGGCCCAGGACCGAGGTTTCCGGGATGCGCGGCGTCTGGGACCAGCGGGTCTGGAAGCGCAACTGCCCGAGCAGCCGGCCGAAATGCCCAAGCGGCGTTTTTTTGCCAGCAAAAAGCCCGTCGGCCAGGTCGGTCACGCCGCGCAGGTCGGCAAACCGGGCCAGACCACCAGTAAAGGACGACTCGATGTCGAGGAGTTCGTCGTCCCAGGGGTTGTCGCGCTTTATTAAGGAATATTCCCAGCCGCTGGCGTAGAGGTGGGCGGCGTCGAGGATGCGCCGGGCCGGGGAGTCGCCCTCCGGCACGGCCAGATAGGTTGTCAGCCGTTGCCACAAGCCTTCGCCCAGTTCGCGCACGCGCGGTTCGAGCTGGTCCAGCACCCAGTCGGTGAGCTGGCGGTAGTGGGCCGGGTTGGCCTTGATCTTATAGAAGACCGGCGGCTTGATGTCGGTGATGACCAGCCGGTAGAGGTATTCGAAAAGCCCGCCCTCGACGATTTCCAGGCCCAGCGCCAGCTTGTCGGGTTCGGACAGGCCTTCGGAATTCAGCTCATAGAGCATCCAGGCCACCATCATCTTATGGGCCTGTTTGTCCACCTCCACCAGATCCATGCTGCGGTGCTTGTCGTTCCAGCGCTTCATGAACGACCCGGCAAACAGAAACTGCAAAAGCCCCTTGCGCACGCTGACCATGCCTGCTCCTTGGATCACGGCGGCCGGCCCCGGACGAGCCCCGCTCCTGCGTACAAAGGGCCTCGCCCTTTTGGGCAGACTACGCCAAACACGCCGTGTTGTCTTCGGGTTCCAAATGCGCTAAATTTACGCCTCCGCCGTCCCCCCAAAATAGCCCCAGACCAACGCCGACAGGGGCTTTGGGCGCGCCGCCCGGACCGGGCCGGACGAAAATTCCAGTTGACAACCGCGCGCCCCGGGAATACAGGATTCGTCTTTCGAGCACATCAGAGGAGCCGCCATGAAAACGTTTAGCCCGAAGCCCACAGATATTACCCGCAATTGGTTCGTGGTCGACGCCTCGGACAAGATCCTCGGCCGCCTCGCTTCCGCCGTGGCCGTTCGCCTGCGCGGCAAGCACAAGGTGGAGTTCGCCCCGCATATGGATACCGGCGACTGCATCATCGTGGTCAACGCCGCCAAGGTGCTGACCACCGGACGCAAGCTGGACCAGAAGAAATACTACCGCCACTCCGGATGGATCGGCGGCCTGAAGGAAACTTCCCTGCGCGACATGCTGGCCAAAAAGCCGGAAGACGTCATTCGCAAGGCCGTGCGCGGCATGCTGCCCAAAAACCGTCTCGGTCGGGCCATGCTCAAGAAGCTGAAGATCTACGCCGGTGAAGCCCACCCCCACGAGGCCCAGAAGCCCGAAACCCTGGACGTCTAACCCGGCATCCCGGAGAACGCACCAATGAGCGACGAATTTTACTACGGAACAGGCCGCCGCAAATCCGCCGTGGCCCGCACCCGCCTCTACAAAGGCAATGGCCGCATCCTCGTCAACGACCGGCCCTTCGAAGAGTACTTCCCCCGGCCCACCCTGCTGGCCATCGTGCGCCAGGCCCTGGCCCTGACCAAGCTGGAAGGCCGTCTGGACGTCAAGGTCAACGTTGCCGGCGGCGGCATGACCGGCCAGGCCGAAGCCGTGCGCCACGGCATCTCCCGGGCCCTGTGCATCCTGGACCCCGAGCTGCGCGGCGTTCTCAAGAAGGCCGGCCTGCTCACCCGCGACTCCCGCGAAAAGGAACGCAAAAAGTACGGCCAGCGCGGCGCCCGCGCCCGCTTCCAGTACTCGAAGCGTTAATCCACGCGGCGATTACAGGACGATTCGAGGCGGAACCGCGAAAGCGGTTCCGCCTTTTGGCGTTCGCGCAAGGAGGTCCCCATGGCCGAACACAAGCCCCGCCCCAAACTCGTCTTTGCCGACGACGACGGCAACATCTACGACCACCCGGACCTGGAAATGCTCGTGCGCCGGGGCGACCGCCTGGAACCGCCCAGGCCCGACGAAATCATCGCCCTGCCCCCGGAGTCCGAACTCTTCCTGCTGCCCGGCCGCGACGCCCTGGGCTTTGATCCCGATTCCGGCGAAATCGAACACATGGACGAACGCGCCGTGGCCGCCTTCGTCAGCCCAGGCTACACGCTCTCGGCCACCGCCGCCTACGCCGCCCGCGACGGCGCGCCGACCCTGCCCCTGTTCGCCTACGGCGCGGTGGGGTTTAGCGGCGACCGCTTCTACGTCTGCGCGGCCAAGGTCGACAACGACCCGCGCCAGATTTTCACCGGCATCCCCCGCGACCGCATCATGAAAGGCGCCCAGGCCCTGCGCCGCAAGTTCCCCAAAAACCGCCTCATCGAGCACCTCTCGGGCTGCGCGCTCACCTCCTGCTGCCCGGCCGCCCGAAACCTGGCCCTGGGCCGCTTCGAAGCGCCCCTGCCCACCTCCCGGGCCTGCAACGCCCGCTGCATCGGCTGCCTGTCCCTCCAGGACCCGGACTCCGGCTTCCCCTCGACCCAGACGCGCATCCGCTTTCGCCCCACGGCCCAGGAAATCGTCGAGGTCATGACCGAACACGGCCGCCGCGAAAAGCGCCCCGTCTTCTCCTTTGGCCAGGGCTGCGAAGGCGAACCGCTCACCGAAGCCAAGGTCATCGGCGAGGCCGTCACGCGCTTTCGCCAGTCCGGCGGCCAGGGCACGGTCAACATCAACACCAACGCCAGCCTGCCCGACGCCGTGGAGACCTTCGCCGCCGCCGGCGGGTCGTCGATTCGCGTGAGCCTGTCCAGCGCTGAACCGGCCCTCTACGAAGCCTACTACCGCCCCCAGGGCTACGCCTTCGCCGACGTGCGCCAGTCCATCGCCCGGGCCAAGGCCGGCGGACTCTTCGTGTCGCTCAACTACCTCTTCTTCCCCGGCGTCACGGACACCGAGGCCGAACTGGCCGCGCTCACCGAACTGGTCGATACCCACAAGGTGGACTTCATCCAGCTGCGCAACCTCAATCTCGATCCCGAACTCTACATGCAGGTGGCGACCGCAAGCGGCGTCCTGGCCGATCCCGCCCGCCAGGCCTCCATGGGGCTGGCCCACTTCCGCAAACGCCTGCGCAAGTCCTGCCCATGGTTGAAATTCGGGTATTTCAATCCGTACTTGGGGGATAGAGACGGATTGAGGGATAAAGAGGAAGAATAAGGGGAAGATGCCTTGTATGTTTCCCCATCGAGGTTAGCTTGATGGGGTCAAGGGGACGATAGGTCGAAATTGCCTTGAGTTTTAAGCTCGAGCCGGAGCCATGATCGTCGTCCCCTTCTTCCATGAAGCCCGAACCGTTGCTTGGGCTAAGAGCCCGTATCACAAGGCTGGGTACTGGAGGAATGTACATGGCTGCTGACTGTTTCATCGGAATTGATGTCTCTAAGGAAACTCTTGATGTCCACACGCTTCCTGACGGAAATGACTTTCAATTTGTTAACGACCCCGATGGTATAAAAGCTATCTGCAGGAAATTTTCAAAATTTCGTCCAAAGCTTATTATCATCGAGGCGACTGGCGGCCTTCAAATTCCTGTTGCCACGGCATTGAGTCTCAAGAAATTCCCCGTTGTAGTCATCAATCCCCGCCAGGCTCGGGATTTTGCGCGAGCTAAAGGACGGCTGGCTAAAACAGACAAGATTGACGCTGAGATTCTTGCTCTTTTTGGCAAGCAGATGGAGCCTGAAGTACGCCCTCTGAAGGACGAGCAAGCGCAAGAAATGAGTTCGCTAATGTCCAGGCGCAACCAACTCATTCGAATGCTTGTCATGGAAAAAAATCGTTTTACTCGTGCTTATGGCTCGGTAAGAGCAGATATAGAGAAGAATATTGACTGGCTTGAGGAACGATTGTCTGAGATCGACACGCATCTTGGCACAGTAGTACGAGCGAGTCCGATTTGGCGTGAGCGAGACAATTTGCTCCGGAGCGTCCCTGGAGTCGGAGATGTCCTATCAAGGTCGCTCCTTTCCAATCTGCCTGAGCTTGGAACGTTGAATCGTCGGGAGATCGCTGCTCTTGTTGGGGTTGCCCCTTTGAATTGTGACAGCGGAAAGCGTCGAGGAAAACGTCGTGTATGGGGAGGTCGAAGTGATGTTCGATCTGTATTATATATGGCTGTCTTGTCAGCTAAAAAATACAATCCCGTCATACGTGATTTTTACAATCGCCTCAAGGAAGCCGGCAAACCACATAAAGTCGCCGCAGTTGCTTCGATGCGAAAGTTGATAACGATTTTGAATGCAATGGTGCGATCCGGGCAACCGTGGGGACAGTACGCACACGCGGCGTAGATCCCTGATTATCGGTTGACTCAGAACACCGTTGCTCCGGCGGCCGGGGGCCTGAGGCCCCCGGACCCCCCGAATGGAAAAGTGAAAGGGGGTTCGGCGGTGATTGGTGCTCTGTCGGCCGGGAAGCCAAAGAAACCGTTTGGATGGCGCTTGACGGGAACTCCCGTCGCCCACGGCCAGGATTCCGCCAAGGACGCAAGCCCCAAAAGAAACGCCGCCCCTGGCGCGGACCGGAGATTTCCGGGGCGCGCCAGGGGCGGCATCGGCGTTTCGGGAGAAGCCCGTTCTAGGCTTAACGTCCCTCAAAAATACGAGCGTATTTTTTAAAAACTCCTGGTTTTAGGCTGTTCCTGCGCCGTTCCTGGACACTACCTAGGCTTCGCCGTCCGGGAAGACGACCTCAACCTGCTCGGCCCCGTCCTTGCGGATGTCGATGCGGCCGATGACCCGGGCGTACTCGCCAAGGGCCTTTAACCGCTGCATCACGTCGTCGGCGATCTCCGGGGCCACAACGAGCATGTACCCCACACCGCAGTTGAAGATTTGAAGCATCTCCGGCCAGGTCAGGTTGCCCTGGGCCTTGAGCCAGTCGAACACCGGCGGCACATGCCAGGAGCCGAAACGGATGTTGGCGGCCACGCCCTTGGGCAGGACGCGGTTGACGTTGTCGTAGAAGCCGCCGCCCGTGATGTGGACCATGCCGCGAATCTCGAAATCGCGCAGCAAGTTGAGCACGGTCTTGACGTAGATGCGGGTGGGGGCGAGCAGCGCCTCGGCCATGGTCTGGGTGGAATTGGGCAGGGGATCGCTGCCCGTAAGCCCAGAAGCGGCGAAAATCTTGCGGATCAGCGAATAGCCGTTGGAGTGCGGCCCGGACGAGTTGATGCCGATGACCACGTCGCCAACGCCGATGGACGAGCCGTCCACGATCTTGGGATAGTCCACCAGCCCCACGCAAAAGCCGGCCAGGTCGTATTCCTCGTCAGCATAAAAACCGGGCATCTCGGCCGTCTCACCGCCCAAAAGCGCGCAGCCGGCCTCTTTGCAGCCACCCGCGATGCCGGTGATGACCTGCTCGGCCAGCCCCACGGACAGCTTGCCGGTGGCGAAGTAGTCGAGGAAGAAAAGGGGCTTCGCGCCCTGCACCAGGATGTCGTTGACACACATGGCCACAAGGTCGATACCGATGGTATCGTGCTTGGCGAACTCATGGGCGAGCTTGAGCTTGGTGCCCACCCCGTCGGTGCCGGAGACCAGCACCGGTTCCGCGCAGGTCTCGGTGTCGAGCTTGAAAAGCCCGCCGAAACCGCCGATATCCGAAAGGACGCCCTTGCCGTACGTGCCGGCCACAAGGGACTTGATGCGCGAAACCAGGGTATTGCCGGCGTCGATGTCGACGCCCGCCGCCTTGTAGGCTGCCGCTCTGTCGGCCATGATGGGTCGCTCCTTGGGGGAAATGCCGTATGAAAACGCGCCATGCTAGCCGCTTTGCCGACGGAGTTCAAGGGAACGCGGTCCCGGGCCGAACCCTGGCGATGCTCCTGGCCGCCGCCCTGGCCCTCGCCCTGCCCTGCCCGGCCCTGGCTGACGGCGGTCCCGGCCCGTCCGGCCAGTCCCCGGCCTACGGCCCGCCGCCCGAGCCGCCGTCCCCCAGCGACTGGGACCGCGACGACGCCCCCCGGCGCGATACGCGCATCGGCACCATCGACCACGGCAAGCTCGGCCGCGACGATGACGGCAACGTCACCATGCAGGTCGGCCCGCGCCCCAAAAAGGACCAGGGCCAGTCCCAGGCCGGCCCGTTCTACATCTATCCGCAAATCGGCATGCCCCCCGGCCCCTACGGCCAGCAAGGCCAACAAGGGCAACCGGGACAATCCGGCCGTCCCGGCGGCCAACAGCCCGGCCAGCAAGGCCAACAACCGCCCGGTCGGCAAGGCCAACCCGGGCAATACGGACAATACGGCCAGCCGGGCCAGGGGCAACACCCCGGCGGCCCCGGCCAGGGCGGCCAGCCGCCCCAAGGGCACCCCGGCGGCCCCGGCAACCAGGGCAATCCCTGGAACCAGTGGAATCAGGCCGGCCAGCCCCAGGGCCAAGTTCCTCCGGCCGCCGGCAACGGCTCCTGAGGGCATTGCCGTCGCCCCCAAGGCGGGCGGGGAAACTCCCGTAGCCCGTCTGCCGCTCCCCCAGGTCAGCCGACAAGAGCGCCGCGAGGCATTCACGGCGTGACAAAACGCGGCAAACATGCTGTATATTGCCCAATCTCCGCCAGTTTCAAGAGCGTATGCCGTGCCGCCGCCGCTCCAACGCCGCCAACGTCAAGCAAGGAAGGTCGCCATGCATCCCGCCGCGCTGTGGAAAGCCCTGCCCGACGGCCGCGTATCCTGCCGGCTGTGTTCCCATTTCTGCCGCATAGCCCCCGGCCGGCGCGGATTGTGCGGGGTGCGCGAGAATCGGGATGGCGCGCTTTTCACCCTGGTCCATGATCGGGTGGCGGCGGTGAACCTCGATCCGGTGGAAAAAAAGCCGCTCTACCATTTCCTGCCGGGCACGACGACCTTTTCCTTCGGGACCATGGGCTGCAACCTGTCCTGCGCCTTTTGCCAGAACGCCGGCCTGTCCCAGCCCCCGCGCCAGGGCAAGGCCATTGCCGGCGAGACCGTCGATCCGGCCGGACTGGCGGCAGCCGCCAAACGCAGCGGCGCGGCCTCGGTGTCCTACACCTACTCCGAACCCACGGTGTTTTACGAGCTCATGGCCGAGACGGCCGAGCTGGCCCAGGCCAAGGGCCTCAAAAACATCATGGTTTCCAACGGCTTCATGAGCCGGGCCTGTCTGGACGCCCTGGCCGGGCGCATCGACGCGGCCAACATCGACCTCAAGGCCATGCGGGACGACTTCTACCACCGCGTCTGCGGCGCACGGCTGCGGCCGGTGCTGCAAAACCTCGTCACCATCCGCAAGCTGGGCTGGTGGCTGGAGGTGACCACGCTGATCATCCCGGGCCTCAACGACACGCCCGAGGAACTGCGCGAGCTGGCCGATTTTCTGGTCAAGGAGCTTGGACCGGACACGCCCTGGCACATCTCGCGCTTCCATCCCGATTTCGCCATGCGCGACCGGCCCCCCACCCCCACGCGCACCCTGGCCCTGGCCTGGGACATTGGCCGCGAGGCCGGGCTGCGCTATGTGTATGTGGGCAACGTCCACGACGCGGCCCGCAGCACCACCTACTGTCCCGGCTGCGGCGAGCGGCTGATGGAGCGTCAAGGTATGGGGCTGGCCGCGGCGCGCACGGTGGATGGGCATTGCGGCGCTTGCGGCGCGGCCATTGCCGGCGTGGGGCTGCCCTAGCGTGCCGGGGGTGCGGGCAACGCGAGCAGCGTTCCTGTCACCCCGTGACGGCGGCCATCGCCGACAGCCGCCGAAAATCGAGAGTCCAGGCTGGATGCCTGCTTGCCTTGGGCGGAGAGTTGCAGTAACGAGAACCCTCTTCGTCGGGGCGTGGCGCAGACTGGTAGCGCGCCTGCTTTGGGAGCAGGATGCCGGGTGTTCAAATCACCTCGCCCCGACCAATTATTTCAAGGGGATAGGACATTGGTTCCTGTCCCCTTTCGCTTTTGGATAACCTGGCTGGATAACCTTTTGGCCAACCGCCCGCTTTTCCTCGTGAAAAGTGAGATAACATTTGGCAGGGATGCTGCTAACTTTTGACAGGATGCTGTTCGCCCCACTGCGTCCCATGTGAGACGGGTTCAGCGGGCATCTTGCTCCAGTCGCGGCAACTTAGCGATAGTCCTGCGTTTTTCATCGCCCAGCAGGTGGTAGTAGTTGTTCGCGGTCATCTGGATCGAGGAATGCCCCATCAGATTGCTCACCGCAGACAAATCGCCGCCTTCCCGCAGGAGGGTCGTCGCGAATAGGTGCCGGACGTCGTACAGGACCACGGGGTAGGTGATCCCGGCCCGCCGACACGCCGTCCTCATGGCCCGGCTGATCTGCTTCACCGGCCGCCCTTGGTATTCGACTATGAAGGGCGACTGGGCGGCCTCCTTCACTTCCCGAAGCCGCGCAAGGAACTCGTCAGAGATGGGTATGATCCTGCGGGTCTTGGTCTTGGTAGCATAGACGGTGACCGTCTGGTTTTCCCAGTCCACATCGCTCCACTTTAAAGCAAGCAGCTCCGATGGTCCTGTCCGCACGCCGAGGTTCCAGGCGACCTCGATAGCCCAGGCCAAATGAGGCTCTGCTGCGGCCTTGATCTTGTTCAAGTCGGTGACGGTGAGTCTGGTGTCACGGGGACGCTCCTTGGGCTTCTTCCAGCGGCGCAGCGGGTTCTTTTCGATCAACTCGTTGTCCACGCCGAACTGGAAGACGGTCTTGAGGTATGCGAGATACCGGCCCCGCGTCACGGGCGAGCGTTTCGCATAGACCTTTCCGACAAGGCTGATGATTTCGTCGAAGCGTATCTGCTCAACTGGGCGTTGAGCGAAGGCGGGAATGATGTGCCGTTCGAGGATGACGGCAAGCTCTTTGAGCCGGCGGATTGACTTTCCCTCCGCTTTCTTGGCGTTGATGTACATCTGGGACAGTTCATCAAGAAAAATCTTTTTCCCAGAGGTAGGCGGGGCAGGCTCCAAAGGAACTTCGATTACCTTGTGGGCCTTGACCTGCTCATCGAACTTCTCGGCTTCACGCTTCCCGTCCCGTCCCTTCCCAAAGGATCGAGTATGCTGGCGGCCGTTGCCGTCACGGTAGGCCACGTAATAGGTGCCGTTGTTGCTTCTCTTATGGACCGACATAACCCTAAACCTCCAACTTCAAAGGCGTCCTGGCTTCCTCCGTCGCACCATCCAAAAAGGTTGACGGCGACTTCATAAACCGTTCAAGATCGGAGACACAAAATCTATTTTGATGCGGGCCATACTTCGGGATGCAAAATTCCCTGGAGAGCGTGCGGAATCGTCGGGCGCTGTACCCGCAATACTCGGCAGCTTTCGCTGGTGTTAAAAATGGCCCGACCGACATGGGCCAGACACTACACGAGCTTAATGCCCAGCGCATCCAAAGTTGTCTTATATTGCAGTAAGTTAGCCGTCTTCAAGTTGCCTCGTTTACCCTGCAACACTTTGTGAGGCTCTCTCCTGCTAGGCTCAATCATATAGAAAGCGATATTTTGCTTCGTACAAAAATTATTTTCGTGTCACTAGCAGCCATTTCTCACGGCATATAGGCAGGTTAAGGAGAATCTGTTTACCGATGAAGAGCACCGGCTGAAAAAAAGTGGGCCGCCCTGACGAAGGGTTGTCGCCAAAGCGACCCACGCTCGATAAACCATTTTATGATAGATGGTTACAGAGCATTCATGAGCACCTGTTCCACCTCCTCGTCTTGAATTCCGAGGTAGCGCCGAGTCACGGATGGGCTGGAATGGTTCAGCCGCTTGGCCAAGACCTCCCAGGAGACGCCGAATTCACGGCGCTGGTGGTAGGTCCAGGTCTTGCGCAGGGTATGCGCGCCAAAGTTGCCTTTGAGGTTGATGGCGGCGGCCCAGGACTTCACCTTCTTGGTGACGGACAGAGTTGTCAGGGGCGAGTTCGCAGTCTTGCGGCTTTTGAACAGGTAGTGCCTGTCCTCGGGCTGTGCGATGGCGAAGTACTCCTCAAGGGCCGCCAAAATTTCCTTGTTGGCGATGAGCACGTTGGGCTTGCCGGTTTTCTTCTCCTGGATGGAGATGCGGTCACCGAGCTTCAAGCCTCGCACGGCGGCGACATGGAGAGCCAGCAGGTCTTGAACCCGCAAGCCGGAGTTGACGCCCATGACAAACAGGAGCTTGTCCCTTGGGCTGTCGACCAAAAGTCGCTTGATGCTGCGCACGTGGCGCAATTCGGTAAAGGGCTGGACCTTCATGGCTTCAACCTCCTGGAAAGCATGTTTTTCTTTGGGAAAGGATCAAACCGATCTTTGAAAATGGCACTGGGAGCTTGGCCGGTGGCCCAACTCCATGTATCTCGTTGAAGCTAATAGCCTTTTGGAGAAATCCTGGCCCAATGCCGCTTCTTGAGAAGAAAGCGGCTTTGGGAATGGCATCGTTTGCACCGGGCTTGCCGGCGGCGGGATGCTCCGAAAGAGAGAAGGGTCCATGCCTTGCGGCTGGACCCCTCGGTTGCGGGTTATCCTCGGGTGATGACGATGCGGTCTTCCTCGATCTGGACCTGAAAGACGTCACCTTCGCGTACCTCCTGGCCGGCGATGATGATGCCGCGCAGGTTCAGCGTCAGCCTACCCTTGGGATTGACCTTGGGGAGGTTGCTGCCACGCAGGAAGAGGCCTTCAATGTCGTAGAAGGTTTTGTCCTCGGCCATGAGTCGGAGCAAGTGCTTGCGCAAGGTCTGCTTGTGCAGGATGCCCAGCCGCTCCATCATGGAGTCTGCCGAGAGGTTTTCGGAGATGCATTGGCGCAGCAGGCCGGGTTGATATCGAGATTCGATTCTTGTGGATTCAGTCTCGGTGGCTTCGGGCTTCTTGGCCATGGCGAACTCCTTCTTGTAGTTGTTTTGTATTAAATATCTGTAATAACAGCAGAATTCTGTCAAAAAAGCGCACAAACCTAGCGTTTTTCACGCAAAATCAGCAGGTTGGACCATGTGACTGCGAACTTATTCTCCCTGAAAAAGCGGCTTTGGGCCGAGGATGCGATTTCCGGGGCTTTTGGGTCTGGGGGACAGAAAACCCCGGGGAAGCCCTCAAAACCCCAGGAATGGGGAGTATAGGGGGCTCCGGGGGCCTGGAAGGGGCGTCCCCAAAAGGGATCCGGGAAAAAGGCACCCCCAAAGGGAGCCTGGCCCTCGCTATCATTTTGAAAATAGCGACCGCTGCCCTGCACAGGAGAAGACCCCACCCATAGGACCAGCCGAGCTAATCGTCGCCTTCCAGCATGCAGGTCATGACCGGTTCGCCGTCATCACCAGGACCGACGACAGTGATGATCCGAACACGCTCGCGGCGACCGGGTGCCATCAGGAAAAGAACGTCAAGTTCGAGGTAATCCGTAGCGGATTTGCCGAGGATGGCCGTTCGCAGGACCATGAAGAGATCGTGGAGCCGCCCGAAAACACTTTGCCCCTCGCCTTCCAGGCCAGCCGGCGGCGCGATGTAGGTGTGGAACAGGTTGTCGGTGACGACGGTGTGGATTTTGAAGCCGGCCTCCTTCGCTTGGGCGGTCACGTCGATCAAGACGCCGTCCTCGATGGCCTGGGCGCGGGTGTAAGAGAAAATCAGGTTCCGGTTGTCGTCCATGTTGGCATCCTCCCGTTTAAAATGGAATAAATGGAGTAAGGATACCCTGGCCCAGCCGGAGTGGTCACGGTTTCGGACGCCGGTCCAGCTATGAAAAAAAGGAAAAGGGATTGCTCCAGCCGAAGCCGGACAATCCCTGTTGAAAACAGTCCCAGCCCCATTGCCGAGGCCCCGGTAGGAGCGACGGCGATGAGGCCTTACGATAGGAAGGACTGTTGCCAGTACCGACCCCCGTTTGCCACTGGACAGGCGGTTTTCCCGCATCCAGCGACGCCGGAGTGACGCATTTGAGGTTTGATTTTATAGCAAAAAGCACTAAAGATGATGTATTGTCCGCAATCTGCGGTGGTTTTGAACTAATTTTACTATAATTTGTATTCAAAAAGCTCGTAATTTTTTTATTTGCAGGATTTTAGCATTTAGAAGCGTCACTCCGGTGTATCCCTTACAGATACGCAGCCATCTCGATGTCTCAGGCCCTCACGCCTTTGCGTCTTAATATAAGAGCAAGACAGGGAGACTTTCCTTGGTCATATCGACAGTCACGTCAGCGCCGTCCCGCACCTAATCGCCGCATACGTCAGGGTTCGCACCATTCCCTTCGGTGGCGTCCCTTGAGGCTTGTGAGCCACGGACTTCAAACGGCCGGGTTTTCGTCGACGTATGGGCCAGCGGTTTCGTCCAATTGATGGACTACGGGCCAGTGCTTCGGCATCAGCAACTCCCCCGCCCGGATCGCTCCGTGACGAGTATGCACTTCTCCGGCATCCGCGTTCGATGAGGACGACGCAGCGTGATATCCACGGAGAAGGTGAGGTTTTTTAGCCTTGGTTTTGCTTGGGCAGCAAAGCCATCCGAACTAACATCGGAACTGGACTGTCGAGACTTCAAGGCACACACGACCAACTTATGGACTGGTTTTGCCAAATGTTACAAAATAACTTGTCACGAATTTTTTGATAATATAGTAAAATATTGTCGTTCATGAATATCTATCGGAAACTTTGAATAGATATCGCACCGAACAGGTCGTTTTTCGACTGCCATGTAAGTAGAGATATGATTTAAATAATTTTTTATACATCGGAAGTGGCCCTCCCTGTGGTGTACTGACCCCTCAGGACGCGCTCAGTACACTTTTTTTAAATAATTTCAATATTTTATCTCAAAAGGTACTGAGACTGAGGCCCCCGGGGGTCTCCCCCAAAAACTGTTTTTATTCGGTGGGGCCGGGCGCGGTGCCACCCTTCCAGGGGAGGGTATGCTGGGTGCTCAGTACACGATTTTCTCAGTACAAAATCATTTAACTGTATAAAATTATTAGATTTTTTTGTACTGAGGCTGTCCTGAGAGCCCCAAAACCCTCAGGACAACCCACTTAGAATAGCAAACCTGGACTAGGAGCCGAACGGATTTGGCGGTTCTTGATCGGGACGGAAGTCCATGCCCACTTCGGTTTCAAGGGCGGCGCGTTTGATGCAGTAGGCAGCGGGCTTTGTCCCGTTTATGCGAACTTGGCGCTGGTTTCGACCTTTTGAATCGGCCAGGAGCCAACCGCGCTCGGACCAGACACGGACAGTGGCCGAGACATCGTGCCCAAACTTCTCAAGGAGGTCACATAACGGCTTGCGCAGGAAGGATATATAAGTAAAGGAATCACCGGCGTCAAAGCGCCCAACAAAGCCGCCATGGGGCTCAATCGGGTGTCCAGTACTATCGGACTTATGGCGGCCGTAGAACTTCTGCTGGTTGGCAATGGCCCATTCCGCTACATCACGCAGGGCGGCCAGGGCACGGTCGGCATCTTGGGCGGCGTCGGCAACTGTCGCATCCCAAATACCCCGCAAGACCTCCCGGGTCGGTCGTGGAAGGACCAGCCCCGGAAGTGCCTCCAGCAGACGAAGGGCGGTGAACTCAAGGACGGCGAAGATTTCAGCCAAACGGCCGGCCACGTTATTGCCCTCGGCCAGGGTCGCATAGAACCCTTGAAGCTGCTGGAACTCCTCCTTCCACACAGCCCAGTAGGCGCGGTGCATCAGCAGATGGCGGACCAGATAAGGCCCGGCGAAGCCGTAGTTTGCCATCACGGTCACGTTCACATCCTTGACCAAATCCGGTTGCGGAGCTGAGCCAAACGGTGCTCCCCAGAGCGAAAGGACGCGAGCACGAGCGCCGCCATGTTGTGTGCTGGCCCCGGTGCAGGGCTCCTCACCCGACGAGATCAAGACAGAGCGGAATGATCCGGTGCGTTGTGTTCCCTGGACACTTCCACGGCCACGGCCTTTCCCTGATGCGTAGGCGTAGACCACGGCATTCACCAGAGCACGTGCTTCTTTCTGCGGCAGGCTCGAGAAGACACGCTTGGTGTCGTCGAGGATCAAGGGGAGACCATTGAGCAGGCCACCGGTGCGCTCGACCCAGATGCGTGTGGTATCCCAGGTGTGCAATACGGACGCTTCAGCACGTTCGTCGGGACAGCCCCAGACCGAAGCGGCCAAACGTTGGGTCGAGGTCTTGCCCGTGGAGGTGATGCCCGCTGTTTCGACGACGAAGTTGCTCGCACCGATCAAGGTCAGCAGCGGCGGCGCGAATGAAGCCAGCATGACGACGAAGGGGATAGGATGGACGATGGCGCGATTGGCTGTGGCGAGCCAACCCGTTAACGAACCTGAGCAGACAAAACCGTCCGCCACCTGTTCATCCCCGTCGTCACTGCCACGGAAGACGATAGTGGCGGCTCCGATGGCTGATGGGCCGTTTTTGGTATTGATCGCGGCGGCGGACAACATTCCATCTTGTGTGATGAGGTTGCGGCCCCAGAGAAAGGATTCGTTGCCGTCTTGCCAGCCAAAACGACTGCTAACTTGAATTAACGGGATGCATCGGCGGTTTACAAAGTCGTATGCCGAGAGATACTTGACGAGGAACTCCTTGTGCTCGCTAGTAATAGGGAGTCCGTAGCTTGCCAATGAAACGATATCACGCGTGTCGGCGATGACTTTGCGGTCGACAATCTGAAAATGCCAAGCATCGTCCATGTGCCACGCCAGCTTAACCTGCTCCTTGCCGGTGTGGACGCATTTCAAACGTTCGACGAGGACGATGGCAACGGGAAAGACGTGCTTAAACCCGGCTTGGCCTTTTCCGTTATCGACCCACGCCGCAATCCCGTCATGAAGGCTGAGGTTCATTTTCCCGGGCACAACGGCATTGGCGGATACCGGCGCATCGGGGAGCATGGAGTGAATAGTGGGCAGTTGGGTAGGGGCGGCATTACCCGACGCAGCGGTCATTGTCGCATCCAAAGAAGCCAGCGCTCCAGGCACTGCGACAGCCGCCGAGACTCCTTTGGCATAGCGGGCGGTCACGTTCTGGACGATGTCTTCGACCTCTTGCGTGTCCAGGGGCGGCACACACTTGGCGGCATTTTCAGCCAGCAGGGCTTCGCGGATGGCCTGATCCGACAAACCTTTTGCATGTAAGGAAGCCGCCACCCGGAACAGGGTGTCGTTGCGTTTTGTCTCAGGAATCAAGGCCGGTACCTGGATCGGTTTTGTCGTCGCAGGGACAGCACCACCGAGGGCTGAGGGAGTCGCCACCTTGGGAGCATCCTTGGCCAAGCCCCGGGCCGCGATGATGGTGTCGAGGTCGGCTTCGCTAGCGCGGATGAGCGAAGTGAGCACGGCCAGTTGTTCGGTGAAAGCCGTCGTGTAGTCAGATGCAGGGTCCAGGAGCAGGGTGTGGCCGAATTTGGATGCTTCACCTTGATAGGGCAGTCCGATCAGGTTCCCCAGCGGCTTCGTAGGGCTGAGTTCATCCTGGTTCGGGAACAGACGGTCGAAGCTATTAACCGACACGTCTTCACCGACAAGCCCCGCCTCCTGAAGCAAAGAGAAGGCGACACGGCGAGCTTTCCAGGCAGGCACAGGGGCTGCGAAGAATAAGTAGACGTGGAAGCCCTTGCCGGACTTCGAGCGCAGGACGTAGGGGGTGAGCCCTGCCGTGGTCAGGGCTTCGGCATAGGCCAGGACATCAGCGAGGGGATTGCGGTCGCCACTGTGGTCATCGAAGTCGGCGGCGACGAACCAGCATGTCCCGTCCGGGAGCAAGGGATAAACACCGAGGATGTGCTTGCCCTCGAAATGCCCCTGGAGCAGCGCGTCGGACAAGGGGACGTAGTCGCGGGAGGAACACTTGTCGCAGGCGGTCTTATCACCTGAAGCCTTGGGGCAAATGCCTGTTTTCCAGAAGTTGTTGCAAATTGGCGCGTAGCCTGAGCGCCCGGTTTTGCCGTTCGTGCCGGCAGTTGTGAAGTGCTTGGGGACAACGTCGTCCCGGCCACGGAAGATGGACTTAAACAGCCCGTAATAATCGATTTGCCCGTTCATGATTTTTCTCCAGGTAGCACACATGGGCTCGTGAACCACCACAAGAATCCTGCACCGTCCGCCTATTTGAAAAACGTCGGACGTCGCGTTGAAGACAACAAAAATCCTCAGCCAACGTGTTTTGGCCTGCTTGTGCGGGACGATTGGCGAGGATTCAGGGGCTAATGCAGGTGGGAGGAGAGAAAAATCAATTCTTGTCAGCTACAAATACAATTCTCGTCCGTTTTTTACGAGGCCCACCTCCTTGCAAAAGTCGTTTCAAGTGAAATAATGAGCATTGCACAAACAGAAGTCAAGCCATTGGGTCAAGTGCTTTTTTTGGGCCTGCCAGGCTTTGCGGGGCGTCTCCTGTCTGTGGCTGTGAGCGTCCATTATACGCGCCTGGATACTGGGCGGAGCCGGCGGCGTCGAAGTCCCCCTGTCGCATAAGGCTAGGTGGAGCGGCGTTTTCGCTGGTCGTTGGGCTTGCCCTTTATCTGGCATGAGGCCTCGGCTCGCATGTTCTGTCCTTGGTTGAAAGCCTTGTCGCCGTGCGTATTGTGCAAAAAGAAAAGGGGCACCCCCCTGGCGTAGGAGGTGCCCGGGGCACAGGTTAACGCCCAGTTGCGTCCTTGACTCCGTGGTAAAGGCGCATGAGGCGCTCAAGTTCGATTTCAAGATTCCAGCAACAGCGGCAGGAATCACGGTCCTGAGGAGAGCAGGTCGGTTTACATTTGTTCTTCATCGCCTCAATGGCCGCCTGCGTCTCGGCGGCAAGTTCCATGATAGTCTTCATTTCTTCTTTCTCGAATCTAATTGCCAATCATTGTCATCACATAGCCAGTCACTGGAGTGTCATCTGGCAAACAAACACTCCACATGGCATGTATTCACCGATTTTACAGAGCGATATTGACGTTAAGCGCTGCAAAAAAGTCGCAAAAAGCGTCGAAATCACCCGTGTCATAATGGTCTGCTTCAACTTTTGCTGCCATATTGAGGCTGACTACTGAATCTAACGGGAGTTTGCTTTTCGCGACGTAGTTGTGAACCGCTTCGGCTAATGCCATCTTAAGCTCAAAGGTCAAATGAGAAAAATCTTCAGGGGTTGTCGACATAATTATTCCTTTGTTGAGGTGTGCATTCGTTGCTTCTGCCAATCGCGTGTTGGAGCGGCCGTCTCCGTCCTGCGAAATACTTCTAAGCATCACGCCAAAAATAGGCAATTCCTCGCCTTGCTCAAGGCAGACAACTAGAGTTGTAGACGAGCTCATTACTTTTATCGATCAGTGTGATACTGTCATCATCTTTTTACTAGGCCGGGACAGTGCCCTCTGGTCTTAGATTAATTTTTTGTAATGTTCTGGAGGGCCAGTCTGCGGACCAAGGCACGGCGTTGAACAGGCCACTGCTGGCTGGCCCGGTACTGGGGCACCCAATATGCTCGTCACGGTTGCGGTGGAGGCAATAATCAGGAGGGCTGGTCTTCGGTGTTGGCAGGGTGGTTCAGATTGCCACGCACGTGATACAGCGTTATTTCGTATGAAATTAGTGCTTTACAGTCGAATTAGTCTGTCAGCGAAAGCGGCGGGGTTACTATGCCGGGGCGATCTCGAGCAACGTCAGGACCGGCGTGTCTCGGCCGTCAATCTTTCCAGGGCGGCGTCGAGCTTGATTCGAAAGCTCCGGGCCAGTTCCAAGCCGATTTCCGAGCAGAGCCGAGCCGTCTCACCGCCCTCGCCTACGGACGCGCTGCCCATGACCTTGAACAAGTTCTCCATGGGACGAAAGGCGGCTGCAAGCTCATCCTTCAGGTCAAGTAATTGGTCGTCTCCAAGGTTCATTGGGTGACCCTCCTGGTGGCATTGAGGAATTTGCCAGAAGGGTATCCTGGGCCAAGGAGTTGGTCACGGGTAAAAGGGGGAAAGATTATTTTGCTGCTGCTGGAATCAGGCGGCCCACTGCGCCGACAACGCCTCCGCTTGCTGTAGGACCACCTGGATGGCTGCGTCCTGGAGGTCGGGCGGGTAGCCATGCCGCTTAAGAATCCGCTTCACCAGCACTCGCATCCTGGCACGGGCGCTTTCCCGGTGTGCCCAATCGACGGTGATGCTACCCTTGAGGCTGGTCAATAGCTCATGGGCGATGACCCGCAAGGATGCGTCCCCCATGACATCTACAGCGCTTTGGTTCTCGGCCAGGGCATCATAGAAAGCGATCTCGTCCTGGGACAGCCCAAGTGCCTCACCGCGAAGCCGAGCCTCCCGAATGTCCTTGGCGAGGTTGATCAACTCCTGGATGACCTCGACGGTGCTGACGGCGTTGGTGTGGTACCGGGCAATGGCTTTCTCCAGGCGCTCGGAGAATTTCTTGGTTTCGACCACGTTGGTCCGGGTGCGGGAGTGAATTTCGCCATTCAGGAGCTTTTTCAGCGCCTCCAGGGCGAGGTTCTTCTTCTCCATCTGCTGCACTTCGACCAGGAACTCATCCGACAGGATGGAAATATCCGGTGTATTCAAGCCGGCGGCGGCGAGGATGTCCACGATCTCGGTCGAAGCCACGGCCCGGTTGATGAGTTGCTGGACCGCAAACTCACGCTCAGCCGTGGTTTTTCCTCCTCCGATGCCGGTCTTGGTCAACGCGGCGCGGATGGTTTGGAAGAAGGCGACCTCGTCTCGTATGGACCGCGCCTCATCACTGGCTGCGGCCAGGGCGAACGCCTTGGACAGAGCCAGCACGGCATCCTGAAAACGACGATGGGCTTCTTTCTTCTTGCCGTCGTCGGTTTCCTTCTCGGCGGCCTTATGCTGCTGTTCCAGAATCCAATCCAGGGCCTCGGCCATGACCATGAGCCGGTCATGGGCGGTCCCGGTCATGGCTCGCTGGTAATCGAACCCATGGAACATCGCGGTCACGATTTCAAATTTCTCCATCATGACGGCGACGGCCTTTCCTTCGTCAATGCCTGCCTGGCTCCTGTCGGAAGCTGAGTACTGCCCCAGGGCGTTTTTGAGGCTCTGCCCGATGCCAATGTAATCAACGACGAGCCCGGCCGGCTTGTCACGAAAAACCCGGTTGACCCGGGCAATGGCCTGCATGAGGCCGTGGCCCTTCATGGGCTTGTCGACGTACATGGTGTGCATGGATGGGGCGTCAAAGCCTGTCAGCCACATGTCGCGGACGAGCACCAACTTCAGCGTGTCCTTCGGAGCCTTGGCCCGTTTGGCCAGCAATTCTCGTCGGGCTTTGTTGCCGACATGGGGTTGCCAGTCCGCCGGGTCGGACGCGGAACCGGTCATGACGACTTTGACCACGCCCTCATTGTCATCATCGCTGTGCCACGCCGGCCGTAGGGCCACTATTTCGTTGTAAAGGGCGACACAGATGCGGCGGCTCATACAGACCACCATGGCCTTGCCGTCCATGGCCGCCACCCGATCCTCGAAATGCCGAACAAGGTCCTGGGCGATGAGCTTGAGCCGTTTTTCAGCGCCCACCAGGGCTTCGACCGTGGCCCACTTCCGCTTCAATGCCTCTTGCTCGCTGACGGCGTCGTCCTCGGTCAACTCTTCGATTTCTTCGTCGATCTTGGGCTTTTCCTCGGCGGAGAGTTCGATCCGGGCAAGACGGCTTTCATAATAGAGCGGCACCGTGGCTCCGTCCTCGACGGCGCGGCTGATGTCGTAAATGTCAATGTAGTGACCGAAGACCGCCGGGGTGTTCACGTCGTCTTTTTCAATGGGCGTCCCGGTGAAGCCGATGAAGGAGGCATTGGGCAGGCCATCCCGCAGGTATTTGGCGAATCCGTAGGCGATCTCCCCGGTCTTTTGGGCCACCTTGGCTTTGAACCCGTACTGGCTCCGGTGGGCTTCGTCAGCGATGACCACCACGTTGCGCCGGTCGGTGAGCAAGGGGTATTCCGAGTCGCCCTTCTCGGGTGTGAATTTTTGGATGGTCGTGAAGATGACGCCACCGGACGCACGGTTGAGGGCCTTGCGCAAATCCTCGCGGTTCGTTGCCTGGATGGGCGTCTGCCGGATGAGGTCACGGCACATGGAGAAGGTGTTGAACAACTGGTCGTCGAGATCGTTGCGGTCGGTGATGACCACGATGGTCGGGTTTTCGAGTTCAGGACATCGCACCAACTGGCCGGCGTAAAAAGCCATGAGCAGGCTTTTTCCCGAGCCCTGGGTATGCCAGATGACTCCTGCCCGACGGTCACCCTTGGGCGCGGCCGCCTTGACGGTATGGGCCACGGCATGGCGCACGGCATGGTACTGGTGGTAGCCGGCGATGATCTTGGCAATGCCGGAGCCGGTTTCACCGAAGACGGTGAAGTCGCGGATCAGGTCCAGGAACCGGCGCTTCTCAAAGACCCCCTCGATAAGCACGTGGAGTTCGGGCAGTCCTTTCTTGGCGACCTCTTTCCCGTCCGTGGTGCGCCAGGGCATGAACCGTTCCTGGTTGGCCGTCAGGGAGCCGATGCGGGCTTGGAGGCCATCGGAGGTAACGAGGACGGCATTGGTGCGGAAAAGGGACGTGACCTGGGTCTTGTAGGTTTGCAACTGGTTGAAGGCGGCTTCCAGGTCGGCGTTCTCGGTGCCGGGGTTCTTGAGTTCGATGACGCCAAGTGGCAGACCGTTGACGAAGACCACCACATCGGGGCGGCGGTTGATCTTTCCTTCAATCACCGTGAACTGGTTGACCGCCAGCCAGTCGTTGTTATCCGGGGTGTCAAAGTCGATCAGGCGCACTTTGTCGCCGGCAATGGAGCCGTCGTCTCGGGGGAACTCGACGTCCACACCTTCGACCATCATGCGATGGAGGCGGCGGTTCTCTTCGGTCAGATTAGGGAATTCGGTGGCGATCAGCGCCCGGATGGCGTCGTGCCGGGCCTCGGCCGGGATATGAGGATTAAGGGCCTCCACAGCGGCTTCCAGACGTTTTTGAAGGAAGACGTCTGAGTACGCCTCACGCTCCGGGGCATGGCCGTCAGGGCCGATTTGGAGGTCTGAGGTGGCGGCGTAGCCGAGGCTGCCCAGCGTTTCGAGCAGGACGCCCTCGACGTCTGCTTCGGAGATAAAAGCCATGGCCCCTCCCCTGATTCTTTCCGAAATCGAAATTTTGGCCTTGACTAATTCCCCCCGCTGTCTGATTTACCAACTGTGGGTTGGTCACTGCGTAGCGGGGGCTGGCCCCTTTTTATTTGGGCAAGGTCACAAGCCCGTACCCCTCGATGACGCCTCGTCGGTTTCGTCTGAATTTTTCCTGAACGATGAACCAGTCTTCTTTATCCGGCTTGCCCAAGACGTGGCGACCTATGGGCGAAACTACCAGATCGGCCAATTGAAGGCCGGCGATGTTGTCCTTCTTGGCGCGGAGATTGAGTCCCAAGATGCGGTCCTCGATGTCATGGGCCTGGACGAACCGCGTGCCTTGGATTTTGAGGTTCAACCAAGCAAGGTCAAGCTGGCGATCCAGGGTCGAGTCTCGTTTTTCAGCCACGATCAGCCCTCCCCCGCTCACCCGGCCGACATCAAAGCAAAACCTCTCCACCAGCACGTCGAGACTGAGCAGGTACGGGTCCAGGGCGGCGACGCCGTAGCGGCTGAGGTGCTGGTCCTTATGGATGGCGCAAGCGACAACTGAGAAATCTAGCTGACGGAGCAAGGCGTTCAGGCCGGTGTAGAACTTTGCCCGGAAGGATGAATTCTTTAGCTCCTCGAATCCGTTACGGTTCCTGGTGATGTCAGCGGTGTGCAAGACGATGTCCGTTCGCCCGAACATCTCTTGCTTGAACTCCGCCAAGGCCTGGGCCAGCGCTCCCTCGGCATAGGATTTTCCCATGATCACGCCGCCCAGGACGAACATGGGGTACTGCGGGTCGATCACGGACAGGTTGTGGTCGCCGGACTCGTCGAGAAAGAGGACCTTCATCAGAGCACGGCCCCCACGGCTTTCTCGGCGTCCTTGACGCGGATTTCGCCGGACATGAGCTTGGGAAGAAGGAAGTCGCGGGTTTGGGCGAGGCTGTCGATCTCGGCGTTATTGTGTTCGGCTTTCACCATCAAAGGAACCAAAATCTTACTCAATGTGGAAAGAGTAGCATGTCCCGGCCAAATGATAGGCAAGTTCGCCACGTCGGTGTTTGAAACAAAAGGCTGTGCTGCCCCTTTTTTTATGACATCGATATCTGCATGTCGAAGCGCACAATAAAGCCATTCACCATTACATTGGTCGCGTTGACGAATTAAGGATGCGTTGTTATTTATCCAGGCACGTCCGCGGTGTGCGAAAAATTGCCCACAATAAGCTCCAACCCTTCCTACAGCTATCACAAATCCATCGGCATTGTAACTATCTGTGTAGCCCATTATGCCTGCGCCTCCAAAGACAGGGATGGCACCACACGCAGCAATTTTTTCCTTCTCAAGCTGTTTCCCACCACGTAATTCAGCGAAATCTCCGACCGGCCTGTATTCCCACCCCACTGGCTTCCCCTCGTCATCCAGCGCATCCGGGAACAAATTCCAAATCTCCTGGGCGAGGTAGGGGGCGCGGCCTTCCATCTTGGCTCGCGTAGGGCCGAAGTCCACGAACCAATCCTTGAAGATCGCCCGGGCCATGGCTTCAAGGGTTTCGTTAATGCGGCGGTTCAGGTCGATTTTGTCGTCGAGGGAGCCGAGGATGGCGGCGATGGCTTGTTGTTCTTTCAAGGGAAAATCCGGAACAGGGATGGCTCGGATTGTCGGCATATTAAGGCGTTCTGCGACAGTGCCATCCCGAAAACCATGCAAATGCCGCGATAATATTCCAGAATTAAGCCAGTATCTTAAAAAACGAGAAGCCAACCTTGACCGTTTTGGCCTAATGAGAACCATGCGCTGCCCCAGGCAAACTCTAAGTCCTTTTGGAATCTCGGCAGCTATGCCAAAATATGTACCCTCTCTGCTGTAGAGTATGTCCCCCTCCTCAGGAGTAGCCTTAGACACCCTGTCAAGAAAAGTTTTTTCTGCAACATGTGCGAGCTTAGAAATATCTACGAAACCAGTGCGTATGTCTTGCGATCTGACAAGGAATGGTCCATCTGCAGTAAGCTCTGGCGTTGAATGAGGACAATCAAAAATACCGTCAGCAAGCTCAGCGAGGCAAAACCATCTTCGCCGGACTGCCCACTCAGACGCTTCTACTGGAGTGTGAACTACTGGATGCCTAGACATCTAAAAGCCCTAACCGTACCCGAATCGTCGCAGTCAACCTCTCCGCATCGACAAACTGCCCCTCCAGCCTCTCCTTGAGCGCGACAAATCGCTCCTCAAAGGGCGTGTCGTCATCATCCACGACCTCGGCCCCGACATAGCGCCCCGGCGTCAGCACATAGCCATGGCCCTTGATCTCCTCCAACGAAGCTGCCTTGCAGAAGCCGGGCACGTCCTCATATTCACCCGTGTCCTTCTCACCGCGCCATGCGTGGTAGGTGCCAGCTATCTTGGCGATGTCCTCGGCCGAGAACTCCCGACGGGTGCGGTCAACCAGATGACCGAGCTTGCGGGCGTCGATGAAAAGCACCTCACCCCGGCGGTCCCTGAAGCCGTGGTTGGCCTTGTCGCGAGCCAGAAACCACAGGCAGGCCGGAATCTGGGTCGAATAGAATAGCTGCCCAGGCAGGGCGATCATGCAATCCACTACGTCGGCTTCGAGCATGGCCTTGCGGATGTCACCTTCACCGGACTGGCTCGACGACATGGAGCCGTTGGCCAGAACCACGCCGGCCGTCCCGTTCGGACCAAGATGGTGAAAGATATGCTGCAACCAAGCGAAGTTGGCGTTCCCGGCAGGCGGGATGCCGAAACTCCAGCGTACATCTTCCCGCAACCGCTCCCCGCCCCAGTCGGAAATATTGAAGGGAGGATTGGCCAGGATGAAGTCGGCCCGCAGGTCCTTGAGTTCATCCTTGTGGAAGCTGCCCTCGCTGTTCCAGCGGATGTCAGAGTCGATGCCCCGGACAGCCAAGTTCATCTTGCACAGCCGCCACGTGGTGTAGTTCGACTCCTGCCCGTAAATGGCGATGTCGCCGAGGCGGCCGCCGTGCTCGGCCACGAACTTGTTGGACTGGACGAACATACCGCCGGAACCGCAGCAGGGGTCGTAGACGCGGCCCTTGAAGGGCTCCAGCATATCGACCAGCACCCGGACCACGGACCGGGGCGTATAGAACTCGCCCCCGCGCTTACCTTCCGAGCCGGCAAACTGGCTGAGGAAATATTCGTAGACCCGGCCCAGGACGTCCCTGGACTGCCCCTGCTCGGTCCCAAGGCCGATGCCGGAGATGAGGTCGATCAACTCCCCGAGCATCACCTTATTGAGGGCAGGCCGGGCATAATCCTTGGGCAGCACACCCTTGAGGCTCTCGTTCTTGGCCTCGATGGCAACCAGGGCGTCATCGACGATCTTACCAATGCCGGGCTGCTTGGCGTTGGCCTGGAGATGGGACCAGCGAGCTTCCTTGGGCACCCAGAAGATGTTTTCGGCCAGATACTCGTCCGGGTCCTCGGCGCAGGATGGGTCTTCGGCCGTCAGGGCCGCATGCTTGGCTTCAAAGCTATCGGAAATGTGCTTGAGGAAGATCAGGCCCAGCGCGACGTGCTTGTAGTCCGAGGGCTCCATATTGCCCCGGAGCTTGTCAGCGGCCTTGAAAAGCTCGCCCTCAAAGCCGAGATTTGCACCCGTCCCGTTGCTTTTACCGTTGGCGGTGCCAGCAGGCTTAGGAGTTCGCCCTTTGGGCTTGGGGGATGTACGCTCCGGCATATCGACCAAAGTGGCCTGGGCTTCTTGGGCGACCGGGGCTTCGCCAGCCAGTGCGACAGACCCGCCACGTCCCCTTCCTTTAATGATAAGGCCGGCGGCCAGGAGTTCGTCGCGAACCTCGTCATAGGCCTTCTCAGCCCAGTTCAGCGCCTCACGGAGTCGTATATTGCCAGCGCTCCCGCCGAGATCGGCAAGGGCCTGAAGAAATTTGTCGTGTTGCTCTTGCGAAGCCATGAGCCGATACCTTATGTTTTAGGAGGGTACGCCCAGACGCGTCACCGATGGCGATGCCGGCGCAGATTGCCCCGGGAGGCTACCCTAACCAGATGTATCGGAATGGTTATGGTTGAAAGCTTCGTTCGTCAATCGGAATGGTCGGCGGGCGGCAAGCAAATCGCGCAGGCAGGTTCGGAGTCTTTTTACCCTGACAACGCTGAAATCCGGGACAGTATGACCGTTCAGGTGAAAGTCGTTCGCCTACGGGGTGTCATTTATGTCTGTAAAAGACAATTTCCTTGCCTACCTAGCCTTCTATGGAAAAGATGAGCCGAACGGGCTTACTCAAGCAAAATATGCGCAACGCGCCTATGCCGAGTACGAAGAAGACGGGTGCTTATACTTTAAAATGGAACGCCATCGCAGCGCCCTGGGGGCAACCTATACGCGAGGATTGCCAATGGCAGCCTTCGCGACGAGAATTGACAAATATCAATACGACCCTAAAGACAACAGCACATCAGTTGTCGAATCCGTAGAAGAGTCTTTGGATTTTAAATCCATCGACTACGACCGCCTGGCCGAAGAAATGTGCTTTGATTTCGGCTTCGAATTTCAAGACAACGCGGAAAATGGATATATCCTGAAGGAGCACCTGACGGGTGATTCTTGGATTGTCTCTCAAGACGAAGATTTCAAAGGGTGCATAGATGAAATATTGCTGTTATTTGATGAGTATTTCGAGATCATCTTGAATACAGAAAATATCGACAAAGAAAATGCTAAAAAATTTGTAGTGAACTTTAAAGAATCTGCGTCAGAATACCTTCGAGAAAAGATTGAAATGGCCTGGGATGATGCAGAGTTCGAGGAATAGTCCGGGTGCAGGCGGGCAAACGCCCAGGCAAAATCCGACGGTTTTCCGATGAAAAGACAGGAGAAACCGCCCCTGGATAACCTCCCGGGTGGCTAACCTCTGGATAACCGCCAGGGGCCGGGCATGGGTCGTTTTAGCCGAAAAATGTTATCCACCCTGAAAATTTATCCAATTATTTCAATGTAAAAACCTCGTCTTTGCTCCTTTGGGAGCAGGATGCGTCAAACGCAAGGGCTTAACATCATGTAATAATGGCGAATGCCTGAAAATATCAGGTCAGGATGCAGCTTCCTGTGTAGCAGGATGCACCTCGGCGGCATAACAGAAAGCCCCTACAGCCAGACAGAGACTGCGGGGGCTACTTATTTCGTAGTATGACATTATCAGTGGCGGTCGTGTCTGCCACGGCCAGTTCCACGTGGAAAGTGCTGCCGTGCTCGCCGTCGGACTCAGCCCAAATGCGGCCGTGGTAGTGGTCCACGATGCGGCGACAGATAGCCAGACCCAGGCCCACTCCATGGGGCTTATGCTCCGGGGAGTCATCCCGGCGGACCTGATGGAAGTTATCGAAGATGCGTTCCAATTCCTGGGGCGGGATGCCGATGCCTTGGTCCGCGACTGTTAGGCGCAGGACGTTGCCCGTGCATCGGGCTTTCAACTCCACCGTCCCCTGGGGGGTGAATTTGATGGCATTGGACAGGAGGTTAATGAGCACCTGGAGCAGGCGTTCGGGGTCGATGATGGTCTTGGGCATGTGATCCGGCAGGCTGCTGATCAAACGCGTCCGGGGGGCTTTGTCGAGCACGCCCTCAACGGCCCGAAGCGCCCGGTGCCCAAGTTTTACCACATCCACCTCCCGGTCGCGCCATTGGATGCTGCCGGATTCGATCTTGGCTAAGTCCAAAACGTCGTTGATCAGTGAGGTAAGGCGGTCACCCTCCTCAATGATGATGGCGATGTTGCCGTCAATTCGCCGGGCCAGGGCATGAGCTTTTGGGCCGGTCCGGTCTGAACGCTCAAGCTTGGCGAAATCGCGGTGGATGAGCTTGGCGAACCCGAGCACTGAGGTCATGGGGGTGCGCAACTCGTGGGAAACCGACGAGATGAAATCGCTTTTGAGCTTGTCGAGTTCCATGAGCCGGTGATTGGCCTCGGCGAGCTCTTCGGCCTTGCGCGACAAGGCAACAAGGCTATCCTCCAGACGGACGATGGCCTCGCTGCGGTCCTCCCGAGCCTTCTTGAGTGCGGCGGTCATCTCGTTGAACGAGGCGGCCAGTTCGCCAATGATATCTTTGGTCTCAATGTCCAAGGAGATTTCCAGGCGGCCGTCGCGAACCCGGGTCATGGCGTCCCGTAGGCGGGTCACCGGGCGTATGACCATGCGCTTGATGATAACGTGCAGGGTCAGGCTCATGATGACGAAAAGGGTGAGCAATAGGGCCAGGAAGAAATTGTAGGAGCTCTGGGCTTCCCGCTGCAGCTTGCTGAGGTCGAAGCGGATCCTGACGTAGCCCACCCGTTCGCCGATGACCTCCACCATGGTGGTCAGGACGGCCACCCGAAGGTCCCGGTAGTCGGTCTCGACAAACTGCGGCACCTGGTCGAGCTGGTCGAGCTCGGCTCGAGTCAAGTCAGCGGCCTCGCCGCTGGTATCCTCCAGGGCCTTGCCCTCCGGGTTGAAGGCAGTGACCGTCACGATGTCATGGACGAAGCGCATCTTTTGTAGGGTGTCGGCCAGAGCCAAGCGCTTGCCGCCGAATATCTCGTTTCCGATGTCCTCGCGTCGCAGCTCATACAGTGTCAGAAGCTGGAAGCGTATCTGCTCCAGATTGTCTGCACGACGTTTCTGTTCATAGCTGGTTAAGATGATCCCATAAACAACAATGACCATGATGCCGGTCAACAAGAGGGGGAGGAATATTCGGCGGGTCAGGTTGTCCATGGGTGGTGGCGCGCTCAGTTGGGGTCTTCGTTCCTGTAATATGCCTGTTTTCCTTTCCGGATGCGCATGATCACCGCACTCTTGGCGGGATCGCCATTGGCGAGAAAGCTGATGGCACCGGTCACTCCCGGATAGTTCCTGGTGTTGGCCAGGGCGTCGCGGATGGCGGCACGGTCCGGGGTGCCCGCCCTGGCTGCGGCGTCGGCCAAGAGCATAAGAGCATCGTAAGCCAAAACCACTGGCGCGACCAATTCGGCTTCTCCTTGCCGGACCATTAAATCTAGGGAGGCGGGTGTGGCGCTCCGGGGATGCCAGTGGGTGCAGTAGTAGCCGTCATCGAGTTCAGAGCCGCCCTTAGCGTAAAAGGCTGGTGAGTCCCAGCCGTCGCCACCTAGCAGGATGCAGGTAGCGCCTTCACGAACGATCTGGGCGGCGATGGTGCCGGATTCGTCGTGTCCGGGGATGAAGCAGACCTGGGCCTTGGCGGCCTTGGCAGCCTGTACCACCTCCCGGTAGCTGGGCTGCCCATGCTTATAGTGTATGTCCGGGGCCATAATACCACCCCGTAACGTGAATTCCCGAGAAAATTCCTTGGCCAAGTCCAGGCTGTAGTCGTCGTCGATGTCCACCAGCACCACGGCGGTCCCGGCGCGCAGGTCCTCCCTGGCGAACCGGGCCATGACCTTGCCCTGGAAGGCGTCGGTGTAGCAGACGCGGAAGATGTAATCGCCAACCTGGGTCAGTGCCGGGCTGGTAGAGATGTCAGAGATCATGGGTATGCCGTGACGCTGGGCCACCTGGGCGGCGGCCAGGGAATGGCTGCTCCAGGAACAGCCGACAATAGCTCGCACCCCTATCCGGGCGGCCTCCTCGGCGGCCACCTTGGCACCGATGGGTGTGCTGCGGTTGTCCAGTTCAAAGATCTCCAAGGGCTCGCCCAGGATTCCGCCCCGGGCATTGATTTCAGCTGCCGCCAACCGCACGCCGCGCAGGTTGTCTGCGTTTTGGCTCGCGGCCTGTCCGGTTTTGGCGAAAATGGCCGCCACCTTGAACGACTCGGCGTATCCTGGCCCGGCCCAGAGCAGAGCCAAGAGCGAGACAATCGTGAGAAAAACGCGCATCATGGTTGCCTTGGAGAAATTCCAGATTGGAGGTCAAAGACGGTTTCGAAACTCGGCCGTTGTTCACCGGTTTTGAGAATGACTGCGCCCCGGCCCACGGGGTTGCGGGACGCGTCGAAGGCGATGGAGCCAGTGACGCCCACGAAGCTGCTGGTGTCGGCCAGGGCCTGGCGTATTAGAGCGGGTTGGGTAGAACCGGCCCGCTCAATGGCTTCGACCACAAGCAGCAGAGCATCGTAAGCCATGGCCGTATCCATGGAGTCCCGCAGATGCGACCCGGAGGCCTCAAGGAAATCCTGGCGCACGGACGCGTTGCCCGAGACAGGCAAATCCGGGTGCCAAAACGTCGAGTAGTAGTTGCCTTCCAGGCCCTGTATGTCGTGGTCGTATAAATCCGACCATGCGTCCCCGCCCAGGAAGACAGTATTGATGCCTAAGGACCGGGCTTGACGTATGATCAGGCCTACATCCAGGCCATAGCCGGGCACGAAGATTACGTTCGGGTCGAGCCTTTGAACCTGGGCTAGCTGGGGGGTGAAGTCCAGGGACTTGGCTCGGTAATCGGCTGTATAGACCACCTTGCCTCCGGCGGCCATGAACTCCTCGGCAAACACCTTGGCCAAGCCTTGGCTGTAGTCCTCGTCGGCGCTGGCCAGGACCGCGCAGGTGGCCGCGTTTAGTCGTTCACGGGCGAATCGGGCCATAACCCGGCCCTGAAAATCGTCCGTAAAGCAGGTCCGGAAGATGTGGTCCCCGACCTGGGTTACCCGAGTGTTGGTGGACAGAGGCGTGATCATGGGGATGCCGGCCGCCTGGAGGACCGGGGCGGCGGCCAGGGAATGGGAGCTCCAGATCGGCCCGAGCACTGCGGCGACCCCCAGACGCACGGCTTCCTGAGCGGCTCTCCTGGAGCCCAGGGACGTACTTTGGTTATCCAGAACCGTCAGTTCAAGGGGGCTCCCGAGGCAGCCCCCGCGGGAGTTGATCTTGGCCGCAGCCAAATACAGGCCCCTAAGGGAGGCCTGGTTGTGCACCGAGGCCATACCGCTAGTGGCCGCGATGACCGCCAGGTGAACGGCCGTGGAGCCGCTCTTTGCTGGGCCGGCGAGGACCGGGATCAGAAGCATGACCATGGCGAGGAACAGGCCGATCCCGAGCAGTGCGCTGCGATGCATCCTGTGCCTTCCGGTTTAAGGGTTGAAGCCGGGCAAGGGATGCGCTCCGTCTTTTCCCTGACCATCAGGCTATATCATGAGTATTTCTGATTACAGTTTTTTGGCGTTCGCGCAAGGGCTCCGTACGGGACTGGGTTCCATACGGGAAGCTACGTTTTGAGGGCTCTTGGCAAAAAATCTTCGCAAGTCTCTTCCCCACCCTCTCTCATGACCCCTTCGCGACTGCCCCCGCCGGTCCGGGTTCTCATACCCCAACAGGATGACAAGCCGGTCCCCACCTGCTACCAGCCACTCCTATGGAATGGATCATCGCCGCAGCCCTTGCCATGGGCGTTCTTGCCATGGTGGCAGCCTTCGTCTTGAGGAACAAGCGCCATGACGCCGGCAGTGTGCCCGGCCGCTTCGACTTCGACGGCTACAAGGAAGGCGAGCTTACCCGGCGCGGCGTCTTCGACAAGACGAAATGGCATTGACCCGGCAAAGATAAAGCGGCCCACCTCCACCCGGGAGGCAGCCGTTCATGATCCGATTGCCGAGGTCCGGGCCTGGCTGTATCAGTTTTGCCTCAGGGTAAACCGCCCCTGGACAACCTCCCGTGTGGCTAACCTCTGGATAACCGCCAGGGGCCGGGCATGGGTCGTTTTAGCCAGAAAATGTTATCCACCCCTGAAAAATATCCAATTATTTCAATATAAATGTCTCGTCTTTGCTCCTTTGGGAGCAGGATGCCGGGTGTTCAAATCACCTCGCCCCGACCAATAGATTTCAAGGGGATAGGCCGTGTTCGGCCTGTCCCCTTTATCTTTTGGATAACCGGGTTGGATAACCTCTCGGCCAACCATACAGGATAACGAGGGAATTTTAGATAACATTCGGGCAGGATGCGGCCCACAAACGGGCAGGCTGCGGGCTGTCCCACATGGGACAATCCAGTGGAACGCCCAACGTAGGCACCCTGCGCAAAAAAAAGGGCACCCCTTCTGGGATGCCCAATAAACAATCGAATCGCTGGCCCGACTATTCCAGCCGAGGTAACCGAGCTATGGTTCGGCGCTTCTCGTCGCCGAGCAGGTGGTAATAGTTGTTGGCGGTCATCTGAATCGAAGAGTGGCCCATAAGCTTGCTCACCGCCGAGAGGTCCCCTCCCTCGTTCAGGAGGGTCGTGGCGAAGAGGTGCCGGACGTCGTACAGCACTACGGGATAGGTGATCCCGGCCCGCCGGCATGCCGTCCTCATGGCCCGGCTGATCTGCTTCACCGGCCGTCCGTGATACTCCACGATTCGTTCGCACTGCGCCGTGGCCTTCTTCTCCTGGAGGCGCGCCAGAAACTCGTCGGAGAGCGGGACGGTCCGCCTCGTGTTGGTCTTGGTCGCGAACACGTTGATGGTCTTCTCGGCCCAGCTGATGTCGTCCCAGGTCAGGGCAAGCAGTTCCGATGGCCCGGTCCGCACCCCAAGGTTCCAGGCGACCTCGATGGCCCAGGCCAAATGGGGTTCGGCTGCGGCCTTGATCTGCTGGAGATCATCGACCGTGAGCTTCGTATCCCGGGGCTTCTCCCTGGGCTTATGCCACTGGCGCAGCGGGTTCTTCTCGATAAGGTCGTGCTCCACTCCGAATTTGAAAACCGTCTTCAAATAGGACAGATACCGCCCTCGAGTCACCGGCGATCGATTCTCGTAGGCCTTGGCCACAATTTTAACGATTTCATCGTACTTGATCTCCTCGACTGGGCGCTGTGCGAAGACGGGGATGAGGTGCCGCTTCAAGAACGATTTGATCTCGTTCAGGGTGCGGATCGACGTCCCCTCGACCTTCCGGGAGTTAATGTACATCTGGGCCAGCTGGTCGAGATAAAGCTTGCCGGTGACGGCCACCTCTTCGGAGATGGCCTCTGGGGTGCGCGGCTGCACGGAACCGTGGTCCTTGACCTGCTTGTCAAATTTCTGGGCAGCCCTGCGTCCTTCCCGGCCTTTGCCGAAGGTCTTGGTCGTCTGCTTGCCCTCGGCGTTCCGATAGGCGACGTAGTAGGTGCCGTTGTTCTTTCGCATGTGAACGGACATCTTAAACCTCAAGTTCGATTGGAGTTCTCGGTTTAATTTCGAGAATAGATGAGAAACTTTCTGGATTGGCCATTAATTGATCTAAATCAGCACGAGCAAACCGCGATTGAGCCGGTCCATATCGTTTAATACTTTTCTTTCTGACAATTTTTGAGAAATATGAAACGCTATATCCACAATATTTTGCAGCATCTTTTAAATCGTAGAATGGTCCAAGACAGCTAACCATTTCCTCCATCCATGACTGACCCTCCAGCTAAGAACGCATAATTTAATATTAACTGATTAATACCAGAGTCATCATCATTACATGTTGAGACGTTGTTTAGCCTCGTACGCTACAGTGATGCATCAATACAGGGGCTTTCTAGGCCCCTGTATTAATTAGATTGTATGGAGAAGTATCTCCTCCACCTCCTCCTCCTGGATACCGAGGTACCGGCGCGTAATCGACGGGCTGGAATGGTTCAGCCGCTTCGCCAAAACTTCCCAGGAGACACCGAAAGTCTTGCGCTGGTGGTAGCACCAAGTTTTGCGCAAGGTATGGGCACCGTAGTTTCCTTTGAGATTCACAGCTTCAGCCCATGCTTTGACGTACTTGGTGACGGCATATGTCGAAAGCGGATAGTTCGAACCTTTTCTACTTTTGAATAAGTAGTGGTTGTCCTCTAGCTTTGCTGTTGTTAGATGCTCGTCAAGAGCAATCTTGATCTCCTTGTTCATGATGAAGACGTTTTCCTTGCCGGTCTTCTTTTCGCGCAAGATTACTCGCTCTCCAACTTGGACGTCTTTGACGTCCTTCTTTTTAAGCGCAAGTAAGTCCTGCACGCGAAGTCCAGTGTTTATGCCCATGATGAACAGTAATTTGTCTCGATGGTTGTCAGAAAGGATTTTCTTGATGCTCTTAATGGACTTGGGTTCAGTAATGGGTTCGACCTTCATCTTTTGCTCCAATGCAATTATTGCAGTTTAGGTGGGTGAAGTCGGACTTCTAAAAAGCCAGCGCCCAGGACTAGGGCTCCCAAGCAGCCTGTAACGGGTTAAATTTTAACGCCGAATCAGGTTTTTGCCGGGGAAAGTACGTTTTTATGTAGAAACGTACATTGGCTATATGGATAATTTCTCTATAATATAGCGAAGTTTGAGAGAAAGGATGTTCGCATAAATAAAAAGCCACACCCTGAGGTGTGGCTTTCATCGATGGAGATTGTAGTAGTCAAACTTTGGTCAATATGATCATTTCATTTTCGACCATGACAGTGAACTCGTCTCCTTCAGCCACGGCAAGTTCTCGAAGATCAAGATTTTTCAGATGGATTTTAAGCTCCATCTTTTTGTTCACCCGGGGGCGACTTGAGTTCTTGAGATACAATCCTTTGACCTCATAGTAGGTCTTGTCGTCACTCATCAACTTCAGCACGCAGTGCTTCAAAGTTTGTCGATGGGTAATGCCGAGCTTTTCCATGATGCTGATGGCATCCATGTTGTTTTGGATGCATTCGCGCAGAATGGAAGGATTGTATTTGGGTTCGACCTTCTTCTTTTCAGAAGGTCCTTCTCCGTCGTTTGTTGCCTGACCAGCTTTCTTTGACATGAAAATCTCCTTTGTTTATTGGTATATTTCTCTATTGGAATCGACAATATGAGCGGAAAATCGACTTTTCGCCGGGCAAAAACTGGCATTGGCCCTATACGGCGATTTCCGGGGTTTTCGCCGTGGAGTGGGAACTGACTGTAGAAATCTGGGAAAAACGCAGTAAATGAGATTTTATGGCGGTATGTTTTTTATACCATTGAATTGTCCATGGTCTTCAAAATTATTGCGTGAAAAAGAAGGCCTAGAGTTCCTAGGCCTTCGTGGTAGTTATTGCAGATAGAACACTTCCGCCAGCAAGCAATTAATGCTCACTGGTCAAAGTGTTCTTCTTGGATCGAGAAGAACGTCGCCGTTCTAAGCGTCCATGAATTCCTGACGGGCGGTTTTCCCGCATCAGGCTTTCCGAGAGATGTTGATATAGTTGGGATATATTTCTGAAGTATAGTCATGGCTTGACAAAAAGTTGTTGTAATTTTCGCGCAAATTGTTCGTTGGAATGAATTCAAGCATTTTCATCAAGACAATATTTTCAGTAAGTTTATGGATCAACATCTCTCTGCATCCCTTACAGATGCGCAGCCATCCATTGGCAACTTCGGTTTTCTCACTAACCTTACGGTTGAACGATTGCAAATGGACTTCCCTTGGTTTAGTCAAATCTAGAACAAAACCATCCGACACCTAATCGCATACATATGGTGGTTGTAAATAGAACTTCGATTTGCCATGAATCTCGTTCGCCATATGCGCCACCTTGGTTTCATACTCAAGTAAGCATTACCGGCTGGTTTAAGGTCTCATCTCCTCCACTGGCTATCTTACGATATGCCAGCTAGATAATCTCGAGTTCAAAAGCATTCGATGAGAACGATGTTTGAAGTAAATCCCGAGACAATTTATTTTTTGACCTCATATAGTATATATGGTTCGAATTGAACGCTAGAACGAAGACCTAGCAAGGCTCCCATGACAATTGTGTCTGCAATGTCTGAAAATTATTATCTTGAACTGATGCATGTCTTTAATCCTGAAAAATATGGTTATCATTATTTTGCTTGATATCAAGTTTTGAAGTTCAAAAATATATATTGGTAATTTCTCTATTAAAATTGAGCAAATAATATTCGTTTGAGTAAATTGGAAAGCTATGTTGTAAACTTACGGTTGTAAAAGTAGTAACTTGTATTTGGACAATCGAAAAGATGTCTAAAAGCTGCTTGGTATTTGCAAGCGGGATGTATTTAAAGATTGTAGATTGAAATTAACTCATTGCCATAGACAAGTTTTGGTAAAAAATGGAAGTCGTAAAGGGAACGCGGGTGCAAGGTGGAAGGTGCAAGGTGTAGAATGAAAATTTTTATAATGTAAATTATTATTATATTATTTCAATAGGTTATAATTTTTATAACTATCTAATATAGTTTATAATTTTAAAATATATAAATATATTATTGTGTTACATAATACATATAAAAACAGTACTTTTACACCTTCCACCCTCCACCTTCCACCCCGTAAACCCTTTTCTGCTTTTTAAACATACAAGTCCTGGCTATTTTACTTCATGATGAATGGTAGTTTTCCTATTGAAACAACTTTGCTGGTGATTGTACTTCAAACAAATGGGGCAAAAGGTGTTGCTACCACCCCTTGCCCCGGGCTTAAATGAGGAGACTAGTTGTTTTCAGATAAGGATAATTTAAGAAGATGCTTCACGTACACTGATAGCAATCATCTATCCTTTCTGAAAAGTCTGAAGTGAGAACCATTAGTCTGAAAAAACGCTTTTGTAACCTCCTTGATAGGGGACTACTTCCTCTGATTCTGAAGTGTTGATGCCAAGTCCATGGAACTCATCCTGATCGTCGTCGTCCATTGTTGTTTCAGACTTAAAGTCGATGGTTGTGTTCGCTGGATCAGACTCTCCGAACAAATTGTCGTAGTTAATCTCCGGAAGATCGTCTGAAACTTCTACTGGAGACGCTTGTATAAGTTCCAGGCTTACAATAGACCCTTTCTTTGCAGACTTTTTTATCGTAGTAGATTCCGGAATCTTCAAGATCGGCTTTAATGGTGCCAAGGTGTTTTCCTAATGCGATAGGAGACTGAAGCCATTTTGGAGGAACCTCGTAAGCGTTTGTCAACGATGTCAACTTTTGCCAAAGTTTCGAAGTTGTCCCTGTAAACTTGTTATTCTCGCGTAAAATAGATTTGATCATGTCTACGGAATCATTGTTCTTGGCAATCTTACTGAATTTCTGTTTTCTTGCGTTGATCATGGCGAGACATGTTTCTGCGTAGTTATTTGCTCCGTATCCAATAACTTCTGCTGCTGCGGCGCTTAACTTAAACGCGTCGCACCATCGAGCATGTTTCGGAAGGTTTATTGTTGGCAAGAGCTTCATTGCTTCAGATATTGTAGTGTAGAACCCGCCTAAAATGTTGGGGAGCTGCTTCTCGAACTCGGCGGGTAAGTCCGAGTCGGACTTCATCTGGCTGTGAGGTATACGATTGAAATCGAACTCCAGAGCTCTATCCAAGAAGTCTGGCGCTTGTGTTGGAGATTTCAAGGCGGTATAGATCGTCGTGCGCTGGAAGTATAAAGACAAGAGATCGTGGTTGGTGTAATATTTTCTTTCTTGTGATCCAGTTCCTGTGGTTGCCTTGCAAAGGGAGTCTGTTTCTGCTTGTGTAAACTTCGTAATGTTGTCTAAGAGTGGAATGGCATTATTGTTAAGAGTCAGCATCAGGTCTCGAGTAGTATGTACGCTGGTTTCAAGTGGCGTGTTTGGATCAAGCATAGTTCTAATGAATCTTGCTGCAGAAGTTTTTCCACTGCCTTCTGGTCCGATTAAACCAAGTAATGGTCTAACGTAGTTTCCGTGGGCCAATGAACACAGAGTGCTCAGAAGGACCATCTTGCTGTCGTCGTCGATATTGATGAATTCTCCCAGTTTCAAATAGTCGCCATATTTTTCAGGTGTCGGGATAGCGAGTTGTGTTGAGACTTTTTTGAAGTAAACAGGTGCGCTAGCTGTGATGTCCCAGCCAGTATCCGAAATCGCAACGACTTCGTTGTTCTCGTTTGCTAAATCGATGTAGACTGTCCCCTTGTTGTGTCCGAAACGGAGATGGACTTCATTTGTGCCTTGTATAAAAGGCGTCTCCGATACGACGTATTTAATTGCTGGGGCGAGTTCGTATCCGGGAGGGAACTTGTGGTACTTCTTGAAGTATGTGTTATTGACCCAGGTTGTGAATTCTTGTGATTCGACTTCTACAGGGTAAATGGCTGGTTTTCCGCTGGGCAAGGCGAATATAATTCCTGTTTTGGATTTGAACATACTTACAGTCTGGATAATCGAGACAAGATTTTCTGCCGAAGTCTGCTTTGACGTATTTTTCGTGGCCATAATTATCCTTTTTGGGTTTCGTTTGAGTGCAAATTTACCTCGCGCATTTTGTTGTATGTTGAGTAAGTGTGTAGGAGTATTTTTTCTGTCAAGTAGTTTTGATGTGCGTGGTAGTTCTATAGTTCTCGAGGTGCTTCTTTTAGTGTTCTACTTTGGCATTGGATTTCTCCTTTTGCAGTGGTCATTTCGAAGGTCATGTGAAATAAAAAAATATTTCTAGAACGTTTAAATTCTTGATTTTTTTATTATCATTTCTTATTTCTTGTTCATTACTGTTTCGCAAAGTTAACAGATGTATCCGTGTAAAAAACATTTGTTTGATGTTTTTATCGATGGTCAATGGAGTCAAGAATCTCACACATTGCTTAAACAGATTCCGTTGCACCAGCCGAGCCAGATAGTGCAGATTGATGCCGATCTTTGACATAAATTTTTTGGTAGGCCAGAACGGGTCGGCAGCGTCATGTGGTTGGAGCAGAGGAGGAACTGAAAGCGCTTTCCTGTTTCCTGATCCTAATAGCCAACTCGGTGCAGGGTTAAAGTCTTCAGACTGTATCGGCGGCCTGGATGATGCGATCGAGGATGACACCCTTTGCCCGGTCCGTGCGGTGACGCTCAATGACTTGCAAACCGAGGATTGCAACACACCTATAAATCAGGAAGGGCCAAAGCCCTTCCTGATTGTAAATTGTTGAATCACAATCAATCGGCACGTGCCAAATTTAATCAATCACTTCAGCAAATCTGCGAATCCATGCCAAGAATTAAAACTCTTGATGAGCTCGTCAAGTTGAATCAAATCTCTAGAACATCGAAACCACCGATCAAAAACAATCGTCGCTTCAATGTTTTCTGCAATCGATTTCAAAAATTCACGATTAAACATACTTTTATAGCTTTCTTCAATTTCGCTCAAGATAGATCGCAGTTTACAAGCAACGACAGACGAAGAACTTGACGTAACAATTATTTTTGCAATTTCATACTTGTCGATTATGCGTTCAAACACCCTGTCTTCATTAATATTGCTACTTATAAACAATGGCGCAAAAGAATTGCAATTTACAAGCTTTTGCTTACAACTTCTCAACCTTATCTCTTCCAGAATCTGTGGCGTTATATCTCCATAAACGCTCTGCAAAATTCTTTCTGGAACATCTTTAACATTCCCGAACCACAGGTTAGCATCATTACTATCCAAATATATTGGCCCACTATTTCCCATACGAGCTGTTTGCGCATAACTAATTGAATCATAGGTCATATTAACCGACACATAATCACCCAAATAATTTTGAAACAGCTTTTCAAGGAGGGCTATTTGAAATCTGTCGTAATTAATATGCATTCCCAAGAAATGAAGACTGAATTCCTTTTCTGTCTCATTATTTTGCACAAAATCAATGAGACACTTATACGCCATGGGGGTAAATGGACTAAAACTTTTTTTTGTCACTTCTCGCATTCCAACCATTCCACCGATCGCTCTATTTTTGATGTAACTTTTTAAATCGAGTTCATCATACAATTTCTTCCAAATCCCATACTGCGAATTCATTTTAAAGTGCCAAACAAAATACACTTTATCTCTAAGATCAGGATACTTGACCATCAACTCACGCAAGTCGCTGAGAGACTCCCGATTCAACTCATAAATTGCATCTACAGTGTTAATTGCACTATATTTTTTGCTAAACGGTATATCAAGACTAAACACACGCTCATAGTTGTCTATTTCATTTTCAACATAAGCATTATAACATTTAATAAACCGCCTGACTGAACCAGGAGACACTTGACCCTGAATTATAGAATAACCGCCAGAATCCATATACTGCACGCCTTTTGATGGAATAACAATCCTAGAACGAAATTTATTTATTCTGGACACTTCTTTACAAAGAGTATCAATTCCGAATTGCTTTTGCTTCAATCCACCAATAAGCGAATACAGACATTCTGGACTAATTTTTGAAATCACTTTTCCGAGTTCATCATCCGCCGCCGAGTCCACTACATAAATATAACGCATTATCAACCTCAAAAACGCAAAGGGACGTCAATGACGCCCCTTTGCGCTGATTGTTAAAAATTACACCAATTCGTAAAGAGTTCCTCTTGCCAACCCGAGACTAAAACGCGTAATCAACCAATAAGACTCATTTTCTTTAGCCACAGTCAATTCGACATTGCTATCGTCTGCAATCTTCAAGAAATACTTCGACGAAAGTATTATTTCCGGATTCTTGCCCCTCATCATAGTCAAAGCTAATCCAGAAAGATTGACAATCTGCTCGCTATCAGTCACCTGTTCAAGCTGGTTGTCATACAACAACAAATCAACCTCCTTACACTTCAAAAATCTTGTTTTAAGATTTTTGGCATCGTTGAGTATAATCGGATGCCCCATGACATTCATTTGCGAAATCTCAGGCAACCATTTTTCGCTCGATTCATTTACGCAACCTAACCAATCAAGATTGATATTATCCGTAATGCAATAGCTCATTTTTGATTTATCATGTATAATAATTTGATCAAAGTTGCCGGTCGTAGTTTTGAGTGTGCGAAGCTTTTTCTGGTCGGCAGAAAATTTCATATCAAAATTTAAGCCAACAATGCTTTTAATATCAAGGTCAATAATTGCGCCATGCCCAACCGATTGGACGAGCTTCGATCCACAAATGTCAAAACTCCGAACGTTAAACGTTTTCGAAATCAAATGAATAATCCTCCAAAACTCTTTAGCGTATGCAGGATTTAAATCAGCTACAAGCTCTTGATTCTCACCCATAGCACCAAACATAAGAAGTGTTTTAGACATAAAAAGCTCCAAAAGTGACAACCGGGGAATTAACCCCGGTTGTCTTGTTTTTAACGATGCCTTGAACTAGACATCATATGTTAATTTTTTTTCCGAGCAGACTCTGACACCATTTAGGGCATCACTATAAATTTCAATCCTTTCCACGACCTAGTCTTACCAGACTTCCCCTGTGTAAAACCTTTTTGGCCAACATGGGTTCCAAACTGCTTCTTCGACATAGGCTCCAGAGCGTTTTGCTTTGCCCACTCGATGTAAGCATCGTACAGACTGCCCACCTGGACACTCGCCCCGGGATCTAATATGCAATAGTCGTCGATAAACGATCTAACTGCATCCATTTGCTCACGAAAAGCCATAGATGCTTCCGTGACCACTTCGGGCTCGAGTAAACTTTTGCGTTCATACCAGCGTTTGAAGCCTTCGACAGCCCACGCCAGAATGCCCTCGGCTTCCTTTTTCAGTTTAGCCGGCTTGTCTTTGTCCATCTGGTGGGGTGCGAATGCTGCATCAAAGGGAATGACGCGCAGTCGTCGATAGATTCCATCGTCTGCACCACTTACTTCAGGGAACACGTTCACAGCCAAGAAGAACTTGGCCTGTGGGGTGTACTCGAAGAACTCTTTCCCGATAAACCGAGCGGCTACGCGGTCTCCGCCAGAAAGCCCCTTGACGAGAGCCTCATCAAGCTTTTTGCCGGAGTTGATCTCTACGGCCGAAACGAAACGAGCGCCCACGAGTCGTGCCAAGTCATTGCGGAGTGCACGGCTTTCCGACTTTACAAACGTATGAGCAGGCGTCGTTTTCGCGTATGTCCCCAAAACGTTGATAAAAGCGTTCAAGAAGGTCGACTTACCGTTTGCGCCTTTTCCCACAAGGACAAACATGATCTGCTCACTCACAGATCCACAAAGACAGTATCCCAATACTTCCTGGAGATACTCTTGCAGATGCCAGTTCCCAAGCGTGATATCCTCAACAAACTTCAACCACTCCGGACAGGGTGCATCAGGACGATACGACACATCAGAAATGTGCGTAAGCATATCACTTAAGTTATGCTTCCGAAGCTCGCCCGTCCTAAGATCAATCGTTCCATTTTGGCAGTTGAACAAATACTCATCCTTGTCCAACTCCTTCAATTTTGTTGCCATCTGGGGCAATATCGATGCGACGTCAAGCATAGCCTGCATGCGGGCCTTAGAAGCAGACTTTATCGCCCATTTTAAGACATCTTCCTTCGACACCACGATACCGTTCGTCGTCACCAAATTATATTTCGATTTGGCTTGATGAAAGCGAATGCGCACGATCAACCGAGCATGACGCCAAAGCGTCACGTCGTTTTTCGCCAAGTGCTTACCATCCCAAACCAACCACGATCGCAAATCTTCGCAGTAGCGAATTCTGTTCTGAAATATACTGGCGAGCATGACAGCGTTTCCGATGTCATCCAAAGAGTAAATGGTCTTTTCTTGTCCTGTTGATGCGTCATTCATTTTTGCGAGATTTGTTTCCATAACCTTTCTGTTGAGACCCAAAACAAATCTTGCAAGAAGCATCGTTCATCTTGGGTGCTCCTTTTGCTTACATGGGCTCCCGAAAAAAAACTGGCAGGAACCCACAAGTTTAATTGATAAATCAATTAAGCTAATGGATCCCTGCCAGTATTATTCGGCAGAGCTCTGAATGATTCCCTAAAGGCTTAGCGCACAGCGCGGGGAATATTGGAAGCGAAGAGTGTCACCCTTCTATAGGTCGGACAGGTTTGAAAAAAATTAACGTTATTTTGGTAAGTTATCATTTTCCAAGCAGCCCGCTACAGGGCCTTGATCACACACCGGAGCTGGCGGCGGGACACCATGGGAGCCACAAGCATACGGGTTCAGCAATTGGCGGGTGCGCATATGGTGTGTCGGCATTCGTGACATTAGGGGCGGTCGCCGACACCGACAGACATCGGCGGGCGCACATACGGAGCCAAAGCTGGGCGGGTGTTGTGAGCTGCCGATATGATCTTTCCGACATGCGTTGCCCCCATGGTCGGTATAAAATCCTGCACCCGATTGGATCAGGCGTGGGGAACGGGGGTTGCAAGGCATACGCCTGCACCGCTACGGCAGAGGCAAGTATACAGTCCCTCTTGTCCCCAAAACAATCACCTCTGCCCCTGCCCTGCTCCTTTTCTGGAGATGATACGAAAAATGCGTCCCACATGTCCCTCATCCGCTGGACCAACAATTCCTACCGGATAACGCTGAAATATAGCTCTCCAACCTGGATAACCGCTGGATTTGGATAACTTTTGGAGAATCGGGAATGTCCTGGAGAAGATCGATTTTGTCCAAGGGGGCTTATCCGCAGGCACGAATTCTCTAATGATTTCAAAGATTGCAAACGGCTGGCGCGCCTTTGGGAACAGGATGCGTGTCAAGCAAGCACCTAACATGATGAAATAATATTGAATTCTCGAAAACATCAGGTCAGGATGCTCCGTCCTATTTAGCAGGATGCAGGCCACTGGACTTCCAGCCTGTGTCAAATCGCCTAAACTAAGCTACGATCGTCTCGAAATCGATAGCCCATCGCCTGATATCCCGATTGTCGTTTGCGCCACATCCGCGATAATTGAGGTAAATTGTCCTCAATATAATCATAAATGCGTACATCTTGCTTTTCAGCATGCTCCCTGTGAAGCCGACCTGCGTATTGTTGCAAAGTCCCCTTCCAGGAAATCGGCATCGCCAACATCATCGTGTCAAGAGGTGGATGATCGAAACCTTCGCCAATCAAACGGCCAGTCGCTAGTATTACTCGTGGAGTTGAGGCATCTAATGACTCAAGGTCCGAAAAAATAGCCACTCGCTGTTTGCGGGACAATTTACCGTGTAAAACATACAATTTTTCAACAAGATTTTCAAGAAGACTGGCCAGCAGTGCTAAATGCTCTGTCCGTTCTGTGAGAACAAGAATCTTTCGACCTTCTTTGTATTCACGCAAAACATCTTTAACGATAAATCTATTTCTCTTGCCATCACTAACTAATCTCCGAAAAACTTCTTGAATAGGCACCCCCTCTTGAACATCTGGCGCAGCAAGAAACCGTGGAAATACTTCAAGTCGTGAAGGTGCATTCTCAGATCGAGCGGCGGTGTACCTTATTGGCCCACACTGCATAAAAATAATCGGATCCTGGCCATCGCGTCTGATCGGAGTGGCGGTCAACCCGACAATGTATTTTGACTTTGCTTGCTTAAGTATGCTTTCAAATGAAAAAGCAGAAATATGATGACACTCGTCGACGATGATCTGGCCATAATTATCGAGCAATTCGCCAAGGCCATCTTGCCGAACAAGAGATTGCATAACTGCGATATCAATTTCACCTGAGAACTTTTTCTTTCCTCCTCCAATGAGCCCAATCCCCCCCGTTGGGATATTAAGAAATCCCGTCAACCGTTCAGACCACTGCCTCAACAATTCCGTGCGGTGAACCAAAACGAGGGTGCGAAGCTTTCGCCGAGCAATCAACGCCGCAGCCGTAATTGTTTTACCGAAAGCCGTTGGAGCGCACAAAACGCCAATGTCATGCCGAAGCATCGCGCGAACAGCCAATATCTGCTCTTTTCTCAGCGTCCCAAGAAATTTTACCGATATTTTACTCCCCTGGATGCGCTCCTCTTGCAAATGAGGTTCGATGCCATTTTTCTGTAATAGATCGAGCACCGACTCAAGGCACCCCCTTGGAAGACCAATATGCTGTGGAAAATTCTCAGCACAACCAATGACACGAGGCTTATCCCACACAGGAAGGCGCATTGCCTGTGCCTTATAAAATTCTGGATTTTGGAAAGCGGCCAACCGTATCAGGCGATTTGCGAGTTGCTGCGGCAGATCAGACTTGGAAATAAAAATCTGGTTCGCGAGCACCAGTGCCAACGATTTAGGAAGTGGACCGGCAACCTGGCGAACCTCCCGATTCGGCCTCTGCCATGGCAATACATCATTTTCCTCAGATGTGTACGCGACATCCAATGGATGTCTACCGCCACATGCCCGTAAAATAGCGGCCTCTAATTCCGCTGCCGACATCTGACGAACGGAGGCAAGAAGAGCCCACTGATCAACAAAAGGAATAAGGTTCTCATCAACAAAGACACTGCGCCCAGCATTACGAGGCACTTTCTGCAATGGCAACGCGATCAGATTCCCAAATCCGCCTTTGGGCATGATATCTTGATTGGGAAATAACCGGTCGTAGCTTGAAAGGGAAAGTTGACGTGTGCGATCACAGGTATGGCTGATCAAAGCCGCGCCAAGTTGTCGTGCCTCACGCGCCGAAACTGCTTCGAGGAAGAAAATCCATACATGCGCCCCTTTCCCGGATCGAGATATTTCCAGGTAAGCAGGGACATTGAGTTCCTGACAAGATTGCATGAAAGCTTTGGAGTCCTCTTGCCAAGAATCATCATCAAAATCAGCGGCTAAAAAATAGCACGTATCATCTGACAACAGAGGATACACACCGATGGTGCACTTCCCAGAAAGATGAGCATAGAGCACTTGATCCGTTATGGGCAACAACACACGATGACTACATTCCCCGCATTTCAGCCGAGGTTTTTGACAGACTCCGCGCCGCCATTCATTTTCACAGACTGGAGAATATCCTGACTTCCCCTTGGCGGACTCCCAACGCTGTGGATAAACATCATTTCGTCCACGAAACAGCTTTCGAAAAAGGGAAATCTTATCTGCAGAACTTTGTGGGACCGGCAAGGAGCGTTGCCCTACAGGGGATAGCGCAATTTCAGTAGCAGAAGATCCTTCCGATGAGATATTGTGACGCGCAAGCAATTCTCTAAGGCGAGCATTTTCCTCTCGTAGCTTTCGCAACTCCTCAAGTTCGGACGTGTGAGAAGAGTCGCTACCACTTGTGATCATGACATACAAACCGCCAAAGCATTTTCAACTCGCCAACGCTCCACCCGAGCTCGGAGGGTTGTGAAAAAGCATGGGGAATACGGTTGAATCATTTCCGCAGTTGGCGCTGTTCCGCTTTGCCCGGTTCAATGACGATCTTGAGTCTGCCGCCGGTCGCCTTGGCGTAACGCCGCAACGTCTCCAGGGAGACATTCTTTCCGGATTCGATGCGAGCGACACGAGGCTGACTCACCCCCATGGCCTTGGCCACGTCCGCCTGGGTCATATTCGCCTGCGTGCGCGCCTCGATCATCGCCTCGATGAGGGCGAACTCTTCGCCCAACGCGCCGTATTCTTTCCGAAACTCAGGGTCGGCCATCATTCGTTCGCGAACCCTGCTGAAAGGAACGGTAGCCATATCACTCGACCTCACTAAGCCGCTTCAATGCTATTTCGATTTCCACGCGCGGAGTTTTTTGTGTTTTCTTGATAAATGACCGCAGGATCAGGAGACGCCGCCCCGACGCAGCCACATAGAGGCTTCGCCCGATACCGTCTCGTCCCGTAGCCCGAAGCTCCCAAACCTTCCCTTCCACATGCCGAGCCAAGGGCATCGCCAACACCGTAATCCCCTTTGCCCGCAGCAAATCCAAGGCACGGGTCAGTTTCGCCCGGATATCGATAGGGAGGGCCTCAAACTCGGCCTCTGCCAACTCATTGATGAAATGCGCGTCCCATTCGCTCATGGCACCCGTCATATAATATTTATATTATAACCTGGCAAGGGGGCGCTCCCCCAACCTGGGTGGCCGTCTACCGACTCTCGTGCCCCAATCCCAGACAGTCTTTTTTAAGTCCGTCCCCACCCCTGTATGACTAACCTCCGGATAACCGCCAGGGGCCGGGTGTCTAGCAGCCTGGCAAAATCGTAGCTTTCTCAAAAGGGTGCGGGAACACGTCCCATGCGTCCCAACCTGTCCGCAGCGCCAAGCCACCGAGGGTAAAGCCAGCCTGTTTCCGTGCTTTGAAAACGCACCTTGTCGCCATGGAGAAAGGGCGAGGATCACATCATCCAGCCAACACCCCCCATAAATCTCAACTTTCCGGACCCGGCAAAGCGGGGTTCCGTGCCCTAATTTCTTATAGTTGACAGTGTATCAGCTTTGGGGCGTTGCTGGGCCTCATTGGCCGAGGCAGCTTTGTCTCTACTCGATGACAGACTCCACTGGTTCGCCCTTGGTCAGTCTATCAAACGACTGGCCTCCCCCCATTTAGAGTGGACATTTTTTCCGAATCGCGGGTATAAGAGAATCGCTTCCGGTCTAGAGAGGGCCGAAGTTCAAAATGTAACTTTATGTCTATAACTACAGAAAGCGACATACATATTGCACGCAACAGGCAAACAATTACACGATGAAACAATGATTAATCTAGAAGGCTTGCTTGTAGTACTACTTTTGGGGTGTTTTTATGTTTATATCTATAGAAAGATAAAAAATGAACGGCTAGAACTGTTTGAGAAAAAAAAGAGAACAATAAAACGATCGTACGACTTCGACCCTAGAGATGTTATTTTACATGAGACCCTAAGGCATGATTCAATAGATAGCTATGAAGTTAAATGCAGTATTGGAAGAAGAAAGCTTAGGCTTTTCCAGAAAAATATCCAAAAAATGTCGATGTACTTAAACAACGACATTCAGTTTAGTTCTTTTATAAATAGCGAGCACAACTCGATTGAGGTTCAAGTCAACAGAGAGCAGTACTACTTGCTTGTTAAGCCGCAGACATTTTTTCGCAGAAAGAACGTATTCGCAAAATCAATCAAGACAAGATTTGTTCTTGTGCTCAAGCATCGCGCAGTCGTATTATTTGAAGACGAAGATGTTTATTTGGTTTTCAAGATGTTTATTAGGTCGATAGTCAAAGAAATAGGACACAGGAGATTGTTTAAGGAGAGAAAAATAATCAAAGGAATGACTCGGGAAGACTTTTTGGCACAAAAAGCGTTGGCACTTTATGTCAAAAAATAACTTAAAACGAAAACAACAGGGCTATGCCACACTCTCAAACCAAGCCATGGGCAAAGCTGCACTTGTCAGAGGAGGCGTACCTTTCAAGAAAACCTTGGCGTAGCTTTGGGATGAACCGGGAACAGTTTGAGGCAAAGCTCATGAGCGGCACTGTTGAATATCTCGACCGCATCCGCATCCAATCGATAGCGACGTGGACTTTGTCAGATTGTCCACCCGGTGATAGCTGAACTGTCACGTCTCAGAGTAGCCACTTTGCCCGGCAACGAGAAAGCGGCCCACCTCACCCGGAGACAGGCCGCCCATGATCCGATTGCCGAAATAACGACTGCGGGGGCTAGTTCTTTCGTAGTAAGATATTATCGGTTTGTCGGCGCGCCAAAACCCGTTCCATCTTGAGGCCTCGGCTCCGTACCATCCCCAAAACCAAACATGAGGCCAAGTTCAAGGCCCGTACCGTTGCCCAACTGGCAGGTTCCGTTGCCACCAACCCCTGCACCTCCGGCAAGCTGCCCCTGATAACCACCTGCATTAAAGCCGAAACCATTTTGTGCAAAGACGTTTGTGGCCATGAATCCAAAACAACACATTGCGACAACAATCATCATTTTTCTCAGCATAACTTCCTCCTTTTCGCTATTTATATTGATATACGAGGGAGACGAGAATTTGGTCACCTAGGTTTCATTTTTTTTGCGCGAAAATCACTTGCCATATTAACTTTCAATTTCGGCCACCACCGCCCCCTCTTCCTCCGCCGCTACCCGAACCACCGCCGCCCCCGCCACTGCCGCCGGAGCCGCTTCCTCTCGAACCGCCCCCAGAGCTATTTCCGCCACCGTTCCCACTCCCCTGCCCATACCCTTTACCCGAACCAACACCTGCGCCAGCAGACTTGCCCTGGCCACTGCCGGCGATTGATGCCCCGTCTGCTGAAGCCAAGCCCAGTGCTCGTCGCGCCTGAGCAACGCTCATATCTCCCGTGATCACCTTGGCAGCATCTTCCGCCACCAAGGCATCGAGATTGCCACCCTGCTTCGCATCGCGAACGAACCTTGCTATATCCAAAAGCCCAGAGGGAAAATTTTTGGCTTCAAGCACTTGTGCAACCAAACTGTTCCCTAGGGCGGGAGGGAGTCCGGCTTGACGCACGGCCGCCATAAATTCCGCAGTCAAAACGACTTGCTGCGCCGAATGATCGGGGTGGGAGAGACAGATATCAATATCGCCCCGTGAGAGCCCCATGCGTAACGTCTGGGCCAAACGCTCGTTCAAAGCTGCTGTCACTCCAGGACGGTTTGCCAGCTGCCACTGAGCGAAGGCAAAATCCTCAAGCTGGTTCCGTACGGCCTCTTCAATGCGAGAAATCGGGACATGCTTGGCCAACCCCTCTTCAATCTTGTCCATCACGAAGGCCGTGTTGCCTCCTGAGGACGAAGCCTTGCCCCCGATCATAAGAAAAACCGCCGTATCAGATTCGCTTAACCCAAAACGGTAGCCAAACCCCAAGACGCGATCGATATCGACTCGCGAGAGGCCGGCGGTCCTCGCGGCCTCCATCGCTTCAACGAGTCCCACGCGGTCTTCTGATAAGCCCGCAGAGGGCCAGATACAGGTCATGGCAAGGACAACTCCCGCAATCAAAAGATTAAAGCGGACGAGCATGACGTTCCCCTGCCTGCTGGCGGCCGTTGTCATCCTCAATGATAAGGACAGAGTTGGTATGGCCAAACCCGTCGTCTTCCTGAAGCAAAGCGCTGGAATCCGTCTCCAGGAGCGTGCCGTCCACGAGGAAAGCATAAACATACCGCCCGGAAGGCAAGTTGACTGTCAGTGAGAAGACATCACTTCCCAGGGCCTTGTGCATGACGTGACGCCCAGGCATCCAGTCATTAAAGGAGCCGATCACGGCCACTTGCTGCGCGCCGGGGAACCGCGCCACAAAAGTGACTTCCTTTGCCTGTCCGGCTCCGCTGCCGGCAAGTCGCCATCCAGTCGATTCCGATGCGACCTCCTTCCCAGTAGGCGAAGTGGGTTGGGAAGTATGACGCATGGAGGTGCTTGCCGACCAAATCAGCATTGCCACGGCAAAAGCTGTCGCGCCACCAATGGCGACTCCCCGGGAGCGACGCAACCACCGCTGCACCCATCTCCAGCATCGACGCGAAGGAGATGGTTCTTTGGGGCCAATGCGGGCCATGATCTGCGGCAAAAGCCGTTCCGGGAGATCCGATCGCGGCAGGCCAGCAATGGCACCGGCCAAGCGTTGTAAGTCCCGCGCCGCTTGTTCCTCATTTTTCTTGTTCATGCTTCTTGCCCACCGATGGAATCCACAAATATTACGCGCAATCGTTCAAGCCCCCGGGAAATGCGCATTTTGACGGCGCTCACCGATATTTTCAGGGCATCCGCGATATCTTGAATGGACAAGCCCTCTTGGTAGCGCAGGATCAACACTTCCCTCGTTTCCAGGCCGAGCGCGTCCATTGCAGCGAAAAGCTTTTCACTATCGATCTTTTCGATCAGAGCATCATCCGCTGTTTCATCCTGTATGTTCTCCATGAAACCATCATGTAACGCAGACGCCGGTATTTCCACGCGCCCCTGCTTGCGGAGATGGTCGCGCGCAATATTGAGACTGAGCGTGTAAAGCCAGGGGAAAAACCGCGCCCCAACCTTGAACTTTTCGAGTTTTTCGTAAGCCACGACAAAGGCTTCCTGGGTCAGGTCGCTGGCATCTTCGGGATTGCGGCACATGCGCGACATGAGTCCATGAATCGGCGACTGGTAACGACGAACCAACACGGCGTACGCGGCGGCCTCCCCATCAAGGATGTCTTCGATAAGCTGTGTTTCGTCATCGTAGTTCATAAATTGCCTGGAGCTCTTTTATTCCTATACGTTTGCCAGAGGCTTTTTGTCACAAGGATCGCGCGAACAATTTACACAGAATAAAATTTGGGTTCCATGTGTCCCCTGGGGATCCGACCAGCTCACCGCCCCCAGCCCCGCTCCTTTTCTGCAGAGGATGCGAAAAATGCGTCCCATATGTCCCTGTTCCTCTGGCCCAATATTTCCTACCTGATAACGCGGAAATATGGTTCTCCAGCCCGGATAACCGCTGGATTTGGATAACTTTTGGAGAATCGGGAATGTCCTGGAGAAGATCGCTTTTGTCCGACGGGGCTTATCCCACACCAAGAAATCATCAATCATTTCAAAGGATACAGACGGCCAGTGCGGCTTTGGGAGCAGGATGCCGGGTGTTCAAATCACCTCGCCCCGACCATATATTTCAAGGGGATAGGCCGTATTCGACCTATCCCCTTTTTCATTTGGACAACCGGGTTGGAGAACCTCTTGGCCAACCCTACAGGATAACGAGGGAATTTTGAATCACATTCGGGCAGGATGCGGCCCGCAAAAGGACAGGGTGCGGGCTGTCCTACCCAAGGCCCTGTGAAATGGGATCAGCAGGCCCGCCTCCGGCCTCGCCCGCTGCCGTTATTCCGCCCTCTCCCCTACTCCAGCCCCGGCACCGGAAACCGTCCGCACAGCTGCGCCACTTCCGCCCGCACGGCGGCGCGCTTGGCCGCGTCGGTCGGGCTGGCCAAAACCTCGGCGATCCAGCCGGCGAGCTTGACCATCTCCGCCTCGCCCATGCCGCGCGTGGTGGCCGCCGGCGTGCCCAGGCGGATGCCCGAGGGCCTAAGCGGCGGGTTGGGATCGTCCGGGATGATCTGCTTGTTGGTGGTCAGCCCGGCCTCGTCGAGCAACTCCTCGGCCGTGCGCCCGTCCAGGCCGAAGCTCGCCTGGGTGTTGGCCACCAGCATGTGGTTGTCCGTGCCGCCCGTGATAAGCGACACGCCGCGCCCAGCCAGCTCCGCGCCCAGACGGCGGGCGTTGGCCAGCACCTGGGCGGCGTAAACCTTGAACTCCGGGGCGAGCGCCTTGCCCAGGGTGATGGCGATGCCGGCGATGACGTTCATGTGCGGCCCGCCCTGCAAGCCCGGGAACACCGACTTGTCGATGGCCGGACCAAGCGCCTTGCGGCACAGGATCATGCCGCCGCGCGGACCGCGCAAGGATTTGTGGGAGGTGGTGGTCACCACGTCGAAGCCCGCGTCAAAGGGATTGCGCATGACGCCGCCGGCCACCAGCCCGGCATAGTGCGAGGCGTCGCACATGGTGTAGGCCCCGACCTCGTCGGCGATGGCCTTAAACGCCGCGTAGTCGAGGTCGCGGGGGTAGGAGGTGTAGCCGCACAGCACGAGCCGGGGTTTATGCTCCCGGGCCAGGGCGCGCACCACGTCGAAGTCGATGGCCCCGTCGCCGGGATTGGTCTTGTAGCGCACGAAGTTGAAAAGCCGCCCCATGTGGGAGACCGGCGCGCCGTGGGTGAGATGGCCGCCGTGGGACAGGTCCATGGCGAGAATCGTGTCGCCCGGCTCCAGCAGACCGAGGTATACGGCCTGGTTCATGGGCGAGCCGGACAGGGGCTGGACGTTGGCGTGCTCGCAGCCAAAGACCGCGCAAGCCCGCTGCCGGGCCAGATTCTCGATCTGGTCCGTGAACTCCTGGCCGCCGTAGTAGCGCCGACCGGGGTAGCCTTCGGAGTACTTGTTGGTAAACACGCTGCCGAGGGCGGCCAGCACTTCGGGATAGGTGTAGTTCTCGGACGGAATGAGTTCGATGCCCAAGCGTTGGCGGTTTTCCTCGCCGGCAAGGGTGGCGAACACTTCGGGATCGGTGGCGGAAAGGAGATCGTAGAACGCGCGCATGGGCTCCTCCTGGTCGGGAAGGTTGGCGTCGGTGACGACGCAGCCCAGGCGAGCGGCTATGGCAGGTTTCGCGCTTCCTCGTGGTGTCCCACTGTTCTCGCCAGTCACGCGAAACGGATTATTAAGGCGGTTTCTCTCTAGCGCCGGGACGGGCGGGCCGTCAAGGGGCGATCAGCTTTGGGCGGTCGGGGCGTCGGCCAGACTGTCGCCCGCATCACCGCGCTTGGCCGGGTCCAGGGCCAGGGCCAGGGCCAGCAGGCAGACCACCACGATGGAGGCGAGATAGACCCGCCGGCCCCAGCCACGGGCCAAGGCGTCACTGTAGCCGTGCAGGGCCACGGCCAGCCAGCACGCGCCCGAAACCGTAGCCACGGCCAGATAGGCCTGGCCGGCGTAGCCGAGCACACCCAACAACACGGCGGCCAGGACAAAGGCGGCGATGTGCCAGACGATGTGGCGGCGCGTGGCGTCAAAGCCTTGCCTGACCGGCAGCACCGGCAGGCCGGCGGCGGCATAGTCGTCAAAGCGGTGCAGGGTCACGGCGTAGGAATGGGGCACCTGCCACAGGCAAAAAAGGGTCAGCACCATGACCGCGCCAAGGTCCAAGTCTCCCCCGGCAGCGCAATAGGCGGCGAGCGGCGGGGCCGCGCCGGCCAGGCTGCCGACCACGGTGCTGGCCGGCGAGCGGCGCTTGAGCCAGGCGCTGTAGACCCCGACATAGACCACGAAGCCGCCCAGGGTGACGGCGACCGTGGCCGGCGTCGTCCAAACGGCCAGCACGGCCGTGCCGAAAAAACCCAGAACGGCGGCGTAGGCCAGGCCGACCCAAAGCGGCATCCGGCCGGCGGCCATGGCCCGGCCGCGCGTGCGGGCCATGGCCCGGTCCAGGCGGCTGTCGATGCCGTTGTTGGCGACGCAACCCGAGGCCACCACCAGCCCGATGCCGGCCAGGGCCGCGAAAAACGTGCCCCAGGCCACGGCCCCGCCGCAACCCAGGAAAAACCCGGCCCCGGCCGTGACCAGATTAGCCGCCGTCAGCCACGGCTTGGCCACGCCGACAAAATCCCGAAAACCCACCCCGCCTCCGCTTACATCCGCTCGTGCAGGCCGTACATGATCCAGATGGAACCGCCGATGAACAGGAACATGAGGAAGAAGGTGAAAAGCAGCGCCATGAGGTTCCAGTACATGGCCGACGACCGGTCCACGTGCAGGAAATAGCGCAGCTGCACGAAAAGCTGGATCACGGCCAGGGCGAAAAGGGCCAGGATCAGCGGCAGGCGCGGCAAGGCCCCGCCCATGACCAGGCCAAAGGACACAAGCGTCAAGACGACGGAAGCGGCGAATCCCAGGGCGTAGGACTTGACCGTGCCCACGGCCGCGCCGGCGTTGTCGGTTGGCGAGTGGCTCATTGCACGACCCCCAGCAGGTAGACGACGGTGAAAACGCCGATCCAGACGATGTCGAGAAAATGCCAGAACATGCCCAGGCGGGTAAGCCGCCCCTTGACCGGGGCGGTGAGGCCCTTGGACGCAAGCTGGGCCAGCATGACCACGATCCACAGCAGGCCAAAGGTCACGTGCAGGCCGTGGGTGCCGACCAGGGTGAAAAAGGCCGAGAGAAAGCCGCTACGGTCCGGGCCGGCCCCGATCCCGATAAAATGGTGGAACTCGGCCAGTTCCATGACCAGAAACCCCAGCCCCAGGGCAAAAGCGGCCACAAGCCCCAGGCGCACGGAGCGCAGGTCGCCCTTGTGCATGGCGACCATGGCCAGGCCGTAGGCCGCGCTGCTGGTTAAAAGCAGCATGGTTTCCACGAGCACGGCCGGCAGCTCGAAGAGGTCCTTGGGCGTGGGTCCGCCGGCGTAGTTGTGGGCCATGACCACATAGGTGGCGAAAAGGGCCGAGAAGACGATGAGATCGCTCATCAGGTAGAGCCAGAACCCGAAGGCCTGGATCTCGCCCATGTCATGGCTGCCATTGCCGCCATGGGCCTCGTGGCCGGGCGCGCCCGGGAGATGGGCCGTTTGCGCTGTCGTCATGCGTTCCTCCAACAAGGCTTTGGGCCGTTGGCTTGGGTCTTTATGAGCCGGTCGATCCGGGCAGCGCCGGCCGGACGCGCGCGTCCTCGATGCGGGCCACTTCCTCGGCCGGGATGACCATGAACAGGTCGTCGGCGCAGCCCCGGGCCGTGACCACGGCGATCATGCCCAGGGTCGTTACCGCCGCCAGCCACCAGATGTGCCAGATGACGGCGAAGCCGAAGACAAAGGCGACCACGCCCAGGACAAAGCCGTGCCAGGAGTTTTTCGGCATGACGATGTCCTCGTAATGATCGGGGCGGGCGTAGGCCACGCCGCGCTCCTTCATGTCCCAGAAGGCGTCGATGTCGTGCACCTCGGGGATGACGGCGAAGTTGTACACGGCCGGGGGCGAGGCCGTGGCCCATTCCAGGGTGCGGCCGTCCCAGGGGTCGCCGGTCGTGTCGGCGTTGGCCTTGCGCTTCATGAAGCTCACGAACAACTGCATGAGCATGCAGCCGATGCCGGCGGCGATAATGAGCGTACCCACGGCGGCGATAATCAGCGGCAGCTGCCAGGCCGGGTTGTCATAGTGCTGCATCCGCCGGGGCATGCCCATGAAGCCCAGCACGTAGAGCGGCACGAAGGACATGTAAAAGCCGATGAGCCAGCACCAAAACGAGCGCTTGCCCCAGGTTTCGTCCAGTTTGAAGCCCGTGGCCTTGGGGAACCAGTAGGCGAAACCGGCCAGGAACCCGAAAAGCGTCCCGGGAATCAGCATGTTGTGGAAGTGGGCGATGAGAAACAGGCTGTTGTGCAGCACGTAGTCGGCAGGCGGGATGGACATGAGCACGCCGGTAAGGCCGCCGAGCACAAAGGTGGTCAAAAAGCCGATGGTCCAGAGCATGGGCGTGGTCATGCGCACCCGGCCCTTGTACATGGTGAAAAGCCAGTTGAAGACTTTCACGCCCGTGGGGATGGCGATGACCATGGTGGAAATGCCGAAGAAGATGTTGACGTTGGCGCTGGTGCCCATGGTGAAGAAATGGTGAGCCCAGACGGCAAACGACAGGAACATGATGACGGCCGTGGCGTAGACCAGGGAGGTGTAGCCGAAGATGCGCTTTCTGGAGAAGGTGGCCACCACTTCGGAGTAGATGCCAAAGGCCGGCAGGATGACGATGTAGACTTCCGGATGGCCCCAGGTCCAGAAGAGGTTGATGTACATCATCGTGTTGCCGCCAAGATCGTTGGTGAAAAAGTGCATCCCGAGATAGCGGTCCAGGGACAGCATGAACAGCGCGGCGGTGAGCATGGGGAAGGCGAAGATAATCAGGATGTTGGTGAGAAGCGCCGTCCAGGTGAACAGCGGCATGCGCATGAGCGTCATGCCCGGGGCGCGCATCTTGATGATGGTCACCAGGAAGTTGATGCCGGTTAACAGCGTGCCGACGCCGGATATCTGGATGGACCACAGCCAGTAGTCCACGCCGGTGTCCGGGCTGTAGGCCAGTTCGGTCAGCGGCGTATAGCCCGACCAGCCGGCCTTGGAGAATTCGCCCACGCCAAGGGAGACCATGACCAAAAGCGCCCCGGCCACGGACAGCCACAGGCTCACGGCGTTGAGAAAGGGAAAGGCGACGTCGCGCGCGCCGATCTGCTGGGGGATGACGATGTTCATCAGGCCCGAGAGAAACGGCATGGCCATGAACAGGATCATGATGGTGCCGTGGGCCGAAAACACCTGGTTGAAGTGGTCAGGCGGCAAAAAGCCCGGGGACGCCCCCACGGCCATGGCCTGCTGGGCCCGCATCATGATGGCGTCAGAAAAACCGCGCAGCAGCATGATCAGCGACAAGATGATGTACATGATGCCGATTTTCTTGTGGTCCACGCTGGTGAGCCACTCGCACCAGAGGTACGGCCATTTCTTCAGGTAGGTGATGAGCCCCAGAACGGCCAGCGCGCCTAAAAGCGAACCGACCACCGCGCCCATGACGATGGGATCATGGTAGGGGACGGCGGCGAGGGTGAGTTTTCCGAACATGTGACTGGTCCTCCTGGCCTATTGGCCGTGTCCCTGGGAGCCGGCTTGGCCGCCGTGCCCGCCTTGTCCGCCATGGCCGCCATGGCCGCCGTAGCCGCCGGGCCCGGCCGGCTGGGGCGAGCCCTGCTTGGTCATGGGGTCGTATTTGCCGAGTATGGCCTCGAAGATGCCCGGCTCAATCTTGGAGAAATAGACCGGGGCGGCCGCGACGCCGGGTTTGCGCAGTTCGTCGAACCGGGTCATGTTCAGGGTCTCGGGCGAGGCTTTGACCTTTTGCAGCCAGGCGTCGAACCCCGCCTGGGAGACGGCCCGGGCCGGGAAGAACATGTCGGGGTAGCCCGCGCCGCTGAACTGCTGGTTCTGGCCGACGTACTCGCCTTCGGTGTCGGCCAGCAGATGCAGCTTGGTGCGCATGCCGCCCATGGCGTAGATCTGGCTGCCCAGGCGCGGGATGAAAAACGAGGTCATGACCGTGTCGGAGGTGATGTCAAAGGCCAGGGGCATCCCGGCCGGGAAGACCAGCTCGTTGACCACGGCCACGCCCTGCCGGGGATAGATGAAAAGCCATTTCCAATCGAGGCTCACCACCTCGACGGGCAGTTGCTTGTCCGGCGCGGCCAGGGGCTTGTAGGGGTCCAGGCGATGGGTCTCGATCCACAGCAGCGTGGAGAGCAGGATGACGATGACCATGGGGATCAGCCACATGACCAGCTCGATCTTGCCCGAATGGCTCCACTTGGGCGCATACTCGGCCTCGGTGTTGGACTCCCGGTACTTGTGGGGAAACCACACGGCCATGACGATGACCGGGATGACCACGATGAGCATGAGCCCGAAGGCGATGAAGATGAGCCGGCGCTCGGCCTCGCCGATGGGTCCCTTGGGATCGAGCAGCGCCAGTTCGCTGCATCCCGAAAGGGCGGCCAGGGCGCACAGCCCCAGGACGGCGGCGAAGGCGGAAGCGGTGTTGCGTTTCATGGTCTCTCCCACGTTGCGCGGTGCAAGAGGATCAGGGCTACAGGGACAGCGGCAGGGACATGGTCACCCCGCCTTGCGGCCAAGCACGCACAAATCGCCGGTCTCCACGCCGCAGCGCCCGCCAAGGGCTCCGGCGGACATGGCCTCGGTCATGTAGATGACGAGATTGACGAAGCGGCAGCCGGTGAAGGTCGAGCGCTGAAAATAGGCCGCCGTGTTCACCCGCTCGTCGGCGGCCACCACCACGATGTCGCACAGATGGAAGGAACAATCCTCCAGCGTGCTCGAATCCTGGAGAAAGATGGAACCCGGGCCGGTGAGTTCGCATTTGACGAAGCTTTTCCCCTCATGGACCCGAAAATAGGGCGAGTAGAGATCGGCCGCGCCGATCTTTTCCAGTTCGAAGCGCTCCCGCAGGGCCAGGCTTTGCTTGTCTTGGTAGGTGATGAGTTTCAGGTGGCGCGCCTTGTCCACGGCGGCCATGGCCAGCACCACCACCAGGGCCACGCCGGAAAACAGCAGCGAGGTGAGGATGCCGACAAGCAGCCACGCCCCGACCACATGGGGCTTCAGCACGCTCGTCAGCGAAGCGACCAGCAGCAGGCAGACCAGGGTGGCGACCAGGAAAATCGCCAGCGCGTGCTTGATGAAAAAATTGGCCACGGCCCCGAGCCGTCCGTCGCTTGTGCCCATGCTCGCCTCCTGACATGGAGATATGCTTGAGCTTATTGCGGTTTCCCGGGAGCAAGTCAATGCGCCAGCGGCGAAAATGTCGCGGCGGGGTCCGTGGGGCGGCAGCGTCCGGCCCAGAGGGAGGGACCGGAAATTCCATGGCAGACTCGGAAGACGCCCCCAAATCCGTTTCCCATCCCGGCCAATCGTGCCACAGTGGCCTCAAACCCGGGGCGGCCGCAGCGTCGGCCCGCCCCTGTTGCCCGCAACCCCAGGAGCACCCATGAAAGCCATCATCGCCACGGGCGGCTTCGATCCCGAAGCGCCCCAGGCCTTTACGGAAAAGGAACTGCCCGAGCCCGAACCCCGAGCGCACGATATTGTCGTGCGCCTGCAAGCCGTGGGTGTAAACCCCGTGGACACCAAGGTCTTTGATCGGCTGGCCCCTGGTCAGGAACGGATCCTGGGCTGGGACGCCCAGGGCATGGTGGAGGCCGTGGGCGTGAAGGCCGGCCGCTTCACGCCAGGGCAGACCGTCTACTACGCCGGCTCCATCACCCGCGACGGCTGCAACGCCGACTATCAGGCCGTGGACGAACGCCTTGTCGCCCCGGCTCCGGCAAGCCTGTCCCCGGAGCAGGCCGCCGCCCTGCCGCTGACCAGCCTCACGGCCTGGGAAGGGTTGTTCGACCGGCTGGGCTTCACCGCGGCCGAGGGAGCCAATGCCGGCCGCGGCCTGCTGGTCGTCGGCGGGGCCGGCGGAGTCGGGTCCATGGTCATCCAGCTGGCCGCCTGGGCCGGCCTTGACGTCACGGCCACGGCCGGCCGGCCGGAATCGGCCGCCTGGTGTCTGGAAATCGGGGCAAAAAATGTCCTTGGCCGGGGCGATCTGGCGGCCGAGGCCGAGGCGGCCGGGCTGGGCGATTTCGACGCCATCTACTGCACCACCCACATGGAGGAGCACTGGACGGCCATGGCCCGGGTCATCGCGCCACAAGGCTCGGTCTGCCTCATCGACGATCCGTCCGGGCCGCTGGACATCACGGCATTCAAGCAAAAAGCCGTGCGCCTGTGCTGGGAATTCATGTTCACCCGTTCGATGTTCGCCACCCCGGACATGGCCCGCCAAGGGGAAATTTTGCAGCAGATAGCCGGACTCCTCGACGCCGGGCGTTTGCGCCCCACCCTGGCCCTGACCGCCAAGGGCCTCACCGTCGAGAACGTACGCCAGGCACACCAGCGCCAGCGCAGCGGCACCATGGTCGGCAAGCAGGTCATCACGGTCTAGCGGAGCATCCCTTAAAAAATACGATCATATTTTCAAGAAAAACAGGTTGTTTCAATACATTGTCCACGAAACGCTCTATGCGCTTTTCGTGGACCCGACACGAGGCCGCGTCGGCGGACTTGGCCTATACCCACGGTCCGGGCCGGGGCGTTCCCATAACGCTCCGGCCCGGCATCGCCCCAGGCTGCGGCCGGGCTCTATTTCGACCCGGGCGGCAAGCCGTCGTAGAAGGAAAAATCCCAATCCTCCCGGGCGTCCTCGGCAGCCAGCTCGGGCAGGGCGGCGGCCAGGGCCGCCCCCGCGTCCGGCGGCAGCAGGGAGGCCAGTCCCTGGCCCAGGGCGGCGGCCAGGGGAAACGCCTGTCCGGCCGATTCGTCCGGCGCATTCCCATGGCCCAGCCGGGCCAAGTCGGCCAGCAGATACGCGCCGGCACGGGGTTCGGGCAATATCGCCGCCAGGGCCGCCGGCAGGGCTGCCGCCTCGTCGCCGTAGCCGGCCCGGGTCAGGATTTCGACCAGGGCGTGGGCCAGATACAGGCAGTCATAGTAGACAAAGGCAGGATTGACGGCCCGGTGGCGTTCCATGCGCCGGCCCACGGCCACAAGCAGGGCGTTGGCCGGATCAATGGGATTGGCCTTGGCCGCCTCCAGAAACTCCGGCCCCTGCCAGGTCCAGCCGCGCCGGGCCATGGTGGTGCGGGACAGCCGCCGGATCTGTCGGGCCGGTGGGCCGGGCAGGACGCGCAGGGCCAGGCCGGCGGCGCGCAGGGTACGGCTGAAAAGCACGTCTTCATGGAGCCGGCCGGCAAAGTCGTGGAAGCCATGGCGCTGCCAGACCTCGCGGCGCATGAGCCATACGCCGGCCGGCGCGACCTGGGCGTCGCCGGAAAAGCCGTTGGCCAGGCTGTAGCGCAGTCTTTGGTAGTCGGCCAAAAGACCCTCTCCAGCGTCGTTGACGATGGGCGTGGCCACGATGCCGACCTCGGGCCGGGCCGCTTCGGGCAGGCAGCGGACCAGCCAGTCCGGCGGCAGGCGGATGTCGGCGTCGAGCGACAGCACGAACCGGCTCCCGGCCGCGCCGATGCCGGCGGCCTTGGCCCGGGCCGGCCCCTGGTTGGGGGACAGGCGCACCACCCGGGGAACCGGGACCGCGTCCGGCGCGGCAAAGGGCACGGCCGAACCGTCGTCCACCACCACGCATTCCCGGGGCACGCCCTCCCAGGACGCGGCTTCGGCCAGCAGCCCGGCCGCCAGGGCGTGGTCGTTGTAGGTGTAGGTGACGAGCGTCACGGCCAGACTCGGGCGCTTCATGCCTATTTCCCCTCCCACTGGCGGCGTGTCACCGCGATGAACAACGTGCGCGGCCGATCAAAGACTGCCCCGGCCAACATGAACAACATTTTCATTTTCCTGTAATCTTTCGTATTTGGAAAAACGTTGCCCCTTGGGCCGAGGTAGTCTAGAACGAACACTTCAAACTTGTTCACCTTCGATGACTCATGACCCGTAAGATCGTACCAAGGTGGTGCCATGCCTCGAATTTCAGCTTTTCTTTCCGCCCTTATCTGCCTGGGCCTGGCCGTGGCAAGCCTCCCCCCCCAGGCGGACGCCTATACCGTCCAGGCCGGGGACACGCCGCAGTCCATCGCCAAAAAGCATAACATTTCCGTGGACGAGCTGCTCAAGGCCAACAAGAACCTCAAGCCGAACAAAATGCTCATCGGCGACAGCCTGACCATCCCCGGCAGCTCCGCTCCGGCCAAGGCCGACAAGAAAGCCCCGGACAAAGAGCCTGCCCACAAGGACAAGGCGAAAGCTGAGCCGACCTCGCCCAAGGAACGCGCCGCCGAAGCCCGGGACCGGGAGAAAGAGAAAAAATCCGCCACCTCCAGCACCGGTGCCCCGGCTCCTGCCCCGTCCGGCCACGGCGGCAGCTACACCGTTAAAAAAGGCGACTCCCTGGGCGGCATCGCCGCCAAACATGGCGTCAGCGTTGACGACCTCTTAAAGGCCAATAAGAATCTTAAGCCGAACAAGATGCTCATCGGCGATGTCCTGGTACTGCCGGGCGGCGCGCCGGCCAAGGCCGATCACGCCAAGCCCGAACCGGGCGAAAAACCTTCGGCCAAATCGGCCAAGTCCACTGAAAGCCACGACGCCACCATCAGCCACACCGTGCGCAAAAACGAAACGCCCGATTCCGTGGCCAAGCGCTACCACATCAGCGTAAAAGAACTTGCCCGGCTCAACCCCGACATGGGCAAGAAGCTCCACGCTGGCCAGAAGCTGACCATCCCGGCGGCGGCGGCGGCCAAGGCGGCCGAAGCCGAATTGCCCGGGCGGGGCCTGCCCGAGGCCGAACCCGAGGCCGTGCCCGAACGGGCTCCGGCCAAGCCGTCCCGCGCCGCGGAAACGGCCGACCCGACCCCGGCCCTGCCCGAAAGCCGGGATTCTGCCGATGCCGAAGCAGCCTTTGAAAAGGGTATCGAATTCGGCAAGCAAAACAAATTCCAAAAGGCCATCGAATTTTTTGACAAGGCCATCAAGCTCAATCCCAACCGGGCCGATTTCTTCGCCAGCCGGGGCCACGCCCACTACTACCTGGCCCAGTATCCCAAGGCCATCGACGACTATACCAAGGCCATCGAGAAAAACCCCAGCTTCGCCCTGGCCTATTCCATGCGGGGATTGAGCCGCGCCCGGTCCGACAAGTACCAGCAGGCCGTTGAGGACTTCAACAAGGCCATCAGCCTTGGCCCCACCGAAGCCGACTACTACAAGGGCCGGGGATTCACCTACCTGCGCCTCAAGCAGTACGGCCCCATGTGCCAGGACTACCAGAAGGCCTGTTCGCTGGGCGACTGCGAACTCCTCGAAAGCGTCAAGAAGGAAAAACTCTGCCAGTAGGCAGCGTTCACTAGCCCATAAAAAAAGCCCGGCTCCGGCCGGGCTTTTTTTATGGGGAGTGTCCGCCTCACCCTCAGGCCGAGGCAGGCTTGCGCGGCCACAGCTGGGCGGCCAACATGCCGGCGAACATCAGGCAGCAGCCAAAAAGCCCGCGCCCGCCCAGACTCTCGTCCAGAAACAGCGCCCCGCCCACGGCCGCGAACACCGTCTCGAAGCTGAGCAGCACAGCGGCATGGGTGGGGTTGGCGTCGCGCTGGGCCACCACCTGCAGGGTGTAGGCCACGCCCACGGACAGCACGCCGCCGTAGAGGATGGCCCAGCCCGCGCCGGCAACGCCGGCCCAAGTGGTGTCCTCGAAGATCACCGCCGCCGTCAGGCTCAGGATGGAGCACACGCCATACTGGGCCAAGGCCAGGGGCAGCGCCCGGGTGCGCGGGGAAAGCCAGCCGATGACCAGCACATGGCCGGCCCAGAACACCGCGCCGATCAGTTCCAGGCCGTCGCCCGGGGCCAGGGTGAAATCCTCGGTGACGGACAGGAAATACAAGCCCACGGCGGCGGCCACCGCCCCGATGACGTCGCCCCGAGCCGCCTTCTGGCCGAAGAAGAGACCCAAAAGCGGTACCAGCACCACATACAGCCCGGTAATAAAGCCGGCTTTGCCGGCCGTGGTATAGAGCATCCCCACCTGCTGCAGGGTCGCGCCGGCAAAGAGCACGCCGCCGGCCGCGAGTCCCCCGAGCCAGGGAAAGCCGTCCTTGGCCCCGGGCAAAAATGGGGCCGGCGGCGGATAGCGCAGGGAGCGAATGGCCAAGGGGGCAAGCACCATGGCCCCCAGAGCAAAGCGGATGCCGTTAAAGGCCATGGGGCCGATATGGTCCATGCCCATCCGCTGGGCCACGAAGGCAAAACCCCAGATAAGCGCGGTGACAAGACACAGGATGTCGGCCCGAAGCGAAGCCTTGCGCATGGTTCCTCCTTGCCGCCCTGCCCTCGGCCCGGCCTGAAACAGCCGACCGCACAGGACGGCCGCCGGATACGGCGCGGCCTGTGCCCCGGGGCCGCCAGCGCGGCGCATCCAGGCAACATCCCGGTCATGGGCGTGGCGGAAACCGGGCTTGTATAGGAAATGCGCTGCAAGGTCGAGGGGAATGCGGCCCTGATCGCGCCTGGAAGCCTCTCCCTGCAAGATGGTTCCCGAGAATGCCGAAGACATTGCTGCCCGTCGCCCTGTCCACAACCAAGCTTCGCGCTGTTGGGTGGTGGGCGTCCGATAAAGCCCCGCCCTTCACCGAACAGTAGCGCAGCCGCCGCAAACAACAACGGCGGGGCATGATACCCCGCCGCTTGCGAACATGATTGGTGCGCCGCCGGCGCGCTTAGGAACGCTGGCTGGACTGGGACTCGCCCCGGCCGCCGCGTGGCAGGATGAGCACGCGCTTGAGCGGCCCTTCGCCCTTGGAACGGGTGGAGATGCCCTCGTCTTCCTGCAAGGCCAGATGCACCACCCGGCGGTGGTAGGAGGACAGGGGCTTGGTGGACTGGGGACGGCCCAGGGTCTTGGCCTTGTCGGCCAGGAAAATGGCCATCTTGCGCAGGTTGTCGTCCTGGCGCTCGCGGTACTCGCCGGTGTTGATCTGGACCTTGACCGGGCTGCCGTGGCGACGGATGACGATGCGGTTGACGATGTACTGGATGGCGGCCAGGGTCTGGCCTTCGCGGCCAATGAGCAGGCCGGAATTTTCTTCGTCAAAGATCAGCACGGAAACGCGTTCGCTGTGGCCGGAGATCTCGAATTCGGGACGCTGGCCAAGGATGCCGTCGAGCATGTGCTCCATGGCCTCACGCACGATGGCCGAGAGTTCGGGCGTCAGCGGCTGCGGCTCGGCAGCTGGCGCTGCTCGACGGGATTCGCGGCCGGACCGGCCGGAATCGGCCTCGCTCTGGTCGCGGGCGTCGTCGAAGTCATCCTCAAAAGGTTCGTCGTCGCCGGAAAGGTCCGACATAGCGGGCGCGGCCTGGCGGGGCGGAGGCGGCGGTGTTTCGGCCTTGGGGGCCGGAGCGCTCGGCGCGGCCGGTGCAGTCGGCGCGGCGCTCTGGACAGGGGCCGGCCGTTCTTCAACCGGCGCGGGCGTGGGCGCGGCCTTAGGGGCCGGCTTGGGTTCGGCCTTGGGCGCGGCCTTGGCCTGCCCGTCCTGGCGCGGGGCATCGGCCTGGCGCTGGTTGCCCCGCCGGCCGCCGTCACGGCGGTCATTGTCCCGGCGCTCGCCCTTGCCGCCCATGTCGGAGAGGAGATTGACCTCTTCGCGCAGCCGGGCCCGGACCTGGGCCTTTTTCTTGCCGACAAGGCCAAAGATGCCCGACGAGCCGCCGGAGAGGATTTCGACCTCGAGCTTTTCCCGGGGCGCGCTCAGGCTGCGGCAGGCTTCTTCCATGGCCTCGTCCACGGATTTGCCGCTGTAGGTCTTCCATTCGCTCATAGTTGCTCCTTGCGTTGCGCTTCCATCTGTTCGCGGCCGGATGCTCGCTGACGAGGCGTCAGGACTTCTTGTTGAGCATCCATCCCTGCTGGGCGATGGAAATGACGTTGTTGACCAGCCAGTACACGACCAGTCCGGAGGGGAAGTTGAGGAACATGAAAGTGAAGATGACGGGCATAAAAAGCATGACCTTGGCCTGGGTGGGATCGCCCGGAGCCGGGGTCATCTTCTGCTGGAGGAACATGGTCGCGCCCATGATCAGCGGCGTGATGTAGAATGGGTCCTTGGCCGAGAGGTCGGCCAGCCAGATCATATTGGTGAAGGGCAGATGGGTGATGAACGAGGCGTGGCGCAGTTCGATGGAATGCAGCAGCGCCTGGTACAACCCGAAAAAGACGGGGATCTGCACGATCATGGGCAGACAGCCGCCGGCCGGATTGACCTTGTAGGTCTTGTACAGCTGCATCATCTCTTCATTCATCTTCTGCCGGTCATCCTTGTACTTCTCGCGAAGCTGGGTGAGCAGCGGCTGCAGCTTCTTCATCTGATCCATGGACTTGTAGGACTTCTGGGACAGGGGCCAGAAGATGAGCTTGATGAGGATGGTCAGCAAAATGATGGCCACGCCGTAGTTGCCGACATAGTCATAAAAGAAGTGCAGGAGCTTGATAAGCGGCTTGGCCACGAAGTCGAACCAGCCGTAGTCGATGGAGGCGACCAGCTTGTGCGGGGCCATTTCCAGGTACTTGGGCACCTTGGGACCGAGGAAATAGGCAATGGAGAGATCGGAGCGACCACCGGCCGGGACCTCCAGGCCGTCCTTGTCCAGGGCCACGCGGAACACGCCGTCCTCAAGCTTGGCCTTGCCACGCAGATCGGCGGCCTCGGGCACGATGCCGACGAGGAAGTAGTTGCTCATGACCGCGCCCCACTCCATGGGCTTTTCCGGAGCCACGCCCTCGGCCAGCTTCTTGTCGCCGCTTTCGAGGTCAAGGCCCGACGCGCCGTAGAAGGCGGCCTGGGTGGGGTTGTAGGAGTCGTCCGCAGCCGAGAGGCGGTCCACGGCCACGGTCAGGGACAGACGGTTGCGCAGGGGCGCGCCGCCATTGTTGGACAGGGAGAACTTTTCATCAATAATATAGGAGTCGCCGGAAAACGTCAGTTCGCGTTTGACGACCACGTCGCCCATGCGGCCGGCCAGGACCACCGTTCCGGCCGCGCCGGCTTCGAGCTTGAGATCCCCGCCTTCGGCCGACCAATCGACGTTTTGCCAGGTGGGGGAGCCGTTTAAGATGATGCCCAGCGGGGCTTTGGCTTTGGCCTTGTCGTCGATGAGGTTGACCAGGGGCGAATCGGGCTTGATGGTCTCGCGGTAGTTCTTGAGGGCGAACTGTTCGAGGACGCCGCCGGTGGAGTTGAGGACGGCGGTATACAGCGGCGTGTCGATGGTGATTCTCTTGCCCGGGGTGGGGGCGAAGGCGGCCAGGGTTTCGGCCTTGGCGGCGGGCGCGGCCGGGCTGGACTGGGCCGGAGCGTCCTGCTGGCTGACGGCGGCGTCAGGCTTGGGCGCCTGCTTTGCGGGGGGGAAGAGGAAATTCCAGCCGACCAGGACGGCAAGAGAAAGGGCCACGGCCAAAATTACGCGTTTGTTTTCCATTGTCCTTCATATCCCGTCGAAGTGTGGATGCGCCGTCATGGCGAAGCGCGCCAGGGAGCGCGCAGGAGATGCGGAAATACGGCAGGCACGGGATCGTACCCGCCACGGGCCAGGGGGTGGCAGCGCAGAAGCCGCCAGAGGGTGAGCAGACCGCCGCGAGCCACGCCGAAGCGCTCCACGGCTTCGACGGCGTAGGCGGAACAGGAGGGCGCAAACCGGCAACACGCGGGCTTAAGCGGCGAGATGGCCAGCTGATAGCATTTGAGAGCCCAGATCACGGCGCGTCGCATGGGTCCACGCTTCCCGGCCGAGCCGGGCGGTCGAGGTCCTTGGCCATCCTGATAAGGAGCGGGCGCAAATCGCTTATGGCCTGATGCAGGTCCAACCGGCGCGGGTCGAGGCATTTCTTGGCAACGACGACGACGTCCAGGCCGGCCACGGCCTGGGGGGCGCACAAACGAAAACATTCGCGCACCACCCGCTTGACGCGGTTACGCGCGACGGCGTTGCCGACTTTTTTGCTGATGGCCATGCCAAGCCGCCAGGGCGCGTTCGCCTCCGCTCGCGGCAGGACAAAGAGCAGGAAAGCCTTGCCATGGTAACGGCGGCCTGCTTCGAAGCAGGCCGCGAATTCCCTACCCGTCCGGAGCCTGTGCGCCGGAGGAAAGACTAGACGGCCAGGCGCTTGCGGCCCTTGGCCCGACGACGGCGCAGGATGGCCTGTCCGTTTTTGGTCCGGGAACGCACCAGAAAGCCGTGGCTGCGGTTTCTGCGAATCTTGCTCGGCTGGTATGTCTTCTTGCTCATGCATAATCTCCAAAGAATTGTGGTGAACGTTTTTCAATAGCCGTCTTCCCCCCGCTCGTCAAGGAAGTTTGCGGAACGTCTCCGCCATAGGGGTATCGGGGCGCGGCTCCAGGCCCCGGGCTCCCCGCCGCGAACCGGCACGTTGGCCGAACCAGACGGTCAGCGCGGCGGCCAGCCCGCCGAGGCCCAAAACGGGATCGGCCTCGGCCCAGGCGGCCAGGGTGACAAGCCCACCCCCGCCCAGGGCCAGCCACCTTGCCCGTTTTTGGCCAAACAGGGAAGCCCCGAAGCAGGCCAAGCCCGCGCCAACCAGAACTTGTGTTTCCATTTTATCGCCAACCATTTGTTTTTTCAGTCTATCACAAAACACCGCACAAAGAAATGCCAGTTTTTCAAAATTTCTGCTTGACGGTGAGCGCCGTTTTGCCTAGATACATTTCTCCACGACGCGGGGTGGAGCAGACCGGTAGCTCATCGGGCTCATAACCCGAAGACCGTGGGTTCAAATCCCACCCCCGCAACCAGGAAGTCCAAGGGCTTACAGCAAAAACGCTGTAGGCCCTTTTTCTTTTTCCTAACCTATTCCTAACCACGAGCGAACAACCCCCTGGAAAGCCTGCGATCCCCCGCCCCCCATCACCTCCCAGTTCATTTTCAAGCAACAGTATAGTAAGCGTCACCTCAAGCCCGCTCCAAGGCCGAGTTCGCGCCGACATCCCTATGCGTTGTCAATTTTCAAGATGCGAGAGTGCGACATGAGCAGATGGATACCAGTCAAAGCCCTTGAATCGTACGAGGTCAGCTTATTCGAACAAGCGCTGTTTATTGCAAAAGGACTTCCGGCATATAACAGAGATGGGAAGCGAGTAATTGAACGACAAGACGAAGAAGATCTTCCCATCGGATGCGTCTATCTAACGGGCGATCTTGGTCCATTTGGAGAAGGCGATACAATTTATTATCGGTGGCTTGACGCCCCTGATGAATTGCGCGACCTGAAATTCAAAAAAGATGAGCTCGTTGCATTCCTGACCAGCGAGCAGGACAAGCCCGGGATAAAGAGAATCATCGATACACTGCCAATCTCATCATGGGACAGCAGCATTGTTGATTACAAAAAGCTACTCATTTCATCTCAAGAAGAAATATCAAGGCTGAGGAATGAACTTGAAACACTCAAACAAAAGACAAATAAGTCTTCACAAGGAACTCAGCAACTAAAGACTGACCGTGCAACACAATCTCGCCAAGACAGGGCAATAGCCGACTGGACCATCACTGTTGAAAAGGCTGTATCTTTAGCCGTCACGTGTACTCGTAACGGCAAGCCTAAATCGATAGAGCAGCATAAAAACATGTGGCGTGTTCTTTGGGCTGCAGACAACGACACTCTGCCCAGGAGTGCAGGCTTCGAAGCTTTCCGACGTGGCTTGCCCGATGATTTAAAAGGAACATCATAAAATCGCCTGCGCGTTTCCCCCTCCCTCTCAAACGACGTCAGCTTGGCTGCACGTCGCTTGACCCCCTATTTCACGTCGCTGGATACCTTCCTCACGTCGCTGGAGACCTTTACGTTGCTGGAGACCTTCCTTCTTTTCCCTCCCCCGGGCATCCCATGGGCAGTTTAACTGCCTTCAAGGAGATGCCATATGCCTCGAAGCCTTCGTACCCGTGAAGCCGCCGAATACCTGGGCGTCTCGCCCGGAACCCTCGAAGTCTGGCGCTGCAAGGGCCGTGGCCCGCGCTACTACAAGCTCGGCAAAGTGGTGGTCTACGATCCGACAGACCTCGACGCCTTCCGCGAGGCGCGCAAGGTCTTCACCGCAGATGCCATGCCCCCGTCATCCGTTCGTTGAGGTCCGTGAGCATGGCGACAGAGCTTTGGAGCGAATTCCGGGCGTTCCTCGAAAGCGCAGGCCTGCGCCCAGTCGATATCATTGCTGACGGCGCGATCCACCGATGCGGCACAGCCGGCAAAGAGCGCGGCGCAGACGGTGCCTACCTGCTCTATCCCGATTCTCCCGCCTACGGGCATTGCTGGAATTTCCGAACCGGCGAGGAAGGCGTCTGGAGAGACAAGTCCTCCACCCCTCTCTCAAAAGAAGCACAAGCCCGCATCGAGAAAACCCGAAGAGCCCGACAGCAAGCTGACGATGCACGGCACGCTACCGCCTGCCGCACAGCCCAAAACATCTTAAAGACGGCCCGCCCCGCCCCAGACGATCACCCCTATCTTGTTCGCAAGGGCGTCAGACCACATGACAAGATTTACGTCACCAGGGACGGACGGCTGGCAGTTCCCATCTGTGATGCCAACGGCACCCCCATGTCCCTGCAGTTCATCACCGCGAAGGGAGAGAAGAGGTTCCTTGCCGGCGGGAAAATCCGTGGCGGCTTCTTCCGGATCGAGGGCAATGACGGCCCGCTTTACCTTGTCGAAGGGTATGCGATCGGTGCGACCATCCACGCAGCCGCCAAGGGGACCGTGCTTGTCTGTTTCACCTGCCACAACTTGCGGTCCGTCGCCGAGACGGCCCGCCAAGCCTTCCCCGGCCGTCCGATGGTTATCTGTGCAGACAACGACCACGAGACGGCCGCCAGATACGGGAAAAACCCCGGCATCGACCACGCCGTCGCAGCCGCCCTGGCTGTCCAAGCCCGGGTTGCCGCGCCTGACTTCAAGGAACCAGCCGGGAAGACGGACTTCAATGACCTGGCGGCCTCGGAAGGACTGGACGCGGTCAAGGTCAGCCTGGCCAAGGCCGAGCCCCCCGCTACGCCTCCAGTTGCAGGCGGCCAGACAACCGGAGCCAAGGCCCCGATTGTCGTGCTCTCCGCGTCTGACTTTCTTGCTTACGGCTTTCCCAAGCGCGAACACATCCTGGACCCGATTCTGCCGAGCCAGGGCTTGGCCTTGCTCTACGCCCCCCGGGGGCTGGGCAAAACCTTTCTGGCCCTGACCTTGGCCTATGGCGTGGCCGCTGGGCAGGCCGTGTTGCGCTGGAAGACGCCCCGCCCTCGAAATGTGCTCTTCGTGGACGGCGAAATGCCAGGCTGGATGCTGCAGGAACGACTGTCCGGCATCGTCAAAGGATACGGCGGCCCCGTCCCGGAGCAGTTGCGGATCATCACGCCGGACTGCCAGCCCGATTTCCTGGCAAACCTCGCCACGCCGGAAGGCCAAGCGGCCCTTGACCCTGCGCTTGCCGGGGTGGAATTGCTCATTCTCGACAATCTGGCGACGCTTTGCCGGATCGGCAAGGAAAACGAGGCCGAAAGCTGGCTGCCGGTCCAGGCCTGGCTTTTATCCTTAAGAAGATGCGGCATCGCTGTCGTCGTGGTGCACCATGCCAACAAAAACGGCGGCCAACGCGGCACCTCGTCCCGCGAAGACGTTATGGACACCGTGATCGCGCTGTTGCCCGTCAAAGACCACACTCCAGCCGATGGCGCGCGTTTCGAGGTGCATCTTCAAAAAGCCAGAGGCTTGGCCGGCAGCGGAGCCGATCCTTTCGTCGCCAGACTGGTCGCCAAGGACGGCACGTTCCAATGGACGACGCACCCCCTTTCAGAAAATGTCGACAAGATCCTCAGTCTCGCCGACCAGGGCAAAAGCGTACGAGAGATAGCGAAGCTCACAGACATTCCCAAAAGCACGGTTCAGCGGACCCTCGACAAACATTTGCCCACAAAAAGCAGCACCTCCCCTCGCCCCAGGATCGGCGGGCCGGACACAAAGGTCTTGTCGTAAGCGCCTGTCCCGTTTGGGACGCGTACCCGGTCGCCTCGGCGAAGCCCGGGGCATTCCTCGGGCTGCACCGAAGCGCCGCAGACCAGCGCGACAACGAGCCCGGCGACGCCGGCCGGCGCGAAGAATTCGTGCTTGCCGCCGCCGGGGCTGTGCCAGCAGCCGTCAAGGCGCAGGCGGTAACAGCCTGCCGGGCCTCCCCAGGCCGTTGCCGGGAACAGTTCCAGCTTGACGCTTTTGCCCTGGTTGCGGAGCAAAATGGTAGTTTCCTTGGCGCGCTTTTCGCTCATGCCGCTATCGCTTCCTTCAGCCAAGTTGAGAAAGACATCGGTTGGCCCTGGCCCGGTTTCGCCTGCTGATTACGAATCACAATCATGGCCTAGCATTGGTCCCGCCCAGTTTTAAAAAATTCCATAATTCCATCATTTGCAAAGGGCCTGACCGGTCATGACGGGTCGGGGCTGGTTGATTGAGTGGAGCAAAATTGGAGCAAGTGGAGCATGGCCGGGGCAAGCCCGGTCTTGACAGGTCTGAAAAAATAAGGCAACATGCGCCCTGGAATTCGAAGATTGACGACCGTTTCCGGCCAAGGCCGGAAACGGAGAAGAACGGCAAGCCCGGCGAAACAGATAGAGGCAAGGAAACGCCGGGGGTACGCAATCACTCCTCCCAATTTTGCGAGGAATCGTGATTAATCTCATGTGATTGCGTATTGCGCTGCATTCAGGCCCCATGCCGGGCCGAAGATGCCGAAACCCTCCGGGGTGGAAAAAGCGCCAGTCCAGAGGCCACCAGTCAAAAGCGGCGCGTATCGCCGGCACCGAAGTAAGGCCTGAATTCCGAACCCTGTGCCAAAAGACAACAAACTAGGCTGGTTAGCCTAGGTCTTTTGGCATAGCGTTCGGGATTCGGGCCTTTTCCCGTTTCCCTGCGCGCCTCGCCCCGAGGCCACCATGACCATCCCCGCCCCCTTGTTGTTAAAAAAAGAGCAAGTCGCTGTAATAATCGGGAGTTCTCCGGACGCTGTTGCTTGTGCCGTTAAGCGCCACCGCCCAGACCTCGCCCCGACTCCGATCAAAATCGGCAGGCGCAACTACTGGACGCCCGAAAGCGTCCAGGCCTGGGTTGCGGCCCAAGCCGCCGCCCAAGGTCAAGCCGCTGCTCAAGCTTCGGCCCAAGCCCAGGACACCGCCAGCAAGTCCTCCCAGGCCTCTTCTGCCGCTTCCACGGCCTCTACGCCTCCACGCCGTAGTGGCCGGCCCACGAAAGCCGAAGCTCGCGCCAAGGCCGCCGTCTCTGCTGCCCAGGCCGCCGCCAAAGCGGCTCTTGCAAAGGAAGGAGAATAATCATGAAGCCCATTGATTTCGATAAAATCACGCGTTCTGACGATTTAATCAACGCGGATTATTCTGATCTTGATTACGTCGTCGAAGGCCTTCCTTTGGGCCTCGTAGGCTCGCTTATCGCTGCTGGCGCAAGCGGCAAATCATTTTTCGCTATGCAGCAAGCTTTTGGCATTGCAATTGGCCGAGATGGACAAAAACGCGGTCAAGTAATTTATTTTGCAGCCGAAGACCCCGAAGAGGAATTCGGCAAACGAATTCAATCCATTTCTAAAGCGTGGGGGCTTAACGAAGAAGACAAAGTTTATGCAAGAAAAAATCTCTGGATGATCTCACTTTTGGCAAAAGAGCCAAATCTCACTGCCAAAAAAAATGAAACCGATGATGTTTACGAATTTATCGAGATCATCAAGCCGTTGTGTCGAAAAATTGCATCTGAAGGAGACGACCCGCTTCGATTGATTTATTTTGATACATTACGACGTTTTCATTTTTTAGATGAGAATGAAGGCGGAGCTATGTCGATGGTCTTGAGCGTTATGGAACAAATATGCCACGAGCTTCACTGTTCGTGCATATTTTTGCATCACATTAACAAAAGCTCTGCTCTTAACAACAACTCCGACATGCAACAAGCCGCACGAGGGTCGTCAGTGTTATCTGACAATATCAGATTTCAGCAATTTCTTGCCCCAATGTCAAAAGATGAAGCGGAAAATTTCGCCCGTCCGAAGACGCCAAAAATGGCTATCGGCGAAGATGGCCGGCGATTCTTTGTTCGTTTTGGCGTGTCAAAGCAAAACTATGGCTCTCCAATCCCTGAACGCTGGTATGAACGCGACGAGAATGGCGTTCTTATGCCTGCCGACATCATCAAAATTGAAGGAAAATAGCCCTTGGCTAGGTCTTCTTCATATTCAAAAGCAGCAAATGCAGTGGTTAGAATTGATCACATGCATTTGCTGCTTCGGAGGCTGTTTCGATCTGTTTCTAAGCATGAAATGGAAAAAAGGATGCATTTCATAGAAAACTATGGACACCTTGAAATTGAGGTTCGAGGATTTTGTCAGTTAAGTGTTTTTGATTTCAAGATATTTCAAGCAATTTTATTATTGTCATGCCAAAAAAGAAGAGGAACACTTGTTAAAGAGCAGGCGACTTCAGAAAGATACCATCTCTTGCGAATGAATTTGAAATTAAAAGATGAATCAGTAAAGGATATTTCGTGCGCTATTGAAACCTCTGCCTATGAATTGGCTCATGTATTAAGCAAACAACGGCACGGGAAATGGCCAGGAATGGTTTTGAATTCTTTGAAAAATTTGACAGGAGTCGCGTTCCATATAAAAGATACCAATTCGAGAAAAACATATGGTTTTAATATTCTGTCGTATTCCAACGAAGACAATGGGAGAATACAAATTCTAATCAACCCTTTTCTGGCCTTAGCAATCCTCGGGAAGAGAAACTATACAAAAATAGACATAAACGAATCTCGCCAGCTTGAATCAGAGCCTGCTTGCCTTTTGCATAGCTATCTGTGTGCAGTTATCAATCCTGGCAAAACAAGGAGCTTTTTGCTTACTACGTTGATGAATTATGTTTGGGATGAAGATAAAAGTCCAGCAGTCGTGCGAAAGAGACTGTCTCGATTGGTAAAGGATGTGCTCCCTTGTTTTGAGCGGATCAATTGGAACGTCCGATTTGAAAATGACGTTGTGTTTATTGGTCGTCCCGAGCGCCGTGACGGAACTGCTCAGGGGCAGATTGAGGGCGGGTAAATTGGTCCGGAATATTCGATGGTTCACAGGGCTGACTATGGAGAGTTTGGTCACAGACTATGGAGATTTCGGTCACGGACTATGGAGATTTTGGTCACAAGGGGTGAGATTTTGGTCACAAGGTGTGTCTGTAACTATTAGAATTTTTAAATTAATTTGCAGAAATGCTGTTGCGCCTATCTCTTCCTAGTCATCCCTAAGGATGACTAGGAAGAGATACGAACCAAAAATTGGCATCACAATGCCCGGCCGTTCCTGGCCGGGCAATTACGATCATGGATGGCATTCGATCCGGCCGTGACCGGCCGGAAATCCGCCATCGGGGAAGGGGGAGGGAGGCCCAAAACCACCCGATCTAAGTCCGGTCAGGCGGGGTGCCCCTGCCCCGCCAGACCTCCATGCCCGGCCGTTCCTGGCCGGGCAATTACGAGCATGGCACCCTGGCCGGCCGTATCCGGCCGGATGCGCTTCGCGCCGGATAGACATCTGGTTTGGAGGTTCCGCGCGAAGCGCTCCGGGGAAATGGATCGAGGGATGAGCCGCGAAGCGCCAGCCCCGTCGCCAGTCGCGAGGGGCTGGAGACGGGTCGAAAATTGTGCCGTCCGGGCTGTTGGGTTTTTTCCCCTTCCCCGCCGGCTGGTTTTCTGCTGTTAGAAAATGATTCGAATGCAAAACTTCCCAAGAAATGGGTAATTAAAGAATTTTTTCAAAAAATCATGGCAATAGGAGCTTTTTAGCATTCCCGAGCAAGGACACGTTCAACCTGAGCATTCCCGAGCAAGGACACGCTCAACCTGAGCATTCCCGAGCAAGGGCACGTTCAACCTGAGCCGTCCCGAGCAAGGGCACGTTCAACCTGAGCAGTTCTGAGCAAAGCCAAGCATTCCTACGTTCAGACTACGTTCTAAAAAAGCATTTATAGCACAAAAAAACAAACTATTAATTTTCTTGAATTATTTCTAAATCCGTAGTCGCGATGGATGCCCTTGGATAAGAATTGAACGGCCTGAATAATCCCGACGGATCAATGACAAAAGTGCGCTCCGCTCCAGTGTTGGGGGGACCAAAGCGCATCTTTGGCGCGTGTGGGCTTTTGCGTGGAGCATGGAAACGATCAGGCTCCAAGGATCGCGTTGTAGAATTGTGCGAACTGCGTATCCCGCAGACGAACCGCATCGATGTCCAAGGATTCTGAGGCCTTGCGGTATTGCTTGATCCGCGATTTACCGCCTCGGCGTCGCAATGTCTCAAAATCGAGGTCGAGCCAGGTCTCGATCGATGGATTGGCGATCGCGGCAATCCAGTCTGGGAATTCCATACCGTTGCGGAGCATTGAGGCCGTGCCGGTTGGGTCGTTATCGCCATCTACGACGATTAACACCTTCGATTCCGAATTGAAGGTACTCCACATGGCGTTGGCGACGCGCGGAATGGCCATTTTCCCCATCGCGGTCATGATCTTGATCGAGCGTCTTGAGCCGGCGGCCGCAAGGATGCGTTCGGCGAGCGTGGCGATTACCACGCGATCGGAGTCGCCTTCGCAAACGATCAGCAGATCCGCTGCCGCAGGCTGTGCAGGCTGGGTCGCCATGATGCCGCCGGTGGCGTGATCGTAGCGCAGGAGGTCGATCTCGACCGCGCTGGTCTTATCAGCTGTGACGAGATCTCCTTCCATCGGGAAGTAGATCGCACCTTCCTCGGCGGCCTTCCGAAGCTTGAATTTCAGCACGCTCTTGAAGCCGCTTCCCCGCACGATCGATGCGTCCATGTCGCGCTGGTCGAGCAGGACGATGTTGAGCTCCTTGCCGAGAATGAGCGCATCGACAGCATCTTCGGCATAGCCTGACATCGAAATAAAGATGCCTATGGTTCCGGCGAGCTTGCCGTCGACCTTTCCCTTGAACTGATAGAGCGTCGATGCGGGCAGCGGGTCGGCATGCCATTTCGCCTCAAGGAGGTAAATGCGCCCGTCGAGGTATAAGGAGCCATCGATCTGCTCGCCCGCCGGACGAAAGCCGGTGCGGGGTTCAAGTCCGTTCAGGGCGAAGAGCTTGTTCAACAGTCTTTCGAAAGCAAAGCCTCGTTTTCGTTTCGCGTTTCCGTCAGCATCGGACGGCAAACTCGCAAGCTCTTCGTATTCTTTTCTGATGTCTTCCAAACTGCTCATCTTACCTCGCCGGGCATTGTGTTGAGTGCAAGGGCATGGCCATCGGCAGGTATTTATAGCTTTATCGCTTCTGGCTGACAAGAGGCGGGCCCGAACCGGAAGACTAGAACTCCGAGCTTGCGTAGCTTGTCTGCCAGATTGCCCTTGTATCCCCCGAGTCGGGGAAGATGATGACGCCAATGGGCATGACGGCCAGCATTAGGTCGTTGCGCATGAACGGCGCGGCCTTGGCATGTTTTACCCAGTCAGGCTTGAAGGCGATTTGTGGCTGAAAAAGGAGTGTCGAGCCGCGACGGCGAGGAAGCGTGCGACCGGTGGCGGCATGTCCTCAAGTGCGGCAATGGATGAAAGGCTTAACTTGGCCTCCTACTCATCAAATATGGATTTTTTGCTTTCAGATGTTAGTCCTCTAGCTGCATGAGGGAACAATACTAAGTGGCTTCTCGCGGCTTTTTTTGCTAAATCTGTGCAAAAATCAAGAGCAACTACCATGTGTCTTTTGTCGGATATGTTTTCAAGACCGGTTCCACGATTATTTTCTCCTGTTTTATAAAACCCCATGGGGAAAGTGTGCGTATGGCATGACCACAAAATGTAAAACGCCCTAAAAGCATCAGAGTTAATTCCAGCCCTGTTCATAATCGCGTCTTGAGAGTCCATGTATAGGTCTTTTGCCTTTAGATATCGAGATTGCTTTTCCTTGGAGATTCTTGAAAAAAAAGTATTATTTTTAAGGTGTTGTTTGATTTCGTTGGCCTGTTCCGCGAACTCATTCAGTTCATCGGATGGGGTTTTTAGGTGCTCAAACATTTTTCTTCTTCTTAAGCAGTCGTGAAGATTGAATATGTTCCAGCGGCATTGCCATTCTTCTTCGCTAGTTTCTTCTATTGCTAGATAAAAGTAAGCGATGAAACATTCACTGAAGTTTCTTGCTAATGATGTCATTGGAGAACAGTCCCAGTTTTGAAGAAATATGGTTGAAAATCTGCTTCTAGGCAAAAGCTGTAATATACTTAATCCCCAAGCGCTCAGACGGGTAAAAAGAACTGATGCCCAATAATGCCGCGATGATGCGGAGGGAAAACCAGCCGAGTGATGAGATAAGGCGCTCACAGCTGATATGGTAGTGTCAAACTTCTTAAGTAGGTCGTTGTATTCTGAATCTAGGTTTTCCATGTTGGTCGCTCTTTGTGTTTTGCAGAAGAGGTGGTCTTTATGTGGCAAATGGGCTTGCCGCGCAAGTGTTCTGGCGGATTTATCATTAGACAAAATATTGTATTTTGTCTAATGTCTGCCGCGATGAAGGCCGGAAAGCCGCGATTTTCCTAGGTTCCCAAAACGCCAACACTAGACAAAATGATGCAAGAACGAAAACACCTCGTTTCCGCCGAGGTCGATAAGCTCATAGCTGCCACCAAGGGGACACGGAACGAGGCCCGCGACCGGTGCTTTCTCCTCCTCATGTTCCGGCATGGCCTGCGGGTATCGGAGGCTTGCGGCCTGGTTCTTTCCCAGGTGGACACCGAAAGCCGCGTCCTGCACGTCGCCCGGCTCAAGAAGGGCCTATCCACCACCCAACCGTTGCGGGCCGACGAGCTGCGGGCTATCAAGGCGTGGCTCACAGATCGGGCCAAGATGAAGCCGGACACGGACTCATTTTTTGTGAGTGAGAGGCGGACAGCCTGGAGCCGCAAGACGGCATGGCTTGCGATCCGGCACTATGGCGAGGTGGCAGGCCTTCCCCTGCCCGCCCACCCTCACATGCTCCGCCACGCCTGCGGTTTCGCCCTCGCTGATCAAGGCGCAGACACGCGCTTGATTCAGGACTATCTTGGGCACCGGAACATTCAACACACGGTCAGATATACAGCGACCAACCCAGCCCGATTCGAAAAATTGTGGAGGTAACGGCCATTCTTCAAAACACGCTCATAGCCACGCCCACGCCCTTGGTCTCTGCTGCCGTGGAAGCTTTGGCTTCGCAAGGCGGCATCGAGGCCCGTGGCGCTATTTTTACGCGCGAAGAGGTCGTTGATTTTATCCTTGATCTTGCGGGGTACAAAGAGGACCAGCCGCTTTATCAAAAGCGGATTTTGGAACCTTCCTTTGGGGGGGGCGATTTTTTGCTTCCCATCGTTGGAAGGCTTCTCCGCTCTTGGCGCGCCTCCGGACGTGCTGGCAACGTCCTTGACGATCTAGGGGATTCCATCCGTGCGGTTGAGCTGCATCGGGTGACCTTCTCCGCAACACGTCAGGCCGTCATTCGTCGGATCGAGCAAGAAGGCTTTTCCGTTCAGTCCGCAACGGCTCTTGTGGGTCGGTGGCTAACTCAAACGGATTTTCTCCTCTCCTCGACTGAAGGACGCTTTGATTTTGTTGTCGGCAATCCGCCGTATGTCCGGCAAGAGCTGATTCCCTACCCCTTGTTGTTCGAGTATCGAAGCCGCTATCATACGATGTATGATAGGGCCGATCTTTATATCCCGTTCATTGAGAAGTCGCTTTCGTTGCTTGCTCCAAAAGGGAGCTTGGCCTTCATATGTGCTGATCGCTGGATGAAGAATCGTTACGGCGGCCCATTGCGTAAGCTCGTTGCCAAAGAGTTCAATCTGAAAGTATATGTTGACATGGTGGATACACCGGCCTTTCATAGCGACGTAATTGCCTACCCTGCGATTACTGTTATTTGCCGCGAAAAGTCAGGCGTTACACGTGTTGCCCACCGTCCTAAAATTGATCGTGGCAATTTGAATGCGCTTGCGGCCGAGCTGACCGCACGGAAGCTGTCGCAGGAATCGGCCGGAAAAGTGCGCGAGTTAACACGCATCACGAACGGGTCCGAGCCATGGCTTTTAGAGTCTGCCGATCAAACCGCTCTCATCCGTCGCCTTGAGCTGGAATATCCGACCTTGGAAGAGACCGGCTGCAAAGTGGGCATCGGGGTTGCAACCGGAGCTGACAAGGCTTTCATCGGCAACTTGAATTCCCTCGACGTGGAGCCGGATAGGAAGCTTCCTCTCGTCACAACCAAAGACATTGTATCCGGTGAAGTGAAATGGCATGGCCTGGGGGTTATCAACCCGTTCACAGACAAAGGCCCCCTTGTTGATCTTCGAGATTATCCTCGTTTGCGGCGCTATCTTGAAGAGAGGAAGGAGGTCATCGCCGGTCGTCATGTCGCACAAAAGAATCCTTTAAGGTGGTATCGCACCATTGACAGGATTACGCCATCAATCGCAAAGCAGAAAAAGCTACTCATCCCGGACATAAAGGGAGAGGCGCACGTTGTCTTTGAGGATGGCGAGCTATATCCTCATCATAACTTGTACTATGTGACAGCCGAGCAATGGGATATTCGCGCCCTGCAAGCTGTTCTTTTGTCAGAAGTCACCAAACTTTTTGTGGCGACATACTCAACAAAAATGCGCGGCGGATTTTTACGGTTTCAAGCACAATATCTAAGACGGATTCGCCTTCCCTATTGGAACAACGTAAGCAATGAGCTACGAAACGAGTTGGCGTCTGCTGCCATAAGTAGAGACCTGTACGCCTGTAACAAGGCTGCGTTCCGGCTGTACGGGTTGAGTCATGACGAGCGATCTTCAATTGGAGGGAACGGGGATAATGGCACTTGATCTTGTTGACTATGAGCGCAAGGCCTGCGAGGCTGTGCAAGCCTTTTGGGGAAACCGTGTTGCCGCGCGCCAAAAGCAGATAGAATCTGGGAAAGCCGACCAAGGCGAACGGGCCGGTGTCACTGGCGGCAAGAACATGGACGGCTTTATTGCCTTGGTTCTCGACATCGTACGAGCCAACGGCCTTGCCCATGCTGAGATTCATCAGAGCCGCGCCGTGTTGACCCTGCCTGGTTATTTCAGACCTACGAAATTATGGGATCTTCTTGTTATTTTCAAAGGCGAGTTAATCGCGGCCATTGAGCTAAAAAGCCACGTAGGCCCGTCTTTCGGAAACAACTTTAATAATCGGACCGAAGAAGCCATCGGCACGGCGCATGATTTATGGACCGCTTACAGAGAAGAGGCCTTTGGCAAGCAGCCTCGTCCCTTTGTTGGCTGGCTCATGCTGGTTGAAGATGCTCCCGAGTCGCGTTCTCCCGTTAGGGATAGTTCACCCCACTTCCCTGTTTTCCCTGAGTTCAAAGGCGCTTCTTACCTGAAGCGCTACGATATTCTTTGTCAGCGTCTTGTGCAGGAGCAGCTTTACACGACGGCAGCCGTCCTAACGTCCCCGCGCAGTGCCGCAGAAACAGGGGAAGTCTCCGATATGTCTTCTATGACAAGCTTAAAGACGTTTGTAACATCCCTCGCAGGGCATATAGCGGCGGAGGCAGCTAGGCTTTCTTAGTTGATGCACGCGCCCCAATATCGGCGGGCGCTTTTGATTCACATGGGCAGTTAAGGCGGTGGATTCTTTATTAAAGGGGAAACACATGACCGCTGATGAATACCTTCGTTCCATTCTCGCGCGCGAAGCCGTCGATACGAGCCAAACCTCTCCTGTTATACGAGCGGCAAACGCACTCTATCCTATTATTAACGGATGGGCAGGAATTTATCTGAATGGGATTCAGCCGAGTGGTTCTTTTGCTAAAGGAACAGCAAACCACAGCGGGACAGACATTGATTTGTTTATTTCTTTGTTAAGCAATACCCCGGACACTCTTAAAGAAATTTATAATACTTTGTTTAACGCGTTGAGCCAGAACGGGCATTCTCCAAGAAAACAGAATGTTTCCATTAATGTGAAAGTCAATGGATATAGCGTTGATCTTGTGCCTGGACGCCTACAAGACCCAAGTGGATTAGATCATAGCTTGTATCGCAGGAAAGCCGACACGTGGACGAAGACCAATATACACACACATATCAATTACGTCGCTTCGTGTGGTAGGACTCAAGAAACTAGGGTGCTCAAACTTTGGCGCAATCAAAACGCGCTAGATTTTCCATCGTTTTACCTAGAAATGACTGTGATAAATGCCCTGGCAGGAAAAAACATGGGCTTGTCTGCTAATGTCCTGCATGTGCTCGATTATATAAAAGAAAGTTTTATGTCCGCACGCGTTGTTGACCCCGCCAACACAAATAACATTGTGTCAGACGATCTGACAGATACCGAGAAAAGGATAATAAAATCGAAGGCCGAACAAGCTTTGACGGCTTCAAACTGGGGGCAAATCGTAATATGAGCACTTGGTCTTTAAGCACAATTCTGGCCGGGTTGCATGATGATATTGAAAACCGCTTGAGGATTGCCCGACAATCGTTCAATCATCCAGGCACAAAAGGCGATGCTAGTGAATGTGTCTGGCTTGAGCTGCTAAACTCTTATTTGCCACAACGCTATAAGGCCGCCTCTGCTCACGTTGTAGACTGCAACGGCCAATTTAGCGATCAAATTGATATTGTCGTTTTTGATCGTCAATATTCGCCATTTATATTTAATTTCCAGGGTCAGGCCATCATACCGGCAGAAAGTGTCTATGCAGTTTTTGAGGCCAAGCAATCAATCAACGCCGTTCAAGTTGGGTATGCCAAGGAAAAGGCGGCCACAGTCAGGAAGTTGCACCGGACAAGCTTGCCCATTCCACATGCAGGAGGAACATATCCGGCCAAGACGCCCCAACATATTCTTGCTGGGCTTTTAACATTTGAAAGTGATTGGAAACCTGGGCTTGGAAAGCCTTTGCTTGATGTTCTCAAAACCGAAGACCAAAATTCTGTATTGGATTTTGGATGTGTTGCCGCACATGGAATTTACGGTAGCGATGTGGATGGTGATTTTTCTTTTGTGCCTCAAGGTAAACCTGCGACGGCTTTTTTGTTTGAGCTGATTGCAAGACTTCAAATGATTGCAACCGTTCCTATGATAGATGTGCGGGCTTACGCTAAATGGCTTGAAGCTCCTAGTGCACCGTAGCAATTGTTTATGTTTAGCAGTGGCTTTTCCATAATGCCAAGCCTTTCAAAATTTGTCTTCATGGGATCCCCTCAGAATCCGGAAAATTTCGTACGTTTACTTAAAAAATATATAATAAATTAAGTCAGATACAAGGCACTTGTCTCCCGTTCAAAGTCTGAGCCCAGGCGCTGAAAAACTAGTTGTAATAATTGATATTTTTCCCATTGGCGTGCTTTAAAATCCGTATTCTGAAGGCGACCCCTTCCTGGAGCCTGTGCTTTGCCGTCAAGGTGCTCTTGCCTGAGCCGTTTGGCCCTGCGATGACCCACAGTTGCGGCCGAGGGGGCACTCCCACCCCCTCTCGATGTCATTGACCGCCATAATGGAGCCAGCGATGTGCCCCCCCTAATGGAGCCACCTTGGGTGGAGATTCCGGGGTTCAGACGCATCGAAAAGTTAGGTGTTTTCCCCCGCACCGGCAACGCGATTTTTCAGCGCCGCCTCCTCTCAGGAGCTTCGATAGCTCCTTCCTTCTCCTCCTTTTCATTTTAAGGGGTATAAAAATTGAATTCTAGGGCGCATTGTTCGCAAACTTTAGTCTTGTTTTTTAATTCATTCCCACAAATAGGACACAATCTATGTGTATTTTTCAAAAAACTATCCAAAATATTAACACCACAAGAATTTGTTGCTCCGAGAGTCAAATTTCCATCGCTACCAATAAAGATGTTGCAAATATCAACCTCAAGTCCGGTACGTGCAAAGGCATCCAAAGCATTTTCAAATGCCTGAACCCATCCATTGGGGATTTGAATTGAAATTCGACCTCCTTTCATAGCTGTTTTGAAAAAATGCGGGAATCGTTCAACGATTTGCTGCATGTTGTTTGGAATTTTGCTTTTCGGTTCTTCTTCTTCATCATCGTCTTCGTTAAAGCGCATTCTATGCGGGATTCTTCCGGGAATTCTTCCCGGAATTCTTGGACCCTCGTCCTTTTTGACCTCTTCTTGTTTTTCTTTGTCTTTGGATTCAAGAATTTCAAAGATCATTTCGAGCGAAGGCGCTTCTTTGGCTTCTTCCATAACTGTCTCGACATTGGATGGGGCTTCAGCTAATTCCATTTGTAATTCATCGTGCGAAATTTGTAAATTTTCAACATATTGAAGCCGGCGACGTGATTGAGCGTCAAATTTAACGACAAAAGCCCTTCCTGGCTCAAGCTCGTTCAGAAATACCGCTTCGTTGTACCGTCTTGCGACTTCTTGTGAAACGGGGTCATCACAGTACATGAAAATGCGGTTATTGACATTGTTTAGAAATTCCAGAACGGAAGCGCCGGACGCTCCACGACTTTGCAAAGATGAAACCGACTGTGTGCCGACAATGGTCACGTTTTTATACTCACGCGATTTTGCAGCAAAAGAATTATCATTATACCTGTTGCTCGGGTGAAAATCAGAAAGTTCCTGAAATTCGTCACCGACAAAGAAAGTATACTCTTCTTTGTTCAACTTGAGACCATTTTCAAAAACAGCTCGATAATACTCCGTCAGAACATAGCGAGATAGCCATGCTCCTACTTGCCCAGAAGTCCCGTCAAACCTTAAAAGAACAATCTTTCTTTGTTTATAAATCAAATCGGCAAGATTGAGTCCGCTTCCAGAAGTTGCAAAATTCTGGGCAATACTTGAATTCTGCAAAAATTCGGTCAACCCATTCCGAACAGCTCCGAGTCTCCAGGTAGTTTGTTCGTTAAAAGTGTTGCTTGAGCTTTTTCTGTTGTCATAAACAAGAGGGTTGAAATTATCCGATTGAACACGGCTCAAGAAATCCTTTTGATCTTTAGAATTTGTGTCTAAAACATGTTTTTTGAAATACTGGAACAATCGCGCAGCCAAAGGCCAGTCATTCAAAATATCAACTAAATTTTTTAAGTTCGTTTGAATTTCATTGTTCTTTTCATTCAAATATCTTAATAGTGTTACGCATTCAGTCGCAATCGTAACACCTTTTGTATGCCAGTCCAGGTTCGATGTCATGTTTCCGAATTGGAACGTGGCAATAACAGTTAAAAGCTCTCTGACTTGAGAGATTGAAAGTCCGCTTAATAAATCCACCTTTGAAGCATTTTTTGATGATCCGAATTCAACAACGTCATCAATCCGACCTCTCTTTGTGGCTAAAATCCGCACTTGCTCGGAAAGGTTTCCTTTAATGTCAATGATAAGGCCGGAATGACCCTTTTCGATCAAAGCTCCAATGGCTGGCAAAATGACCGAAGTCGTTTTCCCGGTGCCAGTCGATCCCAAAACAAGGGTATTGTAACACGCTTCTTCCCGAGAAATCGAAATCCCGGAGTCAAATTTGATAATAGCATCCTTGGCGGGTTCAATCTGGGGCCGAACAGGGGTTTTGGCGCAAAATCCGATAGATGCCATGACGGACCTCGTATTTTTGGGAAGAATGGATTTCCAGGGCGTATGCGCCCTGGAAATTTGTTTTAGGGCACAATTTCTCTAAAAGCAAGGCTAGAGAACATGTTCATTGATTTTTATTATTTGGTATTTTAGGAATCCCGTATGGAAACGAAATTGGGCGAGGTTGCGGACGTGATCCGCTGCCAGTTGCCGAGGACTCGCACTGGCGGAAAAGATGGGTGGATTTTGTGCCGCGAGGTGACGCAGGCCGATTTTGAACCAATTTCGGGCATCGTAAGTGGCGGGAGTGGAGATATTTGGGTCGAACTTGACCCAAGTGGAAAACAGAAAAAGTATTTGATCCGGAACAACGACGTACTTTTCTCTTTTCGCGGGACCGGAGAAACACTTGGACAGGCCGGGCTTTATATTGGTCAAAATGAAGAAAGGGTTGTTTGTGGGCAAAGTCTTTGCATTATTCGTCCCAAAGCCATAGACGGGCTTTGGCTCTATTATTTCATGAGGAGGAGAGCGGCTAGAGAAAGCTTGCTGGCAAAGTCATGTGGAAATCGACTTATGACAATCAATTTAAACGATTTAAGAGATGTTTTGGTAGAAATGTCTTCCGATGAAGAAGTTGATAAAATTCATGCAAAACACAAGCGCATCTCTTCTATTTACACGGAAATACAAGAATTGAGTGCTGAAATGATTCGTTTAATGGAATAAAAAAGCCCCCAAATGGGGGCTTTATGTTTGGCTACTTCCATGGCTACGTTATTCTTGGCGCGGTTCGTACATTGCGCAACATCGCGGATGGGGGACGAGGAACGTGGGTTCAGGCGGGCGCGCAAAAGAGCGCGTATCATTACTCTCTGTCTCGTAAAATACCAAAAACTTCATTTTGTGCGCCAGACATGTCACATGCGTAGCGACGTACCATTTGTCAGTATGACAATCCTGTCCCTGGCCGGTACACGGCAAGCCGTTGTTACATCCGAGGCAAATACTGGTCGGATTGTTCTGCTCCGGGTTCAATTGTTTGTTGATCTGTTCCGTGATCCACGCTTGTTGGTTCTGTGTCTGCTGCGACATATGCTTTGGCTCCTGTTTCTGGATGCATTGAGCTATCCAAGATAGTCATTGTTGGTTCGTAATCACGCATCTGTTCAAGCCAACGTTGTCTCCAGCTCTTATGTTCTTGCCTTCTTTTTTTAATAAGCTGTTTCTTTGCAATAGAAAATGTTTGAGTGATCCGCTTAGACCATTTGCTTATCTTGATATGACTCGGTCCAGCAATAATATTCTGCGCTTGGAGTGACGCGGCCAAGGTCTTCGCCTCTTGACTGTCCAGGTAGGCCAGGATTTTTTTGACCTGGGTCGGATCGATGTCGTGTTCCAGGCAGTGGGCAATATCCTTCTTGGACAGTCCATAATTGCTAAGTTCTAAGGCAACAATAGCTAAACGAGGAAGCTTTTCTTTGTGCTTGATTTCGACATCATGCTTTGTTTTAAGCATGGAGTATAAGCCAAACTTCTCGAACTCTTTTCCATTCATCTTCTCAACGCGTTGTTGCCGGTCCAAAATCTGATTCGCATCATAATACGATTGAGTAGTCCCAGACGATTTTGACCGGCTCATGCCTTTAACGAGACTTTCCAATGATTTTACTTTGTTCTTGTCAACATACAGACGAAAATTCCCTTTATGCCTAGTCGCTCCAACATACGTTGTCCGGTTGTCCCAAGTGCTGCCGTGCAAGGCGTACACGTCCGTTTGGGTTTTCCCCTGGCCCTTGTAGACGGTCCCGGCATAGCCCAGGGCAAACCCATTGAACTCGGAAGGTTTCCAAGTAACAATCTGCCCAGTGTCAAATAAAACAGTTATTTCGTCATCACTGATATTTTGAACGGTGCCAAAACTTCCATTTATCAAATCAGAGTTAATATTTTTTGCAGTAGCATTGATCTGGAGTCGATCACCAACGCCAAATGTTTGTTGAAATGCCAAGTCGCCTTTTTTGCAAATAAACTCAAAAGCGCCGATAACGTGTCCGGCTTCTCTCATCGCTTCGGAACATGCATCATTGATTGCATTGACTTCTGCATTTGTGCCAGCGTAGACAAATCTATTGACACTTGGATTGTTAAGCGCGTCCGTTTTCCATTGTTCTAAAAGTTCTTTAATTGGGTCGTTTGAAGGGATGATGTGTCCATTCTTATTATATGCTTCGATGGCTTCACCGATTCTTCCGTCCGCCAAATTCATGCTTGCCTTTATCATCCATTCTTCTTTTTGACGTCTTACCTGGGAAATCAGAGATTCACTTGTCCTGGTCCGAATCTCTGAATACATTCCTCCTCGCTGAACACTGGAAAGCTGTGCATCGTCGCCGATAAGAACCAGTTTTGCGCCTGTTCTTTCTGCATGATCGGTTAATCGCAGTAAAATTGAATTGTCCATCATCGCCGCTTCATCGACAAATACAACCGTTGTTTCATCCCATGGCACGGTCTTTTTCTTGGGGTTTTCTTGCTTCAGAAGTTCGGAATGCAATGTGGAAGCTTCTTTGAACCCGTCTTTCGCCATGTCCCTCGACACCGCGTTCGTCGGGGCCAGTCCCACCACCCGCCACCCGTCAGCCTCGAAAGCCTCCCGAGCCGCGCCCATGGTGTAGCTCTTGCCGGCCCCAGCCCGGCCCTGGATGACGCAGAGCCGGTTCTCGGCCGTCATCACGTCAAAAGCCTCGCGCTGCTCCGTATCGAGCGTTTTAGAGGCCAATGCGGCGGCCCTGGACTTGGCGCTTGCCGCGCCGCCCTTGCCCTCTAGGATTTTTCCCACGTTGCCCAGGATCGCGGCTTCCTCGGCTCGGACCTTTCGGCTCGTGTAGACATTGGCCTCTTCGCCGAAGGCATTGAACAGCGGAACACATTCGGCGTTTTTTAGGATCGCCTCTACCAATACTTCGCGTTCATCATCGTCTTCAATACCATGCTTTTTGAGAGTTTTGTTGAGATCACGGACATTGAAAGTGGTTTGGCGATAAACAAGGGCTTCAAGAATAGCCGGGTGGTCATTTCTGGCGATGTTTTGCAACTCTTCTAAACGAGTTTGATTTTCAGCAACTTTTGCAGAGTTCTTAATATGACGAGCTTTGCCTTCGTGGACTTGAGAAATAGCGGCAGTCGGATCGACTTTGATGTCTAAACCATTTGACACGAAATATTGGTTTTGGAAATCGGCCCACTGCATATGAAGACCGTCTTTTTCAGAGACAAAGCCTTTTCCTGTTTTTGATGAAAATGATTGTTTGACATCAAGATCACGAGCTTTATGTGAATCAAAGCCGTTTCTGTGAAGACGTCGCGTTGCAGCTAGGATATGAATATGAGGATTCCCTTCCTCCAGGTGGATACTGTACTCGCATGGAATATTTTGATCGGTGAAGTTTTTTTGAATGTATTGTAAGGTCATTTCTATATACATTTTGTGCGTAACTTCGGAATTAGAAGGCAAAGCAAGAATATAATGTTTGGCGAATTGAGCGTTTTTACGAAAACGGATTTCACCCCTTGCAAGGGGTTTCTTGGCAATCTCGGCCTTTTCTACTTCGTTCCAAAGCTGTGTTGCGTCCCAAGAAGGGGAGCCGGGCGGAAGGATAACGCCGGTTGAGAGGACGGCCGCTTCACCATCTTTATATGTCGAAAAATCAACCCCTTGGCTTTCCCAGAACTTCAATTCTTCTGCCGAGCGGCGGATGTAGGCGGACAGGGCAACGGCGGATTTGCCATTGCTGATGCCGATATATTCCAAGCGGGCGAACGCGATTGCCATTTCCCCTGCCTCCTACTCCCACCGCAATCAAACCTTTAAAACTCTACCCCCCCATCCTCGTCAAATCACTTAACTCCTCACTCCCCCCATATTCTCATTGTGTCAAAGTCCCCCCGGGAGGGCGCACGCAAACGGACCTTGTCCGTTTGCATATTGCGTATGCTCAAAATCCTACTCAAAACTATCAAACTAATCCACTGAAATTTACCCAATCCTCCTCCCCCTGCGGGTGAGGCCAAGCGTTCTCGTCCCCTATCGGGGCCGAAACCGCTTGATACGACCATGGAGTAGGGTTATCTTGAAGTCAATCCAGGAGGCGTTATGACGACTGACACCCAGGCCCTGACCAAGGCCCTGACCGCCCACGCGGCGGCGGAACCCAAGGCGGCGGAACCGCAGGTGCCGGCGGCGGAACCGGAACCGCAGGAGTCTCAGGCAGCGGAACCGCAGGAGTCCAAGGCGGCGGAACCCGAATCGCAGGCAGCGTTGGAACCGCCTTTGGCGGCGGAACCACAGGAACCGAAAAAACGAAAGAAGCTCACCCCCGAGGAGGAATTGGAGAAAATCCGCCAGTCCCAAAGCAAGCTCGGCATTCGTGCCGCGCGCCTCCGCGACAAGCTTCGCCGCGAAGCGGACAGGCGGAAATATGAAATTGGCGGTTTGGCTGTTAAGGCGGGGATCGAGGATTGGGATAACGATGTGATTCTAGGCGTTTTAGTCTACGCGTATGGTGCTGGCAAACAGGCTGCTCAAATCGAGAAATGGCGGAAGATTGGGCAGGAAAAGGTCGCAGCGGATGAACAGAGAAAGAAGGGCTAGTTTTTCAAAGGGGGGGCCTAATGTTTCGTGGGCTCATTGAAGTTCATACTTTTTTTGGGCTGCTTCATTATTATATAGGTATCGTTGTTGAATTAATTTCTTGTCAACATAACTAATGGAAGCTTCTTGCAGTTCGAAAAAACTAAAATTTTCGTCATATAAGCTATCCTCTTGGATAAATTTTGCTAAGTCATCTATAGAAATATTTGATCCTTTCCATGTAGAAACAGGTTTGTCGCCGAGTGTAATTTGTCCTGTGTTTATTAAATTTAACAATTCATGAATGTAGCGAACTGCAACAGAATTGTGTCTATACCCGTACAGCGCCCTGTTTCCAGTGGCAATGCATGGAACTATATGATAGGTTCCGGTGCTGGCTAGTCCAAGTCTATTTAGTATAGACGTTCGAAGTTTTTCGTCCGAAAAAAATAATCTTGTGAAATCGTTTAATCGTTTTGCCCCGTAAGTAATATAGTCAAAGCTAGTCCTTAACTCGGCGATATTGCAAGGATGTAGTGAGTTTTTAATTTCAAATACGATTAAATACCCATCTTTGGCTAATATGACGTCGAGTTCGCCTTCCTCATTGTTGGAGCGATATTTTAAGTTTTTACAAACATTTTCAAACTTATTGACAAGCGAACTATACAACATGTTAACTGTTGGTTCGTATTCATTCGTTTCGTAAAATCGTTTCTTCTTTAGGCTGAGTGAATTTCTTACCGTGTTTGAGTTGTAAAAAAGATTAAATGGCACAACTAACTCACTTTCGATTTCAATAAATGGCGTGTACTGCAAGTCCAATGCGTTGCTTTCTTTTGACACCCAGGACAACAATTTGACAATAGACTGGACTTTGTTTTTAGGCATCAAAATTGACACAGCGTTAATGAAGTCGGTTTTCTTAAAAACAGGAATCAGCGATCTAAACGCCATGGCTTTTTCTTTAGCATTCCCTTTTTGAATCTTTTCTTTTAAAAAAGACATCATTATAGAACTTAGGAAAACAATGAAACGCTTGAATTTAAAAACATCAGTTATTGTCACGTCATCTTCGATTTTATAATTAAAAAAAGTATTTTCAGATACAAAGTGATTGTGGTTCAGGTTTTTAATTTCTGCTAATTCCTCGTAAAAATATTTGTCTTTGAGGAATTCGTCTTTGAAAGTTTCAAGAATTTTCTCTGAAATTTTCAAAACCCACCGTTCAACAGGGTGGTCAAGTTTGACTATAAGACTATCATACAGGCGTGGAGCAGAATAAAAAAAAGTTCCAAATGAGGCTGCTTTGTTTTTATAGGCCTGTTCTGTGGCCTCTATGATTTTGTAATTGGCCAAATCCTGCATTAAAAATCCTAAATGACGTGATTTTTCGAACAATTCATCCTGGCAAACAAGGCAAACTCCACTTTCTTTTTTATCCATTGTATAGGGAAATCTTTCTATGCGAATTTCAGAATACATATACTCTTTGAGACTGTATGTATCTATTATGGCGCACAAATATTCTGGATCAAACAGCGCATTTTCATCAATTTCATTTACGTTATTGAAACCGAGATGACACTGGTCTTTGTGTATGTAGAGCAAATACGAAGCGCCTTCAGACAAAGCTTCACGGGTATATAATTTGCGTGGCCGTCTTGGGTCTTGGATTGCTTTTGAGGTGTCATGCATAAAAAACATGTCTATAATAGCTACTACAGTTTTGAACAATTTATCATCGTTTTTATGAGTGAAATGTATGATTTTTTCGTATAATTTTTTCACATCACGAGTTATGCTCAAGAAATTATCCACTGACTTGATATATTTTGCTGTTCTGTCATCTACTTTTGTATTTAGTGAAGTTAAGAAAAATCCTTTTAAAAAAGCTCGAATCACCGGCGGCATTGAGAAATCATATTTTGACGCTCTAAAAAACCCGATTTTTTTAATCTCTTCAGAAAACAGCAAGGAATCATACAGAAACCCTAAAACTAATAGCTTGACAACATCCTTGGGATTGTTCTTGAACAACAATTTGTTCACTTCTTTTACGAGGGACTTGATAAATTTTTTTTTGTTTGTAGTGATCTTAATTGGGAAATACTCAAAATTTCCATTTCCAAATTCATTTATCGAATCAGAAATGCACAATACTGCTTTCATAGAAAATCTCCACTCGGAAAATAAAAAAGCCCTCAGTTTGACTGTAAGGGCTTTATTATATCTAGGCGTGGGCCTCTCCCCGCCGCGCTCCATTAAGCCGCTTTACTAGCCGCGCTGTTCGCAAATGAGCGTACCGCTTGAGCGATTGCAGCGATTTATGGCCGGTAATCTCGGAAATTTCGAGATCACTTAAATCCGTACTCTCAAAAAGTCTTGACGTTGCTTCGTGCCGAAGATCATGAAAACGCAGTCCAACAATTCCGGCAGCGGTACACGCCTTAGTCATCCATTTGTCAATTGTATCTTCGTGAATATCCCAAATCTTTCCAGAAATATTTCTTGGCAAATCACTTAGGATTTCGACAGCCCTTTCATCAAGCGGCACAGTACGAGCGGAACTGTTTTTTGTGTCTGCTAAATGAATCGTTTGCTGTTTTAAATTGACACTATCCCACTCAACACCAAGAATTTCGCTCCGACGCATTGCCGTTGCAATAGCCAACTCGACAATTGCGCGGAATTCCGGCGGCTGGCACGCTGCCAACAGCCTTTTTTCTTCGTCGCCCACGAGTCGGCGGGTACGCCCGCCGGGCAACTTGGGCTTTGTCGCGTGTTCGACGGGATTTGACAACGATTCCATGCCCCAATCGGATTTAGCAATGACAAACACCCGAGAAATAAGGGAAAAGTCAAGCCGCACGGTATCAGGACCAGCCCCGCCTTCCTCCCGGACCTTCCGAAATTCGGCAATGTCCTTGGTGCGGATTGTTGACATAATCCGCTTAACCAATGGATATTTTTTAAGATTTGAGATACGCCGAACTTCCCGAGCATGAGATTTCATAGCGGGAAGATAGTCTTTGGCGTAGCGGTCAAGGCATTCTTCGAGCGTCGTAGAGTCGGCTTCTTTACTCGATACCCACGCCCCACGAAACATTTCCGATTCCCGGGCCGCCGCCCAGGCTTCGGCCTCGGCCTTGGTGTCAAAGGTCTTGCACGTCGTCGGATAGCCCTTCCGCCGAATCCGGGCTTCCCACTGAAGATTCCCACGACTGCGAAATGTTGCCATTGCTTCACCTCTTTGTTGGAGGAAGTGGAGCATATTTGGAGCAATAAATCAAGAAGGGGCTAGGCTTTTGGCCTAACCACTTGAAATACTGGAGCCAGCATGGAGACTCGAACTCCAGACCTGCTGATTACGAATCAGCTGGCCCAAACAGGCCGGTCAGCGCCTCGGCCTGCTTCTCCCAGAGGGTGCGGCAACTGCGGCAGCGGCGCTTGTCCGTAGCCCGGCAACGGGCGCAGCCTATGCGCTCGAGCACTGCAAACACCGCCCCGGGCGTCACGTCCAAAACCGGGGCATCGGCCAGCGCGGCCCGGATGCGGGCCGTCTGGCGTTCCACGTTGCCGGGATAGCGCCCGGCCAGAAGCTGGAGCACGACGCTTTTGGTGATGCCGGTGGCCTTGCAGAAAGCGTAGAGGGTCCGATGGCGGGCCAGGATGGCGGCCCGCAACGCCTCGCGTTCGTCCGGCCCCATGCGTCATGCCGCGCCGCGCCGGCCGCTTCCGGCCTTGCCGTTGCCGGTAATGCCTTCGTGGGGCTCGGGATCGATGCCGGCCTTGCGGCAGCGGCTCCACAGGTCCTTGGCCAGGGTGGCCAGGGCGGCCGGATCGGTCAGCCAGACGAACCGCTCGACGCCGAACTGCTTGGACACCCGGCCGTCGAGGCTCTTGGGTTCGTAGCCAAGCAGCAGCCACAGGGTCACGATGTAGCGCTTCTGGCGCGCCAGCGGCCCGGCGGGAATGTCCAGACGCTCGTAGCCGTCGGCCTTGTCGCCTTTCTTCCAGCCCCGGAGCCGCTTGGGCAAAAGCGGGATGTCCACGGCCGCATGATCGGGCAGCCACTGCGCCGCCAAGGCGTCCAGGACCTGGTTGCGCTCCCCGAGGGAAAGCTTCGACCAGGAAGCGCCTTCGCCGCCCAGGATGCGGCCGAAGAGCTCCACAAGAAGCGCCTTGTCGGTCTCGTAGGAAAGCGACGTGGCCGGCAGCAGCGTGCCGAAGAACACCTTGCTTTGCATGTTGTAGATGGCCGCGCAGGAGACAAACGGTCGCGTTGCCATGGGATACCTCGTTTGGTTGTAAGCGCCCCGGACCTCCTGCTTAGAAGACAGATGGTCCCAAGCGCCTCGGCTGCTCGTCAGGCCCGGGCCGCCACGCCCGGACGACCGCCCGCATGGGGCGGTTTCGCAGGGATCAGGCGGCCGCGTTTTCGAGCGCTTCGGCCTTGAGCTCGTAGAAGAACTCGTCTTCCGCCACCTTGCGGACGCCGACCGTCGCCAGTCGTTCTTCCGGCCAGTCGCGCATGGCTTCCTTGTCCACCTCGACCTTGGTTCGCAGCGCTTCGCGGAAAGGCTTGCCCGCATCGCCTTCGGCCAGCTCCTGGAGCCGTTCCAGCACCAGTTTCCAGGTCCACTTCACCAGGGTCTTGAGCTTGGTGGACTGCCGGAAGCCCAGGACGCCGAAAGTCATTTCCAGGGACTTCTTTTTCGGGAACAGATCGTCCTTGCGGGCCGTGGCGAAATTGGCCAGGGCCGCTTCCAGGTCTTTCTTGCGGGTCAGCAACGGTTCCGACTGCGCCTTGGCCTCGGCCTTGATTCGGTCGATGGAGTCGTTCATGACGCACTCCAGGGCGGCCACGTCGCGCTGGATGCCGGCCAGTTCGGCCAGGGCCGCGTCCACGTCCTTGACGTCGGCCAATACGGCGACCTTCGGTTTCGTTCTAGCCATGGGACACCTCCTCTTCCTCCTTCTCGAACCGGGCCAGGATGGTCCGGCAGTTGTCGACGATCTTGGCGCGCACTGCGGGCTGGTAGGGGTCATGCAGCAAAAACAAGCGGACCAGCTCCAACGCCGAACGCTTTTCGGCTTCAAAAGGATCGTTGATGCGCCGGGGGGGATAGGGCGTTTCGATCTGCTGCCGGGCTTTCTCCGTCGCCCGGAAGAGTTGCGCCGCGCCGCGCATGCCATGGCGGCCGACATAGCCTTCCTCGGCAAGCCACAGGCAGTAGCGGCGCACGTGGTCGTAGGAAACGCGAGTGACCGAGGCCAAGTCCTGATAGGAGAAGCCCGACTTGGCCGAGCGGATAGCCCGCCAGACCCGTTGCAGGAATTCGCCTTGCTGCTTGCCAACGGCATGCGGGTTGAAGCGGAAAACACCGTCTTCCACTCGGATAAGCTCCTGGCGGCGCGCCATGTCGTTGACTTGGCGGCGTACTCGGGACTTTGCAGGCTCATCCGAACAACCGAGAGCCTCAAACAATAGTTGATGGGTTACAGTTTGCTTGCCGCCAACAGACAAGCCTTGGATGACCAAGCGCACACGATCGGCTTCCGGGGTTCTCATGCCCGCCTCCAGCTCTTTTGCTTCTGGATTGCCGCCACCATGGCCGCGTCGGCCTTGTCGGTCTCGCGGGCCTTGGCCGCCTGTTCCAGCAACTGCACCATGTTGCGAACCAGCCGCATGTCGCCGTCCGAAGTGGCCCGGACCATGGCGCAAGCTTCGGGCGTCAGGTCGAGGCTGGCAGCTTCAAAGGCAAAGGCTGCGATGTCGGCTTCATCCACAGGCCCGAAGGCAACTTCCTGGGTCACACGGGACCAGATGCGGCGGCGCTCAGATAAGAGCCCAATAAGTTCTTCTTCGCCGATCAGGATCACGGCCGCGCCAGTCGACTCGTGGATGTCGCGCAAGTCCTCAATGCGCCCGAAGTGCAAGCGGTCGGCCTCGTCCATGTAGATGGTGACGGTCTGCCCTTGGTCTCGCCGCTTTCCCAAGGTTTCGATAATGCGTACCTTGCAGGCATGGGCGGATCGCGGCGTGGTCTTATCTCCCGTCGTCTCCTTGCAAAGCCGTCCCAGGAAGGCGGCTTGCGTCATCCCCTCCCAGGCTGAGATGAAGACTCCGCCGCGTTCGGAATGAGAGTTGCGCGCGGTGAAGGTCTTGCCCCGGCCGGCCTGTCCCCAGGCCACGACAATGCCGGGCTGTCCGCGCTGGGTGTCCTCGACGGTCAGCACGGCCCGCCGAAAGGCGGTCACATTGCCCGTCTCCACAAAAACCGATTTCATGCGTCTCCTCCCCCGTTGGCGGCCTTGCGGCGGCGTTCGTAGACCGTGCGCAAGCGCGCGTAACGTCCAGCCGCGCAGGCCGCGTATTCCTCGGTTTGCTCGTAGCGGGCCATCCAGTCGGCGTCGGCCTCACGCAGGGCCACGCCGTCCCTAACGGCCAAGTTGAAAAGGTATTCGTAGCGGTCGAGTTCGCTGACGATGGCGGGCATCTGCGCCGGCGGCACGTAGGCCGGCACGGCTTCGAGCTTGGCCCTGGCCGCGATCTTGGCGGCCTCGATGCTTTTGACGTCCGGCGTGCGGGCTTCCGGCAAAGCCTGGGGTTCCGCCTTGTCGGACGTGACAAGGCGCATTCGGCTTTGCGTCTCGGGCAGCACCACGCTGTTGAGGAACTCCCGGGCATTGGCCGTGACCTGGTTTTCGAGCGCCTTCTTGTAGGCGATTTCCTGGGTCAAAGCGGCCTGGTCTTCGGCCGTACCCAGGAGGCGGGCGGCGGGATGTACCTTGGGCGCGGGCGTGGCCTCGCAGATCAGGTTTTTGCCGGACTGGTCATAGATCAGCACCGAGCGACGATCCTGGTCATCGAAACGCACCAGCACGGGATGCCGCAGGCTGTGCAGGAAGGGGTGACGGTAATATGTCCCGAAGAGACTCACGCCGTTGCGGTCAATGGTGCGCACGGCCTTGGAGAGCATGCACAGCCGCAGGCGCACCAGTTCGGCATCGGTAAGTCCCGGACCCATGCCGGCGGCAAACGCTTCGGCCGGGCTCTTGCCGCCGAGGTGGCCACGTTGGGGCCGTTCGGCATAAGCGTCGAACCACGTGGCGATGGCGGTGTGGGCCTCTTCCAGGGTCAGCGGCCGGCCGCCGGAAGCCTCGTAGACCTTGCGGTGCAGCTTTTCCCCGCGCATGAGACGCGGCGGCTTGGATTCGATGGACGTCCCGACATAAGAGGGAATCCAGCGTTCCAGTTCGCCAAATGTCCTGAAAAACCGTTCGATGGTCTTGGATTGGCCATGGTAGGGCCAAGCGAACAGCGGGGCGACGCCGAGCTCTTGAAAGACGCCGCCGAGACCGCTTTGACTGAGGTCGACGCCGTTAAAAAACTTGCTCCGAAAGGCCTTGCCGTTGTCCAAGTAGGCGACCTTGGGAAACTTGCCGAGCCGCAGGCAGGCGCGACGCAGGGCCGAGGCAATAGCCTGGGTGTTTTCCGTGGGCAGGATTTCCCAGCCGAGCGGGTAACTGGACGCCATGTCAAACCACAGCACCAGTTCCATGCGCGCGCCCTTGCCGGTCTCGGGGTCAAGAATCTCGAAATTCAGGGCGTGGCCGTCGGCCACCAGGATGTCGCCGACGCCGATCCGGGAGTAGTCGCGCTCAATGAAGGGACAGCACAGGTCGTTCCAGGCCTTCTTGCCCTGTCTGGCATAGACCCATTCCCCATAATTGAGGGTCATCCACTTCTTGAGGTAGCGGTACAGCGTGATGTCGGCGCAGTCGGGGAGTCCGGCGGCCTTGAAGGCTTCCCGGGCCATGCGGCAGACTTCGGCCAGACGCGGCTTGTTGGGATGCCGAGCCAGGGCAAGCAGGATTTGGGCGTGCCTTTCGGTCACCACCGGCTCGACGCGAACGCCGCCACGCGTGTCGGCCAGCTTCAGGACCGAGCCGGTCCGACGCATGGCCAGCTTCCAACGCTCCACCGACTTCCAGGAGACGTCGCCGAGCACCTCCCGGATGGCCGGCCAGACGCCGGCCGTGTAGGCGGCAATGAATTCTTCCCGCGCGCGGCCCTTGTTGGAAGCCTTGGCCAAGGCGTCGATGTAAAGGCGAACCAGATCGGCCTTGGCCAGGGCCTTGCGGCGCTGCGCTTCGGTCAAAGGTGTTTCGCTCGAGTCAGCAGGAAGATGAACCCCTTCGTGGGCGATCAGCGCGGTGCGGACGTCTTCGGGGAGCGAAGCAGCCAAATACAGGCGACGTCTGCCGCCACGGCAACTTTCCTCTTGAAACGCCCAGCCGTCCTTTTTGGCCCGTGCTTCGATTGCTTGCCGTGAGACATCGAATGCCTTGGCAATGTCCTTGGCTGTGTAGTTTTCCCGCATGGCGATGCCGTAAACCGTAGGCGTTCGACCTAAGCCGCTTGCTCGCCCTGCATGTCTTCGGGCAGCGCCAGCAGTTTTTCCGGACAACCGACGGCAACAAGCGCACGGAGCGCGCGCCTGTTGTTTCTTCTGCCGTGGATGGTTTCCGAAACCATCGATCGCGCAATGCCTGCCGAGCGAGCAACGTCAGACACAGAAATGCGTCTTTCCACGAGCCACGCGCGAATCTTGTTTCCTTCGCGTTTCATAGTTCAGCCTCAATTTTTCGTTTGCGCTCGCGCAGTGCCTTGATCTCCCGTTCGGTGCGCGCAAGCTCCAGAAGCTTGGCATCGGCGGCTCCGATCACTCTCCAGCCCATTCCATGCGAACGCGCCAATACGTCGAGGGGTTCAGGAGTTCCAAACACATGACAGAAAAGATTCAGGGCTCGGATTGTGGGCACGTAGTCGACCTCTTTGGGGTTGAGCCACTTTTCAAAGGTGGCCAAGCCAAGCTCCCTGGCGTTTCCCGAGGTCAACCGCACGCCAAAGCGCCTGGCTGCGGCATTAAGCCTGTCCACGGCTTCTGCCCGTGACACTCCCGCTGCCTGGATAATCCGGTCCATGGACAGGGCCAGACCCTCGTCCGGGCAGAGCTCGACCAGTTCGAGCAGGCTGAGTCGTCGGGACTGAGGGGCCAATGTTGATTTCTCCAATCCGAAAAAAACCGAATGGCGGACATTGAGTAAAACCTTTGGCCCTGCTAGCTACGTTCGTAACGGGCCAACCGTCGCCGTTCTGGGATCATGATTAACGGCTAGGCATTTAATCGTCAACGGAAAAATTGCTTGCAGCTTAATTAAACAGTTTAAACACCAGTTGAGCCGCTATCTCCTTGGTTTTGTTGGGGGTGCTGCTAAAAGGAAAAGTTATGACCCTTGCAGGTTCCCTTGCACCTTCGGACGAAAAAGCTGCAACCGCTGAATTTCAGGAGATATTTACCCGTCTCAAACTGGCCACAGGGGCAGGGACGGACACCGAGCTCGCCAAGGCTTTAGGCATAAAGCAAGGAGCGGTCTCGGCCGCCAAGCGCAGCCTGCAAATCCCTCCTGTCTGGATAGCGAAGGTTTCTAAAGGTTTTTCCGTTTCTGCGGACTGGCTTTTTTACGGTACCGGCCCGATGGAACGCGGAGGGGCTGCGGTTGCCTCAGGACCAGGGCAAACGACGGGCGCAATTCCGGCAGACGCGCCCCCCTGGATGGCTCCGGAAGCCGCTCCCAGCATGGGGTATACGCTTGTCCCGAAGGTGCAGGCCCGGTTGGCGGCAGGCTCCGGCAGTCTGGAGACGGAAGGCGAGGTGATCGGCTATTATGCGTTCAAGACGGATTTTCTGCGGCGAAAAGGTCGTCCTCAGAAAATGGTCTTGATGGACGTGGCTGGCGACAGCATGGAACCTATCCTGCTGGATAGGGATACCGTGCTTATCGATGAAAGCCAGAATGCAATTATCTCTGGCGGGCTTTTCGCGGTGGGAGTGGAGCAGGAAGTCTTTGTGAAATACCTGGATCGTATTCCAGGCAAGCTGGTGCTGCGAAGCAAGAACTCCGACTACCAGCCCATAGAAGTGGACATGAACGGCGATCTGGCCGCGTCAGTACGGATTATCGGGCGGGTCGTCTGGAGTTGCCGGGAGTACGTGCGATAAGCACACTATACGAATTGGAGTAGAGCGCTTTGATTCCTGACATTGGCTTGATGATCGGTTTTTATATTATCACGAGAATGTTGACGTTGCTTAAAGGCAAGGATTCCGGCGTCGTCAGGTTTTTTGGAGTGGTTACAATAATTGTAGCTGTCCTTTGTATGGCTGATTTCTTGCGGGGAGGCTTTTCCGGCGGTATAAAATAGCTTTTCACAGGGGATTTAAATGAGTGGCATTGGCTCCGTAGCGTTTGCCTCAGCTGGATTTGCCTTCAACAGATCGGTCGGGGCTGCAGGTGACGTGCCTTCTCAATTTGCCTGAAACGCTTTCCGCCTTTTAGCCGCTTTTCCCATCTTGCCCTATTGCCCTCTCGCGATCCGGGCAGACACCCCAAAGTCCACGTCAGTCCTACGTTTAGCCCACGCCCGTCCTACCCGATTCAGCCCCCACGCCACTTCTCACTTTGCCTGACTCCCCATAGTTGGCGGACCCGATTTGGCCACTATTTGATCCTCTTTCTCTTTTGTCTTTTCTGTGGTAAAGATTCAGCGGATAGCTGTTTTCTATAGATTATTGTTTAAGGGTCTTGAAATGATTCGAGTGACTTTGGCAGAGCGGACTGCGTAGATGATTATTGATTAAAAATATATACGATAAGCGCTGCGGAATGTGCGGAGTCTGTCGGAGTGAAACTGGTGAACCGAGCGAACATGACACTGCTAATGAGTGTAGACGATGCGCCAGATCGTGTATGAACTCTGTGCATGGGCGCAGATGATACTGAGGAGTTTGTCATGACGAGACTTTCAGCGCTGTAATACACTCGATATTTGTTTTTTATTTGTCAAACAATGATGATGGGTTTTTGACGGGCTGATTATTCTAGGCGACTTGTGGTATTTTGCAATACAATCCACGCATAAAAAAATTATTCCGATTTGTTGTGGAAATGATGAAGAAGCTTAATTCCAACAGATAAACCACCGCCTCTGGCGGTGTGACCCGAATCGGTTCGACCGTTCCGGGAATCTGGCCTTCGGTAATCAATCCGACAAGTGATTCATAATGGCATGATACCGGAAGTTTCTTATTCTTGAGTCGTTAGCCCCCTTCGAGGGGGCATCATCATACCACCGGCTATGCCGGTGGTAGCTGATTTGGCTATGAAACCAGCTCGCAATTGGTTGCTTGTTTGTTGAGGACAGGCTTTAAACCGTTTTCGGATAAAAAAAGGAATATATTTTTAAAATGTTAACTGTCATTGGACCCGGGCAACAAGTCCGCGATGTTTGCTGTCTTTATAATTTTAAAAAAATACAATCGTGGTATAGTCTTGCCTTCTATTCGTTCTTTTCTTTTGGGATTGTATATTTTTTTTACGGAGAATTTATTTTTTCAGATCGAGTTGGTGCGTTGGATTGGAGGAAAGATCTTTTTTATTTTCATTTTTTATACGACTCTTTGCATAAGTTTGGAGTAATTCCAGTCTCGTTTTTAGCTATACCGTCGGATATAGCATGGTTTTCTACTCTCCAGGATCTGTCTTACTGGTCTAATCCTGAAGTCATTAGCTTGTCTCCTTTTCTTCCTCTAGCCTACGTAATGTCTTTCATGGCCTTTATGAAAGCCTATTTTGCCGCACACATTTTTGTGGCTGTCTGGGGGGTGCGGTTCTTGGCCGCGCGAACGGGCCTCGGCACTGTACAGACTATGGCGTTGTTGGTTCTTTTTTTATTAAACCCCTGGCTGGTCCAGCACTTGGCTATTGGTTACACGCCCCAGATAAGCCTGTGCCTAGTGCCGCTTTTGGTCGCCCTGTTGATTTCAGAGCAGTTTCGGCCGATTCAATTGGCCGGTGCGTCGCTCGTCGCCGCTTGGATATTCTACCAAGGTGCGCTGCATTTATTTGTTTGGCTTTGCATGGCTATGGGGGTGACTATTGCTATGATCGCGCTGCTTGGTCGCCGGGCCGATGTATTGTGGCGGGCAGCCTTTTTTTTCATGGGTACGCTCATACTTGTTTTGCCGAAAGTCTATGCGGTGTCAAAGGTCTACGGCGTCTGGGAGCGTTTCCCCGCCGTCGGGTATGCCTCGTTGACAGACGTCTGGGGGCTTTTGACTGACGACTCTTTTCCGATGTTTCTCTTTCCCGAGACTTACACAAAATATAACGTGGCCTTTTACGACGGTTCGCTTTTGGTTGGATCGGTATTTGTTTTGCTCGTCGTTTGGCTTGTTTTTGAATATCTCAGCCAGCTTCGCATCGTTAATGCCCTCCGTCTTCGCGACGGAGTTTGCTTGCTCGCCGCATCAGTATTTTTTCTCCTAGGCTGGAACACGATCTGGCGCACCGTCTCTGGCTATTTACTCCTGTCTTCGTCCGAGATATATCCCTTTCGTTTTCTTTTTGTCGCCTACAACTTCATGATTTTTTTTGTGGTCGATCGCATTGGTCGTTGCCACGCCAGATTCTCCGGGCGCATCCGGAATGCTGTGATTTATGCTGCGCTGACGATGACCTGTCTGACATTTTATGACCGAAACCGTGAACTTATGCCTTATCTTACAGAAAATCCGAATTTTTACGGTGATTTTTCTATCTCGGAATTCTACAGCAACCGCATCGTCGCTCAGTCTGGCCAGACGCTGTTGCCTGTTACGGCAACTCCAACAAGCGTAACCATCATTCCCGCTGGTGTTGCTGGCCACCACATCCTTTTGCCCTGGCTTCCCTGGGGCGCTGTTGGGCATCATATGTTCCATGGAGCCAGGCCCCTGCGAGAATCTCCCTATGGCGGGACAGTCATCGAGGTCACGTCTGCGGCCAGTCCTGTGGTTATTGAGCCAGACTCCAGCAGTCGCGGCATGCTGCTGACTGGAGTGTCTCTTTTTTTTGCCGGGTTCGTTGTCGTAACAACTTTTGTTCATCGCAAATGGGTTGTTGGCAGTCGGCCTACAAAGCGCCAAGAATCTAGATGATCTCCGTTTTCGCGTCATGTGCCTGTCGGCGACCGCTCCTATGGATCCACTGGGTGCTCAGCTAATGGAGCCACGGCGTGCTCCCATAATGGAGCCATTTGGTGATCAGGCAATGGAGCCATTCCGTGATCATCTAATGGAGCCAGGGCAGCCGTAAGCGACCGGGTTTCGGACCTTCGAGACGCCGCGTACTTTTTCCCGATTCACAAACGGGAGGAGCGCGGGATGTCTAATCGGAGGTTCGAGATGTACGAGTATCGTCAAGCCCTTGTCCGGATGCGCCTTGGCGAGTCCGACAGGCAGATCGCAAAGACCGGCCTGATGGGGCGCAGAAAACTCGCCCACGTCCGTGAGACAGCCGAATCGCAAGGATGGCTCAATCCAGCGGCGTCCGTGCCCGCTGACGCGGACCTTGCTTCGTTTTTTCCTGGCCGGGCATCGAAGCAGCCATCCACTTCCAGTATCATCCCCTTCCAAGACGACGTCCGGGACTGGGTCAAGCAGGGCGTTGCCGGCTGCACGATCCACCAAGCCCTGATTCGCAAGCACGGTTTCACGGGTGCGTATTCAAGTGTCAGGCGCTTCATTGCCAAGATCAAAGAGGTCACTCCGGCGGCCACGGTGATGCTGGATTTTGCCCCGGGCGACGCGGTGCAGGTGGATTTTGGTGCCGGACCGGAGATCACTGACGCTTTCACAAGGCGAAGTTATCAAGACCCATTTCTTCGTGATGACGCTGGCTTGGAGCCGGCATCAGTATGCGGAGATCGTGCGCGACCAGAAAATCGAGACCTGGCTTGGGTGCCACCGTAGAGCGTTTGAGTTTTTCGGCGGCGTCCCGGCCAGGGTCATCATCGACAATCCCAAGTGCGCCATCACCAAGGCCTGCTACCATGACCCCGTGGTACAGCGTTCTTATGCCGAATTTGCAGAGAGTTACGGATTCCTGGTGTCGCCTTGTCCGCCGCGTGATCCCCAGAAAAAAGGCCGGGTGGAGGCTGGCGTTAAATATATCAAGAACAACTTCATGCCGTTACGCGACTTCCGCAGCTTACGGGACGCCAATGACCAGCTGCTGGACTGGGTCATGAGCATGGCGGGCAACCGTATCCATGGCACCACCAAGGAACAGCCCTTAGCGATGTTCGTCGAAACAGAGAAGCATGTCTTGCGATCTCTGCCGGATGTGCCGTTGGAGCTGGCCGTCTGGGCCAAGGTGAAGCTGCACGGCAATTGCCACGTCGAGTTCCGCCGCTGCTACTACTCCGCCCCGCACCGTCTGGTGCGTCAAACCCTGTGGCTGCGCGCCACGGAAACAACCGTCCAGATCTTCCACGACAACGAACTGGTCGCCATCCACTCTCGGCTGTCACGCCCCGGGAGCAAAGCCACTGTCCAGGAGCATCAGCCACCTGAAGCCCAAGCCTACATCATGCACGATCCGCAATGGTGTCTGGCCCAGGCCGAGAAGGTCGGCCTGGCCTGTCGGGAGTGCATCGACGCGCTGTTTTCCCACAAGGTCCTGGACAATCTCCGGGCCGCCCAAGGAACACTCCAGCTTAAGAAGAAGTATGGGGCCAAACGCCTGGAAGCCGCCTGCCGCCGCGCCTTGGACCATCACGATCCTCGCTACAACACCGTCAAACGCATCCTGGAAAAAGGGCTGGATGTCCTGCCGCGTCCCGTTTTCCATGAGGAGGTGAAAGAGGTCTACAGAGGAAAGTCGAAATATTGCCGTGAACTGCGAGGAATACTGCAATGAAAAGGAGGAACTCATGAACCCTATGCCAGCGCTCGAACCCGCGCTCAAGCAACTCCGGCTCTCCGGCATCCTGGATTCCATGGAGATCCGCAACAAACAGGCCATCGAGAACGGCCTGTCACACGTGGAGTTCCTGGCCATGCTGATCCAGGACGAGGTGGCCCGCCGGGAACAGAAGAAGTTCTCACTGCGCGTCCGCCGTGCCGGTTTTCGTAGCGAAAAGACCTTGGAAAGCTTCGACTTCAGCTACAATCCGTCCGTCAACAAGGCGCTCATCCTGGACCTGGCCACCTGCCGCTTCCTGGAGGAAAAGGCCCCGGTACTCATCGTCGGTCCCTGTGGCACCGGCAAGAGCCATACCGCCCAGGCCCTTGGCCATGCCGCCGCCAGAAACGGCTACGAGGTGCTCTTTACGCCTATCGGCAAGCTCCTGGGGATGCTCCAGGCGGCCAAGGCGACCAACACCTATGACAGAAAACTGTCCACCCTGGCCAAGACGGACCTGCTCATCATCGACGATTTTGGTCTGAAACCCTTTAAATCCTCTGAGAATGAGGATTTTCACGACCTGATCGCCGAGCGCTATGAGCGCTGCGCAACGGTCATCACCAGCAACCTGGACTTCGCCGAATGGGGGGAGGCTTTCAACAATAAACTGCTGGGGGCGGCGACCTTGGACCGGATTCGGCATGGAGCCTACAAGGTCATTCTTGAAGGAAGGAGCTATCGAAGCTCCCGAGAGGAAGCGGCGCTCAAAAACCTCGTTGCCGGTGCGGAGGAAAACACCTAACTTTTCGATGCGTCCGAACCCCGGAATCGCCACCCAAGGTGGCTCCATTAGGGGTGAACATCGCTGGCTCCATTAGGGCGGTCAATGACACCGCCTATCAGGCCGTTGCAAAAAGCTGTTTCCGGCTATTCTCCCCCGCAGATGATGGCGATGGGGATGATCCCGCAGCATCGTCCCTTGACCACCATGACGATGGCCAAATAGGCCATTGAGGGATGCTGGTCAGGCCAAATGAGCGCAAGCCAGGCACTGGCCCAGCCCCTGGGGGTGCCATGGCCGGTCTTGACCCGCATCAGCAGGCCGAGATTGAAACCAGCCACATGGACCAGATAGCGTTTCCGGATGTTCTCTCGTCCTCTGAGCCAGACCCGGCGCATGCCGCCGCACCGGTCCAGCGTATGCTCGAAGCTTCTTTCGACCAGTTCCGTCCGCTGTTTTCCCATGGCCTTCCCGACCATCGAGGATATCCGGATTCGGTTGTTGTACACGGCGCGTCGCGCCTCTTGGTCGCCACGCCAGGAGTTCAGACCGTTGCGTTTGGGTTCGGCGATTCTCGTCCGCCATGGTCCACCGTCCAGAACCTTGAGGACATCCCGGGAGAAATAGCCTTTATCCGCGACCAGTTCCGCAGGGTCGTCCGGGCATGGCGGTGTGGAAGTGACCCGCCGCAGACTTTCTTGAGCGGCTTTCAGCGTCGTTTGCAGAGTCGAGGTGTCCCCTTTGTCCGCTTCATGCACCTCGGCCGCCACCACCGCGCCGGTGTCCAGGTCCACCGCGTGCTCGGGCTTGTACGCCAGATGCGTTCGGCCATCCTTCATCTTGGCGATCTTCGCCTCGGGATCGACCGGTGACCGCCAGTCCTTGTTCGAAAGCGTCTTGCCGACGCGCTTGCGGTCCATGCGAGCCAGATCCTCATCTATCGGAGAGTCGATGCCGCTCTCCTTGGTCATGCGCAGGAGCATCTTGCGGTAGCTCTCACTCGTGTCCCGGCGCACGATGGTTTTGAGCGCCGCGTTGGCCTCCATGGTCGAAGCGTCCACGCCAATGCGGCCTCCAAGGACCAAGCCATCCTTGCTGAGCAGCTTGAGAACCCAGGTGAAAACCTCTTGGTGGGTCGCCAGTGGCAGACGGGACCGTGTCCGGCTGAGCGAGGAATGATCCGGCACAGACTCCTTGGGCGAAAGCTGGAGAAAATTCCGGAGGGAAAGCGAATCAGCGCAGCGCCACTCAATGCCGCGCTCGCTGTCGATGCCCTCGAAATACCCCACGAGGTGCATCCGAAAATACCGGCCAGGCGGAATGGAGGGACGCCCCTTGTCGGAATAGAAGGGCTTGCACAGCTTCTCGGCGAAACCATCGAAGCCGGCTTTCCGGAGAATCTGCTGGAGACGATCGTAAAAAGCGTGCCCACGAGACCGAGGGATCTCATCCCAGGCCAGATACATCGTCCCCTGCTGATCACCCTGACGGCCAAGCCCCATCAGATCACCTCCGGAACCCCGATGGCTGGATTCTCGGTCACTTGGCGGAGTTTTTCAACACGCTGTTATACGCCTTGTCGTTTCAATCCACGCCCCCGCGCAGGGGGCGACCGGCTCACGAAAGGCTTGCCGACGTGCTGGTTCTCGTTTCAATCCACGCCCCCGCGCAGGGGGCGACGCCACCAACCAGGACGTGGACGCGTCTTTGACGTAGTTTCAATCCACGCCCCCGCGCAGGGGGCGACCGCCCTCCACCTCAACAGGCAACGTAAATACGCAGTTTCAATCCACGCCCCCGCGCAGGGGGCGACGGTGGACGGGGACCACGAGAGTGGCGCATCCCGGGTTTCAATCCACGCCCCCGCGCAGGGGGCGACGCCTGCAATTTCGACGACGAGGCCGTGGACACGTTTGTTTCAATCCACGCCCCCGCGCAGGGGGCGACTTGCGGCCGACAGCCTCCTGGACGAGTTGGATAGGTTTCAATCCACGCCCCCGCGCAGGGGGCGACGCGAGTTTGTTGGCGTGGACACAACCCTGGCCGCGTTTCAATCCACGCCCCCGCGCAGGGGGCGACCCAAAAGCGTTTGCCGACCTGTTGTACATCCTGATGTTTCAATCCACGCCCCCGCGCAGGGGGCGACACGAGCTTCGGTAGGTGACAGAGATTGCGTCGGAGGTTTCAATCCACGCCCCCGCGCAGGGGGCGACATGTGGTGCGCCACCACCAGCGTCAACGACTTTAAGGTTTCAATCCACGCCCCCGCGCAGGGGGCGACACGCACAATTTTTCCGGCACCAAGCAAATCGTTTGGTTTCAATCCACGCCCCCGCGCAGGGGGCGACTCCTGGAGATGGTCATTGTGGGCCATCGTCAGGATGTTTCAATCCACGCCCCCGCGCAGGGGGCGACTACGGGGCCAGGGCGGCCTTGACGGGGGTCATATCGTTTCAATCCACGCCCCCGCGCAGGGGGCGACGGGCGTATTGGCCCCGGCGGCGGCACTGTGCGACTGATTTCAATCCACGCCCCCGCGCAGGGGGCGACTGCGACAGCCCCGGCGGCGTGGTCACCGGCATCCAGGTTTCAATCCACGCCCCCGCGCAGGGGGCGACCGGTCATCAAGGGTCGGCTGCTGCTCAAGGGCAAGTTTCAATCCACGCCCCCGCGCAGGGGGCGACGGCGGCTGGGTCTACAAGTACCAGGGCAGGGGAAAGTTTCAATCCACGCCCCCGCGCAGGGGGCGACGGAAAGTCAGACTCTTCATTGGCTTGGGTTGGCCCAGTTTCAATCCACGCCCCCGCGCAGGGGGCGACAACTCCTGGCCTCGCCCGATCCGGCCGGGGAGCCGGTTTCAATCCACGCCCCCGCGCAGGGGGCGACTAAAGCCAAGGGGGCTACAGTTCCAAACGTCAAAAGCCGGTTTCAATCCACGCCCCCGCGCAGGGGGCGACGAATCCTGCCCCGGGACGCTGCCGGGCACGGCCGGTTTCAATCCACGCCCCCGCGCAGGGGGCGACCCGCCGGCTCGGTCGGTTCCGGCGAGCTGCCCTTGGTTTCAATCCACGCCCCCGCGCAGGGGGCGACAGGGGTCCACGCCGCTGGGGGCCGGCCAGCTCATGGTTTCAATCCACGCCCCCGCGCAGGGGGCGACTGGCATGGTCTGGAGACCGGAATTACCGTTCGTGGTTTCAATCCACGCCCCCGCGCAGGGGGCGACGTGATCTGGTCAAGGAGGCGCGGCGGCATGGGGGGTTTCAATCCACGCCCCCGCGCAGGGGGCGACCCCCGATCATTTCGTAATCCTGGTACTCGTCCAGGTCGTTTCAATCCACGCCCCCGCGCAGGGGGCGACATGTCCATTTACGCCACCACCTCCGTGGCCGCCTGGTTTCAATCCACGCCCCCGCGCAGGGGGCGACTGGTGCCGGCGGCGACCTGCTTGGCCCAGTCGTCGTTTCAATCCACGCCCCCGCGCAGGGGGCGACCGCGGATTGCCCGTCGGTGCTGCTGGAGTTCCCGGTTTCAATCCACGCCCCCGCGCAGGGGGCGACCGATGTCTGGATCAATGGCGTGTGGGTGGGCAAGACGTTTCAATCCACGCCCCCGCGCAGGGGGCGACTGTCGCTTACGCGACCTAGCGGTTGCGCGGCCTGAGAACCACGCTGCCGCGAACCTTCCGACTCTTACCAACACGTGCTCTGTTGTCAAAGAGCCTGACAAGCTATCCGACTGTTATCACTACAATTAGCACCATCGCGATCCGGCCGGGGTTTTGCCGGGCGCTGGCGGTTCGCGATTCAGATGATAAGCGGCCCTTCCTGGTCCACGCCGGGCTTGACGCCGACATGCTCTACCCTCCCCCGCCAGTTCGACCCAAGGTAATAAAAACGCAGACTGTCCTTGTCCGGGTCAATCAAACCAAGCAGACGATGCTTCAAACGCTCCCATTGGCCAGGATCAACCAGGCACTCGAACACCGAGTACTGCACGCGCTGGCCATAATCCTTGCACGCCTTGGCCACACGGCGCAGCCGACCAGATCCTCCGTCATCAGCCGTCGCCACGTCGTAGCTCACCAGCACCAACATGGCCTACTTCCACAAAAGCGGCGGATAGCCGTCCAGATCACCCCGAACATAGCGGGCGAAAAGCGTCGCCTGCATGTGAAAAAGCAGGCCGAGCGGCATCTTCTCCCGCAAAAACGGATGTTCCACCACATCCTGCTTGCGCTCCTGATAGGCTATAAGCACCTCCTTGCGCGTGGCCTCGTCCATGAGCACGGCCCCGGTCTCCGCCGTGATAAACCCCTTGGGCCGCACACGCCCCAGGTTGATCAGCGTCAAGGCCAGCCGGTCCGCGAAAAACGGCCGGAACTCCTCCATCATGTCCAAGGCCAGGCCCGGGCGGCCCGGACGGTCGCGGTGCAGAAAACCCACCGCCGGATCAAGACCCGTCGTCTCCAGGGCCGAGCGCACGTCATGGGCCAGCAGCGTGTAGAGAAACGACAGCAGACAATTGACCGGGTCCAGGGGCGGCCGCCTGTTGCGGCCGGCAAACCGGAACGCCTCATGGCACGAGACGATAAGCTGATCAAACACGCCGTAATAGGCGTGGGCCGCGTCGCCTTCCAAACCGCGCAGGGCGTCCAGGTCGCTTCGGGCCTCAAGACCCGTCAGATGCTGGCTCAGCCGGTCGACGACCCGGCGCACGGCCGAAGCGTCGATCTTCTCGCCATGGTCGCGAAGCGCCCGCAACAGCACGGTGCGCGCGTTGGCCAGTTTGCCGGTGAGGAAAAAGCGCGCCGTCGCGGCGCAGGTCGCCGTATCGTCGGCCATGCGGTATTGCTGCCTGCGCAACAGCACATTACCCGAGGCCGGCCCCTGCACCTTGGCCAGAAACTTGCCGTTTACTGTCAGGAAACTCACGGCCACGTTGTTCTCGGCGCAGTGACCGAGCAGAAACGGACTGACCGACACCTGGCCGAAGCACACCACCCCGGCCACGGTGTGGATGGGCAGGCGCAACCGCACCGTCTCCTCGACCTTGACGGCCAACGTCTCGCCGTCCTTGAACAGATACGCGCCCTGAGTGGTCACATACAGCGTATTGAGGTGACGTTTCATGGCGTCTCCAGCGCCTGGCGCAGATAGGTCCGAACCGAGCGTTTGCCGCCGCAGGCGCGCGGCAGGCAGGCCCCTTCCATGGAACAGGAGGCGCAGCGGGAGTCGTACATAGCCTCGGGCGTGAGCCCGGCCCGGATGAAGGCGTGCAAATCCTGGCAGGCCGCCTGCGTCGTCTCCCGCAAGGCGGCGTCGAAGGCCACGCCCAGACGACGACGGGTACGTCCGTAAAAAAGCGCGCCCGCCGGCACGGGCCTTCCCAGCATTTCTTCCAGGCACAAGGCCTGGGCGCACAACTGCACCGTGTCGCAGGCCTCGGCCTTGGGCCTGCCGCGCTTGTATTCCACGGGGAAGGCCGTCTCCAGGCCATCGCTGGCCGGGTGGAACTCCACCACGTCGGCCACGCCCGTCAGGCCAAGTTGCAAGGAGCGCAGGGATACGGCCCGGGCGACGCGTATGCCATCGTGGGACTCGTACCCCTGCTCATGGGCCCGTTCGTGGAGGATGCCGCCCTGGACCGTGAAGACGTTTTCGGCCCAGGCCCGCTCAATGTGGATCAGCGCACATTGCCGCCGGCAAAAGAGCAGATGTTGCAAGGCCGAAATCGGGAGCAGCGCCTCCTCGCTGAACATGGCTTTTTCCCCTGCTAGAGCTTTTCGATCAGCTCCACACCGACCGGCAGGTTGGCGGCATCGACCGCCACGGCGTAATCGCTGTAGGCCCGGGCCGGCGAGCTTTTGTCGGTCGCCCGGGACACGCCGACCAGATCGAAAAGCTTCTGGGCCGGTGCGTTGCCGAGCATCGACTCGTGCTTGAAGACGACGAGCTTGCGAGCGTTCATCTTGCCGCGCGCGGCAGAATGGTCGTGATCGAACATGACCAAAAGCGCCTGCCACAGCAATTCCAGGTCGTCCTCGGAAAAGCCGGTCTGGGCGGCCAGATGAGCCGAGATGAAGCCTTCGGCCCGATACAGGCCATAGGGCACGATATGTTTGCGGCCCATGGTGCGGTTGTCGCCGGACTGGCTTTCGGCCTCTTTCTCGGTGGCCACGGCCATGCGGGTGATGCTGATTTCCAGGGGCACGACGGGTTCGATGCTGCGGGCGAAGTTGAGCTGCACCGGGCCGCGCACCTGGCCGCAGTTGTTGTCCTTAAGCGACATCACCGCGCCAAAGGCGCGCACGTCGAAGAAATTGGCGCACATCCAGTCCCGGGCTTCCTTGATGGCGTCGGCCTTCTTGCCGCCCTCCTTGGCCACGGCGGCGTGGGCGCGGCCTTGCACCGTGCCGAGCACCGCTTTTTCGCGGATATAGATCTCGAAGGGGCTGACGTTGCCCTTGGCCAGTTCCACAAAATTGCGGATCTTGCGCTTGAGGCACACGTCCGTGACCAGGCCATGGCTGGTTTCCGGGTCCAGGCGCGGCATGTTGCCGGCGTCGGGGTCGCCGTTGGGGTTGCCGTTTTCCACGTCAAAGAGGAACACGAACTCGTAGCGGTTGGCGATGGGCTGGCTCATGGTCTAGTCCTCCCCCTTGGTCTTGGCGGTCTTTTTGTAGTTCTCGCGGCGCTGATGGTAGTAGCCGATGGCGAACATGCCCTGCTCGTCCAGGGACAGATGCTTGGGGAAGGTCTGGACGGTTTCCAGGATTTCCTCGATGCGCCGGTCGGAGACGCCGCCGTATTCGGCTTTTTCGATATGGTGTTGGGCCAGCCGCATGAGTTGCGGAAACACCGCCGCCGGGGTGGCCGAGGCCGAGCCGTAGTAACGGTCGCGGATGGTGGTATTGGCTCCGGGGATGGCCTCCTGCTGGGCTTTTTCGAGCACGGCGAACAGCCGTCCCAGGCGATAGCCGACGTCGGTGCAGTTGGGATCGAGACTCACGGACACCTCCTTTTGACGGTTGCGGACGAGATAGGCCTTGAGCATGGCCGCGCGCGGGTAATTGACGGTCTGATCGGCCCGTATGCGGGTGATGACGGCGCGCGGCAGGCTGGCCGGATAGGGCGCGTCGGTCAGTATGGAACGCATGAGCGCTCCGGCCAGGGCCGGATTGACGTTTTTGAGTTCCCCTTGGGCGGCAATTTCCCGCAGCAGTTGCCATAGCCCCGGGAATTCGGGCTCGTTGTCAAAGGCCCGGTCCATGGCCAGATCGGCGAAGTGGCGGCCGACGGCGGCGCACACGCCGGCCACGGTGTCCACATGCCAAAAGCGCACGGACAGGCGGGCGGCGTTGGGGGCCAGGCCCAGGATGAAAAAGCCGCTTTGCAGTTCCTCCGGGTCGTCTCGCGGCTTTTTGCCGTCGCGCACGGCTTCCAGAAACCGCCGGACGGCGTCTTCGGTGCCGTCGTCGGCCGTGGGGTCGAACAGGAAGCCGAGGAGTCCCTCGACTTCGCTGGCGCGTTCGGTCCAAAACACCGTGGTGGCGTCGCCGATCTGGACCCGCTGGCGGCTGCCCTTGCGCAGCAGATGATTGAGCGCCGTGGTGTAGGCGAAAACGGCCGGCTCGCCCACGGGCGCGTTGTAGCTTTGCTCCTTGCCGTAGGAGGTGAACGACTCCTGGTTGTAGGAAACGAGCGCCGCGCCTGACGACTGGGCGTCGCGCACGCCCTTTATGCTCGGATGCAGGCGGGCGATGGGCGCGTCCTGGCCGGTGACCAGGCACATGCCCCGCCGCTCCCTGGACGCGCCGGCCAGGTGATCCAGCCAGGCCTGGCGCACGGCCGGGCGCTCATGGACATAGCCCAATCCGCCGCCGGCCAGCCGGAAAACGAGGTTGCAGCCCTTGACCATCTCTTCCCAGCCCGGCAGGTCCGGCGCGTCGGCCGGGTTCCAGGCGTCGAGGAAAGACAGCACGGCGGCCATGCCGGCGTCGTCCAGGCCGTCGCCGATTTCGTGGCACCGGGCCTTAAACGCCTCGAAGGTCTTGGCCGTGCGCTCGGGCTTGCCCTTGTCGTCGGCCCCGAGCACATAGCCGGTGTTGTCCCACAGGAAGTTGGCGGCAACGCCCACCGACCGTTTGACGGCCTCGGGCACGACCAGTTCCTGGGGCGCGGTTTTCTTGCCTTCGGTCTGGCGCAGATCGAAGACCGGCGGCTCGGCCAGCTTGCCGTCGGCGTCGATGTGCAGGGCGAAGTGGATTTTTTGTCGCGAAAACCCGGACAGCGGCACGGCCGGTTCCGGCTCTTGGCTCAGGCGGTCGTAGTAGACGGCCAGGGAGGTGAGGATCATGTCCGCACCTCCGCCGCGTCGAACCGGGGCACGTCGATGACGCCGCCGGCCAGCTGGGCCCGGAAAAACCTCGGCGTCATGTCGTGGGCGAAATCGATGTCGTGGAGCATGAAACCCAGATCCTTGTCGCGGTCCTGGGCTGGCAAGTCCGAGTCCGGCCAGGGACCGTCCACCCACTCGAAAAAGGCCGGGAATTCGCGGCAGCCCAGGTACGGCTGGTTGAAGCACTGGCCGTTTCGCGCCCGGCGCTTGAACATTTCCGCATGCTTGGCGGCGTTGTCGTCCTGGCCGGTCAATTCGAAATGGGCCTCTATGCCGTAGGCCACGTCGCGCAGCACCAGCGCGGCGCGCTGCTGCCGGTCGTCTTCAATGAACAGCGGCTGGGGCGCGCCGCCCTTCATGGCGGATCTGACGTTGCCGTAGGGGATCTTGCCGCCGAGTTCGTTGCGGCGAATGGCGGTGAAACGGATGGGGCTCAAAACGTGGATGCGGTCGATGACCCAGGTAATGCCGGGTTTCCAATAGATCGCCTCCAGAATGCCGCGCGCGGCCGACGGCGTGACGACATCATAGGAGACGCGCTCGGATTTCATCTCGGGGCGCGTGAAGCAGGCGAAATCGCCCCAGACCTTGAGTCTGACGCCAAAGGACATGCCAACCTCCTTGCTGGTGTGCGCTGGAGCATGGTCACTGCCGAGGGTGTTTTTCCTGATTCGCGGCCCTCCTTTTCCCTCCCCCCAGGGCAAGATCATTGACAAGCCTCTACAAAAAACTGTTTCAATCCACTCCCCGGCCCCCCCAGCCAAACCTCGGGGCTGCAGAGAAGTCGTTTAGCCTTTACGATAAACTGAATTTAGTATCAAACAAAAAATATATTTCATGCGACATATAAATAGACAAACGGAATCAAACACCTATAGGGCTTCCTCCGCCAACCGCCCGGCCGGAGAAAACCCGCGTTGCTACTGTATCCAGTCCTCAGCCCGAAAAACCCCGGCCCCCTCCCCTGACAAACCCTCTTCGTCGTCATAGCGCGACATGCGGCGCAACACGAAAAACCGTTCCTGAACGCATTCCACGTCGCCGTCCGCGACCAACGCCGCCCGCACCCGGGCCGGTACCTGAACCGTATACCGCTGGGCGCGCCGGGCCAGGCGTCCCGTGTGCTCGGCATGCTCCAGCCCACGGACAAGGTCCTCCCCTTCCTCGCCCCAGGGGATGATGACCGGCTCGCACAAGTGTTCGATCATCCGGAATTCCTGGGAGACCGTGCGAAACGGAAAATCGAGGGTGTTGGCTCCTGCCTGCAGGGCGGCGAAAATCCCGGCGATTCGGTCCGTTCGTTTGTCCAGCGCTTCCGGGCCGACGCGCCAGTAAAGCGCCTCGAAATAGGCAGTCACCGCCTGGGGCGACAGCGGATCGGCAAAGGCCCGCAGCACCACCTGGCCCTCCTCGGCCGCCCGGCGCAACTCCCCGGCCGGCGGCGCTTTCTCGGCGGCAAACACGTACACCGCGCCCTGGGGCAACTCCCCCTCGCGGTTGCAACGCCCGGCCGCCTGGGCCACGCTGTCCACCCCGGCCTCGGCCCGGTAGACCACCGGAAAGCTCACATCCACGCCGCACTCGATGAGCTGGGTGCTGACCACCCGGCACGGCTCCCCGGCCGTTAGCGCCGCCCGGATGTGCTTGAGCTTTTCCGTGCGATGGGCCGGGCACATGCTGGCGCTCAGATGAAAAACTCCCGCTCCCTTGCCAAGCAGGCCATGGAGCCGCCGGGCGTGGGCCCGGGTGTTGACCACGCACAACACCTGCTCGTGCCCACGCAGACGCAGCGCCAGCTCGTCGTCGGCAAGCTGGCCCAGATGCGTCACCCGCGTGCGCTTGAGTTCCTTGAACAGACCGGACCTGTCGCGCACGATCTCACGCACGAGTCCCGGCTCGAAGCCGAAGGCAAACCCGTCGCGCCGGGTCAGCGCCGGTTGGGTGGCCGTGCACAGCACCACTGTCGCGCCATAGCTCTCGTGCAGCTCGCGAAGAGCCTCCAGGCACGGCCGCAAGAGCGAGGGCGGCAGCATCTGCGCCTCGTCCAGAATGACCACGCTGCGCGCGATATTGTGCAGTTTGCGGCAGCGCGATGCACGGTGGGCGAAAAGCGACTCGAAAAACTGCACGCTGGTGGTGACGACCAAGGGCGCGTCCCAGTTCTCGGCAGCAAGTTCATGGCGCTTGGCCAGCCCCTCGTCGCCGGCCGGCTCGGACTCGGAAGCGCCGCTGTCGCGCTCCTTCCAGGGATCAAAATTGCTGTGATGCTCCACCACAGCGTCGTCACCCACAGCTCGCCGAAAAACGTCGGCGTTCTGCTCGATGATGCTGGTGTAGGGAATGACGTAGATGACCCGGTCCAGGCCGTGGGCCAGGGCGTGCTTGAGGGCAAAGGCCAGGGACGACAGCGTCTTGCCGCCCCCTGTCGGCACGGTGAGGGCGAAAAGCCCCGGTTTCTCGCCGGCCGCCTCCCGGCACCAGTCCAGCACCTTGGCCCGCCAGGGATCGATGGGCGAAGGCGCGGCCTTGTTGGAAAACCCGGCAAGATGGGCGGTCAGACGCTCCGTCATGCTTCCCAGCGTCGGATAGCCGCCGCGCCGGGCGCTTTTCTCTTTATCGAGGAAGGCTTCCGTATCAAGGAAATCGGCATCCACCAGACAGGAATAGAGCATGCGGATGAAAAAGGCGCACTGAAAGCCGGTGCGCCCCAGGGCCTGGGCAAAAGGCAACGCTGCGGGCGCTGGTCCGACGGCCAGGGCCAGGGCCGGCTCGGGCACGACAGCGGCCTGGAGCCGGGCCGAGAGGCAAGCCAGATCATTGTCGCGGCCGTTCGGCAACCCGGCATGATGGCCGGCAATGGCGTAGGCGAGGAACTTGCCCGCCCCCTTGAAGCGGTCCACGGCCAGCTTTCCGCCGGCCGAGGAATGGTCGACCCGGACGCCAGCTCCGGCCAGACGTCGCTGAAAAGCCTCGGTATATTTGCCGACGTCGTGAAGCAATCCGGCTAGCGCGCCCCACTCGCCCGCCATGAAACGGCTGGCGAACTCCCGGGCCTGCCTGCTCACACCGCCCAGATGCGCTTCAAGCGTCTGCCACGTCTCCTTGGGCTCCCCCACCATGCTGTGAGCAAACCACTGCCCAGCCACCCTTCCCGACTCCGCCATCGCGCATCCTCTGCGCCAGCCGGAACCAGCCAATACAGACAACCTATTTTTCTTATCATACAAGACATCATCAGATAGGGCGACAAGAAAAACAAGTCTTTCCGGGTGGCCTGTGCCATGGCAACGTCACGAATGAGCCCTCTGCTTCTCCTCCCTTACAGGCCGTAAGAAGACGCGGGGGAACCTGGCCATCTCTCGTCATCCCCTCATGCGATAGCGCAGACCAATATCACACGGCGGACGCACGCTGCCGTTTCACCTCTTCGTACATGGCGTCAGGGGCGACGTCCGCGCCGCTTGGCCAGCACACCGTCCCGGTTTCGGCGTCGACGCGCACTTGCTCGAAATAGCCGGGCTCATCCCACAAGGCGAACACCCCCTTGTGCGGCACGTCCGAGAGGTCTACGACGCCATGCACACCATCCGCGAACGTCACTTCCAGACGGTAGCCAGGCAGAGGCTTGGCGGCCTTCACTTCCCAAGGGATCATATCTCACTCCAACGGGGCTATGGGTTTCGGACTCGCCCACTCCTGACACAGACGCCAGTTTTCCATGAGCTCCGCCCTGTGCTCGAAAGCCCATTCAAGAACCATGAGCCGCGCACGGCCGGGCAGTTCTCCCGTCAGTATCGCCAAGGTCTCGATATCGAACGTGGCTCCGTGCTCACCATATTTGGCGTGAAAATGTGGACGGCCATGCTCCCGCCAATACATCGTGATGACGATGCCAAAAAACACGCTGACGGTAGGCATCGGTTACTTCCCTCCCCCGATCCCGACCACCTTCTTGTCCGTGGCCGCCGGCTTGCCCAGCCCGGCATGGTTGGTCAAAAGCTCGGCCGCCTTGTCGCTGGCCCGCTTCTTGGCGTCCGGGAGGAACTGGCCGTAGCGGCGGGTCATGGCCGTGCTCTTGTGGGTCAGGAGCTCGCCGATCATATCCAAGGTGAATTCCCCAGAATTGGCCAGGGTCACGGCGAAATGATGGCGCAGGCCATGAAAGATGCGAAACCGGGCCGGGATGCCGGCGGCCTGCTTGATGCGGCTGGCTGCACTGCACGCCACCCGCTGGGCACCATCCTTTCCCGGGAACACGTAGGAGCTGTCGGGGAAGGCTTCCTCCTTCCAGGCAAGCTGATCTTCCAGGGCCGCGCGGGTGATGGGGTTCATGGGGACGCTCACCGTCTTGCCACCCTTGGGATCCCTGATGCTGATGAGACCGGCCCGAAAGTCCAGGTCGCGAATCCGCAGCTTGAACACCTCGCCGCGCCGCATGCCCGAAAACATGGCGACTTCGAGCATCCTGGCCGCATCCCGGGAAGGCCATTCGTCCAGCACGGCCTTGAGGCGGGCGGCCTGCTCTGGCTCAAGGTACTCCACCACCTCATTGTCCTTCTTGGGCATTTCGATGGTGAACGTGAGCGCCGGGCACAGGCCGGCCTTGGTCCCGAAATTGACGATGCGCCGGACGAGTTCCAGGACGTTCCAGACGGTGGCCGCCGCCCGGCCTTCCATGGTTTTCCGCAGCCGGGCCATGTCCAAGGGCGAAAGCTTGCTGGCCCGAAATCCGCCAAGGAGCGGACGAACATGCTTCTCGTAGCGGTTGCGGTCCGTCACGACGCCTTTGAGGGCATCGCCCTTGGCTTCGAAATACGCGTCGGCCAGTTCGGCAATGGTGCGGTCGGTCATGGCCCGGTCGCGGGCGATTTCCTTGGCGGTCTTGACATCTTCGCCGTGCCGGGCCTTCTTGACTCGATCCGCCCGGACCTCCGCCGCCACCTGCGGCGTATAGCCTTCGGACTTGAGCCCGACCTTTTCCCAGCGCAGCTTGCCCGCCACTTTGTAGGCGACCATGTAGCAGAGGTCGGGCTTTCCCTGGAACGTGCGCTCGGTCATTTCGTACACATAGACGCCCGGCCATTTGTCCTTGTGCGCCCTGGTGTATTTTGCCGCCATGGCTTGGCCTCCAAAGGTTAGGAATAGGTTAGGACGAACAACCCGCTAGGAAGCCTTGTGCGGCGGCCGTTTCGTCCTAACCTATTCCTAACCTGAAGGCTAAAAACCGTCAAATATCATCAAAGATCGATCAAATTTTCACCCGAAAACTTTACCAGCAATAGTTTGTTTTTTAATGATAATTAGACATAGTTAAAGAGGTTAGGAAATTGCGGTCGACGGGCTCATAACCCGAAGACCGTGGGTTCAAATCCCACCCCCGCAACCAGGAAGTCCAAGGGCTGACGCCAAAAGCGTCGGCCCTTTTTCTTTTCCCAGGCTATTATTTTGAATTAAATGGGCATTAGTGGTGGCAAATTGGTGGCAATCGCCCCGAGGAAAGGGGTTGGCCGCTCTCCACGGGGCGGCAGGCCGGATCGCGGGAGGTGGCAAGCAAAGGTGGTGGTGGCCCCGCCCCCCCTCCCCCCCCCCCGCTTCCGACGAGCAACCTTCTAAAGACATCGGAGAGTCGAGTCCGCTCTCCTTGGCCATCAGCAGGAGCATCTTCCGGTAGCTCTCGCCCGTGTCCCGGAGATGGTCTTCAGCGCTGCGTTGGCCTCCATGGTCGAAGCGTCCACGCCGATCCGGCTTCCAAGAACCAAGCCATCCTTGCTGAGCACTTTGAGAACCCAGGTGAAAACCTCTTGGGGGGTCGCCAGCGGCAGACGGGACCGTGTCCGGCTGAGCGAGGAATGATCCGGGACCAACTCTTTGGTCGAAGCTGGAGAAAATCCCGAAGGGAAAGCGAATCGGCGCACCTCCACTCAATGCCGCGCTCGCTGTCGATGCCCTCGAAATACCCCACGAGGTGCATCCGAAAATACCGACCAGACCGAATCGAGGGACGCCCCTTGTCGGCATAGAAGGTCTTGTACAGCTTCTCGGCGAAGGCGTCGAAGCCGCATTTCCTGAGAATTTGCTGGAGACGGCCGTAAAAGGCATGCCCACGGGACCGGGGAATCTCATCCCAGGCCAGAGACATCGCCCCTCTGCCGATCGCCCTGACGGCCAAGCCCCATCGACTTACCCCACCATCCCGATGGCTGGAGTCTCGGTCACTTAGCAGTGTTTTTCAACACGCTGTTAAGACCCGATTCCCCGGCCTCCAGGAAGGTGTCGCGCCACTGGGACAGCGTCGCGGCGGTCACCCCCAGCTCCCGGCTCACCAAGTCAATGTCCTCGCCTCGAAGCAGCCGCAGCACGGCCTGGGTCTTGTGACGCGCCCAGAATCGCTTGGGCGCTCCTTCCTCTCTCTGCATACGACACCTCCCGAGCGGCAGAGACATACCGCCAAGTTGGTGTCCAAGAAAACCCTAGGCCAATCCATTTTGGCGAAAGGCCGTCGGAAGTGGCAGCGGTGTTGGTGCGGTGCGTGCAAAATTTTGCGCCGCGAGCTGAAAGCGATGCCTCCGGCCGGGCCAGGGCAGCCGGCCAACGGGCCATGGTTTGGCTTCGCGCCCTGGGAGACAGGCCGGATTTACTGCTGGAGACGCTTCTTGTGCTGACGGGGGCATTGCCGGAGAGCACTGCGGCTCTGCGCGAACTGGCTGTGGAATGGCAATCACGTGTCGTAGAGCACCTACGGCAGCAACAGGATGGTTCCATTGCTCAGAGAGTCATCCTCGCCACAAGCCTCAACAACTTCGCCAACAGGCTCAGTGAGGCCGGCCAGCGCACGGAGGCGTTGGAAAACGCCCAAAAATCGACCGCACTCTACAGCCAACTCACCCAGGCCAACCCAGACGCCTTCCTGCCAGACCTCGCCAGGAGTCTCAACAATCTCGCCAACAGGCTCAGCGACCTGGGTCAACGCGAAGAGGCGCTCCCCATCGCTCGCAAGTCTGCTCAGTTATATGTTACTTTGGCCAACCAGTTACCTGAAGCTTTCGAGCAGAAAGCCATCAATACCCTGCTCACCTGGCTCTCTCTCCGCCATGCCATCTCCAGAGAGGAAGCCGTCGCCCTGCTCAAACAAAACCCCCAAGCCCAGTTCCACGCCCTCTTCAACGACGGCGACTCGGACGAACCTTCCCCTTCCGACAAACCCAGCCCACAGTAAGGAGCAACGCCATGGACCTGTCCTCCCTGACCGATCTCGCCTTAAGCGCGCTGGTCGCCGCCCAGTCCGGGGCGACTGCAGCCATCACCGACGTCGCGACCAAACTCGGCAAGGCCGGCGTGGAAAAAGTTTGCGCCCTGGTCAAAGACCGTTTTGCCAAGGACGGCGAAGGAGCGACCAAAGCCCTCGCCACTCTGGAAAACAATCCCACCGATGCCGTGGCGCAGAAAGCCGTGCGCCGACGCCTGGAAGGACTCCTCGACGAAGACCGGGACTTTGCCGCCGACATCAAGGCCGTCATCGGGACGGTCTCCATCGACAAATCCCAACATCAGACCGCAACAGCCGGCGACAACAGCACGGTCATCCAAATCCAGGGCAGCGGCAAAACGGTCGGCTGAGAAACACCGGCCTGGGCCACGCCGCCAACACCCAACACCCCGGGACACGCCAGGCGCCGCTATTGGCGCAATGGAGCACGGGCTTGGCGGAGGTAGCCCCCTTAATGTCATGAGGGAAAGAGGGGTTACCGTGCCTTCCCCGCTCGCGCGGGTGGAGTCCGCCCTTTTCCGCAGCCGCGCCGATGCCAAGAATTCCACGCTGCCATCAGACTCGGCGAACGGCCTACACGTTGGCCGGCAGCAGAAAATGCCACGCCCCGGATCAGCCTCCGATGCCGACGCCTCCAACATGCTGCCCGGCCAGACAGGCCTTGGCCAGAACATCCTCGCGCGTGTGCGGCGCAACGTCGTGCATGGGATAGACCCGCCCCAGCTGTCGCCACTTCGCTTCACCGAGGCGGTGGTAGGGCAGGATGTCAAACCCCTCAAGGGTCGGCAGCGCTGCGGCGAATTGCGCGCTGGCAACGATATTGGCCTCGCTGTCGTTGACGCCGGGCACAAGAGGCAGACGCAGGCGCAGGGCGCTGCCGGCCTGGCTCAGACGGGCGATGTTGTCCAGGATGCGTTCGTTAGGCATCCCCGTCAGTTCCCGGTGGCGCGCCGTGTCCATGTGTTTGATGTCGCACAAAAACAGGTCAACGACGTCGCGCAAGGCGGCCAACGTCTCCCAGGGCGCGTGTCCGCAGGTCTCCACGGCCGTGTGCAGCCCCCGGGCCTTGGCCGCGCGCAGGCAGGACAGCAAGAAGTCCGGCTGGGACGTCGGCTCCCCGCCGGAAAAGGTCACCCCGCCGCCGGACTCAGCGTAGAACTTCCGGTCCCGATCCACCTCCTCCATGACTTCCCCGGCCGTCAGATAGCGGCCCACAATAGTCATGGAGCCGGCATAGCAGGACGTCACGCAGTCCCCGCACAGATCGCACCGGACACGGTCGATGCCGATTTCGCCGCCGCCATCGTAGCAAATGGCCTTCTGGGGACACAGAGTCATGCACTTCACGCACGAGATGCAGTTGTGCGGAATGCGCAGGATTTCCGGGCCGAGAAACATGGATTCCGGATTCTGGCACCACTGGCAACGCAGCGGACAGCCCTTGAGAAACACCAGGGTGCGGATGCCGCCGCCGTCATGCACGGCGAAACGCTGGATGTCGAAAACAAGCCCGGTGGGACCGGGGCGATCCCGGTCGGACAATCGAAACGTGTGCTGACGCTGTTTCCAGTTCATGCAAGGCCTTGGGCCGGGGGACGTCTTGCGTCCCCCGGCCGTGGGTTGGCGTGGGTTGACGTGGGTTAGAAGGTCTGTTCGGTCCGGGCGATGATGTCGTCCTGCAGGGACTTGTCCAGCGCCGTGAAAAAGGCGCTGTAGCCGGCAACGCGCACCACCAGGTTCTTGTAGGCCTCGGGCTGGGCCTGGGCTTCCAGGAGGGTTTCCCGGCTGATGACGTTGTACTGGACGTGGAAACCGCCGTTTTGGAAGTAGGTTTCGGTCACGGCCTTGAGGTTGTTGAGTCCCTGGTCGCCTTCCAGGGCCGTGGGGTGGAACTTCTGGTTGAGCAAGGTGCCGTTGGAAGCGATTTCATGGTCGAGCTTGGCCACGGACAGCACCGAGGCCGTGGGACCGCAGGTGTCGCAACCGGAGATGGGCGAGACGCCGTCGGCAAGCGGGCTCCAGGCCTTGCGACCGTCGGGCGTGGCGGCCACCACCGAACCCAGGGGCACGTTGGCCGAGGCCGGATACAGGCCCGGCTGGAAGCGGCCGCCGCGCGGGTTGGTGTAGCGGTTGACCTCTTCGCAATAGATGCGCGCCGCTTCCTTTGCCACGGCGTCGGCATAGTCGTCGTCGTTGCCGTACTTGGGGGCGCGGTTGAGAAGCATCTGGCGCACATCCTCGCGGCCCTCGAAATCGCTGTCGAGGGCCTGGCGCAGTTCGGCCAGGGTGAGCAGGCGGTCGTCGAAGACCAGCTTCTTGATGGCGGTCAGGCAGTCGCCGGCGTTGGCCACGCCCACGCCCTGGGGACCGGTGAAGTTGTAGTGGGCGCCGCCTTCCTGGAGGGATTTGCCGGCGGCGATGCAGTCATCGACCAGGGAGGAAAGAAACGGCAGCGGGCAACGCACGCCGTGGGCCATGTCCACGGCGTTGTCGGCCGCGGCCATGAGACGGACAAAGTAGGCGGTCTGGGTCTTGTAGGAGGCCATCACGTCGTCAAAGGTCTGGAATGTTTCCAGGCTGCCGGACTTGGGGCCGATCTGCTTGCCGGTGCGCTTGTCCACGCCGTCGTTTAGGGCCAGTTCCATGACCTTGCCCATGTTGAAGAAGGCGGCGTCGTGCCAGCCCTCGGTCTTGCCGCCCACCTGCGGCTCCACGCAGCCGATGATGCCGTAGTCCCGGGCATCCTCGCGGGTCAGGCCCCGGGCCAGCAGGGCCGGAATGATCACCCGGTCGTTGTAGTAGGCCGGGTAGCCCATGCCCAGGCGGCTTATTTCGCCGGCCTTTTTGTACAGCGCCGGAGGCGTGCCCTCGTGGATGCGGATGGACAGCGAGGGGGCGTAGAGCTTGGTGTTGGCGGCGGCCTGCAGGCACATAAACGACAGATCGTTGGTGGCGTCGGAACCGTCGCGCTTCTGGCCGCCGACGATGAGGTTCATGAACATGGGATAGCCGGCGAAGGCCATGGTGGAATTTTCGTCCCGCACCTTGTTGAGTTCGGCAAACTTGATCCAGAGCAGATCCAGGAGTTCCTGGGCTTTTTCCGGCAACACCCGGCCCTTGTCCCGGGCATAGTAGGGTTCCATGTACTGGTCGAAGCGCATGGGCGAGATGGAATGCCCGTTGGACTCGATCTGGATGACCAGATGGACGAACCAGAAGGCCTGGATCGCCTCGTGGAAGGTTTCGGCCGGCTGGGCCGGAACCTTGCGGCAGATGCGGGCGATTTCCTGCAGCTCGTCGCGCCGGATCGGATCGGCGCAGTCGGCGGCCAGGGCGGCGGCCAGGGTGGCGAAGCGGCCGGCGAAATCGACGACAGCCTGATTGGCGATGATGACCGCTTCGAGGAAATGGCGCTTTTTGAGCTGTTCGGCGTCGGCATAGTCCAGGGCTTCAAGGGCCTGGCGGGCGTTGGCGATGACACCGGACAGGCCCTGGCCGATCGCCTTGGCGTAATCCACGGATATGTGGCCCACGCCGTTGTAGAAGTAGTTGCCCACGGTATAGACCACGTCGTTGTGGGCTTCCAGGGCTTGGGGCGGCATCATGGCGGCGGCGAACTCGTTGGTGGTTTTGCCGTCCCAGTAGGCGAAGGCTTGGCGCAGCTTGGCCTTGGTGTTCTCGGAGATCAAAAAGACGTCGGCCGTGCGGTTGGCCAGACGGTCGAGCTCGGCCTCGACCCATTTGCACGAAAATTCCGGAAAGATGGGGGCGCTTCTGGGCTTGCTGGCCTGGTTGCCCACGATGAGTTCCCCGTCCTGGATGAAAATCGGCATCCCGGCCAGGATCTTCTCCAGGGCCTTGGCCCGGCGAAGGACCATGGGCAGGGCCTCGGTCTCCTTGTAGGATTCGGTGATGAGCATTGCCCGTTCGGGACAGATGGTCGGCGTGGTGTCGACAAACCGGGCCAGGGCGGCAGTGGTGCGTTGGGTGGGGCCATGGAGATCGGGCGCTTGAACCTGATGCTGGGACATTGCTTCCTCCGGATGGTTATGTGTCGTTGCGACGTGCCGCCGCAAAAAGCGACTCAATAGGCGGCCAGGCCGGCTTCGGCGCAGGCCGTGTCCTGGGCCACGCTGCCGCCGCTGACGCCGATGCCACCGACGACCCGGCCGTTTTCCACGATGGGCAGGCCGCCGCCAAAGGTGACGATACGTCCGCCGCAGGCCCGGCCAAGGCCGAACAGTTCGGCTCCGGGCTGGGACAGGCTGCCGATGGTGGCGGTGTCGGCCTTGACGGCCACGGCCGAATAGGCCTTGTCCCGGGCCAGATCGATGCTGACCAGCAGGGCGTCGTCCTGGCGGTCCAGGGCGGCCAGGTTGCCGCCGGCATCGACCACGGCCACGACCATGGGGACGCCCAGGGTGTCGGCCTTGGCCTTGGCCGCCTCGATCATGCGGCGGGCGGCTTGGAGGGTGACGGGCATGACGGGGCTCCTTGTCGTTGCCGGAGGCGGCTTAAGCGTCCGGGCCAAGAGTGGACGTTGCTCTGGACAGGACTTTATTCAAACGCTGTTCCAAACCATAAAATACATTTTATTTTAGTATGTTAACATAAAATTTGACGCTTCAGGAACGGCCTCGCCCCGCCCTCCCCCGCAACCAAGGTTGACAAAAATAGGCTGACCGGACAGGCCAAAGGCCCCGGCCCCAGGCCGGACGGGCCTTAGAGGCCGTCAACCGTGGTTGTCGCCAGCCAAGGGTGGTTGTCACGATCACGCAAGCGCGGGCAAAGACGCCGGGCTGGCGGCCGGCAAGAGGCTTTCCCAGGACAAAAACGGGGCATTTCTCCGGAAAAAGCGCGGGGAACCGTCTGCCAAAGCCCGTATCCGGCTCGGGCTGGGCGAGACCGGGAAGGGCTGCGGCGGCACGGATCTGGCAAAGCTGCCCAGGACTTGGGAGGGCGCGGCCAGAGCGCGCCGGGAGGGAGCGACATGGAGCCACGGGAGCATGGGCCGGCGCAGCAGCGCCCGGCCAGGGGGACGCTGCTGCGGGAACTCGAAAGCCTGCGCGCCCGCATTCGCGAACTGGAAACAGGCTATGGCCTGTGCCTCCTGCGCGATCCGACGCGGCCGGGATTTCGCTGGCCGGCCGAAGCACCGGCCGACAGCCAGCTGGCCTTCCGCGACATTTTCAATCTTGAGGCCATCCAGGAAATCCAGGACGCCTTTGCCGCCGCCACCAACGTCGCCTCCATCATCACCGAGGTCGACGGCCGCCCCATCACCCGCCCGAGCCGTTTCTGCCGCCTGTGCCGGGAAGTGGTGCGCCGCACCCCGACCGGCCTTGCCAACTGCATCCGTTCCGACGCGGCCTTCGGGTCCAACGATCCTCTGGAGCCGATCATGCGTCCGTGCCTGAGCAGCGGCCTGTGGGACGGCGGCACGAGCATCTATGTGGGCGAGCGCCATGTGGCCAATTGGGTGGTGGGACAGGTGCGCATCGAATGCGGCGACGACGACCGGATGCGCGCCTATGCGGCCGAGATCGGGGCCGACGAAGAACAATACCGGACCGCCCTGGCCGAAGTCCCGGTCATGACCCGCGAGCAATTTCTCAATGTGTGCCAGGCGCTTTGCCTGATCGCCTACCAGATCTCGACCCTCGCGGAAAACAATTACCTGCAGGCCCAGGCCATCGAACGGCTGCGGCAGGCGGAACTGGCTTTGCGGGAAAGCGAAGAACGTTTCCGACAGCTTTCCGGGGCCACGTTCGAAGGCATCTTCATTCACCAGGGCGGCAGGATTCTGGACGTCAACAAGGCCGGCTGCGCCATGTTCGGCCGCACGCGCCAGGCCCTGCTGGGCCGCGACGTCGAAAGCCTGGTTTCCTTAGCCGACCGGCCCTTGGCGACGGCCTGTCCCGACGCCGACGACGGGGACGCCTGTCTGGCGAAATTCCTGGGGCCGGGGGGCGAGGAACGGGTCTGCGAAATCCGGGAACGCGACATGGCCTATCAGGGCCGCGCCGCCCGGGTGCTGGCCGTACGCGACATCACCGAGCAGGTGTTGGCCGATCAGGTGGCCAAGGAAAAACAGCAGCAGCTGATCCAGGCCGACAAAATGGTTTCCCTTGGGGTGCTCGTGGCCGGCATGGCCCACGAGATCAACAACCCCAACAGCGTGATCACGCTGAACCTGCCGCTGCTTCAGGAGGTCTGGGAAGACGTTGCGCCCATCCTGGACGCCTATTATCGGGACAACGGCGATTTTCTGGCCGGGGGCCTGGAGTATTCCGAACTGCGCGACCAGATGCCCGATCTCCTGGCCCGCATGTTTGAAGGAGCCGCCCGCATCCGCGGCATTGTCGGCAGTCTCAAGAATTTCTCGCGCCACTCGCCCGAGGATTTCAAATGGGACATCGACATCAATGCCGTCGTGCGCAGTTCCTTGGAACTTGTCGGCAATCTTGTGGCCAAGAGCACCCGCCGCTTCACCGTGTCCCTGGCCGAGGGCCTGCCGCCGGTGACCGCCAATCCGCAAAAGCTCTCCCAGGTCGTCATCAATCTCGTGGTCAACGCCTGCGAGGCCCTGTCCGAACCCAGTCAGGCCATTGGCGTGAAGACCTTTTATGATGCCGCCGCGGATTGCCTGGTCGTCCGGGTGACGGACGGGGGCATTGGCATATCGCCGGACGTGCTCTCCAAGATCATGGACCCGTTTTTCACCACCAAGCGGGAAACCGGCGGCACGGGGCTTGGGCTTTCCGTCTCGGCCACCATCGTCGAGGAACATGGCGGGCGTTTGACCTTTGCTTCCGATCCCGGCGTCATGACCACGGTGGAGCTGCGGCTGCCGGCCTGCGCGGCCGGCCTGGCCAAGACAACAGATCGGCCCGCCCCCAATGGGTCAGGCCGATCAATCCCGGCGCCAGCCGGTTCCAGGGGCCAGGGTGACAGGGATGGAGCGTAACAAGCCAAAACCGGTTTCGCCCCGCTATCCGGTGTTGCTCGTGGACAACGAAGAGGCGTGGCTGCGCAGCTTTCAAAACGCCCTGCGCGCCTCGGGCGTGGACAACGTCATGACGCTCTCCGACAGCCGGTTGGTGCTCGAAACCCTCGGGCGGCAGCAATACTGCGCCGTGGCCGTGGACCTCATGATGCCCCATATCGCCGGCGAGGAACTCATCCCGCTTATTTTGGCCGAGCATCCGGAATTGCCGGTGCTTGTCATCTCCGGGCTCAATCAGATCAAGACCGCCATCAACTGCATCCGCCTTGGGGCCTTTGATTTCATCGTCAAGACCGAATCGCGCAACACCTTGATCGCCGGCATCAAGCACGCCATCGAGATCTTCGAGTTGCGCCGGGAAAACTCCACCCTGCGCCAGCGCCTGTTCCAGGAGGAGCTGGACTGTCCGGAACATTTCGCGGCCATCGTCACCGCCGACAAAACCATGCGGGCGGTGTTCCACTATGTCGAGGCCGTAGCGGAGACGTCCTGGCCGGTGCTGCTGATCGGGGAAAGCGGCGCCGGCAAGGAGCTGATCGCCCAGGCCATGCACCGGGCCAGCCGGCGGACGGGGAAATTCGTGGCCGTCAACATGGCCGGGCTGGATGATAATATCGTGGCCGACACCCTTTTTGGCCACACCAAGGGAGCCTTTACCGGGGCGTCCCAGGTTCGGGCGGGGCTGGTCGAGACGGCCCGGGGCGGCACGCTGTTCCTGGATGAAATCGGCGATTTGAGCCCGCAGTCCCAAAAAAAGCTGCTGCGCCTGCTCCAGGAGGCGGAATACGCGCCCCTTGGTTCGGATGTTTCGCGCAAGTCCACGGCCCGCATCATCGCCGCGACGCACCAGGATCTCAACGCCCTGCAGGAACAGGGGCTTTTCCGGCGCGACCTGTATTTCCGGCTGCGCGGCCACATGGTGACCCTGCCGCCGCTGCGGGAGCGGATCGGCGATCTGCCGCTGCTCATCGACTATTTCGCGGCCCAGGCGGCCCGGGAGATGGGGGTTGTGCTGCGTCCGGACGTCCCGGGCATCGCGGCCCTGCTGGGCCGGTATGCCTTCCCGGGCAATGTCCGCGAATTGTGCCATCTCGTGCACGACGCGGCCCGTCTGGCCGACGGCGAAGAGCTTGGACCAAAACAGTTCCGCCTGGTCCTACCCTTCGACCCTGCGGCCGGGCAGGGCCTCCCCGGCCCAACGTCGGACACGGGACTTCTGGGCTTTGGTCCCAGGCTGCCCACGCTTAATCAAGCGCGTACACTGTTGTTTGAAGAAGCGTTGCGCCGGGCGGGCGGCAACCAGTCCGTTGCCGCCCAACTCCTTGGCGTATCGCGCCAGGCGGTCAGCAAATACCGGCAATCGCTCCAGGATCACGAAGAAGAACGACCCCGGCCTGCATCGAAAACGTGATCAAGCTCTCGGTAGACACGCAAGGAGATGGCCTTATCCCGGTCGGTACGGACTTCAATAGCGGGTCGACTGAAATAGCCTCTACCGCCCTAGATAACCGGGACATTGGAGAACATCTGGAAAACTGGGGACGTCCTGTAGAAGGTCCATGTTGCCCAAGCAAATTATTGCGGACGACCAAAGTCACACGGCGGACGCACGTTGCCGTCACGCGGCCTCACGCTTGGGGTATGGTTGGACTGACAGGCGGAGGTGTTTGCGCCAGGGGTGCTTCAAAAAGAGCACATAGCGGAACTGCCGGAACTGGTGGCGTGTAGCCCGGCTGAGGTTCTCCCGGAGGAATTGGGCGCGGCCTCCTTGCTTGCGGTGCGCGGTCAGCATCAGGACATGGAACCAATCCCCATCCAGGTGCCAGAAGGTCGTCAGGTGACTGCCGCAGTACAAGAAGTTGCTGGCTTGGTAGACCACCCCCAACCCGCCGCAGCGTTCATCGGCGAAGCTCTGGCCTCAGGCCACGGTCGGACAGGCCCGGCGGATGATACGGTCTGGCCATTGGCGCGCTCCCTGGGGGAGGCTCCATGGCCTTCTGTGATGGGGCTCGCGGCCCTCACGTGGTTGATGGTGCGGCAGCGGGGGCATTTGATTTCGATGGTCCCGGTGCCTTTGGCCAGTAAACGTCCGCATTGTCCGCAACGTATCTCAATGCTTGCCTTTACAGGTTGAGCCGGAAGCGGTAGCCCTCTAACGCCCGCGCGGGCTGGAGCGCGGCTTCGGCCGTGGCGCGATGTTCACGCATCGCGTCGGTGGTGCGGTGGCCGCCGCCCTGCCGCTCCTCTTCTTATTCTCTCCTAATACTCAGAGCATAAAACATTTAACATTTTAGGCGACATTTGATAGATTTCTTGCATGGATTCCGGTGACGCAAGAAAACTGACTCCTTCGGCCCAGGACGCCATTCGGCGCAAAGCCGTGAAGGCTGTCGTCGAGGGAGGAATGAGCCAGACCATGGCCGCAGAGGTATTTAGAGCATCGCGTACCTCAGTGTGTCTGTGGGTCAAGGCCTACCGGCTTGGCGGCGAAGAGGGCCTTACAAGCAAGCCCAAGGGGCGACCAAAGGGTGGGAAACTCACATCAAAACAGATGGAGTCCATAAAAAAGTCCGTCCTGGGCAAGAATCCCGAGCAATTGCGCCTCCCAGGCTTGCTTTGGACCCGTGATCTGGTTGGATTTCTTACTGAGCGGCGTTTCGGAATCCGTTTGTCTCGTTGGACCGTGAGCCGGTACCTCAAGGATTGGGGACTGACACCTCAAAAACCGGCAAAACGCGCTCTGGAGCAGAATTCTGCCCAGGTAAAGCACTGGCTTGAGCACAAATACATCGCCATCCAGCAGCAGGCCAAGGCCGAAAAGGCCAAAATCTGGTGGGGCGACGAAACCGGACTCCGCTCGGATCATCAAGCAGGAACCACCTGGAGTCAAAAGGGTGTGACGCCAGTCGTCAAATGCTGCGGCAAACGCTTTGGATACAACGCGATCACCACCATCACCAACCAAGGAGACCTCAGTTTCATGGTGTTCGATGGTCGATTCACCGTGAAGATTTTCTTGGAATTCCTGACTCGGATGGTGAAGCAGCTGGAAGGGCGAAAAGTGTTCCTGATTGTGGAGCGGCATTCGGTTCACAAAGCAAAGAAGGTCCAAGAGTGGCTGGCCGAACATGAGGACAAAATCAGGCTGTTCTTTCTGCCGCCCTACAGCCCGGAATTGAATCCTGACGATCTTGCGAATCAGGACATCAAGCGCAATATTTTCGTGATGGAAAGGCCAAAGACAAGCCAGAGCTAATGGGCAAGCTGAGAGGCTTTCTGCGCAGTCGGCAGCGTCGTCCGCACAAGGTGAAGAAGTATTTTGAAGGGAAATACGTTGCCTATGCCAAGGCCGCATAGTTAAATTTTTTACGCTCTGAGCAATAAGTCGCAAATAGATCACTTGGATCGCCGCGATGCAGCTAGACTTTCAGTTCGCAGGTCTTAAACCCACCAGCTTCAGCTGGTGGGTGTTTAGTAAGATATTGTTTAGCTCAGATTTTTCAAATCTGTAGGAAGATTGGTTTATGAGCTCAAAGAATAGATTTTCGATAGTGTGTATTACATTTGTTGCGCTGGCATTGCGTGTGTATCATTTGGACAACTCGTCGCTGTGGTGGGATGAAATAATTGCAATAAATAGTTCTGGGTTCCCTGCTGAGTCTATATTGCAATGGACATTGTTTCATGAGGTCCATCCGCCGCTTTTTTATTTTTTATTAAAGGGCGCGTCGCTTTTCGGAAATTCAGAAATTGCATTTCGTAGTATTTCGGTCTTCGCAGGAATTGTTGGTGTTGTTTTGATGTTTTTTTTGGTCCGCCGTATGTTTGGCGTACGGATGGCTTTGTTGGCTGCTGTTGCCTTGTCTGTTTTTCCATATCATATATTATTATCAAGAACTCCTCGTCCATACGCATTGATGGTTGATTTTGAGATAATTTGCATGCTTTTTATTGTAAACTATATAAAAAGTGACAAAGTATTTTGGTTGGTTTTATTATCATTTGTAAATGGAATAATGTGCTTTATTCATTATCAGGGGTTTTTTATTGTAGGTGCGCAAGGTGTTTTTCTAGTGGTTTATCTGTTTATGCAGAGGAGGATGTCCTGGAAAGTTTTGGCGTGGTTCATTCTGTCGAGTGCACTATTCCTCATTCCGTCACTATTTTATATTGTAAAAATGCTTTTAGCAAAAGATCCGATGGTTATCCAGGCGACGTTTCGATGGTTTTTGGAAAAGTTTTGTAGCAATATGTATGTTTTTTTCATGGAACAGTGGGCTCTTATTATTGTTGCTGCATGTCTTTGTATATTTGGCTGTCTTATGTCGATGAAGATCGACAACACCCTATCGCTGTTGTTGTTGACGTTTGTGGTGGTGCCGGTGCTTATGATGATTTCTGTAAGGTACGGCCCTTTTTTTAATGCATGGCATTTGTTTTTCATAATTCCTATACTGTGCATCTTTGCTTCTGTAGGGTTTTCTTATTTGTTGCGTGACTTTAGTCCGGAATTTATTGCTTCTTCTTTGGCGATTTTGGTTGTTTTCGTATATAGTGACAAAATGTATGGCAAAAACGTCGAATTGGGTCCAAATATTATACCTATGTCATACAGAAAAGTAGCCACGTCTCTTGGAGAATACGGATTAAATAATAAGATTGTTGTTGTCCTTAATTCTGCGCCAAAAGTGGCGTTGAACTGGTACTTTCGAAATGCAATGAAAGATTGTTGCGGCGAGATTGGCAAGTTGACTGCTTCGGATTCTGCGGCAGTTATTAATGTAGTGTCTACATATGACTCTAGAGAAAGAAACTCGCCCATAATAAAAACAGCATTGGCTCAGCATCCTGTACTGATTACTGACACTATATCTTCTTATGAAGTGTCATTGCCTCGTCATCCATATGTAACTGTTCAGGGTTCCCCATATTTTCTAGATGTGCATGCTTCAGACGGGTCCATTTTTCAGTATGCTTATTCTTCTGAAGGCCTGACATTGGATGCTACCAGCGAGGGGAGGGCTGTACCAGTCTCTTTTGATGTCAAAGGTGTCCAGGAATATATTGTTGTTCCTGGCAAAGGTGTCCGTTTTGATTCAATAGTTTTTGCTTTTGATTATGTCAACCAGATGCCTGGTGGCATAATCAAGGTGTACATCGCAGAGAATGATGGCCCCTTTGTCCCGCTGAAAACTAGTGTCGGTCCTGATGTCGATAGTGGTTTTGCCTGCAAATTCATTTCGAATATTCCATTTGAAAAGCTGAGATTTAAAATTGTTATTGAACCTGTAGCCAAGCCATTAACATATTATGGCCCAGATGTATCCGTAATTGGTTTGCATAATATTCATTTTTCAGCATGGGAAAATGATAAATTAGGATGCCAAGAAAAGTATATCAGCCTGCTTCCTGTTTCGAAGATTGGCGGATCTACGATTAGTCAAGAGGTTATTGCCTTAGATAATGTAAAAAAGACTATGGAAAATGGTTTGGAAGTTTTTTCACCGCTCGACAGTGCAAAGGCGGGGGTTATTCGAATTGCCATGCCCAACCCAGGTCGGGATATTGGTTTTTTCCCACGGTCGTCAACCCCACAAAATCATATCAATATTATTCAAAATGGATCTACAATAGCTAATTTCTACGGAGGAGGCAGTGGCTGGTCTCCCATTGGGGGAAAAGTCTCTTTTATTCCGCTTCCAGAAAATTCAAAGAATATACTTTTGGACATTGTATTGCATGGGGCTGATGCGCAGGTTTGGGCAGCAGAGGGTATGTTCTTTTATTAAGATCCTTTTATTCTAGTCCTTCAACCGTTGATTGAATTGGTCGATATGGCGGATAATTTTAATGCATTTTACATATCGCGTGTTTAGTCTTCTGAGGTGGAGTTGTAGACGTAGATTTTGGTTCAAATTATTTATTGATGCCAATTCTCAGCGAGGCAAGCAAGCCAAGCATTGGTAACGTATTCCTTGAGAGAGCTGGAGACTTCAAAGATGGGAAAGCCTTGTTAAAGTGCAAAAACCAGTTATTCTATTGACAAGACAGGTTTTGCGTTGCCTGCCGAGGCCCACCACCCCAATATCCTCCCCAGGATCGACGCCAGCCCCACCCATAGCACTTTTCCCAGGCCGACCGACTGACTGCAGTGTGCGGGTGCTACCGACCTCGGCGCTCCCCATAGACAGCACCCTGGGCAAGCGGTACTGGGAATAGGTTCGCTTGTGGGGTGGAATTCTCCCGGCTCAAGCCAGGAATTGAGGCCAGCCAGTTCCCTGCGGGTATTCTGTAGGCCGCCTGGCGAGAGGTTGCTGTTCCTGCCCGCCAGGAAGGGACGTCTCTTGGTGCTTGGCGGCCTTCGGCTTGATGACCAAGCGCCATGACGCCGGCAGCGTGGCCGGCCGCTTCGACTTCGACGGCTACAAGGAAGGCGAAATGTCACAGCGTGGAAATGTCTAAAGATGTTCGCAACAAGATAGACTTAAAAGGAATTGCATGAAAATTGGCGATGCGAAGCGGGCAACCCTGGCGGACAAGATGGCCGAGGCAAAAGAGCTGTGCATGACCCGCCTTCGGGCCGTGCCACGCGAAAAAAGGGACGCCGTCGCCGACTCGATTCTCGCCCTTGCCGATCCCGAATGGTGGGACCGGCGACCAAAGGGCTCAGATGTTTTCCTGCTCATCCTGGAGTCGCGCAAGGCAAAGGCCATGAAGATCATCCAAGAGGCCACCAGATAGATCGAGAGGCCAAGCCCAAGGCCGCACATACTTATCCGACAAAGGGTCACCTCTGAAACTTCCCGGCGCAAGCCCGCTCTTGCCTTTTGCTCCCTCTCCGGCTACCAGCAAACTGGGGGGAACAGGCTGTTTGCAGAACGTCTGAGGGGGTCAGGTCAAACCGTCCTTGCCTGTTTTGTCGTCATGAGCCTTCGCAAAACCGCCGCTGTCATCGTCTGCGCCGTCTTTTTCGGCCTGCTGCTCCTGCTCTACGCCATGTTTCGGGGCAATATCCAGAGCGGCTTCGACGGCCTGGAACGTCAGGCCGTGACGGAGAATCTCCGTCGGGTCCAAAACGCCCTCAACCGCGACCTCAAAAACCTGGAAGGCATGGCGGCGGATTGGGGACTGTGGGACGACACCTACCACTACCTCCAGACCGGGGACGACGCCTATGTGGAGGCCAACCTCACGGCTCAAAGCTTCGGCGAATTGCGTCTCGACGTGCTGGCCCTTTATGACGCGTCCGGCCGGCTGCAGGCAGCCAGACAGTACGACGCCACCGAAGGCGTGTTGTTTGACGCCGCAAAACCGGTGTCGGCCATGACGGAAGCCGCGCCCGGGCTGCTGCGTCTCGACGCCTTTGAGGGACGCAAATCCGGACTCGCCTTTTACGAGGGACAACCCTGCCTCATCGTGGCCCAGACCGTGCTGACCAGCGCCCGACAAGGGCCCGCGGCCGGAACCCTCATCATGGCCCAGATGCTTGACGTCGCCAAGGTTGCCGCCATTGCGGAGCTGACACTCCTGGATGTGAAGCTGCTTCCCCTCACCAGCCAGGAGCTGCCTCCCGGCCTGACCGACGCCCTCGCCGCCGACCCGGACGGCGGCTACGCCATCCGGACTCCCGATGCCACCACGGTGAGCGGCTATGCCCTGCTGCGCGACATCGCGAGAGGACCGGCCCTGGTTCTGGCAGTCAGCATGCCCCGCAGTATCCACCAGCAAGGACGTTTGCTCGAACGGGCCATGGTCGGCAGCCTCACGACCATCGGCATCATGTTCGGTCTGGCCATGCTCTATTTCGTGGAGCGCTTCATCCTGTCGCGGGTGACGGGCCTGGGCCAGGAGATCGCCCAACTGGGCCAGGGCAGCCGTAAGCGGGTCACGCCCCTTGCCGGCAACGACGAGGTCTCGGCTCTTTCCCGGGCCGTCAACCTCATGCTGGACGAACTTGACGCCGCCCGAGCCCACTATGTGATGGCGACACGGGCAGCCAAGGTTGGAGTGTGGGAACTCCAGCCCGATGCGGGGCTGATTGTGGTCGATCCGGTCATCGCCGGCCTGCTCGGCTATGACAGCCCGGGACAGCCTGAGGCGCTGGCCTTGTGGCTGGACCGGCTTGCCCCCGAGGACCGGGACAGCCTCGTGCGCCCAGGGCAGCACCTGTTCGACAAGCCGACTTTTGAGCGGGAACTGCGCGTCGTGGCTGCCCAGGGCGGCGTTCTGTGCTTTTTGTGCCGGGGCCAGTTCGTGCCTGGGGCGGACGGCTCGCCGTCCCGACTAGTGGCCACGGCGGTGGACATCACCGAACTCAAGCAGGCCGCCGAAAGCATCCGGGCTCTGTCAGGCCGGCTCATGCAGGCCCAGGAATCGGAGAGGGCGAGCATCGCCCGGGATCTGCACGACAACGTGGCCCAGGACCTGTCCTCGCTCAAGATCGCCTATGAAACCCTTCTCGACGGCCTGGCCGACGTCGACGCGGCCCTGCGCCAACGCCTGGAAGCCGCCTCCGGGCTTTTGGCCCGCACCATCGCCTCGGTGCGCGAACTGGCCTACGGCCTGCGGCCGCCCAACCTGGAGCACCTGGGCCTTGACCAGGCCCTGCGGCGACTGAGCCAGGAAATGGGCCAGGCCTCGGGGCTGGCCGTCTCCTATGCCGGGGTTGGCCTGGAGGGACTGGACGTCGATGCCGATGTGGCCATAAACCTCTTTCGCATCGCCCAGGAAGCCTTGGCCAACGTCCGCAAACACGCCGGGGCCAGCCGCGTCGAGATGCGCCTGATCGAGTCCTATCCCAAGCTGATCCTGCGGATTCGCGACGACGGCCGGGGCTTCGACGCCGTCCGGGAACATGGTGACTGCCCGGGCGAGGCCAGCCGGCCCTGTATGGGGTTGATCAACATGCGGGAGCGCGCCGGGCTTTTTGGCGGCAGCCTGCGCGTCATTTCGTCCCCGGGACACGGCACGACCGTGGTGGCGGAAGTCCCTTACGCCGGAGAAGTGAGCCATGCCCAGCAAACGCCTGCTCATCGTTGACGACCATCCGCTGTTTCGTGAAGGCCTCAAGGCCATCCTGCGCCGGGACCCATCTTATGCCGTAGCCGGCGAAGCCGGCAGTTACGCCGAGGCCCTGCGCACGGCCAAGGACTGCCGCCCCGACCTGGCCGTGTTGGACATCTCCCTGCCCGATCGTTCCGGCATCCAACTCGCCCGGGAGCTCCGCCAGATGCTCCCGAGCCTTGGCATCCTCATGGTGAGCATGCACGCCAAGGTGGATTACGTGGCCGAGGCCCTGAAAGTCGGAGCCCTGGGCTATCTGACCAAGGACGCCGCCACCGACAACCTGCTGTCGGGCCTGCGCGCCGTGGCCGCCGGCCAGCCCTGGCTCGATCCAACCTTGTCCGTGGAAATCTCCCGCTCGCTTTTGGCCAAAACTCCCCGGGCCGAGGAGGAATCCCATTCGGCCTACGACTCGCTGACCCCCCGCGAGCGCGAAGTGATGCGGCTGGTGGTGGAGGGCCTTTCCAACAAGGAAGTGGCCGCAGCCCTGGAGATCAGCGTCAAGACCGCCGAGCATCACCGGGGCAGCCTCATGCGCAAGCTTGGCATGCAGAATTCCGTGGAGTTGGTCCGTTACGCCACAAAGCTCGGGTTGATCGATTAAGTCGTCAAAAAGGGGAATGCCCCGTTCGTATCCTAGGCCCCGGCCGCCCGAGCAGACGACGGCATAGGGGTTTTCCCCCATGGCCTGCGGAATCAATCCCATCGACCCTCTCCCTCCTTAGCGTTACTTGGGAACTGGACAGAAGGCCGGCCCCCGCCTGCCATCCAAACACCAGGAACGCCCATGCCCGTCCCCACCTCATCTCCAGACCAACGCGGAGCCAGCGCCGTGGAAATGGCGCTCATTTTGCCCCTGCTGCTGACCGTGGTTTTCGCCATCATTGATTACAGCCGGTTTTTCTTCCTCCGCTCCACGGTCACGGCCGCCGTGGCCGACGCGACGCGTCTGGCCGTCCTGCCCGGAACCACCGACGCCATGATCGCCGCCGCGATCAGCCAAGCCCTGCTCGACCCCATCAATCAGGCCGATGGACAAACACCCAACGTCAGCGTGACCCCGTCCCAGCGCAGCGCCGGCCAGCCGGTGACCGTGACGGCCAGCCTCCCCTTCAGCCCGCTCATTTTGCCCCAATTCCTGGGAATGTCGCTGTTTCCCCAAAACATCAACGCTGCCGCGACAATGGTGGTGGAACCATGAACACGCCGCAACCCAGTGCCCGGATCGACCGGCAAGACGGTTCGATCAGTGTGGAATTCGCCTTGATGCTCGTCTTGTTCTTCATGCCGCTGCTGATCGGCATCGTCGATTTCGGCCAGATCCTGCATGCTCAGAGCGTGGTCACAAGAGCCGCCAGGGAAGGCGTGGTGGCGGCAGCCAGGAATCAGGACATTCCCACGGCCGTGGACGCCTACATCCAAAACGCCGGCTACGACACCAGCCTGGCCCATATCGCCACGGCCGGGTCCCGGGTTGCCGGCGAGCCGGTCATGGTCACGGTGCGTTACGACACCTCGGCCATGGTCATCATCCCCTGGCAAGGCATCAGCCCCAACATGACCCAGGTCGTGGCCACGGCCACGGCCCAACAATTCTAAGGGGGCCGTCATGCCCGACCATCAAGTTCCTGCCGCGCGCCTGGCCGAGAGCGGTTCTGTTGTGGTCTTCTCCGCTCTGATCATGATCGTTCTGGCCGGTCTGGCCACCCTGGCCGTGGACTACGGCTTTTTACAATATAAACGCAGCCAATTGCAGACGGCGGCCGATGCCGCCGCCCTGGCCGGCGCGGCCGATCTGTTGCGCAACGGCGACGATTTCGACGCGGTCCGCGCCACGGCCGTGGATTTCGGTCAGCGCAACCTGGGTGAGCAGGACACGGTCGCCAGCGCCGTGACCACCGGCGACGTGGAACTGCTCAAGGGCGAAACCCCGGCCGCCGGAGCCACCCCGGACACCGTCCGGGTGACCGCCGGACGCACCGCCCAGCGCGGCAACCCCGTGGACATGTTCCTTGGCCCCGTGCTCGGCTGGAACACCCAGGATCTGACCGCCACGGCCAGCGCCTCGCTTTTCTGCTCGGACCAGACCAAGTGCCTCAAGCCCTTCTCGCCGCCGGCCAAATTCACCTGGGACGACAGCTGCGATACGAACAAGAAGTTTAAGAACAACGACGCATTCGATCCCGGCAGCAGTTGCGAGTTGTCCTCGGTCAACGTCCTTGGCTACGATGCCGGCGACCTTGGCACACCCATCGTGCTCAAGCTCAGCGACAGCCACGACACCGTGGTTCCCGGCCACTTCCAGGCCGTGGACTATCCTCCGGCCAACACCGGTAACCCCGAATCCGGCGCCGCCGTCTATCGCCTTAACATCGCCGGCTGCACCGCCTCCAACAACACCGTGGTCCGCGAGGGCGACGAGCTGGTCATCGAACCCGGCAACATGGTCGGCCCCACCAACCAAGGGCTAGCCGACCTGATCGCCACGGACCCGGGCGCATCCTGGGACAGCGCCACCAATTCCATCACCGGCAGCGCCTACGCCGATCCCATGAAGAGTCCCCGGGTCGCGCTCATTCCGTTCTATGACCCTTCCCGGCCGCAGAACTCCGGCCGTAATTCCATCTACGTCTATCAACTGGGGGCGGTTTTCATCGAAAACACCAACGCCAAGGGTGAAGTGGTCGGCCGTTTCATGCGCGGCATGGCCGTCGAGCCGAAGCGTACGACAGGGGCCTGCGACACGGCATCCGTGTCCCTCTACAGCGTGGGGCTGGTCAAGTAAGCCCCACGCTGTGCGAAGAACCAATGCGTTGTTCTCATGCCCCTTGTCGAACTCAAGAAATGCCCACAATGCGGCACCACGGCATGGCACGAACTCGTCGACTACGGTCCGCCGACGCCATGCTACTGGCGTTGCCGGACCTGTGGCGAACGCCGGTCCGCCAGACGCATCCACCTCAGCCAGGAACATGCCCTGCACCGGGGCTCTGTGCAAAAACCGACAAGCGCCACCCAAGTCCAGATTCTCGACCTCAGCGTCCTGGGAGCCCGGCTGCGCCTGACCGGGGAAGAGGACTTCCCCGTTGAACCAAAGGACAGGCTGTTGTTCAATGCCAAACTGCAGCCTGTGGGACCGCTGGGCGTTTTTCACCAAGCGACAGTGCGCTGGGTGAAGGGCGACGAATTCGGCATAGCCTTCCAAAAGCCCTTGTACGCCAGTGCTGCCGATTTCTTATGCATGCTTAAAGGGTGTTGATCCTGAGTTTTCCCACCGACCCCCTGTTTTATCCAATCGAAACACAGTGTATCCAGACAAACCGTCTGCATGCTCACCCTGCTCCGATTTTGTGCACCATTTCGAAGTTATTACGACAAAAAGGCTTGATGGCGGGCCTGGACGACCACCCAAGGGCTACCCGCAACAGCTTCCGGTCGTGGCTTGTCCCGCCGGCCGCACGGTGCAGCCGCAGGCCACGGACGGCGCCTTGACGGAGTCAGGGTTGCGCAGCGCCTCGTGGAAAAGGCCTGCGGTCACGGCCGACAAGGCCACGCACTTGTCCATGTCTTCCTGAGGCCCCAACCGGGCCAGCAAGGCGGAACAGGACGTGCACCCGTGAAGGGCCTTGAAGCGGTTACGGACACCGGCCGCGAGGCTGGCCAGCCCGTCCCACTGCACGCTTCCCCGGTCGCGCCCCTGAAGATAGCCCAGGGCGATGAGGCCACCCGAAAGCGCCCCGCACAGTTCTTCCTTGCTGCGCCCCACGCCCGCGCCAAAAGCCGTGCCCAGTCGCGTGGCCTCGGCGCAATCCATGACTCCTTGTCCGGCCAGGACAGCCGTCAACACCGCTTCCGCGCAGTTCAGTCCGCTCTCAAACAACGCCTGGGCTCTTTGCTCCACTTCTCGAGTTTCCATGACTTTCGCCCTCCGTTTGCGGCCTGCCGGCACGGGGCCGGCGGCGTGGTTGCTTCGATCTTTATTTCTGCTTAATCATGGCTTTCGATCGAATCCAGCGAATATATCCGAAGGGGTTGATCGGAAAATCCGAACATGCCCCATCCAGGAGCGCTCATGGAACTGCGTGATCTCCGGACGTTCGTGGCCGTGGCCCGCCACCTCAGCTTTCACCGGGCGGCCCAGGAAGTGCATGCGGCCCAATCCACGATTTCCACGCGAATCGCCTCTCTGGAGGACGAATTGCAGGCCCGCCTCTTCGAACGCCTCGGCCGGCGCGTGGTGCTCACCGAAGCCGGGAAACGCCTGCAGCACATGGCCATCAAGCTCCTGGACCTGGAAGACGAGGCCAGGGCCTGGGTGGCCGGGGCGTCACAGGCGCGGGGCATGCTCACCATCCGCGTGCCCGAGTCGCTTTGCGCCTGGCGGATGGGACGGGCCATCCGCCAGTACCGCGAGACCTATCCCCATGTGCAGCTGCGCTTCATCTCCTGCACCGTCGAGGGGTTGGAGGACGATTTGCGCCAGGGCGTCACTGATCTCGCTTTTCTCATGGCGGACAGCGTTCGGGCCGGCGATCTCCTGGTGGAGGCCCTTGGCGTGGAGGAACTGGTTCTGGTGGCCGCGCCGACGCATCGGCTGGCGCAAAGGGGGGAGCCCTTCGGTCTGGACGCCCTGTCTGGAGAGACCTTGTTGCTTTGCACGGCCGACTGCGCCTACCGCAGGCTCTTTGAGGCCATGCTGGCCCAGGCCGAGGTGGAAACCGGGGCTTGCCTGGAATTTTCCAGCGCGGCCTCGATGCGGGGATGTCTGCGAAACGGGACAGGGGTGAGCATCCTGCCGACTTCGGCCGTCCAGGAAGACCTCGCCGCCGGCAACCTGGCCGTTCTTCCCTTGGACCTTCCCACCTTTGAAGTGGCCCTCCTGATGTTGCACCATAAGAACAAATGGATCTCGCCCCAGCTCGCGGCATTCATGGCCTTGATGCGCGAGGAACTGGCGACGCCGTCTTCGGCCTCGGCCGCAAGGCAACGGCTTGATCAACAGATGCCAACAACCCTTAACGTCAAAGATACACCATGTTGCAGCAAATAATGGCCTGCGAAAGTGCATTGCATCGGCGCAGGCTCCCCCTTTTTGAGACTGCTGCACAGTTCTTTGCCGTATCCGAGTTTCTTTTTTCTGGGCATGTTCCCTAACAAGCGACCCGCCCGGAAGACAGGCCGCTCATGCCTCGGTTGTTGGGGCAGGGCGGCACGCCGGACCTGGCCCCCAGCGTCCACCATGGCCGAGGCTCTCCAGCCAATAGCCGTCAACGCCCCTTCCCGGCTTGGAAATATCCGGCTATACCGGCGCGGTCGCCCAACAATGCACCCCTGACGCCGGCCGGGGAGAGAGAGCTAGACATGAGACACTTTACCGCGTTGTCGCTTCTTATGGTCCTTGTCCTGGGCCTGGGCCTGGAGTGCCAGGCCGCCAGCACCTCTCCGGCGCAAACCGATGCGGCCATGAGGCCGGCGTCCCCTGTGGCGGGAGCCGGCCAGATGGTGCTGGTGGTGGCCGAGGACTGGAACACGACCCAAGCCCGGCTGCGGCGGTTCGAACGCTCCAGCCCCAATGGCCCGTGGCGTCCTGTGGGCGACGCCGTGCCCGTGAGCCTGGGGCGAAGCGGCCTGGCCTGGGGCCGGGGACTGCACGGTGAGGGTCTCTCCGCCGCGCCGGTCAAGGCCGAAGGGGACGGGCGCGCGCCGGCCGGCGTTTTTCGCCTGCCGCGCGCCTTTATCGGCCCCAGCGAATCCAGCGGCGCGTCGCCCCACTTCCCCGTGCATCAGGTCACCGCGCAAACCGTTTGCGTGGATGGCGTTGCGTCAAAGCATTACAATCAGCTGTTCGAGGAAAACACCGTCGCCAAGGACTGGGACAGCGAGGAGCGGATGCTGCGGCCCGACGGCCTGTACCGTTTAGGACTGTTCGTGGATCACAATGCCCCAAGCGCCCAGCCGGGAGCCGGTTCGTGCATCTTCCTGCATTTGTGGCGGGGTCCCGGCGCGCCCACGGCGGGCTGCACGGCCATGGCCGAACCGGACATGCTCGCCGTGTTGGGCTGGCTCGACGCCGCGAAAAACCCGGTACTGGTGCAATTGCCGCGCGAGGAACTGGTCCGGCTGGCCCCGGCCTGGGGCGCGCCGGAACTTGCCGCCAAATAAGTTCGCCAAGGACGCGGGAAAACTCTCGCCATTGACGGAGCACAGCCTCGCCGCCTTCTCCCGTCGCGACGCCTCGGAACAAATCCGCCGATATTGCCGCTGGGCCGAGGCTCTGTTACCAAGCGGCATGCTCCAAGCGCCCTGTCGCCGCCGGCCCTGTCCGGCCTGTCCGTGATCGCCCCGCCTAGGCCGCTGGGGCTGACGGCCCGGGAGTGGCTCGTTTGCGCCGTGGCCGCCTGGGGCTTTCTCTTTGACAGCTACGAACTGCTGATGCTGCCGCTCATCGTGCGGCCGGCGCTTATGGAACTGGGCGGCATCCGCCCCAGCACGCCGGAATTCACCTTCTGGTTCGGGATGCTCTTCTATGTCCCGGCCGTGGCCGGCGGCGCGTTCGGCCTGCTTGGCGGCTGGCTCGCCGACCGTTTCGGGCGGCAACGCCTGCTGACGGCCAGCATCGTGCTGTACGCGGTCTCCTCCTTCCTGTCCGGATTCGCCACGTCCCTGACCATGTTGCTCGTCCTGCGCTGTCTCGTGTTCATTGGCGTGTGCGTGGAATTCGTGGCGGCCATTGCCTGGCTGGCCGAATTTTTTCCCGAACCACGCCGGCGGGAAGCCGTATTGGGAACGACCCAGGCTTTTTCCTCGGTCGGCGGTCTGCTGGTGGCCGTGGTCGGCGGCCTGGCCTCCGCCTTGGCCGGCGGACGCCCCGTCACGCTGCTGGGCTGGCTCGCCTTGCCGCCGATGCCCGCGCCATCCATCGCCCTGCCCGAGGTGTTGTCGTTTCTCGGGCACATCGACAATCCCCAAGCCGACTGGCGCTACACGCTCATGTCCGGCCTGCTGCCGGCCCTGCCGCTGCTGCTGGTGCGGCCGTTTTTGCCGGAATCCCCGCCTTGGCTGGCCAAGCGCCGGGCCGGCCAGTTGGGCCGGCCAAGCCTGGGCGCCTTGTTCTCCCCGGAGCTGCGGCGCACCACCTGTCTTGTCACCGCCATGTTCACCCTGAGCTTCGCCGCCGCCTTTGGGGCCATCCAACAAGCCCCACAGATCGTGCCGGGCCTGCCCGAGACCCGGGCCGCCGTGGCCGAAGCCCTGGACAAACGCCTGCCCGAAGAGAAACAGGCGGCGTTGCGTGCCCAGTGGACGCAGGAAGGACGTTCGGAAAATGAAATCAAACAGCGCCTAGACGCCGAGCGCCGCCGGATCGCCGGCCCGGTAGAACAGGGATTCGCGGCGCGGGCGACCACGTTTCAGGAATTTGGAGGGATTGCCGGCCGCTGCGCCCTGGCCGTGCTGGCGGTGTGGATTGTCAGCCGCAGGAAGCTGCTGCGATTTTTCCTGATTCCGGCGACGGTTATATTGCCGGTGACCTTCGCCTGGGCCGGGACCACAAGCCTGCCCGCCTTTGAACGCGGCCTCTTCCTGGCGGGATTCGTGATCATCGGCCAGTTCAGTTTCTGGGGAAACTACCTCCCCCGCGCCTATCCGCTGCATTTGCGGGGCACGGGCGAGAGTTTTTCGGCCAACGTCGGCGGCCGGATGCTCGGATCGTGTTTCGCCGCTCTGACCCAATGGTTGGCCGCCGCCCTGCCCATCGCCGCCGCCCACCCCGCCCGGGTGGCTTACGCCGCCGCCGGGGTCGCTTTTCTGGTCACCCTGGCCAATCTGCTCGCCTCGCGCTTTCTGCCCGAACCCGCCTCGCAAGCCCTGCCCGAAGACGCGCCGCCCTCGTAAGGACGCGGCAGCCGCCCACTTGGCAAGGTCCGGGACGTTTCGGAGCCAACCGGCCAAGCGCCGCACCAGCCGCCCTGTTCGGCCAGCTCCGGGAGCGCCCGGGGCCGGAGCTTGCTCAGTCGTTCCCGCTCACCCGGCCAAGATGTTCCAGGGCCATGGCCCGCAGCTTTTGCCGGTCGGTCTTGTCCCGAGGCGTCACCGGCCACTGCATCACGGCCAGGCAGGCCACGGGCACGGACACGGCTTCCACCCGCTGCGCGAGGTAGGCGATAAGCGCTTCGCCGCCGGGATCGGGGCCGGTCGTTCGATAGAACGCCACGGGGACTTGCCCGGCCTCGGCATCGGCCACCCCCACCACCACGGCCTCGGCCACGCCGGGATGCCCGGCCAGGACGTCGGCCACCAGGGCGGCGGCCACCTGGGCGGCATGGCGCACGATGACGTCTTCGCCACGGCCGATATACCAGTAGTCGCCCTGGGCGTCGCGGCGCAGGAGATCACCGGTGTCGTACCAGCCGGTCCCGATGGCCCGGTGCGTGGCCAGGGTGTCGTTGAAATAGCCGACCATCATGTTCGCTGAGGCGACGAGAAGGCGGCCGGGACTGCCTTGGGCGACGTCGCGCCCGGCGTCGTCCACAAGCCGCATGACCACGTCGCCCACGGGCTGGCCGATGCAGCCGGGCTTGTCCGTTTCACTTGGCGCGACCACGGCCACCAAGCCGGTTTCGGTGAGGCCGTAGAGATTGCATAACGGCCGTCCGGCAATGCGCCGGGCCGCTTCGTACAGGGCCGGTCCCGGCGCGTCGCCGCCGCTTATCCAAAACCGCAGCCGTGAGTGGTCCGCCCGGGCGGCGGCCGGATCGGCAAAAATCTTACGGGCGTAACTGGGCATCAGCAGGCAATATCCCGGTCGATGCTCCCCGTAGAGACGCCAGAACGCGGCCGGGTCCGGACTGTCGGCCAGCACGACGGTTCCACCCAGGCGCAGCATGGCCAGGACCTGGAACACCAGGACCACCGGCCGCCAGGCTTGAAAGACGGCCAGGGTCGTGTCCTGGGCCGTGATGTCCAGAGCCTGGATAAAGGCGTCCACGCGGCGCGCCAACCGCTCCTGGCTGTGAGCCACGGCCTTGGGCCGGCCGGTGGAGCCGGAGGTGTACACGAGCAGGCAGATCGGGTCGGGCACGCCGCTTCGGGGCGGCGGGGCAACGTCGGCCTGGGCGCGAAAGGCGTCGTAGGCGATGGTTCCGGGCTCGGGCGGCCCCAGGCAGATCGTCACGGCCACCCCCTGCCGCGCCTTTGCCGGGACGGCGGCGGCCATCTCGGCGGCCAGGACCAGCCCCCTGGCCCCTGTTTGCTTGAGTATCTCGGTCTGCCGGGCCGGCGGCGCGTCCGGCGCAAGCGGCACAAGGACCAGCTCGGCCCGGCAGGCGGCCAGGATGACGGCCACAAGCTCGATGGAATTCGGGAGCAGCACGGCCAGCCGGTCGCCCGGGACCAGACCAAGGCTGGAAAGCCAGGCGGCCAGCCGGCCCGCATCTTCCGCCAGCTGGGCATAGGTGACGCGGCCCGCCCCGCAACAAAGGGCCACGGCCTCGGGCCGCCGCGCCGCCGTGGCGGCCACCAGGCGATACAGGGGCATGGAACGCTCCTTGGCATGTTCCCATGCCTTTGGACCGTCGTCTCGCTGCGTAAGCCCTGACGACGATTTCACCGAGGGGCTACTGCTCCGGGAACTCCGCCAGATCGGCCTTGCCGATGCTTTTGCGCAAGGCCTTGCTGTACGCGGCGGTCCGCGCCTCGCCGGTCTTGTTGTTGTACTTGAACTTGAACTCGATGTCGTTTGGCAAATCACATTGATACAAGCTCACGTCCCCTTCGCTTTTCACGGAAACCGGCTTGCAAAAGCTTTTCTCCATGTCGGCGAGAATATCCTTTTTCTCCCGACCGGCGACACGGATAATTCTGGCGTAGTATTTTCCGTCAACAAAAGCATACGCAATAGCCGGAGAGGCCTTCTGATGGACCGGAAGACGGCACGCCCCGACATAATTATAATAGGTGACACCGTCTTTCTCCATATAGAGCACAAAATTGCCGTCGTCCATGTCGCCGAGTTTGGCTCCAAATTCCAGCTTGCCGCATTCAAAGGCTTGAGCCTGATGCACATACAACGCGCTAAACACCATAATCGCAACAAGCATGAACGAACGCATAATCCCTCCAGTGTTTGTTGGACCGCACAGACGCATCACACCAAGACACAAGCACAGAACCCTCTGCGGCACCGACAAAAGGCCGAACAACAACAACGCCAATACAGTCGATGCCGACAGAAATACACGACTGCGCCCGATGTCGCAGCGCGCCGCTGCCGCATAGCCGCAACGACGTGCGATGCAGTGATAGTGTTGAAAAATTCGCATAGTTTGCGGCGACAGTCAACTTACGGAAGTGATACGCTGCTGGCCGGGAGGTCATGGTGGCGGGATCTCAACGATTATGCGCGCCGAATGCTTTGCTCCCAGTCAGACGCCGCAAACAGGCTCCGGCTTTGCCGCGCATTGTCAGCCAAATCCGCCCCCAGCCCGGGATCTTCCGCCAGGGAACGGGCCGTTTCGGCGGCGCACAGCCACGCGGCGTAGGCCTCGACATGGCGTTGCGGCGAAAAAGCCGCCATGGCGAACTCCCGGGCGGCCCGCCGCATGGGGGCCAGCTGCCCGGGGTTGGCCACAATGCCGGCAAGGGCCGCATACAGGGCGTCCTCGCTGACTGGTTCCACGCAAAATCCGGTGACGCCGGGCCGGTAGGCCTCGGGACAACCGCCCACGTTGAAGCTGACCACCGGCGTGCCGCAACACTGGGCCTCGCACAGGGTGTTGCCCAAAGCCTCGGCCACGGCCGGATGCACGAACAGATCGGCCGCGCCGTAGAGCTCCCCCATGGCGCTGTTGTCGACAAAGCCGACATGCCGGATAGGGAATGCGGCAGGCGGAGGCGAGCCGTAGCCGTAGGTTACCAGTTCCACGGCCCTGCCCGGCCAGGAGGTGCGCAGGCGCTCCACGGCCCGGACCAGGGCGGTGATGTTCTTGCGGCCGCAGTCCAGGCCATAGGCCCCGGCCAGGATGACCAGGGCCTGAGGCGGAATGCCCAATCGCCGCAACACGGCTTGCCGTTCGTCAGGGCCAAGGGGCCTGAAGACGTCCAACGGATAGGTGTACCGCAGATGCGTGATGGGACGATGGCCGAGCAGGCTGCTGGCCCGGGCTTCGTCGGCCAGCCAGCGGCTCAGGGCGACCACGCTTGGCCGCAGCAGCCCGTACACGCGTCTTTTAAGCCCATGGTTGCGCCGGCTGGCGTCCTGCGCGCCGGAGCGCCGCAGAACCGGGCAGCGGCCGCAGGCCGCCTCGAACCGGCGGCAGGCGAGATGATAATGGCAGCCGCCGGTGAGGGGTCCGAGATCGGCCAGGGTCAGCACGATGTTCTTGCCGGCCAGGGCGGCCAAGAAATCCGGAGACAGCAGTATGCCGGCGTTCCAGTGGATGTTGACGACATCCGCCTCGGACAGGGCTTCCCGGGCCGCGTCGCCAAGGCGGAACAGCCCCGTGGCGGCGTCGCTGAAAAGCTCCGACGCCCCCTGCGCAAGCGCCTGGGGATCGCTTAAGGCCTGCCAGTGGCGAAACAACCGCCCAACCGGCCGCGGGCCCTGGCTTGAAGGGAACGCGTCGGCCAAGGGCAGGAACCCCTTGGCGGCCTGGCCTTCCAGGGTCAGGAACGACGCCGCATGGCCGGCCGCCAGAAAGGCCCGAAAGGTGTTCTCCGCGCCCTGGGCCGCGCCGCCCGCGGCCAGGGTGGAGACAAAGGCGATGTTCACGCGATGCCCTCCATATAGAGCAGCCCGGGACATGCCGCCTCCTCGTCGGCCGCAGCATCGCCTTGCTGGCGGACAAAGTCCTGTATCGCGGAATGCCCGGCGCTTTGGCGCAGCACGGACGCAAAGCCGCACTGTCGCAGCAGGCGGCCCAGGGACAGCTCGTCGTGCACCATCTGGCCCGCCCGGCCGCCGAGCCGTTCGTGGCGGGCCACGGCTTCGGCATCGCCCGGGGCGCGACGCGCCGCGTCCAGGCTGTCCAGGTAGGCCCGGGCCTGCCCCTCCCCATCGGCCACGGCCAGCCGCAACACGCCGCCCGGGCGCAGCGCCCGACGGCATTGCGCCAGGAACCGGCGCGCCTGGTCCCCCGAAAGATGCTCCAGGCAACGACAGGCGTACAGCGCGTCGCAGCTCCGCTCCGGCAAGGCGAGGCCGCCAAGGCCTTCCCAAACCATGGTCTCGGGCACATCGCCGGCCAGGGCCACGGTCATCGGCTCGACCAGGCCTTGGCCGGCGCAATCCAGCTTGACCAGCACGGGCCGGCCCTGCCGCGCCAGGCCGGCGACGCGCTGGGCCAGACGGCGGCCCACGGCGGCGGCGCGTTCCTCGGCTCCAGGCTCAAGGCTTGGAGAAGCGGCCTCTTCCGGAGCAAACGGCAGGGCTGGTTCGACCGACGGCGGCGCGAAGCCTTGGCGGCGCGGGGCGCCTTCAGGACCGGACAGACAGGCGCTGGCCTGTTTGGGCGCCACGCACAAAGCGCCCTCCTCGGCGCAAAGGGCGGCAATGAGGCGTTGCAGGCCGGGGCGGCGGGCATCGCCGTTATCCCCCCCGCCCAACTCGGCCAGGACCGCCGGGGCCAGCGCGGCCCACCGGTCGCGCCACACGCCCAGGCCCAAGGCGTTTGCCCGAGGCGCGAACACCGCGTCCCCGGGCTGCTGCGACAAGGCCGCCGCAACGGGGCCGGACGGCCCGGCGCTGACGCAGCCGACTATGCGGCGATAGCGGTAGCGGTGCAGGGCGTTGTTGTAAAATGCCAGCGTATGCGGAGCGCAGTAGAGGGCATCGTCCAGGGCAATCGCCGATTCATGGGTCTGCAAGACCGACGACAAGGCCCGGACGGTCATGGCGCACAGCCCCAGGCCGGCGGGAGCCGTTTCCAGGCTGACCGAGCGGAAGGCCGCGGCGGGGCCGGGCAGATCGGCAATCTCCCGCCAGGCGTGGCCGTTGGCGCAAACGACATGCAGGTCGGTTTCGGCCGCCATGACGTTTTGCGACAAGGCCTCAAGGGCCCAGGCCGATTGCCGGGCCGTACCCGAGGCCACGAAAATCAGGGGGACCGGAAGGTATCGGGGTCCGGGCGCTTCCTGGGTGACGACGCCCGCTTCCTTGCAGGCCGCTGCGGCGTCGCAGCGCAAAAAACGCTCCTCATCGGCCGCCCCCCGGGCCAGGTCGTCCGATTCGGGCAAAATCTGGGGCCGGCGACCGGCGAACATGGCCTCGCACAGCAGATCCAGGTGTTTGTGGACGCCGGGCCTCAGGGCGTCCGGGCTAAACCAAGCGTAACGCCCTTCCAAGAGGTTGGGGGAGTGGACAAAGGGAAATTCAAAGCCGTATCGGAACAACAGCGTATACCAAATCCGGTAGGCCATGCGGCGCAATTCCTGGTCCCGCCAGCCGGGCGCCAGGGCGGCGTAACGGGCGAACACCCGGTCCATTGCTGCTGCGTCGTAGGTTTTGTCCAGACCGGGAAGTTCCTTGTAGAACGGGTTGGCGGCGATGGCCACGGGCTTGCCCAGCATGGCGCTTTCCAGCCCGCAGGTCGATACGTAGCACAGTGATGCGCTGGCGATATCCATCAGGTCGTACGAGGAGACGTCTTCCTCGGGCTCGATGACCACGGCGGCGTCGCCAACCGAACGTTTGAGATCGGCAAAATAGCGCAGTTCGCGCTCGGACCGGCGCGGAAACACCAGATTGGACAGGTTTGGATGGGCCCTTATCACGAGCTTGACGCCGGGATAGGCCGCCGCCTTGGCCACGGCCGCTTCGATCCAGTCCTGTTGCGTGGCAAACCCTTCGTGCGCGATATCGTCCCGGCCAAGCAGTTCATGGTTGGACGACGAAAAAAGCGCCCAAACGGCCTTGTCCTCGGGAATGCCCAGCCGTTGGCGCAACGCTTCGCTGTGCCCCGGCTTGGTGGTGTAGGCGAACCAATTGAGGGCGTTGACGTCTCCCTGTCGTCGACCGTCCAGATAGCGGGTCATGCGGACAAGTTGCGCCGTCGAAAGCGGAACATCCTTCCAGGCGCTCCACAACCGGTCCCAATTTTCCTGATTGAACGGGAGGCCGTTTAAGGCAACCCAGCAATGGCCCGGCTGGCCGGCCCGTTCGTGGGTGTACACGGCAAGGCCCCGGCTACGGGCCAGCTCAAAGGGAATTTTCACGTAGGCCATGCGGGCGTTGTAGACAACGACACGATCATAGCGCCCGGCATCCAGCAGCTTCTCCATGCCCAGCACCAGGCGCAGCCCCTGCTCCAGCAGGGCTCGATACCAGGCCTTGGCCTGGGTGTCCTGCGGGGAAAGGTTGGGCACGCGCCAATACGTGTAGACCGAAGACAGACACCAGCGCCCAAGGGGATAGCCGTTGTATTCGGCCTGCGTAAGCGCGTCGTCGGCCAGGGAGGCAGCCCACTGCGCGGCCTGGTGACGCTCGGCCGCCGTCTCGTCGGCCAAAAGGAGGCGCGGCGCAAGCCCGGCCTCCAGGGCCTGTTGCTCGGCTCTGTCCCGGCACAGGCGGCAATCCTTGGGGGAAATGTCGCGCAACCCGTCGCATACGCCATCCATCCCCCCGCAGTAGACGTAATCAATGGCCGCGCCCCGCTCCCGCAACGCCTGAAGAAGCGTCATCTCACGCTTGTGATGCAGCGAGCCGACGTTGGTGAGGGTGGAAACGCACAGCACTTGCATACTCATCTCCAGCGCAGCGGCCATTTGCCGTTGCCAATGTTCGCCAGGACGGCCCGCTTCAAGGATGCGTCAAGCATCCGTACCCGACCCGCCGCGACCGAAAATCCCCCGCAAGGTCACGGCTGCCACCACCACCGCCCCGCCAAGGACCGACCAGAATCCCGGCCATTCGCCGTAGCCCACGGCCACCAGCAGCGGATTGACGATGGGTTCCAGGGTCATGAGCAGCATGGCCGACAGGGCCGGCAGCCGTGTGATGCACCAGACGTAGAGCGAAAGCGACAGGCCCTGCTGGATGACACCGAGATAGGCCAGCCCCAGGGCCGCGCCCAGGGTTTGCGGCGCGGCGGAAAACAAAAACGGCAGCGCAGCCAGCACCGTCAGCCCATGGCCGGCGATGACCGCCGACACCGGCGAATCCTCGCGCCCGGCCCGCATGCACAAGGTAAACGCGGCGTAGCTCAGTCCCGTGCCCACGGCCAGGAGATTGCCCCACAAGCCCTGGGCCGAGAGCCGGTCCAGGAAAAACAGCGCCATGCCGCCAAGGCTCGCCACCACGAACAGCCAATCGGCCCGCTTGGTCTTTTCGCCGAGAACCATCGGCGCGAAAAGGGCCACGTAGACCGGGGCGGTGTAGGCCAGGAGGATGGCGTTGGCGGCGGTGGTGAGCTTGGTGGCGGCCACGTTGGTAACGAGCAGGGCCGCGTAGGCCACTGCCGCGCCGCACCTGGCCCGGGTCGGGCGGAAGTCGAGACGGCCCCGAAAAACGAGCAGCAGCGTCGCCGCCGAAAGCAGGCTGCGCCAACCGGCCACGGCCATGGGGGTCAGCGGCACGAGCTTGATGGCCAGGCCCCCGGTGCTCCACAGTACCGCCGTCGCGGCCATGCCCCAGGCGGCCCGGGCGTTTTCGCGCATGTTTTCTCCTGTACCGACGCCGTGGCGGCCCATGAACCGACAGCGGCCGGCCGATTAACTTGTCATCGCCGCAAAGGCGTCGTAACAGCCCGGGACCATGAACCAATCCACAAGTGCTTGCAATCCCGTCCAAGGGGAAAAACGTGTTTGAGGCCGAGGTCAAATTCGTGGCCGGGCCGGACTTCCGGCTGCCGGACGAACCTGGGAAGGCAGTCGTCTGCGAGGACGTCTATTTCGACGCCCCGGACGGCCGCCTGGCCGCCTCGGGCCGGGAGCTGCGCCTTCGCCGGGAGGCCGGGCGGACGGTGCTGACGGCCAAGGCCCCGCCCTTTGACGCCGCCACCGCCTCCAAGCCCGAACACGAGACGGCCGTGTCCGATGCCGAGGCTGTCGCCGCCCTGCTCGGCGTGCTCGGGTTTCAGCCGGTCCTGGCCTATGCCAAGCGTTGCCGCCGAGCGCGGCTTCGGGTCGGCGGCCTCGACGTCGAATTGACCGCCGTGACCGTGGATTTCGACCCGCGCCTTTTCGTGGAGATCGAGCATCTGGCCGCGACCAGGGAGCAGGCCATGGCCGCCCTGCCCGCCATCCGCGCCCTGGCCGCCGGTCTGGGACTGGCCGAGGAATGCGCCGTGGCCTACACCGACCTGGCCCAGGCCGCCGGGTTGGGAGCACCGCCAGCTGCTCCATGAGGCTCGACAAGCGAAAGCTTCCCGCCGCCGCCGCCCTGGCTCCCTTTCTTGCCGCCTCGGCGTACCTCGACCACCACCATCCGGCCGTGGCCGCCTGGGCCGCCGGCCCGGAGGCATAATCCCGACGCCGGCCGACGCCCTGGCGGCAGGGCCTTGACGCCGGCCGGTCCCGGACAGCAAGCCAGGGCCATTGCTCCACAACCAGGCGATAAAACGCCGGCGCGGATCCCGAAAAGCGACATTTTCGTGGGCCGGACCTGCATTTTTGCACCTCCGGATCGCCCGCTCCCCGGGACAACCTGACGCGGCCCCAGATCTGATTCCATATTTCCTCTGAAATTCTAAAGTTATAAAAAAGAAGCGCGAATTCTCCACAATCGCGGTGTACTTTGCACGAGTATTGCTTATAGTGACAGACAGCGTGCCCGGCTCTGTCGGGCAGCGCCCAAACCACTCGAGGAGGTCGCCATGGAAACTGCCCTGACGCTGCGAACGACAGTTCCGCCGGAACTCAACGACGATTCCCTCGTCCTGCACCACGTCTCCGTGCTCGAAGTGGAATTCGGCAATGCGGCCATGGCCACCATGCGGCGGGCCATGAAGGAAGTCGCTTCCCAGACGGGAATCGCTTTCGACGAAGTCATGCACGAACTGGCCGGCCACATGTACTGGGTGGCGGACACGGGCAAGCTCGTGTGCGTCATTCCCCTGCCGGAAAAAGACCTGTACCTGGAAGTCCCCGAGGACTTGTGGCGCATCCGGGAACGCTCCTACGCCATCCATTGACCCTCTGGCCTTTTTCCCGGCCGGCGGTCCGCACCCCGGACCGCCGGCCGGCCCCAAGCCTTGCCCCGCTTGCGCTTTTGCGGCATGGTCCGGCAAATTCACCGGGATAAAGCCATGTCGCCAAGTATTTCCGATTTTCCCAAGGCGCTCTTCGAGGTTCTCGACACCGACAAACTCCAACGCCGCTTCCTGGAGGCGTTGGTGGAATTCCAGAACGTCGAGCGCGGTTCGCTGTGGATCAAGCGCCCCGACGGCTATCAGTGCATCGAAGCCACCGGCGACGAGGCCGACCGCCTCGTCGGATTCGTCGTGCCCAAGGGCAAGCCAAGCATCGTCGGCTGGGTCATCGAAAACGGCCAGATGACCATCGCCGAACCCGGCAAGGACAAACGGCATTTCAAGGAGGCGGAATCGGGCATGGACGTCAAGTCCACGCTGATTCTGTGCTATCCGCTGGTGCTCAAGTCCGGCGAGGTCTACGGCGCGGTGGAGATCATCGACACCGCCCACGCCGGCAGCCGGCTCAACCTCACCAAGGAATACCTCGAACTCCTGGAAGAATTCGTGGCCATCGGCTCCATCGCCCTGGGCAACGCCCTGGCCTTTGCCGACCAGAAAAAAGAAACCCAGAAGCTCAAGCGCATCATCGGCGAATTTCGCGGCGAAACGCCGCTCGTCGGCAAAAGCCCGGCCTTTCGCACCGCCCTGGAGTCCGCCGGCAACTACGCCCGCACCGATTTTCCGGTCCTGGTGACCGGCGAATCCGGCACCGGCAAGGAACTCTTCGCCCGCGAAATCCACCGCCTAAGCTCCCGCAAAGACAAGCCGTTTCTGGTCCAAAACGTCTCGGCCATCCCGGATACGCTGCTGGAATCCGAACTCTTCGGCTACAAGAAAGGCGCCTTTACCGGAGCCGACCGCGACAAGGTCGGGCTTTTCGAGGCGGCCCACGGCGGCACGGTCTTCCTCGACGAGATCGGCGACATGCCCCTTGGGCTGCAGGCCCGCATCCTGCGCGTGCTCCAGGAAAACGAGGTCAAGCCCCTGGGCGGCACGCAAACCCGGCAGGTGGACGTGCGCGTCATCGCCGCCACCAACCGCGACCTTCCACGGGCCATCGCCGACGGAACCTTTCGCGAGGACCTCTTCTACCGCATAAACGTCCTACCCCTGCGCCTGCCGGCTCTGCGCGAACGCACCGAGGACATCCCGGAGCTCCTCGACTATTTCCTGGCCCGCGACGCCGCCCGCCTGGGCCTGCCCCAAAAGGCCTTCTCGGCCTCGGCCCGGCGCGCCCTGGGCCAGCGGCCCTTCAAGGGCAACGTGCGCGAACTCGAAAACCTCGTGCGCTTTCTGTTGGCCACCGTGCCCGGCGAAACCATCGAGGCCGAAGACATCCCCTCGCCCAGCGAGCACGGCGAAGCCCGGCCCGCGCCGGCCGCCACGCCCCTGGCCGCGCCCGGCCTGACCCACGACCTCACCGCCTACACCTGGGAAGCCCTGGAACACGCCTACGCCCTGGCCCTGCTCGAAAAGTGCAAGTGGAACGTGACCAAGGCCGCCCGCGCCGCCGGCGTCAACCGCTCCACCTTCGATTCGAGGCTGCGAAAGCTTGGGATTACGAAGGAATAGAGAGAGAAGAGGGAAGAGGAAGATGCCTCCGGCGGCCGGGGGCCTCAGGCCCCCGGACCCCCCGAAAGGTTTTCAAGCGGGGTGCCCCCGTCGCGAAGATTACAAGGCGAAGCGCCAGGCGCAAGCGCAGTCATCCCGGGTCGTCTGGGGCGGACAGCTCACGCAGGCCATTTTGAGGCGCGGGTCCACGCCGGCGGCAAAGGACGTGAATTCCACCGTGCCGCCGGACACGCACGGATAGGGCGGCAAGCCCTGGCGCGCCCGGGCCGACTGCACCCGGCACTCGACCATCCGTAAAGTAAATCCCTCGGGCGTCTCGTCCACAAAATCGAATTTGTTGATGCGGGAAACCAGCCGCGCCTCCAGGCAGGCCCGGGCGGCCGCCAGGCCGCCGCCTTCGCCGATGCCCAGGGCCTCCCTGGCCCGCAACGCCTCGTAATAGCCCAGCCGCGACCAGCACGTGTCATTGACGCGCTTGGCGTCGTGCATGCCGCGCTCGTCCTCCACCGTGCGAAACCACACCCCGTCGGCGGCCAGCCACGACACCGACAAGGCGTCGGCCAGGGCTTCCAGGCGTTCCTGTCCCAGGCCGGCCAGCAGCTCCTCCACCGTGCCCGGAAGCTTCAGCGCCCGCTCGATGCGCCGCGTCAGCAGCGGCAAATAGGCCTCGCCCACTTTCGACTCCATCCGGCAGGCCGCTTCCGGGCCGAACTGGTGGGCCGCCTCGGCCAGCCACAAGCCGTAATGCACCCCGATCTGCCGCGCCGCCTGCACCACCTGGCGCGCCAGGAGCGCCTCCGGCGGCCCAGAGAGGCGCTGCCTCTCCGGGACCTCTCCGCCGGGGGGGATCATCCCCCCCGGACCCCCTGGAACATCGGGCTTGTCACTGTCGCGAGTCATGGCGGTTCCTCATCGTGGCTGGCGGTAGCCCGCCAGGATTCTTGTCACAGCAGCCGGCAACGCAACGGTCTCGCCGCCCCATATAAACCCTTTCGGGGGGTCCGGGGGCCTCAGGCCCCCGGCCGCCGGAGGCCTCTTACTCTAAATTTATCACCCCTGCCGCGTGTTCAATTGCCGTATCAAACCCGTCAACGCGCCGGTCTGGTTGGCGAGGTTGTCGAAGTGGCGCGAGGCGTCGTCGGCCCGGTCGGCGTTTTCGCGGGCGATGTCGCTGACGTCGTCCATGCTGTCCATGATGGAGCGGGCGGACTCGGCCTGTTGATCGGCGGCGGCGGCGATGGCCCGGACCTGGGCGGCGGCCTCTTCGGCCACGGTCTGGATCTGGCGCAGCTTGTCGCCCGAGGCCTCGGCCAGCCCGGCCACATGGTCCACGGCGGCCAGGGTCTTGTCCACGCTGTCGCGGTTGTCGCGGGTCATGGCCTGGATGGCCTGGATGGACTGTCCCACTTCACCGGTGGCGGCCATGGTTTTTTCGGCCAGCTTGCGCACTTCGTCGGCCACCACAGCAAACCCGCGCCCGGCGTCGCCGGCCCGGGCCGCCTCGATGGCGGCATTGAGCGCCAGGAGGTTGGTCTGGTCGGCGATGTCGGAGATGACCTGGATGACCGCGCCGATGCCTTCGGACTGGCTGCCCAGCCGCCCCATGTCGGCCTTGAGGGAGTCGGCCATGGCCTTGAGGCTGACGGTGGCGGTTTTGGCCTGGCTGACCAGCGTCGCGCCTTCGGTGGCGGTTTCGCGGGTCAGCGCCGTGGAGCGGGAGGCTTCGGCGGCGTTTTGGGCCACTTCGCCCACGGCGTCGCGCATCTGGCCCATGGCCTGGGCCGTGGATTCGAGACGCTGCCGCTGGCCGGATGCGCCGGAACGGATGCCGTCGCCGATGGCGGTCAGGTCGCGGGTGGCGCTGCCGAGTTCGCCGACGACCCCGGTGAGCCCCTGGACCGTGGCCAGCATGGCCGCGCCGGCGGCCTCGGCCTGGCGCATGGCCTGGCGGGCTTCCTCGGCGGCCTGCTCGGAACGCTGGGCCTGGGCGCGGGCCTCGTGCTCCTTGTCGGCCAGGGCGGCGAGATTGGCCCGCAGGGACACGGCCATGGCTTCCAGGGCCTGCTTGAGCTGGCTGGCTTCGTCGCGGCCCGAGGCTTCGAGGTGGACGTCGAGGTCGCCAGCGGCGATGCGCCGGGCGGCCTCGGTGGTTTCGCGGATGGGCCGCACGATCCCCCGGGAAACGACCAAGCTCAAGGGCAACAGCACGGCCAGGAACATGACGCCAAAGACAAGGGAATCAATGAGCGTGGCCCGGTTGGCCGTTTCCCGCATCCGCGCCGCCATGGCTGCGGCGGCTTCGTCCACATTGTCCACATAGACGCCGGTGCCGATCCAGTAGGGCGTGCCCGGGATGGGCGCGGCATAGCCGATCTTGGGCATTTCGCCCTTGCCGGGCTTGGCCCAGGAGAAATTGACGAATCCGCCGCCGGAAGCGGCGGCCCGGGCCAGTTCGCGCACGGAATAGACGCCGTCCGCGCCCTTGAGGTCGCCCAGGTCCTTGCCGTGCAGGGCCGGATTGACGGCGTGGGCCACGCTGGTGGTGCCGGAATACACAAAGAAATAGCCCGAGCGATCGGTTTCGAAAATGGCGTCCTTGATGGCCTCGCGCAGATGCGACACTTTGGCGGCCTCGTCGGGCAGGCCGGCCAGGGCCTTGGACAGGGCGGCAGCCATGACGTCGGTGGCGACCTTGATTTTGGCGCGCTGGCCGTCGAGCATGTCGCTTCGGGCTTCGTTAGCCCCGGCCTTGGCCAGGCTATAGGACGAATACGCGCCAACGGCGAAAATGACGGCGGCGGACAGAGCCGAGACAAAAAACAGAATCAGCAAACGGGTGGCGATGGGGAGATGTTTCAAGACGAAACTCCTTGTCTTGAGGGAAAAACGCAAGACCGACCCTGGAAACGGCCGGGGCGGCGGCGGGCTTGGTCCGGCCCGGGACGGGTGATCGGGGTCCTGGGCCGGAACGTGAGGCGGGGGATTAAAGAGCGGCCCGGCCGACCAGGGCCAGGAGATAGGCGACAGTGGAAGCGGCCACGAACTGGCGCGCCCGGCACACGAAGGCTTTGCGTTTGCACAGCATGAACTCGATCATGCCCAGGCGCTCGTCGGGACGGTCGCGAATGTGCGGCAATTTGTCGATGTAGTGGTCCATGTAAGCGTGTTCGGACAGCAGAAGCAGGTAGATGCGCTTGCGGAAATAAAGGCTGTAGAACAGGACGAAAACCAGAAAATACAGGGCAAAGACCGTGACGGCATAGGTGAGGCTCAGCATCGATTCCTTCCTTTTGGGGCCTGGCGACAACGAGTCGTTGATCATTGTTTCTCCCACACTTTGGCCCCGACTTCAAGGCGCGGCGAGGCAAGGCGGCCGGGACGTGCCCCGGCCGCCCCCATGGGATGTGTCCTTCGGCTTGCGACACGGCGCGCGCCGCCGCTCTTGCTCGCGCGCCCGCCCGGGTGTAGCCTGCCGCGACCATTTCGGGAGGGACCCTCATGTTTGCACATAACGACCGTTTGGCCCTGCTCGTGTCGGGCCTTGGCCCCCTGGGCCGGATGCCCTATGCCCAGGGCACCTGGGGTTCGGCGGCGGCGGTGCTGATCGCGCCGCTGGTGTTTTTTCCGCTGCCCCTCTGGGCGCGCATCGTGCTCCTCGTGGCGGTCTTTGTCGTCGGAGCCAAGGCGGCCGACCGCACCGAGAAGATTCTTGGCCGCAAGGACCCGGGACATGTGGTCATCGACGAACTGGTCGGCCAGTGGATCACGCTGTTGCCCTTTGCCGCGCCCGGACCCTTTGAACTCATCGCCGGCTTTTTCCTGTTTAGGGCCTTCGACATCTTAAAGCCGCCGCCGGTGCGGGCTTCCGAACATTGGCTGCCGGGCGGCTACGGCGTCATGATCGACGACGTGCTGGCCGGAATCTACGCCGGCCTGTGCTTGGTCATTTTGGCCTGGCTGCGCGGCGCGTAATGCCTAGTATAAAACATCACGACAGTGGTGTTTTATAAATAGACAATCATAGCAGCATGTCATTGGCCATGGAGTTTCGCTTTAACAAGGGAATTGCAATAAGGCCGGGAGGCGGCCTGGGAGTCGCCTCCCGACGCGGCCGGCCCGGGAGAGGGCGCGGTGCTCCGACCGCCCCGGCGTCGGGCGTGTGCCTTTGTCACAAAGTGGATGAAAAAGGGTCGCCCCGGTCCAAGCTTTGACGGCTTGGCCGGGGCGATGACGTTTTTTGCGCGGCGACTTGGCGCGAAGGGAAAAAAACGTACTTGAGGGTTGGCTTGGGCGCGGCCTGAGGTTCGCGCCGTTGTTTTTCGACGAAGTCAATGATTGCGGGAGTCTGGCCTGCGGCAAGCGGAAGGCCGCCCAAAGTCGCCACCCGGTTTCGCGACCGGGTGGCGACTAATGAAACAACAGCCCCCGGTAGATGAAGCGTTCGTACACGGAGCACAGCCGTCTGGCGTTGCGGCGAGCCAGCCCGAAATCCATGAGCCGGCAGTACATGTGCATGGGATTGAGTCGGTGTTGCAGGTAGTTGCGGATGATGTTCATGGCGTTGCCTCGCTTGGGGGCAGTCCTTGACCCCCGTGGAACACAGCGAGTAAGTAGCAATATCCGTTCCAGGGGCGTCCTTGCCCCGGCAGCGGCGGCCTCACCCCTCTTATCGGCGATTACGGCCAAAGCCTTACGGGACGCCGGGCATAAAAAAACCCGCGCCGGCGGACCGGCGCGGGGCGTCCCCAGGGGGGACAGGAAGCGTCAGGATTTGGTGATGGCTTCGGCCGGGCAGGCGTCGATGGCTTCATCCACGCAGTCGGCTTCGGTGTCGGATTCTTTCACGATGGCCTTGTCGCCGTCGCCGTTCATTTCAAAGGCGTCGGGGCAGGTCTCAACGCAAGCTTCGCAACCCATGCAGGCATCATCATCGATAACAATGGCCATGTCTCCGTCCTCCTTGAGTTTAGCCAAGCGTCGCCATGCCCGGATTTTCCGGCTGGAAAACCCCCGCGACAACGCCCGACTTCCGTTAACACGTTGTGCTGTCTCACTGGTGCCCAAAAACCTCAGCCGCTCCAGGGATGCCCGTGCATCCCGGAAAATGCCTTCGCGATCCGCAGCGTGATGGCTGGCGCAGGCCGGACTAGCGTCCGTTTCGCGCCTGGAATTTCCCCCCCGGCGCGGCGTCCGCCCGGGAATTCGTCTATGACGGGGCGCTTTCGAAAAGTCAAGGACGGGAGGAAAAGCCCGAAGTTGACAATTCTTCGGCATTTTCCAATCCTGCAAGACTCTCCCGGCCTCGCCGGCCAGGACCGGGCGGACAGTGGATTTGGGCTTTGACGCCAAGCGGCAAAATCCGTATAATTATCGGACCGGCAGCGGTTTTTCTGTCAAGCCTTTTGCCAAGACGTCGCTGAGGGCCATGTTGCCAGACATCCAGAACCTGCTCGAATCCTTGCCCTCTCATGCCGCCCTGCTCGACGGGGACGGTCGTATCCGCTTCGCCAACGCCTCCTGTCTGGAACTCTTGCGCGACCTCGACCCTTCCGCCGCCGTGGGCAGTCCCTTTGCCGATTCCTGCGTCAAGCTTTTGCCGGAAACGGTTTCCGCCGCCGTGCGCGAGGGCCTGGCTGCCGTGCTGGACGGCCGGTTGCCCCGCTACGAGATGGACCTGCCCTGCGGACCATCGGGCAGCCAGATCTGGCGCGCCTTGTGCTTCACTCCCCTTCGCGGCCCCACGTCCGGGGCCGTGGCCACGTTGACCGACATTTCCCGGCAAAAGCAGCTCGAAGAGCACATTCTCCACGACGCCTTCCATGATACCCTCACCGGGCTTTTCAACCGGGCCCTTTTCATCAACCGTCTGGATCAGGCCATCAAACGCTTGCGGCGAAATCCCGACGCCCTCTACGCGGTCCTCTACCTCGACATGGACCGTTTCAAGCTCGTCAACAAGACCTTCGGCCACGTCACCGGCGACCGGCTGCTCATGGTCATCGCCAACCGGCTGCAAAAGCAGCTGCGCGAACTGGATACCCTGGCCCGCTTCGGCGGCGACGAGTTCGCCATCCTCATCGAGGACATCTCCGGCCTGGACGAGGCCAGCACCATGGCCGAAAATGTGCTGCGTCAGCTGGCCCAGCCGTTTCGCCTCAAAAAACAGGAAATTTTCGTCACCTGCAGCCTCGGCGTGGTGGTGGGGTCGGCCGCCTACGAGCACCCCGACCAAGTGCTGCGCGACGCCGACAACGCCATGTACAGCTCCAAGGAGCACGGCGGCGACCACTACACCGTGTTCGACGCCGGCATGCGCGTGCTGACCCAGCGCCGCATGGAAATGGAGCTGGCCTTGCGCCAGGCCATGGAATCCGGCGAGATCACCGTGCATTATCAGCCCATCGTGTCCCTGGCCACGGGCGATGTCACGGGGCTTGAGGCCCTGGCCCGCTGGCAGCATCCGCGCCAGGGATTCATTCCGCCTTCGGAATTCATCCCCATCGCCGAGGAGTCGGGCCTTATAAACGAGCTTGGGGCGCTGATTCTGCGCCAATCCTGCCGCCGGCTGGTGGAGCTTGGCCGGGAGAACCCCGAGGGCGAAAAACTTTCCGTGTCGGTCAACATTTCCGGCCGCCAGTTCAAACGGCCCGACTTCGTCCAGGAAGTGGCCGGCATCCTGGCCGAAACCGGCATCGACGCCTCCCGGGTCAAACTCGAACTGACCGAATCCGTGCTCATGGACGACGCCGACGAAGCCGTGCGGGCGATAAAAAATCTCAAGGCCCTGGGCGTCAAGGTCGTCATCGACGACTTCGGCACCGGCTATTCGTCCCTATCCTACATCCAGCGCTTCCCTTTCGACAGCCTCAAGGTCGACCGCTCGTTCGTCGGCAATATGAACGAGGCCGAGCAGAACATGGAGATCGTGCGGGCGATCATCGCCATGGCCCACAAGCTGGGTCTGGAGGTGGTGGCCGAGGGCGTGGAGCTGGCCGAGCACAAGGCGGCGCTCTCCGAGCTGCGCTGCGAAAGCGCCCAGGGCTTTTTCTTCTCCCGCGCCGTGCCCGGCGAAGAACTGGGCGAGCTCATGCGCCGCAACTGGAAGCCCGATCCCGGGCCGACGGTTTCGTGAGGGGCGGCTTCCGGCCCACAAAAAAAGAGATTCGCCGTCGGCGCTGGAGGTGCTTATACACCCGGTTCCGAAGCAGTGCTTCGGGAACTCTTCCTAGTACGCCTGGCGAATCTCTGTTCGCGACGCCTCGTTGCGTCCGGTATGGTGATTGGCTGTTATTTCGCCCACCCCTCCGTTTGCGTTGGCGTCATATCTTCAGGGGAACCGCTCCCCTTACGACTTCAAGATAAGCATCCCAAGAGCCTTGTAAAGAGTCTTTCCAGATCTCCCGCGATAACTCTTCCAGGGCCTTACCCCTCGCCCTTTTCCCCAGGCGGGGGGTCTGGGGGCCTCAGGCCCCCAGCCGCCGGAGGCTTCCTCTCTCTTCTCTCTGCCTAATTCCGCCGGTGTTCGTGGCAGGACGTCAGGAACAAGGCGGCCCGCAGGCGCAGCACTTCGCGGGGGGCGCGGTCCATGAGCTCGTGGCCGGGCAGGGTCACCATGGCGGCCAGGGCCGTGGCTTCGCGTTTGCGGCGGTCGTCGAAACCCATGCCGGACAGTTCCCGCAGGGCGGCCAGGACGCCCTGGCGTTCGTTGGCGTAGGCCTCGCCGAGGATGGCGGCCTGTTCGGGGCTGCGCACGTCCAGGACGGGCGGCAGGGTATGCAGCGTAGCGGCGTTTGACGGTTTCATGACGGCCTCCATGCCGGACTTTTCGGCCGTAGCCGCCAGGGCGTTAGGGGAGGCGGCCATTTTTTCCTGGCACGATTGCTGCTTTGTCCCCGGCAAACGCAGGGAAGCGACACCGTGAACAAGAAATCAACACCCTTTGCACCGCGTCTGGCCCCCTGGGCCGTCTGCTGGCTTCTGGCCGCCGCCCTGGTCGGGGTCCTGGCCAGGCCCGCTCCGTCCCCGGCCGTGGAACCGGCCCAGGCCGCCGTGCGCCAGCCCGGCGAACCGGCCAGGACGCCCCGTGAAACGCCCGCGGCACAGCCCTTGTCGGCTGGCGCGTCCGGGGATTTGCGCATCGTGCTCAAAAAAAGCGCTCCGGCAGAAGGCACGCCCCGGGTGGGCGGCGCGGCCTCTTTCGAGGCCAAGGTCTATCGGGGCGAGGCCGAGCTTTCGCCCGACGCCTACGAATGCCGCTGGCGCAGCGACGGCGGGGCCAGATTCCTCGACCCGGCCGGCCCGTTCACCAACACCGCCATTTTCCTGCGCCCGGGCCGCGAACGCGTCTGGGTGGAGGTGGTGCCGCGCTCCGGTCCCTCGGCGGGACTGGCCGCCGTGTCCGAGCCGGTGGCCCTGGACGTGGCCCAGCCCAATTTCGGTCTGGCCGCCTCGCCGGCCGCGCCCCTGGTCGGCGAGGAAACAACCGTCGCCATCCGCGATTTCCCGGTCCACGACGGCGTGGAATTTCGTTGGGACCCCCTGCCCGCCCATGCCAAGCTGGTGCGGGTGGGCGAGCGCAGCCTGACGTTTTACCCCACCGAAGCCAAGCCGGTGGCCGTCAAGGTAGCGGCCATGGCGGCCGGCGGCGGCAAGCAGGCCGCGCCGCTTGGCAAGGCCAACATCGACGTCGTGGCCCGCAGCTATCAGGTTACCGTGGACAACCGGGGCCTGCTCGACACGCCGGCTACGGTCTGGCGCGACGGCGAAGGGCCGGTGGCCGCCTCGGGCGTGGCCGTGGGCCAGCGCGTGGGGCTTCGGGCGGCGGTGACGCCAACGCCGCCCAATCCACCCCTGGCCTATGCCTGGGGCCTGTGTCCGGGAGCCAAGGCGGCCGGCGGCGAGGACACCCGGGAAATAACCGCCTCGCGTCGGGAGACCGGCCCGTGTCAGGCCACCGTCGAAGTGCGCGACGCCCGGGGGCTGCTCCTGGGTCGCGGCAAGGGTGAATTTTCCGTGGATGTTTCCCAGGCCGAACTCGACGCCGCCGCCGAGCGCGCCCGGGAAGTGGACCGGCTCGTGCGCGACGGGGCCAAGGCCTGGGCCGAGGGCGATCCCGACCGGGCCGCTGGCGAAGCCGGACAAGCCGTGCGCTTAAGCCCCAAGGACGCCGCCGCCGTGGCCGCCCTGGACCGCATCGCCCGGGACAAGGGCCGCCTGGACAGCTACCTTGGACGGGCCGCCTCGGCGCTTGCCGCCGACGATTTCGACGAGGCCTCGGCCATGCTCGACGAGGCCGCCAAGGTCAATCCCAAGGCTGCGGCCATCCCGGCCGCCCGCCAGGCCATTGAGGCCCGCAAGGAAACCCTGGGCCGCATTGGTAAGTTCCTGGCCCAGGCGAGGGACAAGTGGGAGGCCGGCGAAGTAGAGGCCGCCCTGGGGCTGGCCGGCCGGGCCCAGGAGCTCGATCCCGGCCACGGCGAGGCCAAGGCCGCCCGGGAACGCTACGTGGCCGCCCGCGACCGCCTTATCGCCGCCCTCAAGCAGTCCGCCGCCTATCTCGCGGCCAAGCGTTTCGACAGCGCCGCCAAGGCCCTGGACGACGCCCGGGCTGTCAGCCCCAAATTCAAGGCCGTGGCCGAAATGGAGGCGGCCATCGCCGCCCGCAAGCAGCGCGCCTGGAGCCTGGACGAACGCCTGGCCCGGGCCCGCGACCAGTGGAACGCCGGCGACGCCGACGCCGCCCTGGCCACGGTCAGCGAAGCCGCCGCCCTGGACCCCGAACACCAGGGCGCGGCCCATGCCCGCAAAAACCTGGCCCTGGCCCGGGACAATCTGGCCAAGGCCGAGGAGCGCGCCGAGACCGCCCTGGGCAAGGGCAAGCTCGACGAGGCCCGGTCCGCCCTGGCCGACGCCGCCAAGATCAACCCGCGCCATCCGCGCATTGCCGAACTGCAAACGTCCGTGGCCCACCGGGCCGGCCGCGACCAGCGTCTGGCCGCCCTGGCCGCCGAAGCGGCCAGGCGAAACGCCGCCGGCGACCTTGACGGCGCGCTTTTGGCCATCAGCGACATGCAGGCCCTGGCCCCGGCCGATCCGGCCGTGGCCGCCGAGCGGGCCAAGCTCGCCCGCGCCCGCGACGCCGTGCAGGACGCGCTGACCCGGACCAGGGACTTCCTGGCCGCCCGGCGCTTCGACCTGGCCCTGGCCGCCCTGGCCGAGGCGGAAAAGGTCAACACCAAACTCCCGACCGTGGCCGAGTGGCGGCAAAAAGTGCTGGCCGAAAAAAACCGGGCAGAGGCCGAACTGACCACTACCCTGGGCCAGGCGGCCAAGCTCGCCGAAGCCAAGGATTTCGACGGCGCGCGCCGCCTCCTGGACGCCGCCCGTGACGCCGGCCCCCTGCCCCCGCCCCTTGCCGCCAAGGCCAAAGAACTGGAACGCCGTGTGGCCGCCGGCCGCCAGACCCAGGAAGCGGCCCGGCGCGAGCAGGACAATCGGGGCAAGGCCACCATCTCCGCCACGGCCGACGCCGACCGTACCGCCCGCTGCCAGGAACTCGGCAAGCAGGCCACGGCCAAACGGGCCGCCGGCGACCACGCCGGAGCCATCCGCGACTACCAGGCCCTGCTCACCCTGTGTCCGGACACCTGCCAGGCCTACAACAATGTCGGCACGTCGCTGTATTCCCTGGGCTACACCGCCGAGTCCCTGCCCTGGTTCGACGAGGCGGTCAAATGCGCCCCCAAGGAAGCCCTTTACCGCGAAAACGCGGCGCTGACCCGCACCCGCTTAGCCGCGCCCCAGCCGCCCAAGCCCGGCGAGGCCGGCCCCAGCTGCGCCGCCGCCTTCGAGACAGCCGAAACCCGGCGCGGCGGCGGCGATCTGGCCGGCGCGGCCGAAGGCTACAAGGCCGTGGTGGCCCGCTGCCCGGATTTCTGCGCCGCCTACAACAACCTCGGCCTGACCCTGCACAAGCAAGGGCGCACCCCCGAAGCCCTGCCTTTTTTCGAGCAGGCCCTGCGTTGCAATCCCCAGGACAACTTGTTCAAGGAAAACTACGAACTCACCGTCAAGCGCCTGCGCACGGCCGAGAAGCGGCCGTAGCGAGGAGTTGCTGCAGCAAAAAATGCCTCCGGCGGCCGGGAGGGGCTCAGCCCCTCCCGGACCCTCCCGAAAAGGGGTAAAGGGGCAGCGCGAGGAAGGACGGATGCGGTAGCATGAGGCCCGGGCAGCGCGAGAGCGTCGTTGCCCGAGCCTTTTGGCATTGCCGTTTGCCCAATGGAGCAACAAAGCTGTTTGCACGAAGGGGTGGCCGGATACTGCAAGAAACGCCGCCAATGACGCGCCGTAAGGTTGACGTCAAAAGGCCAACCATCCGCTGGTCCAGCCGATGGGCATGCAGCCCTGCCCGCCCGGAGTTGGCTCCCATCCGCCTCGTCAGACGCGCCCTGCCCCGGCCGGCCGCTGCCCGCGCCGCACAAAAGCAAAACGGCCGCCCGGTTGCCCGGACGGCCGTTTGTCTGCGCGGGGCAGTCGGTAACTAGTAGGTGGCGCGGAATTCGTCGCGGCGGTTCTTGGCGTAGGCGGCTTCGGAAGTGCCCGGATCAAGCGGACGCTCCTTGCCGTAGCTGACGGTGGACAGGCGGTCGGCGCCGATGCCGAGGTTGACCAGGTACTGGGCCGCAGCCTGGGCACGACGCTCGCCCAGGGCGAGGTTGTACTCGGCCGTGCCGCGCTGGTCGCAGTTGCCTTCGACGATCAGCTTGATCTGCGGGTACTGGCGCAGGATCTCGGCCTTGCGGGTCAGGTTCTGCCGGGCTTCGGCGCTCAGGTTGGAGCTGTCCAGGGCGAAGTGGACCATCTGGGCCAGTTCGTTGGAAGCGGCGCCCAGCTTCTCGCGCAGCAGACGCTCCTGCTCCAGGCGAGCGCGCTCCTGCTCTTCCCAGCTCGTGCCGGAACCGTCGCCAGGACCACCGGCCTTCTTGGCGCAACCAAAACCAGCCAGGGACAGCATCAGCACCAACATGGCCATCAGCAACATTTTCGAACGCATCATTTTTTCCTTCCTCCTCACATTGCCCGCCAGGGCATTGAAAATATCCTCAGGGCTTTGCCCCGGGGCGTTTCCGCGGGCTGGCGAAGCGCCGCCGGAACCGGCCTCCAATTACGCCTCCCGCTATAAATTGCAACAGGCAATTGGCGGGGGTTCCGGGGTGTTGCGCACATTTCGCCAACCCGCTTGCAGCATTGTCCAAGTCGGGCGCGCTGGCTTTTGCCAGCTCCCCGCGCTATTGGGCCAGCGGCCCCCAGCTCGGCATGTAGGCCGCGCCGTCGCCAGTGGGAATCATCACCGGAGGCGCGCCATGGCGCGTGGTCACGAAGATCTTCTTCTGGCCGCTTCGGGTGGACGAGAAGGCGATGAAGTAGCCGTCGGGCGAAAAGGACGGGTTCTCGTCCGAGCCGCCGCCCGAGGTGACCTGGGTCTCCTGCCCGGTGGCCAGATCCATGACGAACACCTTCTGGGCCCCGCCAAGCTGCTTGGTGAACGCGATGAGCTTGCCGTCCGGGCTCATGCTCGGGTTGGTGTTGTAGCCCGAGGTGGTCACCCGCCGGCCCGCGCCGCCGTGCACCGTGGTGACGTAGATGTTGGGGCTGCCGGTGCCGTCGGAAACGTAGGCCATGGCCCCGCCCGAGGCGGCAAAGGTGGGCGAGACCTCGATGCCGCTGCCGGACACCAGGGGCTGGCCCGGCTGGTAGGCGGAATTGAGCAGATAGATGTCGGCCTTGCCGTGCATGGTCAGGCTCACCGCCACCTGGCCGTCGGGCAGGAAGTGGGGGCTGACCACGTTGGTGGACGGCAGGGTATAGACCTGCGGCTTGCCGCCGCCGGACCACACGCCCAGGTAATGGCCGCGCGAGCCGATGAGCGTGAACACGATGCGCCGGCCGTCAAAGGACCAGCTGGGGCTCACGGCCATGCCAAGCTCGTTGTAGTTGGTCACGCGGTTAAGCCCGCGGCCGGTGGGGCGCACGGTCCAGATGTCGGCCCCCTTGCCGGCGCTGGGCTTGACGAAGGCGATCTGGGAATTGAAAAAGCCGCCCTGTCCGGTGAGCGCCTGCATAAGCTCCATGCAGAACCGGTCGGCGATGTCGGGCAGCTGGGCGTCGGTCACCGCATCGTAGCCTTTGCCGACCAGCACCTTCTGGGAATAGACCTCAAAGGCCCGCAGCTCGACGTTGCCGAGGTTGCCGCCGGGGGTCCAGTTGGCCGTCACCAGCACGTCGATCTTGGCCAGGCCAAAGGGCTTGAAGTCGATCTGGTCGGCCGTGGCCCCGGCCACCTGGCCGGGCACGCTGGACTGGGGCACGATCTGCAGGAAGGGCAAAAACTGCAGGTCCTTGTTGATGAGATCCTGGAGCTTTTCGGCCGGAGTCATCTGGCCGCCGCCGGCAAAAGGCCGGGCCTGCACCAGATTCATCTTGGCCTGCCCCGGGCCCTGGATGTCCACGGCCAGGGACGACTGGGCCTGGGCCCGCGTCGCGCCCAGGCACAAAAACGCGGCCACAAGGGCGCACCACATGCCGGTCACCATCATCCGCTTTCGCATGATCATCGCCTGAAATCCCTGAATATCGTTTTGAAGGGTTGGGCGCAGGCCCGGAAAAGGAGAAAGGGGCCGGCGTCAGGGCAGCCGCAGCGGCTTGTCCGGCCGGGGGGCCGGACAGGGACCGCATCCGCGCCCTCATAGCCCGATCCCGCGCCGGGCGCAATCGCGCGGCGCGGGATACGGAAAAACGTCACTGTCCGAGTTCCTGGGAAGAAAACCGCAGCTGCAGGACGTTGAGCCCGGCCGGCGGCGACGGCAGGGTCTCGGTCTCGGCCACGGACTTGACCGTGGAGGCATCGAAATTGGGTTGCCCCGAGGACTGTACCAGCCGGTAATTGAGGATGCGGCCGTCCTTGTCGATGTGCACCTCGACCACGGCGGCAAGCTGCTGCCTGGCCCCGGTCTGGGGGAAGCGCCAGTTCTTCTTGACCTCGCGGTTGACGATCTGGGCGTAGACACCCATGGTCACGCCGCCGCCCCCGCCGGCTCCGGGCGTGCCGCCGGGAACGCCGCCACCGCCGCCGCCGGCCGCCTTGCGGGCCTCGGCCAGGGCCTTGGCCACGGGGTCGCCGCCAGCCGCGCCGGCTCCCGGTCCCGTGCCGGAACCGGAACCGCTGCCGGCCTTGGCCTTGGCATCCTTGAGCGCCTGCTCCAGGGTGCTTTTCTCGGCCGCCTTGGCCGCCTCGGCGGCCTTTTTGGCGTCGTCGGCCGCTTTCTTGGCGTCAGCGGCTTTTTTCGCCTCGTCGGCTTTCTTCTGTTCCTCGGCCTTTTTGGCGTCCTCGGCCTTCTTTTTCGCCTCGTCAGCCTTCTTTTGCTCTTCGGCCTTTTTGGCGTCTTCGGCCTTTTTCTTGGCCTCGTCGATTTTCTTCTGCTCTTCGGCCTTTTTGAGTTCCTCGGCCTTGCGCGTGGCTTCCTCAATCTTCTTGAAATCGGGCTTGGGTTCGAGTTTCGGCTCGGGCTTGGGCTCGGGCTTGGCCTGTTCCGTGGGAATGGGCTTGGCCTCGGGCTTTTTCGGCTCGGGCTTGGGCTCGGGCTTTTTCGGCTCCGGCTCAGGCTCGTGCCGCTTGGGCTGGGGCGGCTCGGGCACGGCGGCCACGGGCTCGGGCGGGATGGGCTTGGCCGGCGTGGCCGGAGCCTCGGCCGGCTCGGGCAGGGTCTCCTTGGCCGCAGCACCTGGGCCGCCTTCGGGTTCGGCCGGGCCAAGCTCGGGCCGCTCGCCCGGTCCCTTGGGGCCAAGGGGCAGACCGACTTCGCCGGGCGGCAGGCCCGGCGGGGCCAGGGACACGAGGTCCACCTCGTAGACCGGCACGTTGAGCTGGAACTTGACCGGCTCGATACTGACGAAGAGCAAGCTCGCCAGCACCACGGTCAGATGCAGAAAGATGGAAAATATCCAGCCAAGGACGCGCATGGTGTTCTCTATCGGTCGCGCTCCGGGAACGGCTCCCGGCCGGGCCTATTTCTTTTTGGCGGCAGCGGCCGCGGCAGCGGCGGCGTTTTTCGCCGACTTCTCGTCCTCGGCCACGACGCCGAGCTTGTCGACGCCGGCCGCCTTGATGATGCCCATGACCTTGACCACCGTGCCGTAGGCCACGGCCTGGTCGGCCCGCAAAAAGAGCTGCTTTTTCTGGTCCGTCACCAGCCGCTTCACCTGGCCCTCAAGGTCGGCGTACTCCACCTGGTACTTGTCCAGGAAAATCGTGCCGTCGGCCTTGACGGTCAGCACCAGGCTCGTGTCTTCCTTGGGCAAAACGCTGACGGCCCGGGTCTGGGGCAGATCCACCTCAAGCCCCTGGGTCATCATGGGCGCGGTGACCATGAAGATGATGAGCAGCACCAGCATCACGTCCACGAAGGGCGTGACGTTGACGTCGGCCAGATACCGGCCTTTGCCGCCGGTCTGCATGCCCATGGCCTAGAACCTCTCGGAAGCGGCCTGCTGCTGGCGGCGCGCGGCGGCCTGGGCGGACGGAGCGGGCTGGGCGGCCTCACGCGGGGTCCAGGTGACCTCGCGCTGGATGCGGTTTAAAAACGCCCCGGCGAAGTTGACCAGCTCGTTTTCGATGCTGGTCACAAAGCCCAGGTAGTAGTTGTAGGCCAGAACCGCCGGGATGGCCACGGCCAGGCCGATGGCCGTGGCGACAAGGGCCTCGGAGATGCCCGGGGCGACGGCGGCCAGGGCGGCGGACTGCTGCAGGCCGATGGAGTGAAACGAGTTCATGATGCCCCAGACCGTGCCGAAAAGGCCGATAAACGGGGTGGCGTTGGCCGTGGTCGCCAGGAAGGCCAGATTCTTGGAGAGCTTGGCCAGCTCCATGGACACGCCCTGGCGCAACACCCGGCGGATGTTGTCCATGGCCACGTGCCCTTTTTCGGCCGGATCGAGATCGGCCTGTTCCATGCGCACCAGCTCTTCAAAGGCCATGCGGCCGACGAAAAAGGCCGGCGAATGCCGGGACTGCCCCAGGGCCTGCATGGCCGCGCGCAAGGTGTCGGCTTCCTGGAACCGTTCGTAGTCCCGGGCCGTGTCGCGCTTGGCGGCGGTCAGCGTGAAAAACTTGACGAAAATGATGCTCCAGCAGCCCAGGGACATGAATGCCAGCACGCACAAGACGAAAATAACCGTCGGCGTGGCGCTGGCCATCATGGCCCACAAGCCGCCATGCGGCGAAAGCGCGTCCATTGCGACCCACCTGTGGGAAAATGCAGCAGGTTAGGAAAGCACGCGTTCCATCAGGGCCGGCAGCACGACTTCCGCCCTTCCCTTAAGGCGTACGTCGGCCAGGCCCTTGTAGGCGCTTTCCGTAAGATTGATTTCCACAACACCCCCGCCCCTGGCCTTGACCTCCCTGGGCAGGAGATTGGCCGGGGCGACCTCCCCCGATGTTCCGGCCACCACGATAACGTCGGCGGCCAAGGCCAATTGACCGCTTTTCGTCAGAGCGTCAAGTGCAATGGCCTCGCCAAAGAACACGATGTCCGGACGTACCACCCCACCGCAGTCTTCGCAACGCCAGGGCAATGCCTGTGGCGACAGCCCTCGCGCCACCGTGCCGTCATGGTCCGCGCCGCAACCCATGCAGAAAAAATGCCGCACGCCGCCGTGGTATTCGACCACATTGACCGATCCGGCCGCCTGATGCAGGCCGTCGATATTCTGGGTGATGACCCCGGCGAGCCTGCCCGCCGCCTCCAGTCTGGCCAGGGCTTTGTGGGCAGGGTTGGGCTCGGCTGCGTCCACCATGGCCAGCACCTCGCGCAAAAACGTCCAGACCCGGGCCGGGTCGCGGGCCAGGGCCTGGGCCGTGGCCACGGCCATGGGGTCGTGGCGCTCCCACACCCCGCCTGGGCTGCGAAAATCCGGGATGCCGCTTGCAACGGATATGCCGGCTCCGGTGAGCGCCACCACCGACCGCGCCCGCCGCAACAGGGCCGCCGCTTCCTCCAGGGCCCGGTCAAGCGCCTCGTCCGCCATGCGATCCTCTTCCGCGTGAAAACGCGTTGTGATTTTTTGCAAAGGCCCTATACTTGCATAATCTGCCGCAGCCAAAGTCTCAACGAGGAGGCAAGACACATGCAATTCCCGTCGCGCGTCGTCGTCGCCCTGGCTGGTCTGGCCCTGGCCGCCGTGCTGGCCGCCCCCCAGGCCCTGCTGGCCCAGGCCCCGCCGCCCCAGAACATGACCACGCCCCCGCCGCCCGGCGGACAACCGCCGCGCCCGCCCAAGGGCCAACCCCCGGCCACGGTCCAGACGCCGACCGCCGTCCAGGCCCCGGCCACGGTCAAAGCCCCGCCCCCCGTCAAGGGGCCGGCCGCCGTCCAGATGCCTGGCCCGGTGGCCCAGGGGCCGGGCATCGTCATCCAGCCGCCGTCGGTGACCATCCAGCCCCCGGCGGTCACCGTCCAGCCGCCCGGCTACTATCCGCCGCCGCCCCCGCAAGGCGGCCGCAAGGCCCGGGCGCTTCTGCGCTGTAATCAGCAACAGGCGGCCTGCGCCCAGAACTGCAACTACCGGACCTATGGTCAAGCACGAAACATGTGCAACAACCAATGCAACGCCATCTTCGTCAACTGCACCGCCCGGGCCAATTCCATGCGCTGACCCGGCACTCCAAGGACAACGCCATGAACAAAAAGATCATCCTGGCCCTGCTCGCGGCGCTTACCTGCGCCGCGCTGCTGGCCCCCCAGTCCGGCCTGACCCAGCCGCCGCCCTGTCCGCCGGGCATGGTCTGGACCCCGGGCGGCTGCCGGCCCGCGCCGCCGCCGCCCCCGGGCTACCCGCCGCCGCGCCCCATGCCGCCGCCGCCGGGCTACGGACCGGGCTACGCCCCGATCCCGCCCTATGACCCCAACATCAAGCAGGTGGCCCGTCGCTACATCACCCTGCACTCCTGCCCGGGCGAAGCCTGCCCGCCGGTCACCTCGCTGTCGCGCGGCACGCCGGTACGCATCCTGGCCTGGGAAGGCCCCTTCGTCTTCGTGCGCGTGCCAGATTCGCGCATCGAAGGCTGGGTCAAGCGCAACCGCCTCACCCCGTAACGCCTCAACCGCCGGTCTGGACGCGGCCTCAGGCCGTGTCCGGACCGGCCGGCCCGGCATCCGCCTTGTTCTTCCGAGGCACTGCCTGACCCCCTGAAAAATACGACAGCCTTTTTTCAATAAAAGTAAATTCTCGTAGTCGGTTAGCTATGAAACGCTTCCGCGCTTTTCGTGGACGCGACACTCGCCGCCCGTCCGGGAGCCTTGCCGGCCGGCCCTTCGCCCGGCAAACGCGGACGATTGGCCGCGAACGCCGGATCGGCCGCGTCCAGCACGGCGAAAAGCGCCCGCAGCTCGCCGTCGGCGTGCAGCATCCGCTGGTTGGCGCGGTAGGCCTGGATGATGTCCGAACCCATGGCGTACAGCCCCGAGCGCAGGTCGCGGCGATACAGCCGCATGGCCTCGGCCGTGTCCCCGACCGGGCCGAAAAGCGTCAGGTACCCGTCCGGGTGGACCTCGAAAATCGCCACCTCGCCAAACCGCTCGGGCAGCGGCACGGCCCGGGCCATGTACTCCCGCTCCTCGCGCGCCGCCCCGCGCCGGGCGACAAACCGCCGCCGGGCATACCCCCGGCGCATGAGCCACACCAGATGATACACCAGCACCCGGTCGTACAACCGCTGGCGCAGGAAATACGCCACGACCGCCCCCAGGCACAGCGCGGCCAAGGGCAGACTCACCCACAACGGCACGGCCGCAAGCTTCGCTCCCAGCGCCTCCAGCCGACCGGCCAGCCCCGCCCCGATCTCCAGGGCCTTGCGCCCGGCCGCGTCCAGCAACTCCGCCAAAACATCCGCCGCCTTGCCCAGAAACGACAGCAAGACGGCATAAAGACGATCCACAATGTCGTCCACAGCCCCCTCCCGCTGATTGCGCCCCGGCCCGTTACGGCAGCCCGGCTTTTCACTCTATCCCGGCTACACCGCCAAGGCCCCCCTGGCAAGCCCGACTCGCCCCTTGCCAAGCCGGCAAACCGGCACTACGAGGTCTCCCCATGCAACGACTGACCAACAACATGCTTTTCAACCTTGCCGTGCTCACCTTCGGCGCGGCCGTCTACAGCTTCGGCATCAAGGACATCGTGGTGGCCAAGGGGTTGATGTCCGGCGGCGTCTCCGGCGTGGCCCTGCTCCTTTTTTACCTCACCGGCGCGCTGGGGCCGGGCGTCTACTACTTCCTGCTCAACCTGCCGCTCATGGTCCTGGGCTGGGTCAGCCTGTCGCGCCGGTTCATCCTCTACACCGTCTACGGCATGGGCATCTTGAGCCTTTTCATGCAGCTCATGCCCGAACGGGCGCTCATTGCCGATCCGCTCCTGGCCGCCGTCTTCGGCGGCGCGGTCATGGGAGCCGGCTCGGGCATCATGCTGCGCACCCTGGGTTCGGCCGGCGGCACCGACATCCTGGCCATCTGGCTCAACCAGAAATACAACCTGCGCATCGGCCAGTTCAATTTCTTCTTCAATCTGGCCGTGTTCGCCGCCGGCATGGCCTTCTACGACCCCACCCTGGCCCTGTATTCCATCATCCTCTCCTACGCCAACTCCAAGGTGATGGATTACGTGCTGGCCCTTTTCAACCAGCGCAAGATGGTCTTTATCATCTCCGACAAGGCCGACGCCATCGCCCGCGACATCATCTCCTCCCTCAAACGCGGCGCGACCTTCCTGCACGGAGCCGGAGCCTACACCGGCAAATCCAAACGCGTCATCCTCACCATCACCAACACCGTGGAAATCAAACGCCTGGAAGAACTCGTCTTCACCCACGACGAAAACGCCTTCTTCGTGGTCGAAAACACCTTCAACGTCCTCGGCGAAGGTTTCTCGCGCAGGAAAGTGTATTGATTATTGGGGAATGCCTCCGGCGGCCGGGAGGGGGTAACCCCCTCCCGGACCCTCCCTGAAGGGGGGGTAAAGGGGGCGGGTGGTTGCCCTGACAGAGGTTGGAAAACCAGAAAGACGAGGAAAGGGCATGGTCCATGGGGCCATACCCTTTCGATATTTCGAAAAAAGTCTTTTTAACCGGCAAGTTGGCCGAGGCTGACGGCCCTGTCGGAGCGCCGGTTACGACCCCGTGGCGGCAAAAACGTCCCGCACCACCAACATGCCGTTGATGGCCGCCGGAAATCCGGCATAGGCCGCCATCTGCATGACCGTCTCCACGATCTGTTCGCGCGAAAGCCCCACCGCCAGTCCGGCCCGCACATGCACGGCCAGCTGCGGCCCCATGGTCCCGCGCGCCGTCGCCGCCGCGATCATGGCGATCTCCTTGGCCCCGGGCGAGAGCACGCCGCGCGAAATCACGTCGCCATACGAGAAATCCAGCAGCCAGCCGCCGAAATCCGGAGCCATGTCGCCCATGGAGGCCAGCACCTTCTTCCCGGCCTCCCGGCTGGTCACCGACAAGGCCGCCAAGCCCCGATCACGCCGGTTCGCCGGCTGTCCGGCATAGGCGTCCGGCGGCGTCACCGTGATCCCCTTGGCCGCGAACACCTCCCGGCACACGCCGATGGCGTTGATGCCCGCCGGAAATCCGGCAAACACCGTGGCCACGTAAACGATCTCCACGATCGCCTCGGCCGAAAGCCCGGCGGCCAGCCCGGCCTCCACATGAAACGCCAGCTGCGGCGCCGCGTTGCCCAGGGCCGTCAAGGCCGCGATGGTCGCCGTCTGGCGCAGCTCCGGTGACAAGCCCGGCCGGGTGAAAATGTCGCCATAGCCGAATTCCACCACAAACCGCCCCAGATCCGGGGCCACGCCGCCCAAAGCCTCCTGCACCGCCCGCGCCTTGTCCGGGGCCAGGGCCATCAGCGCCGCCATGCCGCGATCATACCGTTCACTCGTTTCCATACCGTTTCCTCCTCGCGCCGGATGCGACCCCAGGGCCAAAGCCAGGGCCAGAACCAAAGCCATTGCCGTCGGCATACGCCAATCTCGGATCATGGTCGCCTCCCACGTGGTTTTGACCGACCCTAATCCGCCCGCATCAAGAGGAGAAATACCGATTTACGCCGCAATCAATACGCGCTAGCTATCAATCCATGGAACTGCGCGATTTCCGCTACGTCCTGGCCGTGGCCGAGGAACTGCACTTCGGCCGGGCCGCCGCCCGGCTCCACATGTCCCAGCCACCGCTCAGCCAACGCATCCGCGACATCGAAAATGACCTGGGCACGCCGCTTTTCACCCGAACCAGCCGCCGCGTGGCCCTGACTCCGGCCGGCCAAGCCATGGCCGACAAGGCCCGTCACATCCTGGCCCTGGCCGACGAAGCCGCCGCCCTGGCCAAACGCGTGGGCGCGGGCCTGGCCGGCCGCCTCACCCTTGGGTTCGTCAACCCGGCCATGGACGCCTTCCTCGCCGCCGCCCTGCCCCGCTTCCGACACCAGGCCCCGGACGTGGAACTGCGCCTGAAGGAAATGACCACCCCACAACAAACCGACGCCCTCACCGCCGGCCGCCTCGACCTCGGCTTCATCCGCTACGCCGGCCAGAACACCCCAAGCATCACCATCACCGAAATCCTGCGCGAACCCTACATCCTGGCCCTGCCCGCCAACCACCCTCTGGCCCATAACCCCACACCCACCCTGGCCGATCTCCACAACCAGCCCCTCGTCATCCCCCCGCCCGCCACCCTGCCCGCCCTGGCCCAAGCCATGGCCGCCGCCTTCGCCCAGGCCGGAGCCTCCCCCATCCCCGTCCAGGAGGCGGCCAGCAAATTCACCACCCTTGGCCTCGTGGCCGCCGGCCTGGGCCTCGCTCTCGTCCCGGCCTCGGCCCAGGTCTGGCAACGCCAAAACGTCGTCTTCCGCCCCCTCGCCCAAGGGCTGCCCCCCGTCATCCACGCCGCCGCCATCCCCGAAGGACGAACGTCGGCAGCGGCCGAGAGGCTGGTGGAGTTGGCGCGGCTATGCGCGGAGGGAGAGGAACATGGCGAAAAATAAAGGAAAGAAAAGAATGCCTCCGGCGGCCAAAGGGGCTGAGCCCCTTTGGAAACCCCGCATGGGTACGACGGGGGGCAGGACTGATGGGGTGTGCGCAAGGGCGGGAAGACCCCTTGGGCGCGCGGGAGCGTGGCGGCTGCGCCGCGTGGGGCGTTGAAATTTCCGGGCCGTCGATGCACCCGGCTTGCGCCGGGAGCTCGACGGCCCGGAAATTTCAACGCCCCGGTTCGCCCGGGTTACCCGGCACGGGAAACCGGACAAAGCCTGTTTTCTGGAACGAGGCGGGTCTACACCCAGCACCGAGAGTCTTCGTGGGGTTGTTCGCCGCTCCCCCCTTCCGCCCCATCCTGTTGATCCCGCTCCAACCATGCGAAAACGGGTGATTTTGGCGCGAGGCTTTGATCGCGCCAAAATCACCCGTTTTCGCTGGCGAGTTGGGGGCTGGAATTTCGGATTGTCCGGCCGGGCGGCTTCCGCCTGGCCGGACAACCCGAAATTCCAGCCCCCATCTTCTCGGGCCGCCGCCTGCCGACCACACCTCCACCCGGCCGACTCCCCCCATATCAGGGGTCCGGGGGGCTGAGCCCCCCGGCCGCCGGAGGCATCTTCTCTTTTATCAACAACATATTACCTTACAACCTTACGACCTCACGACCCATCACTTCCCTTCGACCTTGCGCCCTTTCAACCAGCTCACCAGCCCATGGCAGGCGGTGAGCATCATATCGCCGCCGGGGCTGGGGAATTCGACGTCGAAGCCGGCGAAGGAGGCGCGTTTGGGGCCGATGACGAGGGTATCGGGAAAGATGCCGGCGTCGGGCGGCAGGTCGAGGGTCAGGCAGCCGTGGCCGCCGGAGTCGAAGACGGAGGCGTTATCAAGGTCGCCCCGGCGGAAGCGTTCGAGGTCGGCCCAGAGGGCGTCGGGGGTGAGCATCCCGGTGTGGTGTTCGTAGATGCCGTAGATGCGGCGTTTATGGACCAGGGCGGCCACGGTGTGGCTGTTGCCGGCGTTGACGCACAGGACGCCGTGGGAGTCGGTGCGGCTGGCGATGTCGGGATCGGCGAGCATCCCCAGGACGGCGGCGGCGGCGGAGTCGGCCACGGGACCGCCGCCGATGGCGTTTTGGAGCACGGCCAGCCGGGTGAGTTCGGGGGGTGGGGTCAGGTAGACCAGGGCTTCGGGCCGGCCGCCGGCCTGGTGGAGAAAGCGTTCCCAGAGTTTGAAACGGCCCAGGCGGCTGCTTTGGCCGGGGTGCAGGCCGTGGTCTTGGGCGCAGGCCATGACGAGTTCGGGTTCGGGCAGCCCGGCCGCGCCGAGAAAGGCGCGCCAGTAGCCGGGGTCGTAGTCGCCAAGGGGCAGCGGCACGTGTCCGGCCGGCCGGGTGGTGGTGATGACCACGGGCGTGGTGGCGGCCAGGCGTTCGGGGTCATCAGTGAGCGCCCAGACGGCGTCGGGGTGGGCGGCCAGGGGCAGGTCGGCTTTGAGGTGGGCGCGGTAGGCTTTGAAGAAGCCGCCGCCCATGTTGGTGCCGGTGAGGTAGACGGCACGGCCGGCGGCGGTGAGTTCGGCCAGTCGCGCGCCGACTTGCCGGGCCGGGGCCGGCAGCACGAATTTGGGGCAATTTTCCGGCTCCAGGTCCGGGAAATGGTAGAGCACGTCCTGGGTGCCGGAACCGATGTCCAGGCACAGTACGCGACGCTTGGGCATGGCGGGCCTCCTTGGCTTGGAGGTCCGTAGCTACGCCATATCCCGGAGGTTCTCAAGGGCCGGCGCTACCCCTGTTCGGCCAGCAGTCCTTCGATGGCGGCCAGCAACCGGGTGGGGTCGAGGGGTTTGTGGAGCACGGCGTCGGCGCTGCCGGGAGGCGGGGCGTCGTGGCCGGTGATGACGATGACCGGGATGTGGGCCAGGGCCGGATCGCGGCGCAGGGCTTCGATGGCGGCCCGGCCGTCCATACCGGGCATGGCCATGTCCATGGTGATGGCTTGGGGCCGTAGGCGTTCAGCGGCGGACAGGGCCGAGGCGCCGTCGTGGGCGGCGGCCACCCGGTAGCCTTCGCCTTCCAGGAACTGGATGAGGAAGGAAGACACGGCCGGATCGTCGTCGACCACGAGGACAAGCGGCTTGTCGCGGTCGCGGGGACGCGGCGGGGCCGGCGGCTGGCAGGCGACACCGCCGGTTGTGGTCGGCAGTTCGAAGACAAAGGCCGCGCCCCGGGCCGGGGCCGGCTCCACCCAGATATGGCCGCCGTAGTGCTGGACGATCTCGCGACAGATGGCCAGCCCCAGTCCCGTGCCCTTGGATGGGGCCGAGCCTTCGGGATCCAGGCGCACTTGCCGGAACTTGTCGAAAATCAGTTCCCGGTCGGCCGGGGCGATGCCCGGGCCGGTATCGACCACGGCCACCCGGGCTGTGCCGGGCCGGGGTTCGCTGACGGTCACGGTGACCGCGCCCAGGGCCGTGAACTTGGCGGCGTTGCCAAGCAGGTTGATGAGCACTTGTTCCAGGCGATCCGGGTCAGCCAGGACCACGGGCGAGGTTTCGGGCAGGCGCGTTTCGAGATCGATCTCGGGGCGGCCGGAGAACAAGCCGGCCACGGCGGCCACGGCGTTTTGGACCACGTCGGTGAGGCAGGTTTCCCGGTCGCGCCACTGCATCCGGCCGGATTCGATGCGCGAGAGGTCGAGAAAATCGTTTAGCAGCCGGGCCAGACGTTCGCCCTCGTGGGAGAGCACTCGCAGATTGTCCTCGATGCGGGCGGCCCGTTTGGCCAGGACCGGATCTTCGCCGACCAGGGGGGCGAAATGGCGGCTGAAATCACGGGAGATGAGCTTGGAAAACCCGAGCAGCGAAGTCAGCGGCGTGCGCAGCTCGTGGGAGACCGAGGAGAGAAAGGCGCTTTTGATCTCGTCCATGCCGCGCAGGCGTTGGTTGGCTTCTTCCAGTTCCCGGGCCTTGTGGTCCATGTCGCGGGTGCGCTCGACCACGAGGTTTTCGAGGTTGCGGGTGAGCCGGGCCAGGGCGTCCTCGGCCTGCCGGCGTTCGGTCTCGTCCCGGGCCATGAGCACGTAGCCCGAGGGCGCGCCTTCCTTGTCGTAGATGCCGGACACCCGACCGGCGTAGAGCCGGGGCGCGTCGTCGCGGTTCAGGCTGAAGGTGAAGTCGTGGCTGTGAGTCGGGGTGACGGCGGCCAGCCCTTCGCCCAGGCGGGCAAGGGTCACGCCGTGGCGCACGTGGAGTTCGCGCAGGTCGCGCCCGGCCGCGTCCCCGGCCCGGACGCCGAAGATTTGTTCGGCCGCCGGGTTGACGTAGGTGACGCGCCAGGTCTCGTCCACGGCGGCGATGCCCAGTTCGGCGCAGCGTAGCAGGTTGTCGAGAAACATGGTTTTCTCGACCAGGGATTTGCCGACCACGCGCAGGGCCTCGTCCTTTTCGGCCAGGGCGGACTTGAGCGTGCGCACGTACTTGCTTTCCAGCCCCCGCACGATGTCGGACTGGGTGACGAGCCCCATGACCCGCAGGTCGTCGTCGACCACCACCAGCCGGCGCATCCGGCGCTTGCGCATAACCAGCGCCGCCTCGAAGACCGGCCGGTCCGCCTCCACGCAGACGACCGGGCAGCTCATGATGTCGTAGAGCCGCAGCCGGCCGAGGTGGGGGCTTTCGGATAAAAGGCGCACCACGTCGCGTTCGGTGATGATGCCGGCCGGACGGCCGTCGCGGGCGACGATGAGGCAGGAGATGGACCGGTCGGCCATGCGCGTAACGGCCTCGCGCACGGTGATGTTGCCGTCGACGGCGACCACCTCGCGGGTCATGATTTCGCTGACGCGCTTGATCTCGGCCAGGGAATCGTAGCCCAGGCGTTCGATGAGGTCGGACTGGGTGAGCACGCCCTTGGCCGTGCCGGCCTCGTCCACCATGACCAGATGGCGCAGGCGTTTCTGGGCCAGCAGGTGATAGGCCTCGACCAGGGAGGCTTCCTCGCCCACGGTGACCACCGGGGCGCTCATGAGTTCGCTTATGGGGCGCTGGGCGAAGTCGCCGCCGGTATGGGCGGCGGCCCACAGGACGTTGCGTTCGGTGACGATGCCGACGGGTTTGCCGGCCTCGGCCACAACCAGGCAGGAAATGCCGCGCCGGCGCATGATGTCGAGACCAAGGCTGGCCGGCGCGTCGGGCGCGATGAAAATGACGTCGGGGGTGATGATTTCGGCCAGGAGCCTGTCGCCCATGAAACCTCCTCGGGCAGGATCCCTGCGGCTCACGCGGGTTGGGCAGGCCGATGCCCGAAATCCGGGGCGTTGGCAAGGGGCCGCCCGGGCCGAGGGACGACCCGGACGGCGTCTACAGCCCTAATTGTTCGCGCAGGACGGCGAAATCGAGGTTGGCGTTGATGAGCTGCGCGCCCTGGCGGATCTTGATCTCGTCGCGCAGCTTGTGGCGCATGAGCAGCGTTTCCATCTTCTTGGCCACGTTGTAGGTGTCCTCGCGCACGACGATGATGGGGATTTCCAGCACTTCCGAGCGAGTGAGGATGATGTCGTTGGGATAAAGATTGCCGGTGAGCACCAGACACGGGCTGTCGCCTTCCAGGGCCACCAGATGGACGTCGGAGCGGTCGCCGCCGACGATGATGGCGGAATTTTTCTGGCGGCGGAAATGAGTCATGAAGTTTTCCACCTGCATGGTGCCGATGAGAAAGCTCTCCACGATGCGCTCGGACTTGTGGTGGGCGCTTATCACCTTGCCGCCAAGGCGGTCGGCCAGATCGCAGACCTTGATGGCCCCCATGAGCGGGTCCTTGGGGATGACGCCGAGCACCCGGATGCCCCGGTCGCGCAAAAACGGCACGATGAGCTTTCGGGTCTCGTCCATGAAATTCTGGGCCACGTCGTTTAAGATGATGCCGGCCAGATGGTCGCCGAGCTGATCCTTGAGCATGAGCAGGTAGTCGTAATTGAGCTCTTTGGAATAGCGGTCGATGACCACGGCCTTGAGCCCGAGTTCGGTGACCACGCGCACGCCGTCGGCGTTGCAGTAGCGGCCGGTGTGCATGCCGCCCGAGCCGCCGACGATGGTGACGTCCTTGCCGGCGCTGACTTTTTCGTAGGCGTCCTTGACGGCAGACATCACGTCGCCGACCTGGTTGCGGAAGGCCCGCACCTGGAAATCGTGGGTGGCAATGACCGGGGTGAGGGTTTCGGGGGATTCGTTTGTACGCAGGATGCGCTGGACGTGGTAAGCGTCCTCGTCCCACAGCTTGCCGTCGATCTCCTTGGGAACCGCGCCCACGGGCTTGAGGTAGCCCACGGAAAAGCCTTCCTTTTGCAGGCGAAGGCCAAGGCCCATGACCACCATGTTCTTGCCCGAGTATCCGGCCGTCGCGCCCACGTACAGTCCAGCCATGCCCGCCCTCCTGCGGCTTCGCCCAAGCCGCGTTGCCGTCGCCGGCCAGGTGGCGCGGCGGCGTTGTCCGGCCAAAATGCCTTCCCCGGCCAGGATAATCAAGTCTGTTGCGGCCAGGCGGCGCAAAAAGACGCCGGCCGGCGTCGGCGCGGCAAAGGCGGACACCGACGGCAACGGGCTGCAGCCGGCCAAGGCGGCAAGCGCTCAGATCGATGACCCGGCTTTGCGGGCGGGTTGGAATCGTCGCAGGGAAAGGCTAAGGTCCCGCTTCGAGGCCGCCCCGCCACCGGAAAAAGGGGAGGCCGCGCCAAAGCCATCCCAGGGAGTCCCCATGCCCGCATCCCCGACGCCCGACGCCGCTTCTGCCGAAAGTTCCCCCCTCCACCCCCTGGACCTGGGCCACGAATTCGCCACCCCGGCCCTTTTGGCCACGGCGCTGACCCATAGCTCCTGCGCCAACGAACGCGGCGAAGGAACCAGGCACAACGAGCGGCTGGAATTTCTCGGCGACGCGGTGTTGGAACTTTGCGTGTCGGAGGAACTTTTTTCCCTGTTCCCCGAGGCCCCGGAAGGCGAGCTGACGCTTTTGCGTTCCCAGCTCGTCAACGAAGCGAGCCTGGCGGCCATGGCCTTGCGCCTGGGACTGGCCGGCCATGTGCGGCTGGGGCGCGGGGAGGAAAACCAGGGAGGACGGTCGCGGCCATCGCTTTTGAGCGACGTCTTCGAGGCGGTGGTGGGGGCGATTTTTCTCGATGGCGGTTACACCGCTGCCCGGGCCTTTGTGTCGCGGACCTTCGACGGCCAGTGGCCCGAGCGTCCGGCCGCGCCGAAAATCAAGGATTTCAAGAGCCGGCTCCAGGAATTCACCCAGCGCACCCACAAGGCCCGGCCGGTCTACGCCCTGCTTGGCAGCGCCGGTCCGGAGCACGACAAACGCTTCGAGGTGCGCCTGACGCTCCCGTGCGGCCGGGAGATCCTGGCCGTGGAAAAAAGCGTGAAAAAAGCCGAACAGCAAGCCGCCCGCCTGGCCCTGACCGTCCTGGGACAGCTGCCCGAGGCTTAGCGTCCGGAGTGCTCGTGCCGGCAATGTTCGGGAACTGCCGCGTCCATTCGCCCATGCTCCGATGACGATCATCGCGCTGTTCCAAGGGCCGACGCCTGAATGCACCGACGTTTCCGCCCTGCCGCGCTCTTGTCAAAATTCCGTCATTCTGCCCGAGGCTTCGACCTCGGACCAGGGAGGGATCGCACTCCCGCGATCCACGCCTCCCTGGTCCTTGTCTTCATGATGCGCCTTCCCGATCAGGATTAGCCGCTGATGAGCTGCATGGCCATCTTGGGCAGGGAATTGGCCTGGGACAGCATGGCTACGGCCGCCTGGGTCAGGATCTGGTTGCGCACGAATTCGGTCATTTCCGTGGCCACGTCCACGTCGGAAATCTGGGATTCGGCGGACTGGAGGTTCTCGGCCTGGATCTGGAGGTTGGAGATGGTGTTTTCCAACCGGTTCTGGAGCGCGCCGAGGTTGGCCCGGATCTTGTCCTTGGACACGATGGCGGCGGTGATGGCGTCCAGGGCCTGCTGGGCCAGATCCTGGGTGGAAATGCTGCGTCCGCCGGCGCTGGTGGAGGCGGCGCCGAGGCCAAGGCCGAAGGCCGAGGCGGTGGAGGTGCCGATCTGGATGTAGTAGTAGTCCTCGGAGCTGGCGTTGCCGGTGCCGAAGTGGACCTTGAGCTTGCCTTGAGGCGTCAGATTACTGCCGTTGTGCACGCTGGAGGACAGGTTGCCGTTGAGCAGATAGATGCCGTTGAAGTCCGTGGCGCTGGCGATTCGGGTGATTTCCGAGGCCATGGCCTGGTATTCCGAGTCGATGATGAGGCGCTGGTCCGAGGTGTAGGTGCCGGTGGCGGCCTGTTCGGCCAGTTCCTTCATGCGGATGAGCTTTTCGTCGATGACCTGGAGCGCGCCATCCGCCGTCTGGATCATGGAAATGGCGTCGTTGGCGTTGCGCACGCCCTGGTTGAGGGTGGAAATATCCGAGCGCATGAGCTCGCGAATGGCCAGGCCGGCGGCGTCGTCGGCGGCGGTGGTGATGCGCAGACCCGAGGACAGGCGGCGGGTCGAAGTGGCCAGGGCGCCGTAGGAATCGGACAGATTCCGGGCAGCGTTGTTCGCCATCAAGTTATGATTGATAACCATGGACATAAGAAACCTCCTTGTTGCAACCAGACAATCCGTGTTGGTTTTGCCAAGTTAAAGCAGGAGGCGTTCCAAAAGCATTTTTCTTATTATTTTCAAATAATTATAATCGATAAAAGTCGCCCTAGGCAAAAAAATTCTTCCCCATTGCCAAGAAATCCACGCTGGACAGGAGTCGGTTCCGACGCTGCCGTCGCCGTGCCCGGCAAGCTTTTCCCAGGTCCCCAGATCGGGGCTGGCTCCCACTCCCAGACCGGCCGGTCCGCCTCCCCGGGCGATGGCCCCGCGCCCGGCAGGTCATGGGATTTCGTCCGCCAGCACCAGAACAGGACTGACCGTCCCCCTGGCGATCAAGCCAAAAGGCCGCCCCCTGTCGGGAGCGGCCTTTGGCGCGGCACTTGGCTTCGCGGCTAGCGCTTGAGCTGGATGACTTCCGAGAGCATGGAGTCCACGGTGGTGATGGTCTTGCTGTTGGCCTCGAACCCGCGCTGGGTAAGGATCATGCTGACCATTTCCGTGGCCAGGTCCACGTTGGAGGTTTCCAGGGTGTTGCCCGAGATGGAGCCCACGGAACCGGTGTTGGCCCGGTTGGTGGTGCCCTGCCCGGAATCCAGGGTGGCGGCGTAGAGGTTGCTGCCCTGGCGGCTGAGTCCCTGGAGGTTGGTGAAGTTGGCCAGCGCCAGGGCCCACAGCTTCTGGGTCTGGCCGTTGGAGAAGGTGCCGGTCAGGATGCCGTCGCTGTCCACGGACACGCTGGTGAGAAGCCCCGAGGTGTAGCCGTTTTGGGAGCTGAACACCGTGGAGGACGAGGTGGCGTAGCTGGTGGTCACAGTGCTGTTGACCTTGGTCGTGGACGGATTGAAGGACACCAGCTCGTCGGGATCGTGGGCGGCCGCGGCGGAAAGCAGCGTGCCGGTCGCGCCGGGTTGGAACCCGGTCGTGTTGCTGATGCCGACGTTGAAGGCGATGTTGAGCGCGTTTGGCGAGTCAGTGAAGCTGGCGTCGGACACCGACTTGAAGTTGGCGGTGAAAACGGGATAGCCGTTCTTCACGCTGGCCGCCGCCCACTGGGTCGCGTCGAAGGGGCCGCCGGTGGCGTTGCTGGCCTGCAGGGTGTAGGCGCTCATGTTTTCCAGGCTGCCCGAGGAGTCGAAGGTCATGGTGCCGGTCATGAGCAGGCCGGCGGTTTCGGTGCCGGCGATGGGGTTGCCGGCGGAATCGACGCGGCCATCCTCGCTGGGATCGCAGGTGACGCAGTATTCCCAGTAATCCTTGCCGTCTTCGCTGACGACCTTGTCGTAGTAGACGGTCAGGGTATGGGGCGAACCGTTTTCGTCGTAGACCTTGAGGGTGGACTGGTAGCCGTAGGCCGTGGAGGGCATGGCCGGGCTGGCCGTGCCGTCCCACTGCTCGGTCATGGCGTAGTAGTAATTGGTGCCGGCGGTGCGGGTGTTCTGGGTCGTGGTGTCGGAGTCGAGCTGGGTGACCATGGTGACGCTGGAAGTCGCCTTGGCCGGGCTGGTGAACTGGGTCAGGCGGATGTCCTGGATCTCGCCGGTGACCGGCACCTGGCTCAAAACCGTGCCCGAGGCGGAAGCGGCGTCGATGCGGTCCTGATCGACCTTCCAGCCCTGGACGGCCAGGCCTTGCGGCGTGACCAGGTAGCCGTCGGAATCGAAGCTGAAGTCGCCGGCGCGGGTGTAGTAGGTGGTGGTGTTGCCGGTGTTGAGCATCTTGCCGTTGGAACCCACCTGGCTCTTCTGCTTGACCATGAAAAAGCCGTTGCCGCTAATCGCCATGTCCAGGTTTTCACTGGTGGTCTCCAGGCCGCCCTGGGAGTAGTCGGAGACGATGGTGCCCACGCGCACGCCGCGGCCGATCTGCTTGACGCCGGCGGCCGTGCCGACGTTGGCGCTCATGAGGTCCATGAAGTCCGTGCGCGCGCCCTTGAAGCCGTAGGTATTGACGTTGGCCAGGTTGTTGCCGATGGTGCCCATCTTCGTCGAGTTGGCTAAAAGACCCGACACGCCCGACCACATGGATGTTCCTAATCCGACTCCCATAACGTCCTCCTTTCCTTATGTCCTCCCCGCGTCGGGTCAGGAATTCTCTTCAGTGGTGGTGGTTTCGTTGACCACGTTGGTGATGTCGGTGAAGGCCACGTAGCGGCCGCCGCCGATGTCGAGGTAATAGCTGCCGCTGACCTGCTGGATGCCTTCGACGGTGCCGGTCATGGTGCTGGTGACGGTCATGACTTCGCCGTCGGCGTTGGTGGCGGTTACGGCAACCTGGTACTGGCCGTCGTCCACGGCGTTGCCGTCGTAATCCTTGCCGTCCCACTCAAATTCCACCTGGCCGGCGGTGGTGGCCCCGAGGTCCACGGTGCGCACGATGTTGCCCGAGCTGTCGAGCACGTTGACCAGGCAGGTGGCGGCGTCTTCCGGCAGGGTGAAGGTCACCGAGGTGGCCGCGCCGTCCTCGACGTTGACCGCCGTGCCGTTGGCCTCGATGGTCTTGCCGATGAAATTCACGGCCCCGATCATCTGCTGCTCCTGGGTGAGCGTGGACAGGCCTTCGATGCCGGAGTTGATTTCGGTGAGCTGTTCAAGGCTCGAAAATTGCGCCAGTTCGGCCACGAATTCCTTGTCGTCCATGGGATCGAGGGGATCCTGGTACTGCAACTGGGTGACGAGGAGCTGCAGGAAGGCGTCCATGCCCAGGCCGGAGGTCGACGAGCTCGTGGTCGAGCTGGCGGAGCTGCCGGAGGTGGCGGAAAGAAGGCTGTCAACGTAACTCATGGCCTGCTCCCTGTGTTAAGCGAAAAGGTCGAGCCCGGAGGCGCGGGCGGTCATCGGTTCGGGGATGACCAGGGATTCGCCCTGGCCGGCCGCCGCGTCCCTGGCCAGGCGCACCGAGGAGCGGATGCGCTCCAGGGCTTCGCGCTGCTCGCGGGCTTCGTTGTGGCGCTCGGGGCTGTCCCAGGCGGCGGTCTGATTGTCCTGGGAGAGTTGGCTGCGCACCTCGACCTCGGACACCTTGAACCCCTGCTCTTCCAGGGACTGCTTGATCTTGGCGGCGTGTTCCTGGAGCATGGCCGTGGTGTCGGCGTTGTCGGCGGAAATAACGGCCCGGACTTCCTTGTCCTTGACGGTCAGGGTCACCTGGACCTTGCCGAGCTCGTCCGGGGTCAGGGTCAGGGTGAGCTGCTTGGCTTCCTGTCCCGCGCCCTTTAAAATCCCGCTTTCCACCTGCCTGGCCACCCGGGCGGCCAGGGCCGGATCGATAGTCTTGGCTTGCTGGCCGGACGGGGAACTCTTCAGCGCATCCATGGCCGCCAGGGTCGGGCTGGTTTCGGCGGGCTGGCTCGTGGCCGTACGGCCGGCGAAGCGGATCTTGCCCAAGAGTTCGGCCATGGACTCGTCGTGTCCGCTCTGCCCGTTCTGCCCGTTCTGGCCGAATCCGAACGCATTGCCGCCGGCCGCGCCCTGCTGGCCGGAGCCGGTCTGTTGGTGGACTTCGGCGTTCTGGACCGGAGTCGAGGCGGCCTGTTCCTTGGCCTGGGGCGCGACTTCCGGCTGCCCTTGGGCCTTGGCCGAAGCATCGGCGGCAGTGCCGGCAAGGCCGGCCTGTTCGGTGGCCACGGCCCCGGCCTTGGCGGCCAGTTCGGCATGGGCGCCGGCCTTGGGTTCGACGGCCTTGCCGGCCGGGGCTGCATCCGTGGCGGTCTGGGCGGCGGCCGGAGATTCCTGTCCCTCGGCGGCCTTGCCGGCCTGGGGCACGTCGGCCAGGGCGTCAAGCCCGTTGGCGTCGGCCTTGGCCTCGCCTTCCTCGCTGCTCATGGCCACGATCTGACCGGCCTTGCGGGCCACGTCGTCCTGATGCAGGTCCGATGAGCGGCCGGTGGTGTCGCGCTGCCAGGCGTTTTGCAGCACGTCGGAGGCGGCCTCCCGGAATTCGGCCATCTTCTGATTTTCCTGGCCGAGCTGGGCCAGCAGTTCATTTTTGACCAGCGACATGGCGGAGACGATGCCCTGGCCGGTCTGGCCGGAGGATTCGCCCATGAGGCTGGACAGACGGGACTGGGCCTGTTCGGAAAGATTGAGCGCGCGGCCCAGGGCGGTCATTTCCGACGCCCCGACTTGGACCTCGTTTTCGCTCGACATGCCGGCCAACTTTTCGTCGATGGCGGCCATGACCGACTGGGTTTCGCCCCGGGACAGGGCCTCGACCATCTGCTGGGACTGGTCGGCGGTGAAGCCGAGCTTGCCCAGAAGGCCGAGAATCTGGACCTGATCGTCGTTGCCGATGGCCTTCTTCTCGCCCTTGCCGGCGGAGGAGACCTTCTTTTCGACTTCATCCATGAGTTCGCCCCAGGTCATGCCCTTGCCGTCGCCGGCCTTGGCTTCCATGGCGTCGAGTTCTTCGTCGGAAAAGCCTTGGTCCTTGAGTTCGCTGCGCAGGGCGGCAATATCTTCCCGGGTCACGGGCAGGGTCTTGATGTCCTCTTCGGAGGGGGAGGCGGCGGCGGAGACGACCTCGGCGGCGGCGGCCTTGCCGGACAGATCGGCCACGGCGGCGCTGGGCGTGGAATCGGCCCGGGCGTTGTCGAGGAGGCTGGCGAAAAGCGCCGACTGGCGGCTGCCGAGGCTCGAACCGCCGGTGGCGGCGGCGTCGGCCATCACGCTTTGGGTGCGTCGCTGGATAAGGGGAAGAATTTGCATACCGGGCCTCCTGCGCCCACAATTCTTCAAGACCCGTTCCAAATACAAAAAGCGCGTTCCGACAAGGGGTTGCCGAAACGCGCCAGCGGCACGAGGGAGTTTTTTTCCGTTTGCTACCCGGCGAAAAGCGCGGCGGCGCGCGCATACAGGGCCAGGGCGGCCAATCGGGCCGGCCGGGAGCCGTCGCCGTTTTGGAGCAGGCGCTCGATGTAGCCGGCCAGTGGCCCCACGCCCGGGGCGAAAGCTTGTGCAAAGGCGGCGTCGGGCACGGCGCCACGCCGGGTGTCCCGGGCCAGGGCCGCGCCCAGGCGGCTCAGTGTTTTGCCAAGGGCGGCATGGAGGGCCGGCTGGCCCTGGGCCAGGGCTGCGGCGGCCAGCCGTGGCGCAGCTTCGGGAAGCAGGCCGAAGGCGTGGCCGAAGACGGCCCGCCAGAAGTCTCCCACGAGTTCCCGTCCCGCCGACGGGACCAGCCCGGGCGGGACGGAGACCGGTTCCAAAACGCGCAGGCCATACGCGTCCACGGCCGTGCGCAAGAGTTCGAAAGCCGGGATCACGGCCCCGGCCAGACGGTCGTCCTCGCCCCGGGCCAGCCGGGCCGCCACGTAGCCCACCCGCACCGGGTCCAGGCGGTCGCGGCAGACCACCGCCTCCCGGAAACATTCCCAGCAGCCCCGGCAGGACAGGCGCGGACGCAGCACATAATGCCCGGGCTGGTACGGCCCGGTCTCATGGGGACTGACCGGCCCCACCGACAGGTTGAGCACCCGCCAGCCGGTCCAGGCGGCCAAATGCATGGGGCCGGTGTCCGGGCTGACGAGAAGCGCCATCTCCTGGCCAAAAAGCGCCAGTTCCTTGAGGCCAAGCTTGCCGCACAGGTTGGACAGCGGGATGCCGGCAAGCCTTGCCGCCTCGTCCCCGAGCCCGGCCTCGCCCGGGCCGCCCAGGAGCACCGGCACCAAGCCCCGACGGACGAGCTCCCGGGCCAGGGCGGCGAAAAAGGCCGGACCAGGGCGTTTTTCCGGCTGGCTGGCCCCGAGGAACAGCCCAACCTTGCGACGTCCCGGCCCGCCCCGGCGCGGCGCCGGCCAGGATGTCCCGGCCAGCAAGGCCGGCGGCACGATGTCCAAGGCGTTCAGTTCAGCCCAGTGGTAGCGGCCGTGGCGGTTTAGGTGGACCACCGAGGCCCGGTAGAGCTGCCAGTCGCCGCCGATACGGGTTGCTCCGTCGGGGCCGATGGCCGGCCCCAGGCATCGCGCGGCCGGTATGGCTCCGGCCAGCCGGGCCGCCTGGGGCACGATGCCCAGATTGATCACCAGCTCGTGCTCGCGACCGGGCAGGGTAGCGGCGGCTTGTTCCAGACTCAGGAAATGCGCCGGGGGGCCTATGGGCAAAAGCGGCCGGGCAAAGGCGGGATCGGCCACCACGGTGACGGGCCGGCCGGGATGGCTACGGGCCAGCCACAGCAGCAGCGGAAAGGTGAGGAGCAAATCCCCCATGCGCTGGGTCTGGATGACGGCGATGGGCGCGGGTTCAGCCACGGCCGCCCTCCCCGGCCCCGGGGTCCAGGCGGGCCGCCTTTTCCTGCCGGTCGGCGGCCAGGGCGGCAAAGGCCGCGTCCGAGGCGACGGCCAGGGCATCGTCCTCGTACTTGCCGTGGAGCTTCACCTGATTGGCGAAACCGTTTCCCCAGGCTGACCCGCCGGGCTGGCCGGCCGCGCCCGTGGTCTTGGCGTGGACCACGGTCAGATGGCCCCAATACTGCGGGACCTCACGCCGCAGCAGCAGGCGCAGGTCGTGGTCGAGGTCGTCGTACTGGGTGGGCGAAAAGCGGATGTCGAAGCCGCCCACGACGTCCAGCGTCGGCCGGGCGAACAGGTGGCAGCAGCCCGTGACCGAGGCGCAAGGCCGGGAAAGGCGAAACTGCCCCCAGTCCGGCGCGGCCAGCCAGGGCCGGGCCAGCTCGAAGCCCCGGCCGAACGTCCCTTCGGCTCGCGGGGTGGGGAGCAGATGGGCGTCGCCGCACTGGACAAAGCGCGGCGCCTCCTTGGCCACGACCCGACAGCCCCAGACCCCGGCCCCGGGGGTGGCGGCGACCGCCGCGCCAAAGCGGCCCAACCAGTCCGGCGGCACGAAGGCGTCGTCGTCGAGGTAGGCGACAAAATCGCGCTCCCGGACCTCGGGCAGGGCGGCCAGCCAGTTGCGCGCGGCCGGCGCGCCCACGTTGACCGGCAGGCGCACGGTGGTCAACCGGCCGCCCAAGCCCTCGGTCCGGGCGGCGGCCACGGCCGAGACGACGCCGTCCGGGCTGCCGTTGTCCAGGACGACCACCCGGGCCTGGGGCGCATACCGCCAGTCCGATGCGGCCAGGGCGTCCAAGGCCTGGGCCAAAAGATCAGGGGAATTCCAGCAGTAGATCAAAACAGCCAGGCGGCCAGGCAGCCGGGCCAGGGCCATGTCGCGCCCGGCGGCCACGTCGGCGGCCCGGCCGGCCAGCAGCCTGTCCCAGGGACGAAAGTCCCGGGCAGCGGCGTAGGCGGCCTGGGTCTCCCCGCGCCGGCCCTGGGCGAGCAGCGCCTCGGCCAGCCGAAACCATGCCGCGCTGGTCGGGAGCTGCGCAAGCGCCCGGCGCAAATGGGCCTCGGCCGCCTCGGCCCGACCGGCCAACAGCGCCAGTTCGCCGGCGGCCATGGCCCCGGGCACGGCAAGCAACCCCGGCGCGGCGGCAAGCTGGCCCTCGGCCTCGGCCAGATCGTCGCCAGCCGGCAGCATGGGCGCGATCCGGGCCAGCCGGGCCAGCCAGGTCGGCTCGCCCGGCTCCTTGCGGCAGCGCTCCAGCAGATAAGCGGCCATGCGCCCGGTGTCGCGCCGCCCGGCCAGACGTTCGTAGTACGGTTCCGGCCCGGCTGACTTGGCGGCGACGGCCACAGCGGCGGCGGCCCGGGTCTGGGGCGAATCCCCGCCCAGGCGGGCGGCAACAGCGGCGGCAGCCGGGTCCAGAGGCGTTTCCGCCCAAGCGGCCAGGGCCAGGGCAGACGTGAGGGCGGCCTGGGCCGGACCGGCAGCCAAGGCGGCGTCGCGCAAAGGGATGAGTCCGGCCCCGCTGCCGCCGACGGCCAGGAGTCGGCAGAGCGGCCCTGGCAGGCCGGCGCACGGATCGGTCATGGCCGGTCCCTGGGGCCGAAGGTGTCGCGCATGACGGCAAAAAGCTGCTGCATACGGGTGGGATAGGTATGCTCGGCCAGCAGGCGTTTGCGTCCGGCGGCGGCGATGCGCTGCCTGGCCGGGGCGTCGGCCAGATAACGGGCCACCAGTTCGGGGATCTCGGCCGGATCGGCGTAGACCGCCACTTCCTTTCCCGGCTCGAACAGGGCGTCGAGCTGGCGGCGGGCGTCGGTCAAGAGAAAGGCCTGGCAGGCCGGCACGTCGAACACCCGCTGGTTGACCGCGCCCTTCATCTGCTGGCTGGTGGCGTTGAAATTGATCTCGGAGAGCGGATAAAAGTCGGGCAGTTGATCATAGTAGGCCAGCTCGGACTGATAGCGCCAAGCCTGGCCTTCATCCGAAAAGGTCTCGCGCCAGCCCGGATCGCCGACGACAAGGGGCCGCCAGGGCAGGAGCTTTTCCACGCAACGGTTGCGGTAGCGCCGGGTCGCCTCCCAGATGACGGCGGTCTCGAAGGCCAGCCGCCGTTCGGGTGGCAGCCCGGCAAAGGCCGCGACCAGCCCCGGCCAGGCCTCGGCCAGATGGGCGGCCACGGTGCGCGCCCGGCAAGCGCCAAACGATTCGGCCAGCGCCCCAAAGGCCCGGGCCAGTTTTGGCGGCGGCGCGCTGGCGGCCAGGCGCAAGGCGGTCTTTCGCACCATGGAATTGCCGACAAAGGATACCCTGGCCCGCCAGGGATGGTCGGCGGCCAACGGCGGGCGCGGGCAAAAACGCGTCTCGTCGGCGGCCAGCGGCAAGTAGTGGACATGGGGAAAGCCGGCGGCCGTCAGCGGCGCGAGGCTGTCGGCGTCCCAGGTGAAAAGCACCGTCTCCCGGTTGGCCGCCGGCCGGTAGAGCGGCAGGATGAGTTCCGGGCTGTCCACGAACCACGAGGCCAGGGGCAGGTCCAGGGAATCCAGCAGTTCCAGCAACACGCCCTGCTTGTCCACGCCCAGGTGGTTGACGGTAAAGACGAAATCGGGCCGAAATTCCGCCACGGCCCCGCGCACCAAGGCCACGAAGGCGCCGCGGTCCAGGCTGTCGCCGATTTCGACATAGCGGCACGGCGCGCCCAGGCGGGCGCAGGCGGCCACGGCCTCGCCGACCAGAAACAGCTTGCTCGTCAGGCACAATACGCGCGGCAACGCCGAGGCAAAGCGCGCCGCCGCCGGCGGCCCGGACAGGGCCTGGGCCAAGGCGACGACGTAGGCGGCATGGAGCCGGCGCTGGACGGGATGGGGCGAAAAATGCAGGGCGGACAAGCCCCGGGACTGGGCAAAGGTTCGCACGGCCTCGGCGGCCCGAACCGGGTCGGCCGCGTCGATCCAGGCCACCTCCGGGTCGTCGGCAAATCGCGCCGCCGTGCCGGCCAGCCCGGCCACGTCGGGGTCGCGGTCCACCACGGCGACCGGCCGGCCGGCCTGTCGGCAATGAGCGATTTCAACGCCCAGGCCGGCCCCGAAAAAAACCGGCAACGCGCCCGTGGCCAGGGCGGCTTCGGCCCGGGCCAGGGAAGCGGCCTCGCCGGCGCGGCCGCACAGCGTCCAGGTCTTGCCCTGGTGGCGCAGCCGGACGTCGATCAGCCGGCCCTCGGCGTCGGTCACCGCCTCGGCGCGGCCAGGGACGGCAGGCTCCGACGGCGCGTCCGGGTTATTCACACACCCCGGTCAAGGCCGTTTCGTCGGGCAGGACGCTGAAAAACCCGAGCAGTTGCACGAGGCCCAGGGTTTTCTCCACGGCCGGACTCAGTTGATACAGATAAAAGGCCTTGCCCGAGCTTTTCATGCGCGTGTTGCACGAGACCAGAAAGCCGATGCCCGAAGAATCCATGAAGGGCACCGCCGACAGGTCAATGACCACGGCGCGCACTTGCCCTTCGCCCTCGCCGAGTTCGGCTTCCAGGCGGCGCTTGAGATCGGCCGTCATCTCCAGGGTGATTTCCCCGGCGTACTTGAGCAGCAGCGCCCCGCCAAGACGTTTGATCGTCAGGTTTTCCACCGCGGCGCACCTATGTCCTTGTGAATGAAGACCACGTTTTCGCCGTTATGCCGGCGCACCTGGCAGTCGTTTGCCAACATGCGCATGATATAAAGCCCCCGTCCGCCCTCGGCGTCGGGACCGGGATTTTCAAAGCGCACGTCATCGCCAAAGCCCTTGCCCCAGTCCACGATCTCCAGCTCGATCCACGAGCCGGGACTCACCGCCAACCGCACTTCCAGCGGCCCGGGCTGGCCGCCGTAAGCATGGCGGCAGACGTTGGCGCAGGCTTCAGTGAGGATGATGTCGAGATCGTGGAGCACGTCGCCATCGGCCAGAAACGCGGCGAGATAATCGACCACGTCCTTGGCCAGCCGTCGGCTGTCCCCGGGATGGGATTCGGTTCGAAACACCTTGCGGGTCACCGCGCGCTCCATGGCCTTGCTCCACGGCCGGCCCGGCGACCACCGCCCGACCAAGCCACGCCCCAGGTTTGCTCCGAAAGCCCGGGCCGCGTCAAGTGGCCCCGCCCAGATCGGCGCTGTCGAGCAGGATGGTCACCGGCCCCCAGTTGACCAGGGAAACGTCCATGTCCGCACCGAAAACGCCGCTGCCGACCCGCCCGGGCAGGGCCTGCCCAGCCATCTCCACCAAGGCGTTGTAAAGCCCCAGGGCAACCTGCGGCGGCGCGGCCTCGGAAAACGACGGCCGCCGCCCCTTGCGGCAAGAGGCGTAAAGCGTGAACTGCGACACCAGAAGCAAGCCCCCGCCGGTCTCGCGCAGGCTCAGGTTGAGCTTGCCCGCCTCGTCGGGAAAAATCCGCAGATCAAGGAGCTTTTCCAGCGTCGCCCGGCAAGGCTTGCCGGCGGCGAAATCCGATCCATCGGCCGCGCCGAAGCCGACCAGGACCAACAGGCCCGCCTCAATGGACGCCACCGCCTGCCCATCGACCGCCACAGAAGCCTCACGCACCCGTTGCACGACCAGTCGCACGCCGCCCCCTATTCTTCCATATACGTGGCTTTGCTGGAGTCCTTCTCCGAGACCGACACGCAAACCAGCCGCACCGGCTGGCCGGCCAGAGCTGCTTCCAACTGGCGGTAGACAAAGCGCGCCAGATTTTCCGACGACGGATTTTCCAGCGAAAAAGCCGGCAGGTCGTTTAAGTGTCGATGGTCCAGGCCGGCCAGAATCTCGCGCAGCCGGCCGCGCAGCACTTTGAAATCGACCAGATATTCCACCTTGGGGTCCAGGCGCTCGCCCTCGACCACGGCCTCGACGCCGAAATTGTGGCCGTGCAGGTTCTCGCACGGGCCTTCGTAGCCGCGCAAACAATGCGAGGCGCAAAACCCCTCGCTCACGGTCAGCCGCCATTTGCCTTTTTTCGTTTCCATGCATCCTTCTCCGGGCGGCTTCAGCGGCCCTGGCGTTTGCCGTCCTCTTGGGCGGCCAGGACCGGCTCAAGCTTGCGCCCGACCTTGGCCACGCCTTCCATGAAACGGGCATACTCGGGATTTTCCGAGAAGCTCACCCGCACCCCGTCCAGCGTCGCGTCGTACTTGCGGGGCATGAACAGCTCGCGCAATCCTTTTGCATACAGTAACTCGTTGAGCCGGCGCATACGTTGGGCTTCCTGCCGGTTTTTGTCGTTGCGCAACTCGTTGATGCCGCCCGTTTCGTAGGGCGTATGCTCGTGACGGACGTACTTGCCCCACTTGTCCACATAGCCGGCCGTCAAGCCGGCCCTGGCCAGGCGAAAGCCGAAATCCTTGTCCTCTTCGCCGTAGAGTCCGTAGTCCTCGCACCAAAACCCGAGCTTCTCATGTACGTCGCGCCGGGACATGCAGCAGGCCCCGGTGGTAAAGCTCCGAGCAATAAACACGTCGCCGTCGCCCAGCCCGGCAAGCGTCTCGGCCGGACAGTTGTCCCAGACGTGGAAACCGGCCGTGCCCACCTCGCGCTGGCGCGTCAACACGTCCATAAGGACCTTGGCCCAGGCGGCGTCCTGGATGATGATGTCATTGTCCAGACGCACAAAAAACGGTTCCCGCGACACGGACAAAGCAAAATTGTAGCCGCAAGCCACGCCCATGTTGTGGTCAAACAAATACAGGTCGTCGATCTTCTTCTTGTTGTGCAGGCGCAGCAGATAGGCGACCGTGTCCCTTTCGCTGCCGTTGTCCACCACCGTCAGCCGGTAGTCCGCGTCGGTCCGGGACAGAATCGACTCCAGGCACTTCACCGTGGAGGCAAGCCGATTGTACGTCACCACGGCAATGTGCAGCGTTGGGGACATGTTCCCTTCCATCCTTGGCTTCCCTTGAGTCGGCAAGGCCGTTCCTGCGGCCTCAAGCCTGCTGTCGCCCAAGGACGCCTTGCTCGAAGGCGTCGAGTTCGCGGCGCAGTTCGGGGCAGCGCTTGACGCCGTAGTGGTGGCCCAGGCGCAACCGGCACACGGCCTTGGGCAGATTCATGATGAGATGGACGGAATTCTCGCCGGGATAGCGTTTGAGGATTTCCCCAAGGGGCCCCAAGCCCACGGGCTGCTCATCCTTGCAGGCCACGAAGATTTCGATGGGCTCGTCGCTGCCGCTGACGATGTTGACCAGGGGATCAAGCCGCACGGCTTGCAGCTTGATGATCTTTTTGCCTTCGCCCTCGCCCTGGTCGACGTTGCCGATCTTGGCGGTGAGATACAGCGGCACGTCAGCGTCGAGGTGTTCGCGGCAGGCGGCGTAGACATCGGAAAAGACCACGGCCTCGGCCTCGCCGCCCAGATGGTCCTCGAGCTTGCAAAAGGCCATCTTCTGGCCTTTCTTGGTGATGATCTCCTTGGTGGAGACGCAGATGCAGGCCAGCTTCACCTCGACGCCGGGCTCCATGCCGTCGCACTGGGCGATGGTGGTCAGGCGCATGGCCCGCAGATCGCGTTCGTAGGCCAGAAGCGGATGGCTGGTGAGGTAAAAGCCCAGGGCCTCTTTTTCAAAAGCCATCATCTCTTCGTGGTGCCACTCGGGCAGTTCGGCCTCGGCGCAGGAAAGGCCCAGGCCCACGGTGGGCTTGGGCTTTTCGGGCATAAGCGTCATGAGCGAGAGCCGGCCGTCGTTTTTCTCGGCGGCGCGCCGCTGGCCGATGGCGGCGGCCTGGTCCAGGCCGGCCGCCAGCCCGGCCCGCGTACAGCCGAAGCTGTCGCAGGCCCCGCATTTGATGAGGTATTCGATGACCCGCTTGGTGATCTTGCGCATGTTGACGCGCGAGGTGAAATCCAGAAGCGAGGTGAAGGGGCCGCCCTCTTCCCGGGCGGCCACGATCTCGGCCACGGCGTCGCGGCCGACGTTTTTCACGGCGGCCAGGCCGTAGAGGATCTTGTTGTCCTTGACCGAAAAGTGCGGATAGCCGGCGTTGACGTCAGGCGGCAAGAGCGTCAGGTCGTTGTCGCGGCAGGCGGCGATGTACTGCAGCAACTTGTCCTGGTTTTCCATGTCCGAGGTCATGAGCGCGGCCATGAAGGCGACCGGATAGTGGGCCTTCAAATACGCTGTATGATAGGAAATGAGCGCGTAGGCGGCGCTGTGGGACTTGTTGAAGCCGTACTCCGCGAACTTCTCCATCAAGTCAAAGATTTCGTTGGCTTTCTTCTCGGGGATGTCGTTTTGGGCGCAGCCTTCGACGAAAAAGCCGCGCTGCTTGCCCATCTCCTCGGCGTTTTTCTTGCCCATGGCCCGGCGCAGCAGGTCGCCCGCGCCAAGGGAAAAGTTGGCCAGCACCTGGGCGATCTTCATGACCTGTTCCTGGTAGACGATGACGCCGTAGGTGGGTTTCAGCGTCTCTTCCAGGAGCGGATGCGGGTACTCGACCGGGTCTTCGCCGTGCTTGCGGCGGATGAAAAGCTCGACCATGCCCGACCCCAGCGGCCCCGGGCGATACAGCGCCAGCATGGCGATGATGTCCTCGAAGCAGTTGGGCTTGAGCATCCGCAAATACTTACGCATGCCCTGGCTTTCCACCTGGAAGATGCCGTCGGTGTCGCCCTTGGCGAAAAGCTCGTAGGTGGCTTCGTCGGTAAAGGGCAGGGTGTCGAGGTCGGGCGGCTCCTCGCCCATCTCGCGGATGATTTGGAGCGTGTCGTCGATGACCGTCATGGTCTTGAGGCCCAGGAAGTCGAACTTCACCAGTCCGGCCTTCTCCACGCGCTTCATGTCCCACTGGGTCACGGTTTCGTTGTTCTTGCCCTTGTACAGCGGCACATACTCGGTCATGGCCGTGTCGGACACGACCACGCCGGCGGCGTGGGTGGAGGCGTGGCGGGCCAGACCCTCCAGACGGCGCGAGACGTCGATGAGCTTGGCCACCCGGCCGTCCTGGGCCATGAGGGTTTTCAGCTCCGGCTCCTGGGCCAGGGCCTTGTCGATGGTCATTTTCAGGTCTTCGGGGATGAGCTTGGCGATGCGGTCGGTCTCGCCAAAGCTCATGCCCAAGGCCCGGCCCACGTCGCGCACCACGGCCTTGGCCTTCATGGTGCCAAAGGTGGTGATCTGGGCCACGGCCTCTTCACCATAATGCTCGGTGACGTAGCGGATGACCTCGTGGCGGCGGCGTTCGCAAAAATCCACGTCGATATCGGGCATGCTCACGCGCTCGATATTAAGAAACCGCTCGAAGAGCAGATCGTAGGGCAAGGGATCAAGGTTGGTGATGCGAAGGGCGTAGGCGACCAGCGACCCGGCCGCCGAGCCGCGCCCGGGGCCGACGGGGATGCCGTGGTTCTTGGCCCAGTTGATGAAGTCCTGGACGATGAGGAAATAGCCCGGGAAGCCCATCTGCTTGATGACGTCGAGTTCCAGCTCCAGCCGGTCCCAGTAGCGTTTGGGGTCGGCGCCTTGCATCTTGGACAGGCGTTCGGTCAGGCCCTTGCGGGCCAAATCGGCCATAACCTCGTCCAGGGACTTGCCGGGCGGGGATTTGTAGACCGGAAAATGGTAGTCCCCGAATTTGAGCTGGAGATTGATGCGCTCGGCGATCTCGCAGGAATTGGCGATGGCCTGGGGCACATGGGCAAAGGCAGCGGCCATCTCGTCCGGGGAGCGGTAATAAAGATCCTGGGTGGTGAAGCGCATCCGCTTAACGTCGTCCACGCAGGCGGCGGTCTGGATGCACAACAGCACGTCGTGGGCTTCGGCGTCGTCGGCGCGCAGATAGTGGCAGTCGTTGGTGGCCACCAGGGGCAGGCCCATGTCGTCGGACAAATCGATCAAAAAATCGTTGATGATGGCCTGTTCGGGAATCTCGTTGGCCTGGATTTCGAGATAAAAACGGTCCGGGAAAAGGCTGGCGTACTCTTTCGCCATGGCCCGGGCCTGGTCCTTGCCTTCCTTGAGCAGCTTCTGGTTGATCTCGCCCTTGATACAGGCCGAAAGGGCAATAAGCCCCTCGCCGTATTGGCCAAGCAGCTCCTTGTCCACGCGGGGCTTGTAGTACATGCCCTCGGTGTGGCCCAGCGTGGCCAGCTTGAGCAGGTTTTTGTAGCCCGTCATGTTCTGGGCCAGAAGCACCAGATGGTAGCGCGGCGTGCGCGGATCGCGGTCGCGGCGCGAGGTCGGCGAAACGTAGACCTCGCAGCCGATGATGGGCTTTAATTCGGCCTTCTTGGCCGCGTCGTAGAAGATGAGCGCGCCGTGGAGGTTGCCGTGGTCGGTGATGGCGGCGGCCGGCGAATTGAAGCTTTTGGCGGTCTTGACCAGATCGCCGATGCGGATGGCTCCGTCGAGGAGGCTGTACTCGGTATGGCAGTGCAGGTGCACGAAATCGGGCATGGGGGTGCGCTCTTGGGAAGAAAAAAGTCCCGGGCGGGATCGCCCGTCCGGGACGGTATAGCGCTAAACGCCGCCGCTGGAAACGCCCCTAGGCCGGCCTGGTCTTTTTCCAGTAGGGATGGGCGATGTCCTCGAAGGCCGACAGGGCCGCGGTGGAGCCGTCGCCCACGGCGTTGACGATCTGCTGGGAACCGCCGGTGACGTCGCCGGCGGCGTAGATGCGCGGGATGGAGGTGCGCTTGGCCCGGTCGGCGACGATATAGCCGTTGGCGTCGAGATTCAGCCCCAGTTCCTGGGCAATTTCGGTGTTGGGATTAAGCCCGATGGCCACGAACACGGCGTCGGCGGCGATCTCCTGCTCCTTGCCGTCGGCCCCAAGCAACCGCACGCCTGTCACCTTGGCCTCGTCGCCCAGGATTTCCACCACATTGGCCCCCAGTATGGTGGGGATGCCCGAGGCGGCCAGGGCGTCCTGCAAGTGCTTCTCGGCCCGAAACTCGGTGCGGCGGTGCACCAGGGTCACGTCCACGCCCAGGTTTTTGAGGTGCAGGGCGTCGGTGAGCGCCGTGTTGCCGCCGCCGACCACCACGGCCTTTTTCTCGCGGTAGAGGTAGCCGTCGCAGGTGGAGCAGTAGCTCACGCCAAAGCCGAAGTAGCGGTCTTCCCCAGGCGCGCCGAGCTTGCGCCAGGACGCGCCCGTGGCCAGGATCAAGGCCTTGGCCACATAGACCGACTTGTCGGTGTAGACCTCGACATGCTTGCCGACCTTGACCTCGTCGATGCCCTCGCCTTCGTGGATGTCGGCGTAGCCGCGGGCCTGCTCGGCGATCATCTCCATGAGCCGCTTGCCCGGCACACTGGCGAATCCCGGGTAGTTCTCGACCACCGGCGTCACGGCCACCTGGCCGCCGATGACGTTTTTCTCCAGTACCACGGCGGAAAGCCCGCTGCGCACGGCGTAGACGGCGGCGGTCAGCCCGGCCGGGCCGGCCCCGGCGATGACCACGTCCACCTCCTTGACCGGATAACCGCCGGGCGTCTGCACCCCAGCGGCGGCGCGCTGCTCGGCCATAAGCTCTTCGGCGGGCCGCAAGGTCACCAGTTCCACCACGAACCGCTCCTCGGGCAAAAGCCCCAAGGTGGAAAAGGTCTCGTTTATCACCGTATGCGGCACGCTGCCGACATGGTAGCGATCGGCGAGCTTGGGATGCTGGGAGGAATCCACGCACCAGGCCGAGACAAGATCCGGCCGCTCCACGGCGGCCCGAAAGGCGTTGCCCACCTGGCCCGGACAATAGGGGCACGAGGGATTGACGAACACCTGGACGTGGCGCTTGTCCTCAAGCTCCTGCAACAGCTGGCGGGAAATCTGGGACAGGCCGCTCTTGCCGGCCGACAGGCGCATGATGGTCTCGACCAGGGTGCGGGCCTCCTCGCCCAGGGGCGCGCCAAGGTAGCGAATCCGGCAGCGGTCCGGGGCGAGAAGCAACGTCGGGGAAAAATCCACCTCGTAGAGCTTGGCCTCGGGGCTGTCCAAGCCCAGAAACCGGGCCGTGATCTTGTCGGCGATCTCGGCCAGCTCCCGGCACAGGGATTCCATGAAGGCGTTGTAGGGCGTGTTCTGGCGCGGGTCGGTGAAAACCACCAACTCCACCGATTCCTGCATTCCGTCAAAGAACTTCCGCAGTTCCGGCAGGCTGTCCTCGGGGATCAGCCGCTTGGGCGCAGCCGGCTCCTGGGGTTTCTGATCCGCCGCTTTCTTTTTCTTGTCGTTGCCGAAAAGGGCCATCGTGCCCCTCCTTGCTCGTTTCCTGAAGGTCTTGGCTCATTGTGTAGCCAATGCGCGGCAAAGAGGCAAACAGTTGCAAGGCTGGAGACGTTTTTTCCTTGCGGGCCGGCGCAAAAAGCCTAGAACGAAACCAGGGAATCAGGGAGTCCGGTCCGGGGGGACCGGAATAAGCACACTGGGGGATGAGGCCATGAAAGATACGCTCATCGCGGCCGCGATGGTCTTTTTTGCGGCCATCATGTCGTTTTTCCCGTCAGCCTGGGAACCGGTCAGCGAAGCCGAAGCCCGCGATTTATTGGGGAATGACGCGGGGGAGAATTAGGGGAGCAAAGAGAAGAGAAGAGGCCTCCGGCGGCTGGGGGCCTGAGGCCCCCAGACCCCCCGAATGAAGAAAAGGGGTAAAGGGGGGCGGCACGGATCGGTGCTCTGGCGAACGCCGGGAACGGCGACGCTTTCGTTCGTCTTATGCGCAGGCGATTTTCAACGCCGCGCCCAGCCTAACTTTTCCCCTTGCAGGGGTCCGGGGATCATTCCCCCGGCGGTGCTACGGAGTTTCCCGTCAAGCGCCATCCCCGATCTTTTGGCTTTCCAGCCGACAAAGCGCCAATCCCCACATTCCCCCCTATAAACCTTTCTCCAGGTGGGGGGTCTGGGGGCCTCAGGCCCCCAGCCGCCGGAGGCATTCTTCCCTCTTCCCTCTACCCTCTACCCTCTACCCTCTTCCTTCCTCTTCCGGCTCGCTCACTTCCCGTTCGGGCAGGCGATGTCGGCTTCGGCGCGGCAGGCTTCCTGGCGGAAGGCGTTGATGCGATGGGAGATGACGGACAGGCCGGTGAAGGGGAAGCGGGCCATGGCCGCCTTGTAGGGCGCGGGATCGGCCAGGAGCCGGTTGAGCTTGGCCCGGATGGTGTCCGGGGAGAGTTCGTCCCAGGGCAGAAATTCGATCAGGCCCTGGCGGCTGAGGACTTCGGCCCGGATGCGTTGTTCCAGGCGCGGCACTTCGCGGGGCACGACCAGGGACGGTTTGGCCTGGGACAGGATTTCGCAGGTGGTGTTGTAGCCGCCCATGGTGACGATGGCGTCGGCCAGTCCCATGAGCGTCTCCATGCGGCGGTAGAAGTGGTAGAACCGCGCCTTGACGGCGGCGGCGCGACGGGCCACGGCCTCGCGTTCGGGCCGGGGCATGAACGGGCCGGAGACGAAGATGACCCGATGGCGTGGGCCGCCGCCCTGCTCCAACATGCGCAGATAGGCGTCCATGAGGGGATAGCCGTCGCCGCCGCCGCCGGTGGTCACCACCACGAGCTTGTCCTCGGGGGCGATCTTTTCCTCACGGCGGATGGGGTTCATGGCGTTGGGCAGCGGCACCCGGCGCGGGATATAGCCGGTGAAGACCATCTTGCGGCTGATGTGTTCGGGAATGGCGTATTCGGCGATGGGATCGTAGAATTCGCGGTTACCGTAGACCCATATTTCGGAATAGTACTGGTCGAGGACTTCGTAGACGCCTTTTTCCCGCCATTCGCGGCTGGTGGAGGCGGCGTCGTCCATGATGTCGCGAAGCCCGAGGATGGTGCGGGTGCGCGGCATCCGGCGCTTGAGCCACTTGAGCGTGGGGATGACCTCGCGACGCAGTCCCATGGGGGCCTTGTCCACGATGAACACGTGGGGCTGGAAGGCCTTGGCCGTGGCCACGATGATGTTGCGGCGGATGTTTAAGGCGTGGCGGGCGTTGATCTTGATGGAAAGGGGCAGGTATTCCTCATTGGTCTTCTTGATCATGCCGGGGATGCGCACGAAATCCACGCCTTCGGGGGTCTCGTAGCGTCCGGCCAGGGGCGAGCCGGTGAGAATGAGGATATTGACGCCCCGATGCCGCAGGTGCTCGGCAATGGCCATGGTGCGCCGCAGATGTCCCAGACCGTAGGTGTCGTGGGAATACATCAGGATGTTGAAAGTGCCGGGCGCTGCCATGGATCAGGGAACGTCGATGCCGAGCTTGCGGTATTCGTTTAATTTGTTGCGCAGCGTGCGTACGGAGATGCCCAGCAGCTGGGCGGCCTGGGTGCGGTTGCCCTCGGTGCGGTCCAGGCTTTTGATGATCATGTGGCGTTCCATGATGTCCAGGGGCACCACCTCGCCGGGCGCGCCGCCGGGCGCTTCGCCGAGGTTGGCCACGGCCGCGCCGGCCTCGAAGGGATCGGCCGGGGCGTCATCGCCCAGGCCCTCGGCGTCCTCGGCCATGGCTAGGTCGTCGTCCGCGCCCTCCCCTTCTTCGCCGGGCCAGACGTCGGGATCGAGCAGGAAATGCGATTTGCGGATGGGGCCGTCGCCGGCCAGGAGCACGGCGCGTTCCATGAGGTTTTGCAGTTCGCGCACGTTGCCGGGCCAGTCGTAGGCGACAAGCCACTCCTTGGCGTCGGCGGAAAAGGCCAGGGGCGGCAGGCCGTAGGCCTTGCGGAACTTCTCCACGAAAAACTGGGCCAGGCGCGGGATGTCGTCGCCGCGCTCGCGCAGGGGCGGGAGCTTGAGCGGGATGACGTTTAAGCGGTAATAGAGGTCCTGTCGGAACTTGCCCTCGGCCACGGCTTCTTCCATGCGGCGGTTGGTGGTGGCCAACACCCGCACATCGACATGGACGGTCTCGGAGCCGCCCACCCGGTCGAATTCGCTTTCCTGAAGCACGCGCAGGAGCTTGGCCTGAAGGCCAATGTCCATCTCGGAAATTTCGTCAAGAAGGATGGTGCCGCCGCTGGCCATTTCGAATTTGCCGAGCTTGCGGGCGATGGCTCCGGTAAAGGAGCCTTTTTCGTGGCCAAACAGTTCGGATTCCAGCAGATGCTCGGGCAAGGCGGCGCAGTTGATGGCGACGAAGGGGCCGTCGGCCCGGTCCGAGGAGGCGTGGAGGTAGCGGGCGAACATTTCCTTGCCGGTGCCGGATTCGCCGGAAATGAGCACCGTGGCCTTGGAGCGGGCCACCTGCCGGGCCAGGGCCAGGACGCGGCGGATAGCAGGATGCTGGCCGACCACGGCGAAGCCCTTGCCCGAGGCTTCGGGCTGACTGGCCGGCCGGGACGCGCTGGCGGTGACGGGGCTTGCGGCCAGGGGAACGGCTACGGACCGGGCCGGGGACTCGCCCGGCAGCATGGCCTGGATCTTTTCCCAGGACAGCGGTTCGAGCCAATAGTCCTTGGCTCCCAGCTCCAGGCAGCGGGCGGCCTCGGCGGCCGTGCCCCGGTCGGTGAAAACCACGACCGGCGGGAACTGTTCGTCGTTCTTGCCTTCGGCCAGCAGACTCTCGGCGGTGTAGACGCCCATCTTGGCCTGGGAGAAAATCAGCGTCGGCGGCGCCTTGCGAATGGCGGCCAGAGCCGAGGCCAGGGAGTCGGCGATGCCGGCGGCGATCCCGGCTTCTTTGAAGTCCGGGAAAAATTGGGTCACCGCCTGGGCCGGGGCGACAAAAAGTATTGTCTTTTCCGCCATCGGCGCAGTTCTAGCCCGAAGCCCAGCGGGTTTCAACCGGTTGGCGACACAATCCGGCGGTTGTTTGCAAATTCCTTGCCCGGCAGCGCGCAATCAGGCCAAACCGCACTGCCGCAACAGCCCGGCCAGCACCTTGTCGCTGTCAAAAAACTCCTCGGCAATGGCCCGGGCCGCCCGGCCGGCCCGGAGCGGATCGGCCTCCACCTGGGCGATGGCCGCCATGGCCGCCTCTGGTCCCTCGAAGGGGAAAAGGCCTTCCCCGGTCGGCAGATAGGCCCCAAAGCCGGTGTCTTCCACCACGGCCGGCCGGCCGGCGGCCAAAAAGGCGGCGGTGCGGTCGGAAAACCAGCCGCTTTTGAGCACCACGTTCTGGTCCTTGGCGATGGTGAATTCGCCCCGGCTGGCCCGGATGTAGTCACGGTAGCGGTCGGGATCGCGGGAAATCTCCAGGGCGTCGCGCACGTCCCAGCCGGCGGCGCGGTAGCGGTCGGCGTTTTCCTTCATGCCGCTCATGGCCATGCCCAGGGCCACGCCGGGCAGCCTGCCGGGCAGATCGAGGATGGCCTCGTACTTGACGTTCTTGCGCCAGGACAGATGGCGGCCGGCCACTTCCACGTCGCGGTCCTTGGCTTCCCAGGTGCCGATGGTGGTGTAGCCTGCGCCGGGTCCCTCCCCCACCGGCCAGCAGTCGAGGATGACCGGCGGCAAAAGCGGCTTCCAGTCGATGTTGGACAGGGGCACGCCGGTGGTCCCGGCCGGCAGGTTATAGCCGTAGGTGAAGCAGGTCTGGTGGGCGGCGAAATAGTCGTGGCTCCAGGCCTCGGAGGCGACCTTGACCTGGGTGAAGACCGGATCGGTGTCGATGACGGCCCGCACCGGAATGCGCGTATATTCCTCGCGCAGGGGAATCACGCCGGAGATGTTGAGGAAAAAATCAGCCTCGGCCAGCTTGCGGTCCAGGCTGGCCTGGTCCAGGCCGTAGAGGCGGCCTTCGATGTCGCTGCGGTAGGCCCAGCGCCCGGCCAGGCCGTGGGCGGCGAAAAGCTTGTCCACGATGGCCCGGCCCCGGGTGGAATCCGTGCCGGCGTAGCCCAGGACCGGATCGAAGGGGTAGGCCCAGTCGGCGGTTTCTTCGAGAAACAGCACGTCATGGCCCAGCCGGGCCAGTCCGGCGGCGAAATGGAGCATCATCCAGACCTGGCCGCCCAGGGGGAACCCCACGGCATAGCCGGCCACCACAATGCGAAGCGGTTTCGTCATGTTCTCCCCATACCGTCGCCGGGAGGCCAGAGCCGCCAAGACCGGGACAGGCCTCGCCCTGGTCGGCCCGAGCCGCGCGGACAGCGCCCAGGCAACGGACGCGCCAGGACAATGCCGAAGATTATTCGATATTTCTAAAGGATGTCGGCAGGTTTTTCAAGGGGGAGCAAGGCGCTCGGCCGCACGGTCAACAAGTCCGCGGACTTGTCCCGGCTGCCGGGACCGTGGGCGGACAAAGGCCACGCGGTCAGACGCCGGGCTTGCCCTTGCCCTCGACCCACAGCTTGACGCCCTTGTCGAGGGTGACCACGGGGATGGCCTTTTTCTTGAGGAAATCGGCCAGCTGGCCGAGCTTGGCCGCGTCCCAGGGCTCCCAGCCGAGGTCGGAGCCGATGCCGTGCAGGCAAAAGATCACCCAGCCGTCCTCGCGCATGGCGTGTTCCTTGATGAGCCCGATGATGGCCTCGGCCGGGTCATTGGCGTGCACCACGAAACGCTTGAGCCAGTAACGGTCGGTGGACCCCTTGCGGTTAAAGTCGTCGCCGCCGTTGGCCACCTGGGCGTAGAAGCGCTTGGACAGCTCGCTCATCTCCGGCGTCCAGTAGTTGTGGGGCGTGACGTAGGTGCTGACCTTAAAGCCCCGCTCTTCCAGCTCCTCCTTGGAGGCCTGCATCTCGCGCTCGTAGGAGATGGCCACGATCTGCTGCTTCTCGGCGCTGGCGGCTTCGAAGGGATGGACGATGACCTCGCCGATGAGTTCGTCGAAGTAGTAGCTGCCGGGCTCGTTTTTCACCATCTTGCCGCTGGCCCGCTCGCGCAGGACCTTGCCGTTTTCCATGAGGCCGGAAAGTTCCTCGTACTTGTATTTGGCCTCGTACAGCGGCCGGTGGCCGGCCACGGGCTTGAGCAGCAGGCACTTTTCCTCGGCGATGAACTTGGGGATGTCGATGGGCCGCTTGTGGGTGAGGCTGTGGGAGGCGATCTCCCAGCCGGCGGTCTGCAACTCCTTGAGCTGCTTTTCGTCCATGAAGTCGGGGTCGCCGGAGTCCACCCGGTCGGCGATGACGGCGGTGGTGGCCACCAGCCCGTACTTGGCCAGCACCGGGTAGGCGTACTGGTAGACGCTGGACAGGCCGTCGTCGAAGACCAGGGTCACCATGCCGGCCCGACACGGTCCGGCCGAGGCGGCAGAAACCAAGACCAGGGCGGCCAAAAGGGCCAAGGCACGGAATAAAACACGCAAGCCGTAAGCCTTTTTCATGAGTCTTCCGCAGGCATGGAAGCCGCTTGAGGTTGGGTCCGCAATTCCTACAAGACCAGGGCGAAAAGTCAACGGCCGCAGCCCGGAAACGCGGCAAAAAACGGGGCCGCCGAAGCGGCCCCCAAGCGGTGCTCAACAACAACACGACGGTAAGGAGGGATACGTCCGGCCGCCCCGGAGCCGTGGCGACGCAGCGGCCTTCCCCCAGAAAATAAGCATTCCCGACCGGCCGGCAAGGCCCCCCGGCCGCCACGTTGACGGCCCGGGAAAAAGTGGTATGTGGCCCTTGCCGACCGGAGAAGTCTTGCCGGACGGCCATTCACGGAGAAGCCATGCACCAACGCCATGCCGCCTTAAGCGCCCTGTGCCTGCTTTTGGCCCTGACCGCCGCCACCGAGGCCATGGGAGCCGCCAAACACTTCCGGGCCACGGCCGAGCATTTCAACGAATACGCCACCAAGGCCGCCGACCTCTATTTCAAGACCGAGAGCGCCCCCGAGAAAAACATCCTGTCGCATCTCACCGCCATGTGCGCCATCTACGCCGAAAAGGCCAACGGCCTGGCCCGCATGGCCGACGTGGCCGAACACATGACGGCCAAGCGCGACGCGGTCTACGTGGCCGAGCGGCTGCGCGAAATGCGCGCCTCGGTGCTGGCCTCCCTGCCCCAGGACACCAAGCTTTTGGCCGAACTCGTGGAAAATCAGGAAAACCAAGGGCTGCGCCAACTTGGCGCGCTGGTGGTGACCGAACTGCGGGTCTTCGAGCGAAACACCCAGAACCTCTAAGGTTCGTCGCCTCTTTCAACTTCCCGGCCGCCAGCCCCGCTCGGGGTCGGGGGCACTTCCCGCGCCTCTTGTCCGGCCCGGACCGCCACCGCCACCGCCAGCAGCCTGGGGTCGGGCGCGCCGTTTTGGGCCATGGGCACAAACGCCGTCTCGGGCATGACAAAGATCGTCCTGGCCCGGCCGTCGCCGGCGTCGGGCAGCCGGTAACGCCGCGTGGCCGGCTCGCCGCCCAGGCGCAGCTTGTCCAGGGGGCCGGCGTCGGACACCAGCAGCACGTCCTGGGGCACGGGCGAAAAAAGCGTCAGCTCCACCTCACCCGGCGCGACCAGCACGGCAGCGTTGCCCGCGCTCCAACGCATCTCCCGCCCGTCCATCCTCTCCGGCGGATAAAACCCCTCATAGACCACCTCGCCGGCTCGCCACTGGGCCAGGGACAGGCGTTCCCGGGTGCGGGACAGCCCGAAATCAGCGGCATAGGCGACCAGCCCGGCCAGGGCCAAGACCCAGGCCATGCCCCCGGCCAACCGCGCCAGGCGGCCGGGACGGGTCCGGCCTTCCAGGGCCATGGCCCGGGCCAGGGGCGGGGCCAGCAGGAACAGCACCGCCGGCACGTAGAACATCTCCTGAAAAAACGCATAGACATGGAAGGCGACCAGGGACAGCAGCAAGGCCAGGTCGAGACTTGAAGCCGTGTCCCGGACGGCGCGCCACAACAGCAACCCGGCCCGGCCGGCCATGACCAACCACAACGCCAACCCCGCCAGCCCCAGGCCCGAGACGATCTGGATGTACATGTTGTGCGAAGTCTCGAAGACCTCGGCGTTCTTGTCGCCGTAGCGGCCAAGCCAGGCGGCCGGCGTGGCCAGGAGCACCGGATAATGCCGGGCGTAGCTTTCGTAGCCCAGGCCAAAGACCGGGCTTTCGGCGGCGATGAGCAGGCCCGAACGGAACAGCGTCGGCCGGGGCGAATCCGTAAAATTGCCCACCCGCTCTTTCAGCAGGGCGTTTATCGGCCGGCTGACGGCGGCCAACTCCTTGCCCGAGGCCCAAAACGACACCCCGACCACCAACGCCCCGCCAACGGCCAGGGCCGGCAGATGCCCCCAGGGCCGGCGCAGGCGCAGCATGGGCCCGCCCTGGAAATACAGCCATACGGCGGCGGCGAAGGTCAGGCCGCCGGCGATCCAGCCGGCCCGGGCCAGGGTCAGGACCAGGGAACCGGCCACAAGGGCCAGGCAGGCCGCGCCGAAACACCGGGACAGCTTGGAGGGGCGCGCCAGGGCGATAAGGGCGAAAGGCGCGGCCACGGCCAGGTATTCGGCGTACCAGCCCGGATTGGCGAAGACCGAGGTGAAGCGGTAATGGAGCAGATAGTGGTCGCCGCGAAAATGCAGGGCCAGGCCGTAGACGATGGAGACGACAAGACCGGCCAGGATGCCCGAGGCCAGGGTCTCGAAGCGCCCGGGCCAGGGGTTTCGAGCCAGCTCGCGGACAAACACGGCAAATACGGCCAGCCGCGCCGCCGCGCCCAGGACGTAAGCCGGGGCGTCGGCCGGGGAAAAGGCCACGGCGGCGAAAAAGGCGGTGGGCCCGAAAAAGGCCAGCTGGGCGGCCAGACGGTCCCAGGGCAAAAGGAGCGTGGACCCCAGGGCCAAAACGGCCAGCGCGCCGAGACACGCGCCGCACGGGCCGGCGCCGGCTTGGGACTCGGCCTCGGCTTGGCCGAGATTGCGCCAGCCCAGGGCCAGGGCGGCCATGTCCAGGATCAGGCCGAAGGCGGCCGAAGGATAGACGTAGGCCTGCCAGCCGAAGAGAAAAAGTGTGGCTCCCAGCAGAAAAAGGCCCATGGACAGCCCCCGGCGCGACACGGCCAGGGACAGGCCCCAGACCGCGACCAGGGCCACGAAGGCCTGGGCCGGCCGCCCAAGCCCAACCAGCACGGCCGCCGAAAGCAGGCCATGGCCGGCGGCCAGGGCCAGTCCGCCGGCCCGCAGCGTGCCGGCAAGAAACTGGATCAGGGCCTCGCTCATGGCGAGGTCCGCTCCCGCGTCGTCCAAGCGGACGCCGCCATGAAATCGTGGGGTTGCATCATGGTTTATTCTTAAAAAAATACGGCGGTATTTTTTAAGCCGCGACCCTAGGGCCGCTCCTTATCCGTGGGGCAAAAGGCGTTGGGCACGGCCACAACAATGTCGTCGGCGTCGCCGAACAGGCCGTTTTGGCCGGCCGAAACCGCGGCATCGGGCAGGCAGGGGAAATCCGGGCTCTCGCCCTCGTTTTCGTTGAGCAGATACGGCGACCCCCAGGGATCGCGGGCCAGGCGCTCCAGGGTCCGGGGCGAGGCCTTGGCCGCCGCGCCCAGACGCTCCCGGGCGGCCTCCCACTGGCGGCGGCAGACGTCGCCCTGGGGAACCAGCCGCAAATCGCGACCCTCGCAACCGCAGCTCGTGCAGTTTTGGCCCGTCACCGCAAATAAGGGCTTGCCCGTGGCCTTCTTGGCGGCCAAGGCCAGCTCGGCCAGGGCGTCCAGGGCGTTCTGGGCCTCGGTGCGCTCATGAAGCAGCGCCACCATGGCGGCGAAATCCCGGCGTTTTTTGGCCAGGGTGTCGCCAAGGAGCAGCGAGGCGGCAAGCAGGCCCACGCAGACGATGAGCGCCGTGCGCACCCGCCACAAGGCCCGGGCCTCGTAGCGGTCCACGGCCAGCCGCCAGTCACCGGCCTTGCGCTCGGCCAGTTTCCTTTCCAGGGCGTCCAGCCGCGCCTGGGCTCGGCGGGCAAAGCCGGCCAAGATCTCGGCACCTGGCATTGGGCCAAGTCCAGCTCGGACTTCGGTCAGGATCTCGCCGCCCGCCCCAAGCTGTCCGGCCAGGGCGTCGAGGTCCTCGGCCAACAGCGCGGCCACAAGCCCGGCGTCCCGGGCGTCGGCGGCGGCCAGCAGGGCAAACAGGCCGTCCAGGCGGCCGGTAGCCCGGCCGAGCAGTTCCTCGGCCCGGGCCCGGGCGGCCCTGACGGCGGCATCGGCCGCGCGCGGCGCTGGCCGGCGTTCGCCCGGCATGAAAAACGACAGGAAATCCAAGAGCTATTCCGTCCCGGCAGCGGGTTTGGCGACATTCGCGCGGGGCAGCGGCCCAGGCGGCAACCGAATGTCCATGGCGGTCACGGCCTCGCCCCGGGCCTTGGCCGCGTCCACTTTGAGGGACAGCACATGGCCGCCGCGCCGCTTGTCGTTGCTCAAATAGTGGAAATGCCAGCCCGGCGGGGACAAGGCCGGCAAGCCCGACGGCGTGTAAAAGCCGACCAGGGTCCCCTGCTCGTCGGCCAGGGGGAACGTGGCCTGCCGGCTGATCGCCTCGGCCAGGGGCGGCCAGGGCTTGGCCTGGGCCGGAACGCTGCGCACGGTCAGCTCGCCGAAGCGGCCGTCCACACGCACGGCGCACATCTTGGAGGGATCGGGCAGCCGGGCGGCCAGGGCAGCGGTCAGGCCCGGCAGATCCAGGCCATCCACCCGGCCGAGATCAATGCTCCCGCCAAAACGCGCCACTTGGGCAAAGGGCGCGGTCTGGCCCGGCTTGGCCTTGTGCACCACGCCGTCAACAGTAATTTGGTACACCACGCCGTCGAGCACCACCATCTCGCCGTTTAGGGCGTCAAAGGTGCCCAGGCCGAAATCGCCCTGCCCGGCCAGGGCCGGCATGGCGATCTGGCCGGCATAGTCGCCGGCCGAGAGCGCCTCAATGGTTCCGGTCTGGTGCAGCGTGGCGGCCGGAAGCTGGCCCGCCAAGCCGAAAAGCAAACAGAGGACACAGGCGAGAACCCGTCCCGAAAACCCTCGCGGCATGGTTGCCCTCCCCGACGCGCACCTGGCGGCGCGCTCTGGAAATGTGTTCATCGAAGTGGCGAGACAAGGCCTAAAGCCGGTCCTTTTTCACGGACGCGGCGTCTGGCTTGCATCCCAAGGATAAAATAAGTCCGCCCGACCGCAGGAATGAAAAAGTGCTGCCAGCCCGTGGCCGGCAATGCCTGGCGAGGCCGACACCCAGGGACGCGAGGCTAGTCCCGGCCGTCGCCCTCGTCGCTGTCCGGCTCGGGTTCGCCGGCCAAAAAGCGCTGCACGGCCGGATCGTCGCAGTCGCTGATGTCCTGGGGCAACCCCTGCCAGAGGATGCGGCCGGCGTCGAGCATGGCCACGTGGCCGGCGATGCCGAAGACGTCGGGGATGTCGTGGCTGACCAAGACCGCCGTGAAGCCGAATTGGCGGCGCGACTGGTCGATAAGCGCCAACACCGAGGCCTTGCGGATGGGATCAAGGCCGGTGGTCGGCTCGTCGAAAAGCACCACCCCCGGCTCCGTAACCAAGGCCCGGGCCAGGGCGACGCGCTTTTGCATGCCGCCGGATATCTGGGACGGGTATTTGTGCAGGATGCCCGTCAGTTCCAGGCGCTCGGCCATGGCCCCCACCCGGGCATCCGCCTCGGCCTCGCTCAGGCGCAGGGTCTCGCGCAGAGGTAGGGCGATATTTTGCGACACCGTCATGGAGTCAAAAAGCGCCATGTTTTGAAACATATAACTGCACCGGCGGCGAAAGGCCCGGCGCTCGTCGCGGCTCATGGCCGACAGCGGCTGGCCCTGAAACAGGATGTCGCCGGAGTCCTGGGCCATAAGCCCAATGATGTGCTTGAGCAAAACGCTCTTGCCCTCGCCGGACTTGCCGATAACAGCCGTGACCATGCCCTCGGGCACGACCATGTCCACGCCGCGCAGCACCGGCTGTCCCTGGAAGGCCTTGGTGAGGCCGCGTATCTCGATCATGGGCTGGGTCATGACGCCTCGTCCGGTAAGAAATTGAGCCGGGCCACTTTGACCGCATTCGGCCCCGATGGCAAGGCTGGCCGCCCGGGCCGGCTATGGCTCCCCCGTCCGGCCCGCTCTGGGGCATGGTCGCCAATAGCCTTGAATGGATACATTTTCCACCATGACATAGGCCGATTGTTTCCCGCCGGCCGGGGGAGGCGGCACATGGTTTGCAACTCCGCCTGAAGCCGGCAAAATCAGCCCGCCTCCTGGGACGGCCTTGTATCCGCCCGCGATCAGGGCTAAAATGAAACGGTCGGCCCCACGAGGCCTTTCGGAGAACACCACCCCATGCCCACCGCCCCGATCATCCGCCTGCGCAGCGGCCATGCCGTCGGCCCGGGTTGCCCGGCCCTGCTCGTTGCCGAAATCGGCAACAACCACCAAGGCAGCCTGGAGACCGCCCGGCGCATGGTGCGCGCCGCCGCCGCAAGCGGCGCCGACGCCGTCAAATTTCAAAAGCGCGACATGGGGGCGCTTTTCACCCGGGCCGGCCTGGACGCGCCCTACGGCGGCCCCAACAGCTTCGGCGACACCTACGGCCGCCACCGAGCCGCCCTGGAATTGCCGGGCCAGGCCCTAGCCGAACTCAAGGCCCTGGCCGAATCCCTGGGCCTGACCTTTTTCGCCTCGGCCTGGGACGCCCCGAGCCTGCGCCTTTTGACCGACCTTGGCGTGGAACTGCTGAAAATCCCCTCGGCCGATCTGGTCAACCTGCCGCTGTTGCGCCAGGCCGGCGCAACCGGCCTGCCGGTGGTCATCTCCACCGGCATGAGCCAGCTTGCCGACATCGACGCCGCCGTGGCCACGCTCAAGCAAACCACCGACCGCATCATCATCCTGCACTGCAACAGTACCTACCCCTGCCCGGACGAGCAGGTGGGGCTGCCGGTGATGGATCTGCTGCGCCGCCGCTACGGGCTGCCGGTGGGCTATTCCGGCCACGAGCAGGGCCTTGGCCCCACCGTCGCCGCGACGGCCTTTGCTCCGGTCATCATTGAGCGGCATTTCACCCTGGACCGCGAGCTGCCCGGCACGGACCACAAGGCCTCGCTCACGCCCGACGCCTTTGCCGCCATGGCCGCCATGGTGCGCCAGGCCGAGGCGGCCATGCGGGTTACGCGCAAGCAGGTGTTTGCCGGCGAAGCGGCGGCGGCGGCCAAGCTGCGCAAGTCCCTGGTCTACGCCCGGGATCTGCCGGCCGGCCATGTGCTGGGCCCCGAGGACGTGGCCTGCAAGTGTCCGGGCGACGGGCTGTCGCCGGTGGCCTACGATCTGGTGGTCGGCGGGCGGCTTCTCGCCAAGGTCCGCCAGGACGAGGCTGTGCGGTTCGACGTCCTGGCCCTGCCCGAGCGGCCCAAGCCCGAAGACGATGCCCAAACGGCCAAAGCCATTTCCGGTTTCTAGTGTCGCGTCCGCGAAAACGTATATGGTGTTTTGTAGTCAACGAGCTAAAACCATTTATTTTTCTTAAAAAATACTATCGTATTTTTTAAGGGACGCGACTCTAATCGCACCCTCGACCAGAAGAAGCAGGCGCGATTTTTGCTGGCAACAGACAAAACCCACTAATTTTACTTAAAGCACTTCGTATTTTTTAGTTGGGGGGTCCGGGGGCCTCAGGCCCCCGGCCGCCGGAGGCATTCTTCCTTTTCCTCCCACCCACACTGTAGGTCACCATGGCCCTGGCAACCATCGTCATTCCGACTTTCAATCAGGCCGCCTATCTGCCGGCCTGCGTGGACCGCTGCCTGTTCCAGACCCATGAGGCGCTGGAGCTTATTATAGTCGACGGCGGCTCGGACGACGGCACCAAGGATTTTCTCGACGCCCTGCCCGGTCGCATCGGCGGCGCATATGCCGAGCCGGTGGTCTGCATGGACGCCAGCGGCAACGTCGTGCGCGAGCGCGTGCTGACCTATCCCCAAAACCGGCGGGTGGAGATCGTGCGCTTCGAGCACGACATCGGCCCGACGCGTACCTACAACGAGGGGCTGGCCCGGGCGCGAGGGGAATACTGCACCTATGTGCCGGGCGACGATCTGCCCTATCCGCACATGATCGAGGAGCTGGCCGGGGCTCTGGAGCGCACGGGCGCGGACTTCGCCTACGCCGACCAGGATGTGGTGGAGGACGACGGCCGGGTGTACCGCCGCATGACCTTCCCGGAATTCGACTTCAAGGCCTGCCTGGCCGACTGGTACCACCTGGGCGTGTGCAGGCTCTACCGCACCCGTCTCCATGAGACGGTGGGGCTCATGGACGAAGCGTTTGGCAGCGCCAACGACTACGACCATTACTTGCGCTTCGCCATGGCCGGGGCGCGGTTCGTCCATGTGCCGCGCGTGCTCTACGGCGTGCGCCGCCACGGGCCGGCGCGGCCCACGGGGCAGCACACGCCCTCGCGTTACGCCAATCTTCTGGCCGAGTCCTGCCGGCTGGCCCAGCGGGCCAGGGATTTCCTGGACTGCCAGGGCGCGGACCGGCCATGAGCGCCGACTGGGTCCGGCTGGCCCCGGACACGCCGGCCGCCCACGCGGCCCTCAAGGCGGCCCGGGAACTGACCCGGGCCGGAGAGTACGCCCTAGCCCTGGACGTGCTGGCCGGGCCGGCGGTGCGGGAGACGCCCCTTGGCCGGCTGCTTGGGGCCGATCTGCTCCTGGCCCTGGGCCGGGCCGAGGCGGCCTTGGCGGCGACCGAGGCCGTGGCCCGGGAGCACGGCGACACCGGCCAGGGACTGCTTTGCGCCGGCCAGGCCCGGCTGGCCCTGGGCGACCGGACGGGCGCGGCCGAGGCCTTTGCCCGGGCGGGCGCGGCCGATCCCGGACGCATCGCCGCCCGGGTCAACGCCGTGGCCCTGGCCGGGCCGCCCGCGCCCCTTGCCCCGTCGTCGCGGCGGGCCGTGGCCGTCACCAGCCTGCCGCCCACGGCCGGGCGACGCTGCCGGTTGGCGCTTGCTTCCTGGAGAGCGGCCGGATTTTCGACCATCGTGTCGGTCAACGCGGCCGAGGAGATCGCCACCCTGGCCGAGCGTTTCCCGGATGTGGCCTATGTCGCGGGCCGGGAGACGGCCCTGGCCGATTACGAGCGGGCCTGCCCGGCCGTGGGCGAACTACTCGCCGCCGGGGCGGCGGTCGGCGCGCCGGCCGTGGCCGTGCTCAACGCCGACATCGTGCTGGCCGCCGGGGCGGATTTCGCCGTCCGGCTGGCCACGGCCGCGCGCGGCGGGCTGGTGGCCGCTTGCCGGGTGGACGTGGAGCCGGACGCGCCGGGGGAACCCCGGCCGGCGTTTTCCTATTACTATGATGTCGGTTTCGATCTGTGCGCCGTGGACACGGCTTATGCCCAGCGCCCGGAGCTGGAAGGCTTCTGGCTGGGCCTGCCCTGGTGGGACTACGCCCTGCCCCTGGCCGTGGCCCGGGCCGGGGGGACGCCGCGCTTTTGCGCCGCGCCCGTCCTTGTCCATGCCGCCCATGGCGCGGCCTGGTCCCACCGGGCCTTTCTGGCCCTGGGGCGGCGTTTTGCCGACCGGTTCTGGCCGGGCCTGGCCGAGGAACTGCTGGGCGGCGGCCTGGTGGCCGACGCCGGCCCGGAAGCCTGTCTGGCCGCCCTGGGCGGGCGGGTGGCCGGCCTCATACGGCGCGCCCCGGACGCCGGCCTGTGGGACCGGGTCGGCTTTTGCCCCCACGATCCGGCCTATGCCGCGTCCGCCCCGGCGCTCACCCAAATCATTCCCGACGCTAACCCACCTCGTTAACTCACGCCCCAACCCCCTTAAATACTATCTCCATTCGGGGGGGCTGGGGGCCTCAGGCCCCCAGCCGCCGGAGGCATCCTCTCCTCCTTCTCCCCCACTCCCTCTCCACCCACACGCCGTTCGCTGGGGTCGCCGGGCAGGCCCAGGGGGTTGCGGCGGTCACGCACCAGGGAGTTGCCCTGACGCGATTTGGCGAATTTCTTGACGGCAGCCGCGCGCTGGCCGAGCTCGTCCATGGTGACGGCCACGGCAAAAGCGCAGTCGATGACGCCCATGGAGACGGTGAGCAGGCCAAAGCGTCCCAATCGGCCGTCTCGGCCCTGGCCTTCGATGTAGCCGCGCTCCCGGTCCTCGGGACCGTAGAGGGCCGGCGAAGCGGCGGCGAAGGCGTCGATGGCCGCCCGGCAGACCGGCTCCACGGTGTCGCAGGAGCACAAGAGCACGAAGTCGTCGCCCCCGACGTGGCCCAGAAAATCGTCCTCGCCGCCCTTGGAGGCCAGGGCTTCGGCCAGGATACGGGCGGTCATGAGGATGGCCTTGTCGCCGTTCTGGAAGCCGTAGACGTCGTTGAAGACCTTGAAGTTGTCCAGATCGACGTAGACCAGGCAGGCGGGCGTGCCGACCACGGCGCGCCGGGCGATCTCACGCTCGATGGCCACGTTGCCGGGCAGCCCGGTCAGCGGATTGGCCCCCTTGGCCATTTCGACCTGGACGCAAGCCAGGGCGTCGAGGATTTTTTGCACCGACACGATGCCCGAGAGCCGGCCCCGGCAGGTGACCAGGATGGGGTCATAGAGCTTGTCGCGGTCCCGGGCCATGGCCGCCTGGGCGGCCACTTCCACGGGGGTGTCCCATTCCACGGCCAGGCATTGGGGGTCCATGATGCGGCTGACGTCGCGGCGGGAAAACAGGGCCAGCCCATACTGGGAACTCAACAGTCGGTCGAGGTGGTGGCTCATGATGAGGCCCTCGGGGCGGCCGTCGCGCACCACCACCACGGCCTGGGCCGCTTCATCGGCGTCGAAAAAGCGTTTGACCTCGCCGACCTGGGCGTCGTGGGGAACCTGGTTCGGCCGTTCGGCCAGATCGCTTATGGGCGAGGCGCACTTGAGGCCGTCCACGGCCTGGTTGGAGCCGGACACGATGGCCAGGCGCACATCCTCGGCCGGCGTGGCCGGAGGCGTGGCCGGCCGGCCGAGGAAATAGCCCTGGCCGAAATGCGCGCCCAGGCGGATGAGGCAGGCCAGCTCGGATTCGGTCTCGATGCCCTCGGCCACGATGCGGCAGCCGATTTTCTCGGCAAAGGCCAGCATGGTTTCCAAAAGCGCCCGCTTGACCGGGTTGGCGTCGATGCCGCGCACCAGGGACATGTCGATCTTCATGAAATCGGGCTTGATCTCGGCGATGGAGGCCAGGCCGGAATAGCCGGTGCCCACATCGTCCACGGCCACGCCGTAGCCGGCGTCGCGGTAATGGGCCAGGGTGCGGTGGAAGAGGTTGAAGTCCTTGACGCTGTGGCGTTCGGTGATCTCCAGCACCACGTCGCGCGGCTCCATGCCGTACTTGTCCAGGAGCTTTCGGGTCTCGCCCGGGGTGAAGGCCGGGTCGAGCATGGTGCGGGGATGGATGTTGCAAAAAAGCCTGGCCCCTTCCTGGCGGGCCGAAAACCCGCCGATGGCCGCCTCGCGACAGGCCTTTTCCAGGGCGAACACCGAGGCGGATTCCTCGGCGAAATCGAACAGCATGGCCGGCGAGGCAAAGACGCTGTCGGCCGGCCCCCGGGCCAGGGCCTCCCAGGCGAACACCGTGCCGCTTCGCAGATTGACGATGGGCTGGTAGACCGCCCGGACCCGGCCGAGTTCGAGGATCTCGCGGAACTCGCGCTGCATGGGCGAGGCGCATTTGCCGGCCTCGCTACGGGCCAGCCGGGAGGCCTCGGCCAGGGCCGAGGCCAGGGCCATGTCCAGGCCGGCCACGCCGCCGCCAAGCACCAGGGCCGCACCGCCGCGCAGCTCCATCTCCTGGCCGGTCAAGCGCATGGCCTCGGCCCGAAGCCTGCCCCGAACCTCCAGGCGCAGTCCCGCCGTGGTACGCTCCAGGGCGTCCAGCGCCGCCCCGTTGCCGCCGACCACGAGGAGCGCCCGGCCGGGGTCCAGGCGTTCGACCAGACAGACCGGCAGCGCCGACAATCGGGCCACGGCCACGGCCCGCACTTCGCGCTCCAGGGCTTCGCCCAAGGCCTCGGCCACCTCCGGGCGCACGAGTCGTCGCAAGAGTGAAAAATCCTGTATTTCAAGCAGAATGACCCCGAGGGCTCCGCCAAGGCCCATATGGCCGGCCACCTGGGTCCGGCGTTTGCCCCGCAGCAGTTGCGGGGCCTGGGCAACGGGAGCGGCCGCCCCCTCGGGGATGAAACGCTGTTCGAAGCGCGGCGAAAACTGCATAAACGTCCTGAGCATGGGCTGCCTCGATGTTGGCCCGGCCACGGCTGGCCGAACGCCCTGCTCTATCCTGGCCGCCGCCGTGGGCTGGCCGCGTCCGGCCGACGTTTTGGCGACGATTACGTGACGCGCGCTCCCAAAAAAAGCTCAGTCACGGCGTAATCATGACATAAGCTTGCCACTCCCCCGGCCCTCGCCTAGACTTCCGCCCATGTGCGCCTCCCCTGCCCCCGGCTTCGCCCTGCCCCCGCCGCTGCGCCTGGCCTGGACCCTTCGCGACGACATCCGGGCCAATCTCCGCCTGGCCGGCCTAGCTGGGGAAACCGATTTCGCCGTCTGGTGGCTGTGCTGCGGGCACGAAGCATTTCCCGCCGCCGCCGCCAACGTGGACATCGACCGGGAGCGGCTGCTGCACGAGGTCGTGTGCCCCGGAAAAACGCCGGACAGCCCGCCGATCACGCGGCTTATGGATTTCGTCTGGCGCTTCCGGGCCAGCGAGACGGCCCCATTCAATCGCGACAGCACCGCCGGACGCGCGGCCTTCACGGCCTGGTTTTTTTCCAGCGCCGTGCCGGAGATGGCGCTTTGGGACTTGCTCTCCCCGGGGCAGCAGGCCTGGCTCCACGAGGCGACCACGCCGCCCCTGGCTCCGGTCGGCTTGCCCCTGCCGCGCCTGGCCCGACTGTGTTGGGCCGCCAGACACGATATTCGAGAAGCCTTCAATCCCGACACGCCCGAGGGCACGCTGGGTCTGCTCGCCTGGTATGTGCTCTATGGCGCGGCCGAAATGGGGCACTCTGGAGACCTGGCCTGGCGGCCGCCCCTGCCCCTGGACGCGCCGGCTCCGAAACTGGGCGGTCTGTCCCGCCGGGCCGTACTGGCCTGGACGGCCGATGACGCCGCCCGGAAAAACCTTGATCCGGCCAGGCCCGAGCATCGTCCGGCCATCATGGCCCTTGTCCGGCCCGCCGCGCCCGAGGAGTCTGGCCCGCCGCGCCGGAAAAACGCCCCTGCCGTCTGTCTGGTGCGCTCAGGCCCGCCGCGTCATGTTTTTGGCGTCAACATCATCGGCTACGCCCGGGGGGAGCTTGGCATCGGCGAGGATTCGCGCATGTTCGCCCAATCCCTGGCTGCGGCCGACGTCCCCTTCGCCGTGGTCAACGTGCCGGCCGGCGCGGCCGTACGCCAGACCGATGCTTGGCTCGACGCCTGTCTCGTCAGTGAACTCCCCTATCCGGTCAGTGTTTTTTGCCTCACGGGCCTGGACACGGCCCGGCTGTGGCTGGAGCACGGCGACGCGCTTTTCGCCGGACGCCACAACATCGGCTACTGGCCCTGGGAGCTGCCGGCCTGGCCGGCCTGTCTGGCCGACGCTTACGGCCTGGTGGACGAACTCTGGTTGTCCTCGACCTATACCCGCGACGCCTTTGCCGCCTCCTCGCCCGTGCCGACCTTCCTGGCGCCCATGGCCGTGTCCGTGGATCGCCTGACCCCGGTCCCCCGGGCGCGTTTCGGTCTGCCCGAGGACCGCTTCCTTTTTCTCTACGTCTTCGACTGGAACTCCTACCCGGCCCGCAAGAACCCCCAAGCTGCCATCGACGCCTTCCGCCAGGCCTTTCCCACCGGACGCGAACCGGTGGGGCTGGTGCTCAAGACCATGAGCGCCCGCCCCGAGGACCCCAGGTGGCAACTGCTCCAGGCTGCGGCCGCCGCCGACCGCCGCATCGCCGTGCTGGCCGAAACCCTGGACCGGGGCGAGGCGCTGGGGCTTTTCGCCGCCTGCGACGCCTACGTCTCCCCCCACCGGGCCGAGGGCTTCGGCCGCACCATGGCCGAGGCCATGCTTCTTGGCCGGCCGGTCATCGCCACGGCCCATTCCGGCAACGCCGACTTCCTGACCCCGGACACCGGCTTTCCCGTGGCCTACCGCCTTGTCCCGGTCGGCCAGGGCGACTATCCTTTCGGCGAAGGCCTTCTGTGGGCGGAGCCGGCTCTGGAGAGTCTGGCGGCAAACATGCGTCTGGTGGCAAACCAACCGACCCTGGCCCGACGTCGGGCCCTGGCCGGGCGCGAACTCATCGCTGCCAGGCACGCTCCACACAGCGTCGGCACAGCCTATCGGCGGCGCTTGCAGGAGATTGCCAACCTTGGGACGGGGCGGCCAGCTACCGCGTCTATCCCTACAACCTGATTGACAATACAACCGTGTTTTGGCCATGAAGGAGCGTCAAGTCGGACATTTTTTGGCCCGACTCTGGCTGCGGTTGATTCACAGTCTACCGATGGCGACGCCGACCAAGCCTACGCACAGGATCTATGTTACAAAAATTTCTTCCCAAGAAAGATGCCGTACCCATTCCCCGGGAAGTGATTGAATTTCATCCTGACGCGGAAGAGCTGGAACTCACGCCGCTGCCACGGGCAACCAGGCTCGTGTTGCATTCCATTCTCGGCCTCTTGGCTTTTCTACTGCTTTGGGCCTGCTTCGCGGAAACGGACAAGGTCATCGCGACTTCCGGGAAAATCGTTTCCTCCGAAAAAAACATCATTATCGCACCCTTGCAGGACTCCATCATCCGCTCCATCAACGTCCGCCTGGGTTCCGTTGTCAAGAAAGGCGATATCCTGATGCGCCTCGATCCCACCTTTTCCAATGCCGACGCTTCCCGCATCCAGGTCGATGAAACCTATCAAAAGCTCTTGATCGCCCGTCTGGAGAGCGAACTCTCCGGCCTGCCCCTGTCGCCGCCAGCCGGGGCCACGCCCCAGGAGGTCGAAAGCCAGGTCAAATTGCTGGCCGGCCGCCTGGAAGAGTTCACGGCCAAGCTGCGCAGCATCAACACCAAGATCGCCGAAGTGCAGCAGAGCATTGTGGCCGGCCAGCGCCAATACACCCAGATGGACAAGCAGGTGCAGGTGGCCCAGGAACTGGTGGGCATGCGCAAGAAGGTCTACGAGCAGGGGTCGGATTCCCGCCTGTCCATGCTGGAGGCGGAAAACCACTTGGCCCAGACCAACGTCTCCATGGAACAACTCAAGGGTTCCCAGGAAGCCAAACGCCACAATCTGGCCCAGGCCCTGGCCGAAAAGGAAGGCTTTATCGAGAATTGGCGCAATGTCGTCGCCAACCAACTCAGCGAAGCCCGCAAGACGCTCCAAACCCTCCAGGAAGACGCGTCCAAAGCCAAACGTCTGCACGAATTGTCCGTCATCGCCGCTCCCAGCGACGCCGTGGTCTTGGACATCGTCAATTTCAACCCCGGCACGGTCATCAAGAGCGGCGAAACCATGATGGCTCTCGTCCCGCTGGATTCCCCCCTGGAAGCCGCCGTCTTCATCGGCACCGACGACATCGGTTACATCCGCCCAAACGACATCGCCACGCTCAAGCTCGACACCTATCCCTTCCAAAAGTTCGGCTACCTGGACGGTGAATTGCGCACCCTCGCCGAAGACGCCCAGTACCTCGACACACCAAGCGGCCGCCGCCTCGTCTACGAGGGACGCATCCGCATCACCGGCATGGAACACATGCGCAGCCTGCCCAAGGACTTCCGCCTGGTGCCCGGCATGACGCTTTCCGCCGACATCAAGGTCGGCTCCCGCACCGTCATCACCTACATCACCTGGCCGCTGATCCGCGTTTTCGGCGAATCCATCCGAGAACCTTAAGCGTCTCGACAAGGAGCCCCAATGCACGCACAACAACAAAGCCAACGCCTGGAGACCATGCTGGCCAGCGAGGCCACCTTGGCGCCGTTTCCTCCCGGCGAATACACCATCGTCGTCGGCGGCATGGAACATCCCACCGTCAATCTGGCCAACTCGACCTTTCCCAGCATCCGCGTCGACGTTCTGCCCGGCAGCGCCGGGACCTGCCGCCTGGCCTCGCCCGACGGCCACTCGGCCTGGCTGTCCAGGACAGGCGAAAGTGTCGCCCTCACCGTGGCCCAGCCCGGCGGCCTGCTCCTTTTCACCACCTACCGGCCAAGCGAATACGCCACCACCGGCATTCGCATGGACATCAAGCGCCATAACCCGGCCCAACCCCAGGCGACGATGCCCCAGCAGCCGCCCATGCAGCCCCAGCAGCCGCCCATGCAGCCCCAGCAGCCACCCGTGCAGCCTTTTGGCGTCGGCGGACTATCCTATTCCCCCCACGGCGGGCAGCCCGCGTTTGGCGGCTACCCCGGCCGGCCTCAGGCCATGCCCGCCTTCGGCGGCCCCCAGGGCTTTGCCCAGCCGCAGCCGGGATTTGCCCAACCCGCGCCGGCCTTCGGCCAACCCGCGCCGAGCTTCGGCCAACCGGCTGCGGGCTTCGGCCAACCGGCTGCGGCCGCGCCCCAACCGCCTCGGACGTTTACCCCGCCAAGCGCCCCCGCCGGCCCCATGCCGGTGGTGCGCATGGCCGGCCACCTGGAAGGCGAAGGCGACGTGGCCTTCGACCCCGGGCAGGGCGCCGGCCGGCCCGGCTCCAAACGACGCCTGGAAGCCGTGGCCCTTTATGTGGAAGGCGTGGCCTTGCAGGATCTGCAATACGCCGCCATCGGCCCCAACGGGCAGCCCATGCCCTGGGTGAGTCCGCCCCAATTTACCGGTTCCCGGGGAACCGGCGCGCCCATGCTCGGCTTTGCCGCCAAGCTTGGCGGCGAGGCGGCCGGACGCTATACCATCGCCTACGCCGGGACCTTCCTGGGCGCCGGCCCCGTGCCCGCCGCGCGCAACGGCGAATTCCTGCGCTCCCCTGTGCCCGGCGACGCCCTGGAATCCCTGGCCGTTATCCTGGAACCCAAGGTCTAGAACGCGAAACCCTCCCTGTCCGACCGTGCACTCCGCCCCAGGCGGATGCCCGGCCGGGCAAGCCCAGACGGGGCCGGGCACAATCCTCGGCCCCGCCCAAAAACGGGTGACAAACCCGCCGGCCCGGCCAGGGCACAAGGCCCGTCATGGCCAATCCCCAGCGCACCATCCTGTTTGTCCACCGCGACTTCCCAGCCCAGTTCCAGAGCTTGGCCGAGCATTTATTACGGCAACCGGCCACCCGCGTGTGTGCCATCCGGGAGGCCGGCCGCCAAGTTCCCCTGCCCGGCGTCGTCGATGCCCCCTACCACGACATCGGCCAGGCCCCTCCCCAGCTCCAGGCCCTGGCCCGCAACCTCGAAGAACAGATTCGACGCGGCGCGGCCGTACTGGAAACGGCCCGCAACCTGTGCCGGGACGGGTTGGTCCCGGACCTGGTCTACGCCCACCCCGGCTGGGGCGAAGCCCTGTTTTTAAAGGACATCTTTCCCGAAGCGCGCCATATCTGCTACTGCGAGCACCACTACGACCCCGAGGGAGCCGAAGCCACCTTTGATCCCGAGTATCCCCTGGCCCAGTTTCAATGGCCCACGGTGCGGCTGCAAAAAACCGCCGGACTCCTTGCCCTGGAGGCCTGCCATCGCGGGATTTCGCCCACGGCCTGGCAACGCCAGGGCTATCCGGCCGGCTTTCGCGGAAAAATCGAGATCATCCACGAAGGCGTGGACACGGCCGTCGTGCGCCCCGATCCGGCCGCCCGGCTGCGTCTGCCCGAGCACGGCCTCGTCCTGGCCCCGGGCGACGAAGTGGTCACCTATGTGGCCCGCGACCTGGAGCCCTACCGGGGCTTTCATACCTTCATGCGCGCCCTGCCGCGCCTGCTGCGCCTACGGCCGAACTGCCGGGTGCTCGTCATCGGCGGCGACGACGTGAGCTACGGCCTGCGCCTGCCGGGCGGCCAGACCTACCGGGAACGCTACCTGGCCGAGTGCCCGGTGGACCCGGGGCGGGTCCATTTCTTGGGCAAGCTCGCCTATCCCGATTATCTGGCCGCCCTGGCCGTGTCGGCCTGCCACGTCTACCTCACCTATCCCTTCGTGCTGTCCTGGTCGTGCCTGGAAGCCATGGCCGCCGGCTGCCTGCTTGTGGCCTCGGACACCGAACCGGTGCGCGAGGTGGTGGCCCACGGCTTAAACGGCCTGCTCGTGGATTTTTTCGATGCCGAAGCCCTGGCTCAACAAATAGCCGAAGCCCTGGCCTGGGGCCGGGAACTTTCCCCCCTGCGCGCCCTGGCCCGGGAAACCATCGCCACCCGCTACGACCGGGGCCGTATCTGCCTGCCGGCCCAGGTCCGGCTGATCGAGCAAACCCTGGCCGGAGACTTCGATGCCGACGCCTGACGCCCTCCTGCCCCCGCCCACGCCGGCCGCCCGGCGCGCCATGGAAGCCGCCCGCTCCCTGGCCGGAAGCGATCCGGCCCAGGCCAGGCGTCTGGCCCTGCCCCTGCTCGGCCAGCCGGCCCTGCACGTGGAAGCCCTGGCCATGGTCATCGAGCTGTCCCGGCGTCTGAGCGACGGCCCTACCGCCGCCGCTTTCGCCCGCCGGGCCGCCCGGCTCGCCCCCAAAAGCGCCCTGGCCCGCGTCCTGGCGGCAACCGCCCTCATGGACGCCGGTTTTCCCGACGAGGCGCTCAACCAAGCCCTGGCCGCCGAGGCGCTTTGCCCCAAGGACGCCGGAGCCCGTCTGGCCGTCGTCCGGGCCGCACTGGCAGCCAACCGGCCGGCCGCCGGACTGCCGGCCGCCTTGGCGCTGCTGCGCGCCCCGGATTCCCTCGAAACCTTTCGTCTGGCCGCCGGACTGATCGACGCGGGATGCGGCGGCAAGGCCTGGGGCGCAGCCTGGCGCGACGGGTCGAGCGTTGCGGGCTGCCTGCGCCGACTCTCGCCCACGCCCCCGGAAGTCCTTGTCCTGGCCGGCGGCCTGCCCGTGGGCCGCGCCTTTGCCGACGCGCCCCTGGCCGGCCTACCGGCCCTTGGCGGCTTCCGTATGGACCTGCCGCCAAACCTCGACGCCGCCGTGCTCGACGTCGTGCGGGCCGACGACGGCCTGCCCCTTTTCGGCTCGCCCCTGGCCGCCGGCCCGGCCGAGGTCGGCCATGCATAATCCGCCCGCCGTCGTCGATGTAGTGGTCCCGGTCTACAAGGGCCTGGCCGAAACCCGGGCCTGCCTGCAATCGGTCCTGCGCGCCGCCGGGCAGGCGCGGCCTCGGCTCATCATGGTCAACGACGCCTCGCCCGACCCCTGCCTCTCCGACTGGCTGCGCGAGCTGTCCGGGGCCGGAAGCGCCGTCCTGCTCGAAAACCCGACCAACCTCGGCTTTCCGGCATCGGCCAACCGGGGTATGGCCTACGGTCCGGCCCACGACGTGGTGCTGCTCAACAGCGACGCCCTGGTTTTCGACGGCTGGCTCGACCGTCTGGCCGCCGCCGCCTACAGCGCCCCGGGCATCGCCACGGCCACGCCCTTTTCCAACAACGCCACCATCTGCTCCTATCCGGCGTTCAACGCCGACAATCCCCTGCCCGGCGACATCGCCCCGGCTGCCCTGGACGCGCTTTTGGCTCGGATAAACGCCGGCCGGACCTGCGACATCCCCACGGGGGTCGGGTTTTGCCTCTACATCCGCCGCGACGCCCTGGCCGCCGTGGGCGATTTCGACGCCGCCGCCTTTGGCCGAGGCTACGGCGAGGAAAACGATTTCTGCCGCCGGGCCGCTGCGTCAGGCTGGCGCAATGTGCTGTGTGCCGACGCCTACGTTGTCCACACCGGCGGGGCCTCCTTCGGCGCGACGAAAGAGGACGCCCTGGCCCGCAATCTGGCCGTCCTGGCCGCGCGCCATCCCGACTACCTGGACCTTGTGGCCGATTTTACCTGGCGTGATCCGGCCCTGCCCCTGCGCCGGGCGGCGGACATGGCCCGCCTTGCCCGTACGGCCCGCGCGCCGCTGATCCTTCGCCTGTGCCACGGCCTGGTCGGCGGCACGGCCCGGCGGCTGGCCGAGGAAGCGGCCGAACTGGCGGATCTCGGCTACGACGCCGGCCTGCTTGTCCCGGCCGGCCACGGCGCGTCGCCTGAGCCGTCCGAGCCGGACAACCGGGTGCGCCTGACCCTGACCGGCGGGCCGGACACGCCAAACCTCGTCTACGCCTTGCCCCACGATTGGCCGGCGCTTATGGCCGACCTGCACACCCTGGGCACGGCCGGGATTGTTATCCACCACTTCCTCGATCTGCCCGAGCTCGTCCTGTCCCTGCCCGAAGCCTTGGGCGTCCCTTACGAGGCCCGCGTCCACGACTACGCCTGGTTTTGCCCACGCATCACGCTTCTTGACGACACCGGCCTGCCCTGCGACGAGCCCGGACCCGAGGGTTGCCTGCGCTGCGTGGCGGCGGGCGTGCCCCTGGAAAACGATCTGCCGCCCGCGCCGGAGCTTGTCGCCCGCTCGGCCCGGCTCCTGGCCGGGGCCGGCCGGGTGCTGGCCCCCTCCCGGGACGCGGGCTACCGCCTGGCCCGCCATTTCCCGGACGCGCCCCTTGTGGTCGCGCCCCATCCCGAACCGGCCTTCGCCCCGCCGCCCCCCCCTGCGGTTTTCCCTTGGGACGGCCGTACGCCCCTGCGGTTGGCGCTTATCGGGGCCATCGGCTCCCACAAGGGCTACGAGGTGCTCTTGGCCATGGCCCGGGACGCGGCCCGACGCGAGCTGCCGCTGTCCTTTGCCGTGGCCGGCTTCACCAAGGACGATTTCGCGCTGTTCGGCACGGGCCGGGTGTTCGTCACCGGCCGCTACGAGGAAGGCGAGGCCGAGAGCGTGGTGCGGGAACTCGGTTGCCAGGCGGCGCTGTGTCTGTCGGTATGGCCGGAAACCTGGTGCTACGCCCTGACCGAAGCCTGGCGGGCCGGGCTGTGGACCGTGGGCTTCGACATCGGGGCCGTGGGCGAGCGCATCGCCGAAACAGGCTTCGGCTGGCGGCTGCCCCTTACGCTGTCCGGCCGGGAGGTCAACGACCGGCTGCTGGCCCTATTTGCCCGGCCGCCGGCGCCGGGAGGACTGGCGGGGTAGGCCGCTGCCGGGTCTTCAAATCAAGCGCCAAGTCGAGGTAGGCCTTCCGCGCCAGAAAAAGCAACAGGGCGCAACGGATGCCTCTACCGTTGCGCCCTGCGCTCACGCAGCCTGAAAGAACCGTCAAGCGGCCTGTATATTTTTACATGAACTACTGGCAAACCCTGGCAACGTCTAAATGATGTTCGCACGGTCGAGGTGGCTGCGCATTCCAACTCGCTTCAATACTCGGCGACTCCTTGCAGAGCACTCCCTCAAGCAAAGCTTTTCTTCCATCCTGATCGCACAGCAAAAAGACTGCATAGGGTTTACCGCTGACATTGGCCGTGTATCCCGAATAGGAGAACCCGGAGAACTTCCCGGCCGACGGATGATGACCGGCTAAACCAGCCGTGACAAACTCCGGCCCTCTTACTTGCTGACCAACTTGTCCGCTCATGACGGAACCCTGCAGGACAGTTATGGCGGCATTGTACACAAAAGTGATACCATCAATATCTTTTTGCGTTATATTTTGGGCCTGAACGAATGATGCTTGGACCACCCAGCAGAGAATGACCGCAAGAAGAGACTTCACAATCTTCATAGTTGCCTCCAAAATTGGGATATTTCCTCGGTCTTTTCGCCCGTGTCCAGATTCCAGCCGGCAAACCAATTCGGGTTATACGGTTCGATGCCGATCACAGCTCTGGTGACCTTGCGCCAATGGTCATTGACCAGGGAGCGGGCATGATCGAACAGTGCATCGTAAGTACGGAGGTGCGACAGGGGAGTGTTTTCGGGTACTGGCAAATTCTCCAGAAACTCTTGATTGCGTTGAGCTGCGGCCGGGTAGACAAGATGCCAATTCACATGGCGACCGATGCCGGAGAGGATGGAGTTTCCTTCCTGAATTTGCATTTTTGAAACAAAACTGGCAAACCAACCATCAATATCAGGCACATTATCGGCATACAGATCACTGTCTGCCGTGCGTAACATTTCGTCAAAAACAGACCGTACATCTTGATCCATGGCACACTTGTCACATGAAGCATGAAGCGTTTTAATAACAGCCTCGACAATCTTTGCGTTGGAAATGTCAGTTATTAAACACTCTCTCATCAATATATAAACATCCTGATTCATTTCGCACCACTGATGACGACCCTTCGTCTCATCGCTATACGCCCCACCGGCAATATTATTAACCACAGGATGCATGAATACGTCGAAGATGATATGCTCAACAAACCCCAGCAGCCACGCCAGACATTTATTCTGAACGTCCCCTTCCAAATTACTTACTGCGGCAACTCCCGCGCCTATTCGCTCCGATACGTTTTTCCAGTGCATACGGTCAGCCCAGGCTATAGCCTGCTTATTAGTTCCCAAGCCAACAAGATAAGGCATGTCTGGACTGATCGCTCCAAGCTGGAAATACCCTACCTGTTGCATGAGCTTGCCGACGGTTTCCGTGTCAAGCTCCAAACTGCCTAGCACACTCGGATTGACGCAACGAGATGCCAATGTGATATGGGCATACGCTCCGGGCATGGCCGCCTCCTGGCCCGGACCATGGCCGGGCGATTGGGATGTACATATTCCAATACCCAGACACATAAAATTGTCAATCTCCACTATAAACGAACAATTCCTACACCCCTCGCCAACTCGTCCGTGATGCGCGAACCGGTTGCAATTCATCCGGTTGCGGGTATGGTGGGAGGCAATCGGACCCTCCGGTCCGGGCGACGCCAACGCCGACAAGCGAGGCCCCATGCCCCAGCCCCTGGCCTATGTCCCCCTGGACGCGCCCTTTTCCCCCTGGAACCCCGGGGCGCTGCCCCTTGTCGTCTATGTCGGCATCGTCTGCGGCGTCATGGCCGTCATCCTTTTCCTCTCCGGCTTCCTGACCCGCCGCCGGCCAAGCCCCGCCAAACAACAGCCCTACGAGTGCGGCATCATCCCCACCGGACCGGGCCGGTTCCGCTATCCCGTGCCCTTTTTCCTCGTGGCCGTGCTGTTTCTGCTTTTTGACGTCGAAACCGCCTACATCATCGCCTACGCCGCAGCCTGGCCGGAACTCGGGCTTTCCGGCTACCTGCGCATGGCCGTCTTCATCGTCATCCTGGGCCTCGGGCTGGCCTACGCCTGGTCCAAGGGGGCTCTTGACTGGGACGAGGAGGAAGGCCTGTGACCTCGACCGCCGACCAGCTCTTCCGCCCGGCCGACGCCGTCATCAACTGGGCCCGCAAAAACAGCCTCTGGCCCTTTTTCTTCGGGCTTTCCTGCTGCTTCGTCGAGGAAGCCACGGCCTGGGGACCGCGCTACGACATCGCCCGCTTCGGCTCGGAGGTCTTCCGGGGTTCGCCCCGGCAGGCCGACGTGCTCATCGTCTCGGGCACGATGTTTAAAAAGATCGCCCCGGTGGCCTTGCAGCTTTACGAGCAGATGAGCGACCCCAAATGGGTCATTTCCATGGGTTCGTGCAGCAATTCCGGCGGCATGTACGACGTCTATTCCGTCGTTCAAGGCTCGGACCAGATTTTGCCCATCGACGTCTACATCCCGGGCTGCCCGCCCCGGCCCGAGGCGGTTTTCGAGGGGCTCATGCTCCTGCAAAAAAAGATCGACGCCAGCGAGCGGCCGACGCGGCCGGTGCTGCATCTGCCCGGCGGCTCCCAGGGCGGGCGCGAGGATTTTCTCGTTGATGGCCGCACCAAAGCCCGCGACACGCGCGGCCCGGGCTACGCCGCCATCCCCATCCGGGGCACGGCCGCCACCGAACCGCGCTTTGCCGGCTCCCGGGCCGAGGTCCTGTGGACCCCGCCGGCCCCGGGACTGACGCTCACCCGCGAACAGGAAGTGCTGGCCGCCGATCTGGCCGCCGTCTACGGCGACGACGCCCGGCTGCTCGCCGGAGCCGGCGCGCCCGGCGACATGCCGACCTTCGAGGTTCCCCCGGCCCGGGTGGCCGAAGTGCTCGACCACCTCAAGCGCAAGGCCCCCACCCGCTTCGAGCGGCTGGAAGACCTGACCGCCATCGACGAGACCGCCCGCAAAACCCCGGCCGGCCACGAGGCCACGGCCGTCTATACCCTGACCTCGCTGTCCCGGGCGACCATGGTGCGGCTGGTCTGTCCGCTGCAAAGCCGCGACGCCACGCTGCCCACGGCCACGGGCGTATGGAGCGCGGCCAACTGGTACGAGCGCGAGGCGGCCGAGATGTTCGGCCTGCGTTTTGACGGCCATCCCGACCCCAGGCGACTGCTCACCCACCGCGACTGGATCGGCCATCCCCTGCGCAAGGACTACGAGGGCCGGGCCACCAACATGCCGGCCTTCACCCGCGACGACTGCCAGCGTCTGGCTCCTGTGGACGCCGCCGAAATCCTTGGGGACCGGGCCAAGGACGGCGACTATCTCCTCAATTTCGGCCCCCACCACTACGCCACCCACGGCATCATCCGCTTCGTCATGGCCCTTCGCGGCGAGCGCATCAAAGCCATGGGCATCGACATCGGCTACCACCACCGGGGCGTGGAAAAAATCGGCGAGCGCCAGACTTGGCACCAGTTCATCCCCTACACCGACCGGGTGGACTACCTGTCCGGCATCGCCAACAACCTGTCCTACGTGACGGCCGTGGAGAAACTGGCCGGCATCGAGGTTCCGCCCCGGGCGGCCTATGCCCGGGTCATGCTCTCGGAGCTGTTCCGGCTGTCCAACCACCTCATGTATTTCGGCACGTTCCTGCAGGATCTCGGCATGATGAGCCCCATCTTCTACGCCCTGCGGGAGCGCGAGATGGTGCTCGACATCATCGAGACCGTAACCGGCGGCCGGCTGCATCCTTCCTGGCTGCGTCTGGGCGGCCTGGCCGCCGACCTGCCCGAGGGCTGGAAGGAGCAGGTCGAGGCGTTCATTACAATCTTCCCGGGCCGGCTCAAGGAATACCACGCCGGGGTGACGAATAATCCCATCGTCAAGGCCCGGACCAGGGGCGTGGGCGGCATCACGGCCGCCGAGGCCGTGGACCGGGGCGTCACCGGCCCCAACCTGCGCGCCGCCGGGGTGGCCTGGGACCGGCGCAAGGCCATGCCCTACGGCGCTTACGCTGACTTCGACTTCGACGTGCCCACCCGCCAAAACGGCGACTGCTACGACCGCTACCTCGTGCGCATGGACGAGATGCGCGAGAGCCTGCGCATCATCGAGCAGGCGGCCGCGAAAATGCCCGACGGGCGCTACCTCTCGGCCGACTCCCGCTACTGTCTGCCCCAGAAGGAAGCGGCGCTCAAAGACATTGAGAGCCTCATCCACCATTTCGTCAATGTGACGCGCGGCCCGCGCCTGCCCTCGGGCATGGCCTACGCCGCAACCGAAGCGCCGCGCGGCGAGCAGGGCTATTTCGTGGTCTCCGACGGCGGCTGCCACGCCTACCGGATGCGCATCCGCACTCCGGGATTCGCCAATGTCCAGGCCCTGCCGCACATCATCGAAGGCCTTTCCATCGCCGACTGCGTGGCCGTGCTGGCCTCCTACGACTACATCCTGCCGGACATCGACCGGTAAGCCGCCATGCCCACGCCCGCCATCCCACGCCACAACCGCCGCGCGCCAGCCAGACCGCGGCAACGCCCGGAGGCCTGACGCCCCATGTCGCCCCTGCCGCCCGAACTTCAAGCTGACCTGCGCCGCCTGGTGACCGCCGTGGACAATCCCCGCGAGGCCGCCGTGGACGTCATGTACGCCCTGCAGCACCACTACGGCTATCTGTGCGACGAAGCCATGCACCGGGCCGCCGAGGTCCTCGGCATGACCACCCTGGAACTCGAATCCCTGGCCACCTTCTACGACTACCTCTACCGCCGGCCCGTGGGGCGCTACGTCATCCACGTCTGCGACTCGGTGGTCTGCTGGATGTTCCACCAGGATTCCATCTTCGACTACCTCTGCCGCACCCTGGGCGTGCCGCCCGGCGGCACCACCGAGGACGGCCTTTTTACCGTGCTGCCGGCGGCCTGCGTCGGCAACTGCCACAACGCCCCGACCATGCTCATAAACGGCCGCTTCTACGACCGCCTCACCCCCGAGGCCGTGGACGCCGTCATCGCCGAACTGCGGGCGGGAACCGAGGAGCCGGTGCGATGCAAGTAGACATCCCGCAAGTGCTTTTCAAAAACCGCCACCTGGGCCGGCCGGCCACCATCGACGAATACCTGGCCGGCGGCGGCTACGAGGCCCTTCGCGCCACCATCGGCCAGCGCACCCCGGCCGAAGTGCTCCAGCTCGTGCTCGACGCCGACCTGCGCGGCCGGGGCGGAGCCGGCTTTCCGGCCGGCCGCAAATGGCAGGGCATCCCGGCCGACCACGTGGGCACCCGCTATGTGGTGATAAATACCGATGAGATGGAGCCCGGCACCTTCAAGGACCGCATCCTGGTCAACGTCGATCCCCACCTCGTCATCGAGGGCATCATCCTGTGCGCCTACGCCGTGGGAGCCTGCGAAGGCGTCTTTTTCATCCGCCCCTCCTATGAAGGCGACGCCAAGCTCATCGAGCAGGAAACCCAGGTGGCCCGGGAGCGCGGGTATCTCGGCAAGAACATCCTGGGCACGGATTTTTGCTTCGACGTCCACGTCCACCGAAGTGCCGGCCGCTACATCTGCGGCGAGGCCTCGGCCCAGATCAAGGCCATCTCGGGGCTGCGCCCCAATCCCCGCAAGGGCGGCCCGCGCACCAGCGTCAAGGGTTTGTGGGACTGCCCGACCATCGTCAACAACCTGGAAACCCTGGCCAATCTGCCCGGCATCGTGCGCAACGGCCCAGCCTGGTTCAAGTCCCTGGCCCGCTCGGAATCCGGATCGGGCACCAAGCTCTACAGCGTCTCGGGCCAGGTGGCCCGGCCCGGCTGCTACGAGCTGCCCATCGGCGTCACCATCCGCGACATCATCTTCACCCACGCCGGCGGCATGGCTCCGGGCAAGACATTTAAAACCGTCATCCCCGGCGGCGCGTCCACGCCCTATCTGCCCGAGGCCCTGCTCGACCTGGAAATGGACTTCGATCCCATGCGCAAGGCCGGCCAGCGCTTCGGCACCGCCTCGCTCATGGTCTTCGACCAGGACACCTGTCTGGTCGGGGCCACCTTGTCGCTCATGGAATTTTTCGCCCGGGAATCCTGCGGCTGGTGCACGCCCTGCCGCGAGGGCATCCCCTACGTGCGCGAACTGCTGCGCCGCATCGAAGGCGGCGAGGGGACCGAGGAACACGTCGGGATGCTGCAGGAGATGCTGCCGGTGCTCGATCTCGCCTACTGCGCCTTCGCCCCGGGCGCGGCCGAGCCGCTGCGGGGCCTGCTCACCCATTTCATGGACGAGGTCCAGGCGCACATCACCGAGAAGCGCTGTCCCTTCGGCAACCCGCCGCCGCACGTGCGCGGCAAGGCCTGCGGCACCCGGCCGCCCCAGTTCGGCCCCACCCCCTGTCCGGAGGACCAATGCCCGATCTGATCATCGACGGTCGCCCCGTTACCGTGGACAAGGGCGTTTCGGTCATCGAGGCCGCCGAGCGGGCGGGCATCATGATCCCGCGCTTTTGCTGGCACAAATCCCTGGGCGCGGCCGGAGCCTGCCGGCTGTGCGCCGTGATGTTCGTCGAGGGGCCGGTCAAGGGCCTGGAGATGAGCTGCATGACCCCGGCCGCCGACGGCATGGTGGTGGAGACCGGCCACCCCAAGGCCGTGGCCTTTCGCCGCCAGATCATCGAACTGCTCATGGCCAACCACCCCCACGACTGCCCGGTCTGCGACGAGGGCGGCCACTGCCTGCTCCAGGACGAGACCATTTCCGGCGGCCATAGCCTGCGCCGCTTCCCGGGCCGCAAGCGCACCTACCAGGACCAGAACCTGGGGCCGTTTATCCAGCACGAGATGAACCGCTGCATCCACTGCTACCGCTGCGCCCGGTTCTATCAGGAGTATTGCGGCTACCGCGATTTCGGCCCCATGCAAAACGCCAACCGCGTCTATTTCGGCCGGTTCGAGGATGGTCCCCTGGATAATCCCTTTGCCGGCAATCTGGCCGACCTGTGCCCCACCGGCACGCTGACCGACAAGCCCGGCCGGTTCGTGGCCCGGCGTTGGGACTGCCAGCGTGCTCCGTCAGTGTGCCTGCATTGTTCGCTCGGCTGCAACGTCACGGTACTGTCGCGCTACCGCCGGGTGGCCCGTATCGAGGCCCGGGACAACGCCGCCATAAACGGCGCGTTTATCTGCGACCGGGGGCGTTACGGCTTTGGCTACCAGTCCGCCCAGGACCGGCCCCGCGCGCCCCTGGCCGCCGGCCGGCCGGCCTCGGTGGATGAGGCCCTGCGGGCCGCCGCCGGACTGCTGGCTGCGGCGGCCAAACGCCACGGCCCGGCTGCCGTGGCCGTCGTCGGCGGCCAGCGTTCCGCCATGGAGACCCAGGCCGCGCTCACCGCCCTGGCCCGGGCGGCCGGCTGGCGCCCGCCGGCCTTTTTCGCCGCCGCCAAGGCGCAGGAACAAGCCCGGCAGGCGCTGTATGCCCTGACCCCGCCCCGGGCCCGATCCCTGGCCGATCTCACCAAGGCCGACGCCGTGCTGGTGGTGGGCGTTTCGCCCCTTGCCGACGCGCCCATGCTGACGCTCGCCCTGCGCCAGGCCGCCCGGGCCGGAGCCGCGGTCTTCCTGGCCGATCCCCGGCCCCTGGCCCTGCCCCTGGACCATGTCCACCTGCCCCTGGCCCCGCGCCAGTTGGCGGCGGTCCTGGCCGTGGCCGGAGCCGACGCGGACGCCTCGGGGCTTATCCAGCAAAAATTCCCTCTGGCTCCCGAGCTGTGGCCGCGTCTGGAAGCCCTGGCCAAGGCCATGGCCGGGGCCAAGCGCCCGGCCATCGTGTACGCCCCGGCCCTGGCCGCCCACTTGCCGGGCGACGACCGTTTCGGGCTGCTGCCGGTGCTGACGGCGGCCGGCACGGCCGGCGCGGCCTTGCTGGCCCCGGCCGACGCCCCGGGCCTGGACGAGCTGGCCGAAGACGTGGCCGCCGGCCGGATCAAGGCCGTGGTGGCCGTGGAAACCGACCTCTTTACCGCCGCCCCGGCCCTGGCCGCTCGCCTCCCCGCCCTGGAGGCCCTGATCGTCCTTGATCATCTGCCCACGCCCACCGTGGCCGCCGCCCAGGTGTTCTTGCCTACCGCCGCCCTGTTCGAGACCGGCGGGACCCTGGCCGCCAGCGACGGCCGGCTGCAGCGCGCCGAACCGGTCCAGGCCCCGAGCCTGTCCGTGCTGGCCGACGGCGCGGGCGACCATCCGCCCCGGGACTACGCCCGGCCGCTCCCTGGCACGGACCCGGCCCCGGCCGCCTTCTGGTGCGACCGCCTGGGCCGCGCCCTGAATTTGGAGCTGCCGCGCCATCCCCTGGCCGAGGCCCTGGCCGCCCATCCCGTCCTGGCCGGCCTGGACCCGGCGACGCTTCCCGACGAAGGCCAGCGTCCGGCCTACCCCGGCCGGGAGCCGGCCGCGCCCGAATCACCTCCGGCCCAGCCGGCCGAAGGCCTGGCCGTGGTCCTGGAAACGCCGTTTTTCGGCGGCGACGAGCTGTCCCGCTACGCGCCGCTCACCGCCGACAAGACCGGCCCGGCCGTGGTCCTGCTCCATCCTGACGACGCGGCGGGGCTGAACCTCGCCGACGGCGCGACGGTCGCCCTGGACTGCGGCGACGCGCCGGCCACGGCCGCCGTACGCCTGCATCGCGGCGTGGCCCTTGGCGTGGTGGTCGTGCCCCGGCTGCCGCAATTCGCCGCCCTGCCCCCGACGATTGGACCAGACGACTTGGGCCGGAGGAAAACGTCATGACCGCGGAACTGCTCATCGGCGTCGGCGTCATGCTCGTCAAAATGGCCGTGGCCCTGGCTGTGGCCCTGGGGCTGGCCGCCTACATGATTCTCCTGGAGCGAAAGCTCCTCGGGCGCTTCCAGGTCCGCTACGGCCCCAACCGGGTCGGCTACTTCGGCCTGCTCCAGCCCCTGGCCGACGGCCTCAAGATGCTGCTGAAAGAAGACATCATCCCCGACGGCGTGGACCGCCGCATCTTCCTCGTGGCCCCGGCCGTGGTCGCCGGCATGGCGCTACTTGCCTTCATGCTGGTGCCCTTTGGCGAGACGCTCACCATCCTGGGGCACGCCGTGCCCCAGGTCATCGTGCGCACCAACGTCGGGCTGCTGCTGGTCCTGGCCCTGTCGTCCCTGGCCGTCTACGGCCTGGCCCTGGGGGCTTGGACCTCGGACAACAAGTACAGCCTGCTTGGCGGCATTCGCGGCGCGGCCCAGATGATCAGCTACGAGCTGGCCCTGGGGCTGTCGCTTGTGCCCGTGGTCATGCGGGCGCGCTCGCTCGACCTCTCCGACATCGTGGCCGCCCAGTCCGGGCTGCCCTTTGCCGTCACCGAACCCTTTGCCTTCATCCTCTTCATCATCGCCGCCCTGGCCGAAACCAAGCGCATCCCCTTCGACCTGCCCGAGGCCGAAAACGAGCTGCAGGCCGGCTTCCACACCGAATATTCCGGCATGCGTTTCGCGCTCTTCTTCGTCGGCGAATACGTCAACATGGTGCTTCTGGGCGCGCTTATCGCCGTCTTTTTCCTGGGCGGCTGGCACGGCCCCATCCTGCCGCCCATTGTCTGGCTTGGGATCAAGGTCCTGGCCGTGCCGGTCTTTCTCATCTGGACCCGGGCCTCGCTGCCGCGCCTGCGCTACGACCAGCTCATGGCCCTGGGCTGGAAGGTTCTCGTGCCCCTGGCCCTTGTAAATGTCCTTCTAACCGGCGCGATTCTCGTGGCCGCCGCCTGAGGCAATCCATGGCCGACGAAAAACAAAGCCTGCTCGGGGCGGTCATCGAAGGCGCGGCCGGCCTGGCCGGCTCGTATGCCGCCACGCTGACGCACCTGTTCCGCAAGCCCGTCACCGAGCAGTACCCGGAATACAAGCGGCCCATGCCCGCGCGCACGCGCGGCCGCATCATCCTCACCCGCTCCCCGGACGGCAACGAACGCTGCGTGGCCTGCTACCTCTGCTCCGGGGCCTGCCCGGTCAACTGCATCTCCATGCAGTCCGAGGAAGGCGAAAACGGCCGCCGCCGCGCCGCCTGGTTTCGCATCAACTTCGCCCGCTGCATCTACTGCGGCCTGTGCGAGGAGGCCTGCCCCACCCTGGCCCTGCAGCTCACGCCCGAATTCGCCTTCTGCAAGGACGACATCGCCGACTTCGTCTACGAAAAGGAGCAATTGCTCGTGGACCACGGCGGCAAGCATCCCGACTACGACTTCTACGCCCACGCCGGCGTCGCCGCCGGCACGCCCAAGGGCAGCCATATCGACGAGGACGAACCGGTGGATGTGAAGAGCATCATGCCTTGATGGAGAAAAGAAAAGAGCCTCCGGCGGCCGGGGGCCTGAGGCCCCCGGACCCCCCAAATGGGGTAAAAAGAAAGCGAGGCTGGGTGTGAGAAGTATCCGGCAATGCCGCGTGAGGAGCATAAAATGACACCGCTTGGCGCGCTGTTTTATCTGTTCGCCGCCCTGGGCCTGGGCGCGGCCGTGCTCACCGCCACCCGGCGCAATCCCGTCCATGCCGTGTGCTGCGCCGTGGCCGTGTTTCTGTCGGTGGGAGCCATGCTGGCCGTGCTCGGCGCGCCGCTGCCGAGCGTGCTGACCGTCGTGGTCTACGCCGGAGCCATCATGGTGCTCTTTCTCTTCGTCATCATGCTGCTTGGCCTGCCGGCCGGCGACGGAACCCTGCCCCCGGGCCGGTTCCTCGTCCCGGCCACCCTGGCCGCCGCCACCCTGGTGGCCCTGTTCGCCCTGATCGGGGCCGATCCCACGGCCAAGACCCTGCTGCCGGCGGCCATGGCCGGCCCGGCCGCCGTGGGGACCATCCTGTTCGACAAATACTGGCTGGCCGTGGAGGCCGTCTCCATCCTGCTGTTTGCCGCCCTGGCCGCCGTCATGCTCCTGGGCCGGGGCAAAACCGGCCGCAAAATCGCCGCCGGAGGTCGGGCCGCATGATCGTGCCCCTTTCCCATGTCCTGGCCGTGGCCGCCCTGCTCTTCGCCGTCGGCGGCGTCATGGCCGCTGCCCGGCGCTCGATTCTCCTCATCCTCATCGGCGTGGAATTCATGCTGGCCGCCGCCGGACTGGCCTTTGCCGGCGCGGGGCTCGCCTGGAACAACCTCGACGGCCAGGCTGCCGTCATCATTATCATGGGCCTGGCTTCCGCCGAAGCCGGCCTGGGTCTGGCGCTGCTCGTCCACGGCCGTCGCGGCGGCGGCACCGACCGCGCCGACAGCTACGACCGCCTCGGGGAGGAGTCATGACCACCGCCCTCGCCTGCCTGCTCGCCTTCCCTCTGGCCGGGGCCGTGCTCCAGGCCGCCCTGCGCCCAAAACTCTCCCGGGCCGCCTCCGGGGGGCTCGCCGCCCTGGCCATGGCCGCCGCCCTGGCCGCCGCCCTGGCCGGCGTCTGGAACCTTGGCCCCCAGCCTGTGACCGTCTCCTTCGGCCAGTGGATCGCCTTCGACGGATTTTCCGCCGAATTCTCCCTGCTCTACAACCGGCTGGCCGGGCTCATGTGCGTCACCGTCGCCTTCGTCGCCCTGCTCATCCATCTCTATTCCGCCGTCTACATGCGCGAAGACAAATCCTTCGCCCGGTATTTCTGCTACTTGAATCTCTTCGTCTTCTTCATGCTGGTCATCGCCCTGGCCGACGACCTCGTGTTGCTCTTCCTGGGCTGGGAAGGCGTGGGCTTTTGCTCCTTCGCGCTCATCGGCTTCTGGCACGAGGAGCTGCCCAACGTGGACGCCGGCCGCAAGGCCTTCCTCATGACCCGCATCGGCGATCTCGGCTACGTGGCCGCCCTGGGACTTATCATCGCCGCCTCCGGCTCGGCCTCGCTGACCGGCATAGCGGCAAATGCCGCCACCATGTCGCCGGAAACGGCCACCCTGCTCGGGCTGCTCTTCCTCTTCGCCGCCTGCGGCAAATCCGCCCAGCTGCCGCTTTCGGCCTGGCTACCCGACGCCATGGCCGGCCCCACCCCTGTTTCGGCCCTCATCCATGCCGCCACCATGGTCACGGCCGGCGTGTATCTGCTCATGCGTCTGGCCCCCATGCTGGCCATGGCCCCGGTGGTCGGGGCCGCCGCCGCCTTTGTCGGCGCGGCCACGGCCCTGTACGGCGCGGCCTGCGCCCTGGCCCAGCGCGACGTCAAACGCATCCTGGCCTATTCCACCATCAGCCAGGTCGGCTACATGTTCCTGGCCGCCGGCTGCGGCGACGACGGCGGCGCGTTCTTCCACTTGCAGGCCCATGCCTTTTTCAAGTCGCTGCTGTTCATGACCGCCGGCGTCATGATCCAGGCCTTCCACGAGGAACACGACATCTTCCGCATGGGCGCGCGCCTGCGAAAAGCCCTGCCCGGGCTATTTATCCTCTTCGCCTGCGGCGCGGCCGCTCTGGCCGCCCTGCCCCTGACCTCAGGCTATTTCAGCAAGGGCCGCGCCCTGGCCGACGCCCTGGCCCACCCCGGCCCCATCTTCCTGCTGTCCTTCGTCATGGGCGCGGCCGCCGCGTTTCTCACCGCCCTCTACGTCTTCCGCATGCTCTTCGTGGCCTTCTTCAGCGACCCGGCCGATCCGGCCAAGCTCGTGTCCGAGCCGGCGCTGAGGCGCATGGAACGCCCGCTATGGCCCCTGGCCATCCTGGCCGTGGTCTACGGCTTCGCCAATCCGCCCCATTTCCTGGGCATCCCGGCCCTGCTCGACAGCTACTTGGCCGGCACCGTCGCGCCCCTGCCGCCCGAAACCGAACATGCCGAACTGTTCGTGGAAATCCTCGACGCGCTGATTGCGCTGGCCGGCCTGTGGCTGGCCTGGGTGTTCTACAAGCCCGCCCGCCATCCCGCGCCCGCCCCGGCTGGAGCGCTCACAGCCGGCCTGGGCCTCGACGCCTTTGGCCTCAGCGCCATCGCCCGGCCCTACCTGCGGCTGGCCGCCTGGCTGTGGCGCGGCCTGGACGAGGACGTCCTGGACGGCGCGGCCACGGCCACGGCCTCGGGCGTGGGCCGCCTGTCCCGGGCCGCCGCCCGCCTGGGTTCGGCCCGCCCGGCCACCACCATGGCCACGTTGCTCGGCGCTTGCGCGATTTTACTGGTCTGGTTGGCGGCGCGTTTGGGGTAGTGGGGGAAGGGAAGAGACGAAGAAAGAAGATGCCTCCGGCGGCCGGGGGCCTGAGGCCCCCGGACCCCCCATATGGGGAAAGGGGGATAACGTAGAGAATGGAGCCATCATGCGGCAATTGCCCTGGCTGTCCCTGATCATCTTCTGGCCCCTGGTCGCGGCCTGCGTCATGCCCGCCTTGCGCGGCGACGCCGCCGCCTGCCGCCGGTTCGCCGTGCTGGCCGCCCTTGGCGAACTGGCCCTGTGCGCCCTGATCGCCGGCCTGTTCGCGGCCGGCTCCTTCGGCCCGGAGCTGGTCGAGGACGCCGCCTGGATTCCGTCCTTCGGCATCCGCTACAGCCTGTCCCTGGACGGCCTGAGCCTCATTTTCGTGGTCCTGACCGCGCTTATCGGCCTGTGCTGCATGTTGGCCTCGCGCCATGACGACCGGGAGCGCCCGGCCCTCTACCACGGCCTCATCCTGGCTTCGCTCACCACCGTCCAGGGCATCTTCCTGGCCTCGGACGTCTTTCTCTTCGCCCTTTTCTGGGAAGCCCAGCTCATCCCGGTCTTTTTCCTCATCGGCGTCTTCGGCCACGGCGACAAACTGCGCGTGGCCATGAAATTCTTCCTGTTCTCGGCCACCGGCGGCCTGCTCATGTTCCTGGCCGTCATCGCCCTGGGCGTGCTCTCGGCTAACGCCCCGGACGGCCCGAACTTCGCCCTGGAGGCGCTGACCCGTCTGGACATCCCCCAAAACGTCGGCCGCTGGCTTTTCGCCGCCTTCGTGCTGTCGTTCGCCATCAAGATTCCCCTGGTGCCGGTCCACATGTGGCTGCCCGACGCCCACACCGAAGCGCCCACCGCCGGCAGCCTCATCCTGGCCGGCCTGCTCCTCAAGACCGGCGGCTATGCGCTGATTCGCTTCGCTTTGCCCCTTTTCCCCGAGGCCGCCCACGCCTTTGCCCCGGCGCTCACCGTCCTTGGGCTGGTCGGACTGTTCTACGCCTCGGCCGTGGCCGTGGCCCAGGAAGACGTCAAACGGCTCATCGCCTATTCGAGCATTGGCCACATGGGCCTGGCCGTGGCCGCCATGGTTTCGGGCAGCCGGCTGGCCCTGGGCGGCGCGGTGCTGCTCATGGTCAGCCATGCGCTGACCTCCGGCGGACTGTTCTCCCTGGCCGGAGCCATCGGCGAACGCCTGGGCAGCCGACGCTTCGACATCCTCGGCGGCATCTGGAACAAGGCCCCGCATTTCGGCGCGGCGTTTCTTTTCTGCGTGCTGGCCTCGGCCGCCTTGCCGGGGCTGTCCGGGTTCGTGGGCGAAGCCATGATCGTTTTCGGGCTTTTCAAGGTGAACGTCCTGGCCGCCGGCCTGGCCGTGGCCGGCATGGCCGCGACCTTGGTCTACTTGCTGCGCCTGGCCCGGGACGTGCTCTACGGCCCGCCGCGCTCGGCCGTCCCCTTCCCCGACCTGGACGCCAGGGAGGCGGTGCTGCTGTCCCTTTTGGCCGTCGGCATCGTCTGGCTGGGCCTGTTCCCCGGGCCGGTGCTGGGGCTGGCCGCCGAGCCGCTTAACGCCATTGCCGCCCGCGTCTGGCCGGGCCTCTAAGCGAGGAACGTCATGAGCGCCTTTGTCGTCGCCTATTTCCCCCACCTCTGCCTGGCTTTCGGCGGACTCCTCGTGCTGTGTCTCTCCATGGCCCGGTCCGTGCCGGCCGGCTTTTACCCCGCCACCGCCGCCCTGTTCGCCGCCCTGCCCGGGCTGTGGGCCGTGGCCGGCCCCCAAGGCGGCAGCCCCATCGCCTGCTTCTACGCCGGCCTGCTCTCGGTCATCGCCCTGGCCACCATCGCCCTGCTGGCCCGCTATGCCGAGCGCCGGGGCTTTGCTGGCGACGCCCTCTACGGCCTGCTCCTGTGGTCGGCCCTGGGGATGCTGCTTCTGGCCGACGCCGACGACTGGATCATGCTGGCCGTGGGGTTGGAGCTGGCCTCGCTGTGCCTCTACGCCCTCATCGCCGCCCGCCTGGACGACAACCTCGGCACCGAAGCGGCGCTCAAGTATTTCCTGCCCGGAGCCATGGCCCTGGCCGTGCTGCTTTTCGGCATGGCGCTGATTTATGCCGCCTCCGGCTCCATGGAGATCGCCGCCTCCCTGGCCGCGCCCGGCCCCCTGACCGCCGCCGGGCTGGCCCTGGTCCTGGTCGGCGTGGGATTCAAGCTGTCCCTGGCCCCGGTGCATCTCTGGACGCCCGACGTCTACCAGGGCGCGCCGGCCCCGGTGGCCGCCTTCCTGTCGTCGGGGTCCAAGGCCGCCGCCGCCGCCGCCCTGCTCCATGTCTGTTCGGAAGTCTCGCCCGAGGCCCGGGAACTGCTCTGGCCGGCCCTGGCCGTAGGGGCCGGCCTGACCATGGCCGTGGGCAACCTCGGGGCCGTGGCCCAGGCCAGCGTCAAGCGCCTGCTCGCCTATTCCTCCATCGCCCAGATGGGCTACATCCTCATGGCCGCCATGGCCGTCAACGACGGCGGCGGCGAGGCGGCGCTGTTCTATCTGGCCGCCTTTGCGCTCATGGATCTGGCCGCCTTCGGCGCGGTGGGCGCGCTGTCGGCCCAGATCGGCGACCGCGACGACATCGCCGCCTACCGGGGCCTGGGCTACGTCCATCCCTGGCGGGCCGGCGTTTTGGCCATCGGTCTGGCCTCCCTGGCCGGCCTGCCGCCCACGGCCGGCTTTGTCGGCAAGTTCCTGGTCTTTGGCGCGGCCCTGTCGGCCGGCTATGTCGGTCTGGCGGCGTTCGGCATCATCACGGCCGTGGTCGGCGTGTTCTATGCCCTGCGCTTGCTTGCCGCGCTCTACATGCGGGAGTCGCTCATCGCCCATCCGGCCGCCGTCTACGCGGCCGGCCCGGCCGGAACCCTGGCCCTTGGCGTCATGGCCGCGGGCTTGGTGGGCCTGGGGCTGTTCCCCCAGACGCTGCTCGGAGCCATCGCCGCCCTTTTCGGCGGGGCCTAGGGCCGCGCGGCCTTGCGCCCCCCAAGTCGCCCCCAAGACGCCCCCCAAGTTGGCAACAAAAAGGCCTGCGAATGTCTCGCAGGCCCTTGTCTCACGCCGCTTGCCGGGGCAAGCGCCCCTCCCTATTCCCCTTCCAGCGCTTCCTCGATGTAGGGCGGGATGGGCACGCCGGCCTTCTTGAGGTTGTCGCGGGCAAAGCGCACCCGATCGAAGGCTATGCCGTGCTCACGCCAGTAGGCGGCCGGGTCGTCCACAAAGGCGGCCATGATGGCGTAGCCTTCCTCGTAGGCCCGCACCTCGTGGCAGCAGTTGGCCACCCAACGCGGCCCAAGCGGGCCAAGGGTCTGGCCGCCGCCGGCCAGGTCGCTGGTGAGCGTTTCGAACTGGCGCAGGGTCTCGCGCCAGAACGGCTCCCCGCCGCGCCCCAGGCCCACCGGGTCGATGAAGATGTAGGGCGCGGGCAGGCACTGGCCGATCTTTAAAAAGGTCAGCGCCATGTTCACTTCGTAGCTCGTGCCGAAGCCGCCGAGGTTGAAGATCTTGAACAGCGACCTCCGGTCCAGGATGTCCTGCCGGGTGTTCATGGCCAGGTTGGTGAACTGGGCCACGGCCTCGGGGGCGAAATTGGGCGTCTGGCCGATCTCCTCGGCATCGATGCCCACGCCCATGCGGAAAATCCCCAGTTCCGCCGCTGCGTCGTCCACGATGCGCATGACCCCCGGCCCCGAGCCGTGGGCCACGGCAAACCCCTCGCCCAGGCGAGGATGGTCGCGCATCTTTTGCAGGAACACGGCGATGGGTTCGGTCAGGACCGGCCCCAGCACGTCGCAGGCCGACCCGAACATGGCCATGGTGGTGTGGATGCGCGGCAGCCGCTCCCGGCCCTCATGGGTCACCCACAGCCCCCGGAAGAACTCCCGCACCTGGGCCTGGCCGTTCACCTCCAGGAGCATGTAAAACCGCATCCCCTCGCCTTCCAGGCGCACCAGCTCCTCGTAGAGCGTCTGGTCCATGCGGAAATGCGGCGGCCGGCAGGCCTTGCCCGGCTCGCAGCCCATGCCCCGCGAGGCGGCCACGCCGATGCCGTTGCGCTTGAGCACCCGCAAGGTGTCGGCCGGCGGCAAGGCATCGGAGACGAACACCTTGGACAGGTTCTGCTCGCCGCCCACGTACTTGAGGTCGTCGAGAAACGGCCGCATCCGCTTGGGAATCTCCTCGCCGGTCAGCACCCCCTCGGGCACGTTACCCCGGGCGTATTCATAGACCAGCCGCCACTGGAATTCCCGCAGCCACACGCCCTCCTCCTGCTCCCAGGGAATGGCGATCATCTTGCCGGGCATGAGGATGCGGCCGTAAATGCCGCCCTGGCCCGGATCGACGGTGACTTCGTCGAAAAGCGTGCGGGCTACCGAAGGCGTGAAGACGTCGGTCAAGTCCGCGAAATCGACGCCGGAAGCCAGCACCTCGCGGCTGCGGCCCGGGGTGAGCACCCGCTCGGCCAGCTTGGCCACCCGCACGTCGGGCGGATAGAGCCGCAAGCGCACGGCCAAGCCGTCGGTCTCGGCCGCTTCCTCGCCGCCGTTGTAGAGCTCCACCTGGCGCGGCGTGGCGATGCCCGAGGTGCGGATACCGTCCAGAAGCCGCGAGGCCAGATGGAACACCCCGGCCCGGTTGGTCGGGCGCTCCAGAAAGGCGGTGAAAGGCCCCAGGGCGATATGCACCGCGCCGACCATGAATTCCTTGGCCGCCAGCAGGGGCGGCAGCCCGCCAGGGGAGACGCTCTGGAAAATCCCCAGGCCGTGCTTGCCCTTGACCACCATCTCGGCGAAATTGCGCCCCACCCCCAGAAGCCGTGAGGACAGCACGTAACGCAGGTTTTCCAGCACGATCTCCACCACGCCGTCCTCGGCCACGCTGTGCTTTCGCGGCAACAGCAGCCAACCGCGCTCCATGGCCTCGGCAATGGCCTCGCGCGAAACAGCCGGCCCGCGCGGAATAAACAGCCGGCCGAAGTCCACGCCGCCGTCGGCGCAAAGCCCGCGCAAATCGGCCAGGGACTCGGCCAGCACGGCATTGAGGGCCGTGACGGCCACGGGCAGCTCCACCGTGCGCCCGGCGTCGGACACTTGCGGCGCTTCGCCGGTCAGGTGGATGTCCAGGCCAATGCGGGAATGGCCGCTGCGGCCGCTGACGTCCATGAAGTCGGTGAGCGGCCTGCCTTCGCGGGCGGCCCGGTCGCGCAGGTCGCGCACCAAGCCGCGCAGCGCGTCGCTGGTGTGGGAAAACCGCATGACGCCGTAAGCCTGGGGCGCGGCAAGCTCGTCGTTATAACGCACGTCGCCGATGTCCACGAGTTGGCCGTCGCCGGTAATGAGCGGGGATATGGTCATATCGCCTCCGGATGGCCCTTATAGGCCAAGCCGGCCGGCTGGGGAACCCCGAAACGGTCGACCCCTGCCCCTTGCCGCCAAGGCCCGGCGCTGGTAAGGCGTGGCAAAGGCAGACTTTCCCCGGGATCGGCCCGGAGCGCACTTCCGCCGCCGGCCGCCGCCGGCACAAGGGACGGCCCATGCCCACCATTCCCTTCGCACAAATCCGGGCCGGCATGGTGCTGGCCGCCGAGATCGAAAGCCCCGACGGCCGCTACCGCCTGCCGGCCGGCACGGTGCTGGCCGAGAGCCACCTCAAATGGCTGCGCGGCTGGCGCATCCGCGACATCGAAGCCACGGCCGAGTCCGCCGCCAAGACCACGCCCGATGCGGCCCCCAATCCGCCCGGCTCGCCCGAGGAGGCCGCCCGCCGCCGGCTGGCCCACCTGCCCGCCGACGCGCCCCTGGCCGCGGCCCTGGCCGAACTGGCCCTGGCCCGGGCCGAGGCCCTGGCCGCCTCGCGCCCGACCCGGCCGCCGGCCTGCGGCCGTGAAGGTATCGACAAGATTCCCACCCCCGAGGCCATCCTGGCCTCCGACCCGGTGCTCGTCTCCCTGCCCGAAGTCTTCATGCGCATCCGCGAGGTTCTAAGCGACCCCGGCTCCACCGTGGAAGAGGCCGCCGCCGTCATCAGCAAGGACCCGAGCCTCACGGCCAAGCTCTTAAAGCTCGTCAACAGCGCCTTTTACGCCCGCACCCTGCGCGTCTCGGGCGGGCTGCCGCCAGGGCCGGTTGACACCCTGTCCCGGGCGGTCATGCTCCTTGGCCTCAATCAGCTCTCCACCCTGGCCATGGGCGTGTCGGTCATGCCGCTTTTCAAGGACATCCCGGCCGGCTGCATCGACATGCGCCAGTTCTGGCGCCATTCCATCGGCGTGGGGCTGGTGGCCAAGCTTCTGGCCGTGCGCCTGTCCGACCCCAGCCCGGAACGGTTCTTCGTGGCCGGCCTGCTCCACGACATCGGCCGGCTGGTGCTGTTCAAGCAAACACCGGAGGCGGCCGGTGCGGCCATGGCCGCGGCGGCGGCCTCCGGCAAGCACCTCGTGGCCGTTGAACGCGAAATCCTCGGCTTCGACCACGCCGAACTCGGCGGGATGCTCCTGCGCAAATGGCGGTTCCCAGAAAGCCTGGAACAGGCCGTCTGGCGGCACCACGCCCCAGCCACGGCCGAAGCGCCCCTGGAAGCGGCCATCGTGTGCGTGGCCGACGCCGTAGCCGGGGCGACCCTGCCGGGCTGCAGCGGCGAACGGCTGGTCCCGCGCTACGACCACGCCGCCTGGGAAGCCGTGCGCCTGACCCCGGCCGACCTGCCGGAGCTGGTGGAAACGGCCGAGGCCCACTTCGAGGTTATTTGCGCCATGTTTTCGTAATTAGGGGAGAAGATGCCTCCGGCGGCCGGGGGCCTGAGGCCCCCGGACCCCCCATATGGCAAGCCCCCGAATCCCGCAGGGGCGGGATTCGGGGGCTTGCCGTTGAAAGGGTGCGGCCGGAGCGGACGAGGCGGCGTCAGGAAAACAGGCCGGCCACGATCTGAAAAAGGTTGAGCACCGCCAACCCGAACTGGCCGACGGCGGCGGCCGCCACGGCCGCGATGAGGCTGGCCATGAGGGCGTACTCGACAGACGTCGCGCCGTCCTCGTGACGGCGGTGAAACGGGATATGCGGCATGGCTCGCCCCCTGGCTGGGGATCGCCTGTCCGCCGCAGCCGGCGGGCCGATGGAAAGTCGGCGGCCGAACGGGCCATGGGCAGCGGCAATCCCTGGTTTGGCCTGGACGCGACCAATGGGCGGCGACGTGGCGGGACAGGCCCGGCGTCCGCAAGGGCCGGACGGCGGGCGGCGCGGCAGCGGGCCAAGCTCTCGGCGTCCCCGGAAATGCCCGGCATTTCCCAGGGCGCGGGGGCCTAGTTGTCCCGGCGCTTGTCCCGGCGGTAGGCGGCGGCCTTTTCCTGCATGGCCTGACGTCGGCGTTCCTCGACAGCGGCCAGCCGGCGGCAGGCCTCGGCGGCGGCGTCAACGCCGTCCGCGCCGGCCGGCAACTCGCAGGCGGCCAGATCCTCGGCGATCTGCTTTTCCATGCGCGCCGACTCCAGGAACATGACGTAAGCCAGGGCCAGGGCGGCCTCGTTTTCCGCCGTACCGTCGCACAATTCGGCGATCTGCACGTGGGGCACGGTCTCTAAAAGCCGGTCCACGAACAAGCCCACCCATTTCTCGGTGAGCTTGGGCAAAAGGCGCGGCGCGGTCTCGGCCACAATAGCCGCGGCGTCCGGCCCAAGGTCGGGCCTGGCCAGCCCCACAAAGGCGGTCAGGGCTTCGGCCCGGCCGGCGTCCTCGGTGCGGGCCACGCGGGCCAGCAGGATCTCCCGGGCTTTCTGGCCCAGAGCGTCGGCGTCGGTCATGGCGCGTCCTTGTCGGCGTCGGACTCCCCGGGGGGGAGCACGTCAATGACGCGCCCGGGGAGAACATTGCCGTGTTCGCCGATGGTGCGGCCATCGGCGGCAATGTGCTTGCGGTTGTCCACGATGACGATTCCCGTTCGCTCGAGCACCTCGCGGCGGAAGGCGAATTCCTCATGCATGCGGCGGGTCTTGTACATGAACCACATCCGCACCAGATAGGACACGCACCATGCCGCCACCAGTCCGGCCATGACCCACGGGGCAATGACCTCAACATGATCGCCTATGCGCAAGATCGCCTGGATAACGGCGTCCAGGTAGTACAGCGCGGCTCCTACAAGAATCATGCCCCCCAGTAAAATAATGGAGGGCAGGCCCCGGGACAGGGCGATGAGCCGGCGCAGGCGCTCGGGCATGTAGCGCATCTGCTCCTCGTCCATGGCCGGATCGCCCTTGAAAATGCGGGTGAAACCCAGGCCGATGATGTTGACCACGAGCATGATGGCCACCGGCGCGACGATGACGGCCACGCCGTAGGGTATCCACGGAAACTGGAATTCGATGGTTCCGTCCGGCAGCTTGGTGGATTTGATGATCCCATAGCAGACGGCGGCAATGGTGACGGCAAACTCCACCAGGATGATCCCGATGGAGAGAAACGTCATGAGGTTCTTTTTTTCCCTGTCGGAAAACGACAGGCCCAGACTGCCCAAGGCTTCGGAGGCCTTGCCGGCGCCAGGGTTCTCGGTGCCTTCTTTATTGTCCATAGCAGATCCGCGCCGCCTTTGGTCGCGAAATCCGGCCAGCCGCATCGCCGCCGGGCAGGCAGGGCAGGCCTGCCGCGCCGGGACGCCGGGGCGTGACGGAGACGAGGTTTCGGGGAAGGCCCGGGAGAGGACGGCCATGTGGAAAACCGGCCGCCAGCAAGCGAGGCGCCTTGAACGGCGTCATCAACGGCGTCGCCCAGCGACGCCCGTAAGCGGCGACATATCCCATTCGTTTTCCGACATCCCGAGCACGTCATGAGGTAAGGCCAAACGGGCCATAAGGCAAGCCCCATCGCGCATTCCGGGGGCCGTCGCGCCGCCCCTCGGGAGTTTGAGCCGACATTGTCAGGCCCAGACCTTTGCCCTATACAAATAGCCGGGAAGCGTCGCGGCCATGACCGCGACGGATCCAACCTCCGAAGTAAGGATCAAGGATGTCTAACACGCTTGCGCAGCTGCTTTCGGCGGTCGTCTGCCTGCTGCCGAATCTGCTTTTTGCCGCTGCCCAGCCTGCGCCGCCGCCTGCCAGGACAGACGACCATCATGCCAGCTCCCCTATCACTGAGCTGGGCGACACCCTGGTCAGCATCGCCCGCCGGCTCGGCCTGACCTCCCAGCCACTGGACAAGGCCAATGCCCCGGAACAAACGGACAAGGCTGTCGCCGGCAACATGCTGCGCCTGCCCGTGACGCCGCCTGAAACGAACCGAACAGCCCCGGCTCCGGCCGCAACACCGCCTGCGGCGGCCCAATCCGCCGCGCCGCTCCAGCCCAAGCCCCCTGTACCGTTGCCGACGCTGGTCCAGCCTCCTGCCAAGGCCGACGCAGCGACTGATACCAATGCCGCAAAGCCCGGCATCGTGCCGCCGCCCGCCACGGCCGAGCCGGCCCCGGCCAAGGCCGCCGACGCAACCGGGGACGCCGCGCGGCTGGCCGTTGGAGCTTACGCCAATCCCACCCTCGGTGTCCTGCGCGTGACGCAGGCCCCCACCGGCATCGCCGTTGGCCGGGACAACCGGACCATTGTCATGCGCCATCTGCTCTACGGCGTGTTCGATGGGACCGACGCGACCGGCGACATCCAGGGATTGCGCCTGCAATTCGACGACGACGGCCAAGTGCGCGCCCTGCTGTACAGTTCGTCTTCGGGCAAGGACATCCCTTTTACCCGGATGAAGAAATAACCGCCGCCTTCTCCCGCTGCCGCGCCCCTGCGCCGCCCCGGCCTCAACCGACCGCAACCGCCGCGAGGAATGCCCATGACCGTAACCCTGGTGCTGCTGACAGCCAACGACGGCGCCCCGGCTCTGTTGCAAATGCTTGCCGCCCACGGCCGAGACCTGGAACTGCGCCATGTCGTGGACCTCCCCGGCCTTCGTGCCCTGCTCCCGACGCTTGGCCCCAAGGCGCGTCTGCTTTCCTATCTGTCCAATGTCATCGTGCCGGCCGACTGCCTGGCGGCCTTTGGGCTTGGCGCATACAATATCCACCCCGGCTCGCCGGCCTATCCCGGCGTCGCCCCCGAGGCCTGGGCCGCCTACGAACAGGCCGCCGCTTTTGGCGTGACCCTGCACGTCATGGAGCCCGTGGTGGACTCCGGAACCATCATCGACGCCGAAGTACTGCCCGTGCCCGGCCCCAAAGCCCGGCCGACCATGGCCCAGGCGGCCCGACAAGCCCTGCCCATGCTCCTTTTGCGTCAAGCCGCCGCCCTGACCCGCGAGGAACCGCTTATCCCGAACAAAACTCTGGCCTGGGGCGGCACACGGCGCACGGTGGGGGATTATGAGCGCATGTGCCGTTTCGGAGCAGACATCAGCCAGGAGGAGATGGAGCGCCGGCTGGTGAGCTTCGGCCCTCCCGGGCCGGTGCAATTCACCTTGGCATTCCACGGCCGCACCTTCATTTTGGAGACGCCGGGCGGCATCATGGGCCATCTTGATCCGCCCCAGCCCGATCGCGTGCTTGGCTGGGTCTGCGACACCGCCGCCAAGGGGGGGCCCCTGGAGGTCAAGCTGACCGTGGACGGCCAGGACTTTCTGCTTTGGGCCGGCGAACACCGGCCCGACGTGGCCGCCGCCGGTTTCGGCGACGGCTATTCCGGCTTTGTGTGGGAAGCGCCGGCGCACTTCCGCGACAGCCGTCCCCACCGCGTCGAGGCCACGTGCAAGGGCAAACCCCTGCCGGGCAGCCCGAGACTGGTCACCTTTGCCCGGCTGGAGGCGTCCCAGGGCTGAAGCCGCCCACGGCTTGTCCGCCCCCGTCCGGCTGGCCGCCCAACACCACCTATAAAACTTCTTTTATTGCAGGGGTCCGGGGGGATCATCCCCCCGGCCGCCGGAGGCATTCCCCCTGTTCTCTCTGCCTCCCCTCAAAGCGCCAGGCGCAAATTGCGCTGGGCCGGGACGTAGTCGAGAAGCGCAAAATCCCGGCGCACGGTGGCGGGCGATTCGCCGCGCTGTTCGATGCGCGCCGCCCGAATGGTCCCCAGGCGGCCGTCGGCGGCTTGCAGGTAGCTCACGTTGGCGGGATCGATGCCCATGACCCGGCAGGCCGTGGCATCCACGGCCACGGCGCTGCGGCCCATGACGACCACGCCGGCCGCCACCGGGTCGCCCATGATGGGACCGTCGCCGTCCATGCCGACGATGCCGTCGATGATGGCGAAGTGCGGCCGTACGGTGGCGTTGATGTCCAGGATCGACGGTTCGATGCCGGCGAAATGCAGGACGTTTTTGGGCCAGCCGTAGACGACGCCGGGCATGACGCCGAACAGGTTTTTCATGGCCAGCGTCACGCCGGCCCAGTGGTGGGTCTTCATCTTGGCCAGGGACACGACGATGTCGGCGGCCAGGAGCCGGCCCGGCAGCCACAGGTCGCCAAGTTTGCTGAAGCCGCCGGCATTGGGCCGACGGGCCACCGGGCCGCTGTTCAAATCGTAAAACGCCAGCCGGTCCTCGGCCAACACCTCGGCCAATCCCGATTCCTCCAGCACCAGATAGGCGTCGCGGCGATGACCGGCCCCCTCGCCCACCACCACCGATCCCGCGCCCAGAGCCAAAAAGGCCTCGGCCACGGCCCGTACCATGAGCGGATGGACGTTGATGTGGCCGGCCCCGGCATGGGGTTCGACCAGATTGGGTTTGACCAGCACCTGCTTGCCGGCGATCTCGGCCGGCGTCACCCCAAGCTCGGCCAGTCCCCGGCGCACCACGTCGGCCAGATCGGCGTCGTAACCGGCCGCCTTGGCGATGAAGACTTCGGCCTCGGGCTGCCCACGCCAAAGGCTCGTCGCGGCCAGCCCCCCAACAGCGGCGAGACCGGCGGCGGCGGCGGCCAATTTGACGGCTTGGCGGCGAGTCAGGCCCTGGGCGTGCTTATCGGCATCGGAAACGCTCACGAAAGACCTCCGATCAGGACGGCAAACCGGCCCTGGCTGACGGCGGCGGCCAGACATTGGGCCAGTTGCGGCGTGTCGTAGGGACCGTAACGCGACTGGCGCTCCAGGGCGGCCCGGCACAGGGCCTCTTCGTCCTGCCCGGCCAGCCCCCAGGCCCCGAGGCCAAAGGCCCGCCAGGCGGCGGCCAGGGGGGTGGCCACGGCGCACTGCGTCCCCTGGAGATAGGCCAGGCTTGGGGCGACATCGCCTGCCGCGGCCCGGCCGGCCAGGGCGGCCAGGGCATGGCCGGTGGACTCGGGCACAGGCAGCAGGGTATTTCGAAAGACGCGGGTGTTGCCGTAGTTCCAGCCGCCGTCCGGCAGTTGGCGGTCCAAAAGCAGACGGGCCGCCTCGGCCAGGGCTTCGGCCGGCGGCGTGGCCATGGCCCCGAGGGCCAGCATGGCCAGGGCGGTCGGCTCCACCCAGGAGTGGGTGCCGTCGATCCAGTTCCAGCCGCGAAGGCTCGTGTCATGGCCGATGACGGCCTGTTCCTCGGCGTTTTTGGGCCAATGGCTGCCGGGATGGGCCATGAGCCAGGCCGCTGCCCGGGAGACGTTCTCGGCCCGGGCCGGGTCCGGCAGCCAGGCCAGAAGGGCCAGGGCGGTGGGCCAGGCGGCCTCGGGGCGCTCAGGCAAAAGCGCCACCCGACCATCGGGAGACTGGGCGGCAGCCAGGGCGGCCCGGGCGGCGGCGACCAGCTCCAGGGCCAGGTTGGCGGCGAAAAGGGCCATGGCCGCCCAGGCCGTGGCGTCGGGACGGCTTCCCGCGCCCTCGGCCACGGCAAAGCTGCCGTCGGGCGCGGCCCGGCGGATCAGGGCATCGTAATGCGTTTGGAGAATGGTTCCCGTCATGGCCGGACTCCCTCCTTCTCTGCAGGTAGCCATCCCCGGAGACAAAAGCAAACACACGAGTCTAATCCACTAAAAATAGACCAACTCCGAGAGCAAATTTGTCAGGTCCGCCACGCCATGCTAGGAAAGCCGCGTTGTTATGGAAATGGCTGGCCCCAGGCCGGCGCATTGCGGGAAGGGTGTCGTATGGATGATTCGAATCCGCTTCCGATTCTGCCGCAGCTGACCGTCCTCGTCGTTGACGACAATGACGTCAACCGGATGTACATGCTCCATCTGCTGCGAAAAAGCGGGCACAAGCCCCTGGCCGCCGCCGACGGGGGGCAGGCCCTGGCCCTGGCCGCCTCCCAGGCCGTGGACTGCATTCTCATGGACGTGCAACTGCCCGATATGGACGGCCTAGCCGTCACCCGGGCCATCCGCGACGGCCAGTGCACCCCGGCCAATCCGCCTGACGTGCCCATTCTCGCCCTGACCGCCTTTGCCCTGCAGGGTGACCGGGAGCGCTGCCTGGCCGCCGGCATGGACGACCATGTGGCCAAGCCGGTTCGCGGCCGAGATCTGCTGTTGGCCATGGCCCGGGTCACCGAGGGGCGGGCGGGCCGGCCGGCCCAGCCGGCCCAATCTCCCGCGGTTTTGGACCTGTCGGAATTTTCCCGTAAGGGAAACCTGGAGTTTGCCGCCGAACTGCTCGCCCTGTTCGTGGAACTGGCCGAACCCAAGGGCCGGGAGCTGGCCGAGGCCGCCCAACGCGGCGACGTCGCCGCCGCCTCGGGCCTGGCCCACGATCTGGCCGGCATGGCCGGACCGCTACGGGCCGAGGCCCTGGGCCAGGCCATGCGCGACCTGCTGGCCGCCTGCCAGACCGGCGACGTGATGGCCTGCCGCCAAAGCCATGCCCAGGCCGAGACCGCCCTGGCCGCCGTGCTGGCCGCCGCCCGCGTCCACCCCTTGCGAAACGCCTGATTCGCTTTTTCTTCCCTAGCCGGCTTTTGGGCCATCGACGAAGCCGCCCTTTTTCCGGTAAGGTTCCATAGTGCTCCGTCCGGCGCATTCCGACGCGGCCCGCCGCCGTCGCCCGCACGGAGCCAGGGAGTGCCGCCATGCTCGACAAAAAAACCGTCGCAGCCATCCTCGTCGTCTGTATCGTCTGCATCGCCTGGGGCCTGGGCGTCGCCCTGACCGCCGCCGCCGCGCCCCCGGCCGCCAAGGAGGCCACCATGGAGACCCAAGCCCCCAATCTCGCCCTGGCCACCCTGGCCGGCGGCTGTTTCTGGTGCGTGGAAGCGGATCTGGAAAAACTGGCCGGCGTGGCCTCGGTGGTTTCCGGCTACACCGGCGGCAAAGAGTCCAACCCCACCTACGAGCAGGTCTCGAACGGCCGCACCGGCCACTACGAGGCCGTGGAGGTCCGATTCGACCCGGCCAAGGTCAGCTACCGCCAGGTGCTGGACGCCTTCCTGCGCCACATCGACCCCACCGACGCCGGCGGCCAGTTCGCCGACAGGGGCCGGCAATACCGGCCGGCCATCTTTGTCCACGACGAGGCCCAGCGGGCCGAGGCCAGGTCCGCCCTGGACGCCCTGGCCGCCTCGGGACGGTTCACCCGCCCCATCGTCGTGGACATCCTGCCGGCCGGCCCCTTCACCCCGGCCGAGGACTACCATCAAGACTACTGGCGCACCCATGCCGGCCCGTACAAGGCCTACCGCACCGGCTCGGGCCGCGACCAGTTCCTGGCCCGAACCTGGGGCGGCCAGCCGGCCGCGGCCAAACCGGCCGGAGAAGCGGCCAGCTCGGGCAAGGCCCCGGCCTGGCGCGCCTTCACCCGACCCTCGGACGCCGCGCTGCGGGCCACGCTCACCCCCCTGGCCTTCGAGGTCACCCGCCAAGACGGCACCGAACGGCCCTTCGACAACGCCTACTGGGACTTGAAGGCCCGGGGCATCTACGTGGACATCGTCTCCGGGGAACCCCTTTTCAGTTCCCGCGACAAGTACGATTCCGGCACGGGCTGGCCGAGCTTCACCCGGCCCATCCGCCCGGACGCCGTGACCGAGCGGCCCGACAACAGTCTGTTTTCACGCCGCACCGAAGTGCGAAGCCGGATCGCCGATTCCCACCTCGGCCACGTCTTCCCGGACGGCCCGGCCCCGACCGGCCAGCGCTACTGCATGAACTCCGCCGCCCTGCGCTTCGTGCCGGCCGAGGCCATGGAAGCGGCCGGTTACGGCGAGTTTCTGCCCGGTCTGGGCCAGTAGCCTCGCCTGCGCGACAAGCGCCTCTCCCAAGGGACGCCTCGCCGTGGCCCATCCTCGCTTCACACCGCCGCCGACCCCGGAACAACGCCCTTCCAGGGCCGGCGGCGGACTCCAAAAGCCAGGCGGCCCGGCGCAGGGACACAACTTCTTGCCCCGGCTACTTGTGAAACTATGAACAATATTCTGGCATCCTCTTGCCGTTTGGGCTAAAAAAAGACCCATCCCGCCGGACGAGCCGTCCCGGCGGCCGCTACCGCCACCGATAACGGCAACTGCCCCAGGGAGACGGTCGTGAGCACAACCAGGGTCCGCCCATGGCCTTAAGCGTCAAGGGCAAGCTGCAAGCGCTGTGCGCCGTCATCGTGGCCGGCTTCGCCTTGGTGTTTGTCGTGGACATCCTGGAGAGCCGCTACACCGAGCGTACCCTGGCCCTGGAGCGTCTGGCCGTGACCGCCCGCATCGAAGCGCTGGAAATGCGCCGCCAGGAAAAAAACTTCTTTCTGCGCCACGATCCCGAAGCCCTGGCCGCCGTGCGCCGCCACCAAGAGGCCGCCATGGCCGCCATCGAGGCCATCCGCGCCGACGATCCGGACCACGACCCCTTGTCCGACGCCGCCCTGGCCCGCCTGCGCGCCTACCACGACGGTTTCGAGGCCATCGCCGGGGTCTCGGGCGATCCCGAAGCCGCCGATCCCACCGCCCGGTACCTGGACAGTTCCCAGGCCTTGGAGCGACTGGCCGACAGCCAACCCGAACTGGCCGGCGCCGTGGCCCGATTGGCCCGGCTGGAAAAACGCTGGCTGGCCTCGGGCACGGCAGACAACCTCCGGCGGCTGACCCGCGAGGCCGAACGTCTGCGCGACGGCGGGCCGGCCGGTCCGCCGTCCGGCGACGCCGCGCGCGTTTTAGGCGACTATCTGGCCGCTCTTGGCGACTACGCCAGCCGCCTGGAAGACGCCGGTTCGGCCACGGCCGGCTTCGTGTCCGCCGCCAGAGCCCTGGAGCCCGTCACCGAGGCCTTGCGCGCCGCCTACGAAGCCCGGCGAAACGCCATCGCCCGGGTCACGGACCTGCTCGATTTCGGCATCCAGGCCGCCGTCCTGGTCCTGGTCGCCCTGGCCGCCTGGGGACTGTTCCGGGCCGTGGCCACGCCCCTGGAGCGTCTGCGCCGCCATGCCCGGCGGCTTGTCCGGGGCGCGGGGGCCGACCTTGATCCGACCGAGTATTCCGGTGAATTCAGGGATCTGGCCGCCGACATCGCGGCCATGGAAAGCCATCTGCTGGCCACCATCCGCGAACTGGCCGCCAAGGAACGCGAAGCCGCCGAGCAGGCCGCCAAGGCCGAGGCCGCCCGGCAGCAGGCCGAGGAACTGGGCCGGGTCAAGACCGACTTTTTAAGCCTCGTCTCCCACGAGTTCAAAACCCCGCTGACCTCCATGGTCGGCTTCGCCCAGGTCATGCGCAAGCGCCTGGAACGCGGGCCGTTGGCCGAGGCCGGCCACTCCCTGGAAATTGTCGCCGAGGTCGAACGCCTGCGCCACAATCTGGCCATCATGCTGGAGGAAGGGCGAAAGCTCGCCGGGCTTATCGACAACGTCCTGGAACTGGCCGCCCTGGACGCCGACGACCTGCCGCTGGTCCAAACGCCCCTGGCCGTAGCCGAGATCGTCGACCGGGCGGCCGCCCCCTATCTGGCGGCCATAAACGCCAAGGGCCTGGCTTTCGTGCGCGACATCCCCGGCGACCTGCCGCCCCTTCGCGGCGACCGGGACCGGCTGGTCTTCGTCTTCGACCAGCTCCTGTCCAACGCCGTGAAATTCACCAAGGACGGGCATATCGCCTGCCGGGCCGGCCTGCGGGACGGCATGGCCGTCATCGCCGTGGAAGACACCGGCCCGGGCATCCCCGCCGACATGGGCGAAGCGGTCTTTGAGAAATTTTTCCAGCTCGGCGACGTCACCACCGGCAAGATGCCGGGCCTGGGCATCGGCCTGGCCGCCGCCCGAGCCGTGGTCAAGCGCCACGGCGGCGCCATCACGGCCCACGGCCTGCCCGGCCGGGGCGCCCGCGTCGAGGTTGCCCTGCCCCTTTTCGAGGCCGCCCCATGACCCTTTGCATTGCGAACTCCCTGGGCTATCGTGCCCCATGCGTCCCCATTCCCGCGAGGCCACTGCCATGATTCAGGACGAACTCAGCCGGCTGCGCTTAAAGCTCATCGCCGTCACCCTGGCCTTTTCCTTTATTCCGCTGTTAAGCCTGGGCCTTGGACTCTACGCCAAGTTCTACGACACCTACACCGAGAAGATCTACGGTAACCTGCGCAATCTGGCCGACAACAAGAAAGTCACCATCGACCTGTTTCTGACCGAACGCGTGGCCCAGCTTTCCAACCTGGCCCTGACCGAATCCTACGCCGATCTGGCCGGCGACGCGTATCTCGAACGCATTTTCGGCGTGCTCCAGCTGCACAGCAAGTCTTTCCTCGACCTGCAGGTCATCGACCAGAACGGTATCTGCGTCTCCTACGTCGGCCCCTACCAGTTGCGCGGCATCGACTACAGCCGCGAGGACTGGTTCCGCACGGTCATGGCCAAGGGCATCCACATCAGCGACGTGTTCATGGGCTTTCGCAAATACCCGCATTTCAATATCGCCGTCAGCCGCCGCGAGGGCGACAAAACCTGGGTCCTGCGCGCCGCCATCGACTCCGACATCTTCGATTCCCTGGTGCGCACGGTGCAGCTCGGCAAGTCCGGCGACGCCTTCCTGTTAAACGCCCAGCACGTGCTCCAGACCAAGCCGCGCTTTGGCCACGACATGTTCGACACCGTGCCCTTCCCGGACATCCCCCGGTTTTCCGGCACCCGGGTGGACGAGCTGACCATCGGCGGCGAGGTGTCGCTGTACGCCATGACCTGGCTTAATCTCAAAGACTGGCTGCTGGTCATCAAGGACGATCCGGGCGAGGAGCTGCTACCCTTGTACCGGGCGCGCTGGCTCCTTATTTTGCTGCTGTGCGGCGGCGGCACGCTTATCGTCATCGGCGCGGTGTTCATCGCCAACGGCACCGTGCGCGAACTCATCCGGGCCGAGCGGGAAAAAGCCACCCTGGACGCCTCGCTCACCCAGTCGAGCAAGATGGCCGCCCTGGGTAAGCTGGCCGCCGGCGTGGCCCACGAGGTCAACAATCCCCTGGCCATCATCATGGAAAAGGCCGGCTGGATGCGCGATCTCTTAAGCGAGGAGGACATCAAGGCCTCCCCCAACTTCCAAGAATTCGCCGACGCCGTGGCCAAGATCGAGTTCCACGTGCGCCGGGCCAAGGACGTCACCCACCGGCTGCTCGGGTTCGCCCGGCGCATGGAGCCCACCCAGGAGAACCTCGACGTCAATCTGCTTCTGGAACAGACCCGGTCGTTTCTGGAAAACGAGGCCAACTTCCGGGGCATCGCCTTTGTGCGCGACTACCAAGCCGACCTGCCCCACATCGAATCCGACGCCTCCCAGCTCCAGCAGGTCTTCCTCAACATCCTCGACAACGCCATCGACGCCATCGACAAGAACGGCTCCATCACCATCGCCACGCGCAAGCTGCCCGACACGCCGGAAGTGGAAATTGCCATCGCCGACACCGGCAACGGCATCCCGCGCGAAACCCTGGAGAAGATCTTCGATCCCTTCTTCACCACCAAAAAGGTCGGCGAAGGCACCGGCCTTGGGCTGACCATCAGCTACAGCATCATTGAAAAGCTTGGCGGCCGCATCCAGGTCGCCAGCGAGGAAGGCAAGGGCACCACGTTCCGCATCACCCTGCCCGTGGCCTCCTGAGTTTTGCGCCCCGGAGCCGGGGTCCGCGCCGCGACGCACGCGGCGCGGACCTCGGCCTGGCCTCCGCCGGACCGCAAGGTCGGGCGGCGGATGACCCCGACAAACCGAAACCGACCGGATCACCCATGCAACAGACAGGCAGCCCGACGCCGGGTTGGCAACACCCGAACGCCTGGAGAGAGGTACTGATGGGACTTCGCGTCTTGGCCGTGGATGACGAGGCCGACTTCATCGAAACCCTGGTCAAACGGTTCACCTACCGCCAGATTCCCGTGACCGCCGCCGGCAACGGGCCCGACGCCCTGGCGCTCCTGGAACGCGAACCCTTTGACGTGGTCATCCTGGACATGCGCATGCCCGGCATGGACGGGTTGGCCGTGCTCCAGGAAATCAAGAAGCGCCACCCCCTGGTCGAGGTCATCATCCTCACCGGACACGCCTCGGTGGAATCCGGCATGCAGGGCATGTCCCTTGGAGCCTACGACTACGTGCTCAAACCCGTGGACTTCGGGGAATTGCTGGAAAAGGCCAAGAAGGCCTATGAGCGCAAAAAGCTCAATGAATCCCGGGCCGACGCCTGACGCTCCCGGGCTGCTGCCCGGGGACCACGCGCCGCCCTTGTGGCCCCATACCCTGCTCGCCCCGGGGCTGGCCGGCGCGGCCGTGCTCTCGGCCCTGGCCGCCCCGCCCCTGGTCGGCGTGGGGCTGGCCCTTTTCGCCGGAGCCATCTGCATCGGCTCGGCTCTGACCCTGGCCCGGCGGGTGCGGCGTGGCGAACGCGAGCTCCACGAGCTCGACATCAGGCTGCTGCACTCCCAAAAGCTGGCCGCCATCGGCGAACTGTCCTCGGGCATTGCCCACGAGATCAATAACCCGCTGGCCATCATCACCCAGGAAATCGACCTGGCCCGGGAACTCTATGGCCAGGACGCCTGCCCGGCCCCGGAGGATCTGGCCGAAATCAAGGATTGCCTGGACCAGGTCGGCAAGCAGGTAGCCCGCTGCCGCCAGATCACCCACAAGCTCCTCAATTTCGCCCGCAAGATGGAACCCGTGCTCCAGGAGGAAGCCCTGGAGCGGGTCATCGAGGACATGGCTGTTCTGGTCGAGCGCGAGGCCGCCGGGCGCGGCGTGGCCATCCGGCGCGACTACGACCAGTCCCTGCCGCCTGTTCGCACCGACGTGCCGCTGTTGCGTCAGGTCATCCTCAATCTCCTCACCAACGCCCTGCACGCCACTCCCGAAGGCGGGACCATCACCCTGGCCACCGGCCGCCAAAACGGCCGGGCCGTCATCGAGGTGCGCGACACCGGCTGCGGCATTCCCCCGGAAAACCTGCCCAAGGTCTTCGATCCCTTTTTCACCACCAAGGACCCCGGCAAGGGCACGGGCCTTGGCCTGTCCCTGTCCCACGGCATCGTCGCCCGCCTGGGCGGCAATCTCACGGCCCAAAGCGCCGTCGGCCAAGGCTCGGTTTTCACCGTCAGCCTTCCGCTGTGACCAACCCCAATTCGCCACGGAGAACCCCATGGCCGACCCCATCCGCGTCCTTATTGTCGATGACGAGGAACGGTTCCGCGAAACCCTGGCCAAGCTGCTTGGCCGCCACGGCTTTGTCGTGCGCGAGGCCGGCAGCGGCCCGGCCGCCCTGGAGCTTTTGGGCCAAGCCCCCTGCGACGTCATCGTGCTGGACGTCAAAATGCCCGGCATGACCGGGGCCGACGCGTTACCGCTTTTGCGCGCCGCCTGCCCCGAAGCCGAGGTGCTGGTGCTCACCGGCCACGCCTCGGTGGACATCGCCTCGACCATGATCGCCGGCGGCGCGGCCGATTACCTGCTCAAGCCCTGCCCCACCGAGGAACTCGAAGGGGCCATCCGCGCCGTCTACGACCGCCGGCAAGCCACCCGGCCCCGCTGACGGGAACGCCAGGGCCCAACGCTCCTGGCGTAGGCCAGGGGCGGCCCGCGCCGCGTCGGCGAGGCCTTGGCGACGCGGTGCGCCGACGCCTGGAACACCACCTTGCCGTCCCCGGCGGCCCCCGCCTGATCCACAAGAACCACCGGCCGCCCGTCCCCGGCTTGCTACGGCAAACCAGGGGCCGGGCGGTTTGTCGTTTGGGTCATCCCGTCGGGCTACGCCTTGTCGCCGGTCTCGCACGACGTCTGTCCCGTTTGGCGGTCCGCCCCCTGCCTTGTGTTGTCCGAAGCAGACAGTCCCTGTTTCGTGGCAGGCCGTCCCTGCGCCAGGGAGCATCCCGAACCGCCAAGGCCTGCTCGGGGCCGTCGTGAGGCCAGCCCTGCGTCAGCTGCCTCGTGAAGAACCCGCAAAAATTGGCGTGAGCCACTCATTACGGTGACCTCTCAAGCCCGGGCTGTCCCGCGACTGAGCGTCCTGAAGGCCACCATCTCCTGCCGGGCAAGGGCGCGCGCCGCCCCGCGACAACATCCCTTGACCGTCAACATTTGCTGACAAAGGCAGTATGAATTAAAAATCAAATATTACCAGCCGATTAGCAGCAAACCCCAGACTTGCGACAAGTTTTGTTGCTCCAGCCCCCACCGGCCGAGCACCCCCGCCCGCCTCCCCGAAATCCGACAAATCCTTCGAAATCAGCCCATTACAGGGAAAACGCCAAGTTGGACCAGCCCTTGCTTTGGAGGCGGTCAGGTTACGCGGCCGCAACCGACGCGCCGCGACCCTGCCCAACCAACAACTCCTCAAAGCGAGGCAATGATGAAAAAGCTGTTGATCCTTGGCTCGGGCGCCGGCGGCGTCATGGTGGCCACCCAGCTCCGCAAGAAGCTCGATCCCCGGGAATGGAAGATCACCATCATCGACCGCACCTGGCAGCACCACTATCAGCCGGGCTGGCTCTTCGTGCCGTTTGGCATCTACGACATCAAGGACTGCATCAAGCCGCAGACCGACTTCATTCCCTCGGGCGTCGATTTCGTCCAGGACGAGATCACCAACGTCGATCCGGTCAAGAAGGTCGTCACCTGCAAGGGCGGCTCCCACTCCTATGACTGGATCGTGGTCGCCACCGGCTGCCGCATCATGCCCGACGAGATCGACGGCATGCTCGACGGCTGGGGACAGGACGTCCACAACTTCTACACCCCGGACGGCTCCATCGCCCTGGCGAAAAAGCTCAAGCACTTCAAGAAAGGCAAGCTCGTGCTCAACATCGCCGAGATGCCCATCAAGTGCCCGGTGGCTCCCCTGGAGTTCGTGTTCCTGGCCGACTGGTTCTTCATGACCCAGGACAGCCGCTGCAACATCGAGATCGAGCTGGTGACCCCGCTGACCGGCGCCTTCACCAAGCCCGTGGCCGCCGAGATCCTGGGCCGGATGTGCGAAGAGAAAAACATCAAGATCGTGCCCAACTTCGAGATCGCCCAGGTCAACGCCGACAAGAAGACCATCGAGTCCCACAAGGGCGAGGAACTCGATTACGACCTGCTCATCTCCATCCCGCCCAACTTCGGCTCCCAGGTCATCATCGACAGCGACATCGGCGATCCCATGGGCTACATGGACACCGACCACCACACGCTGAAGTCCAAGAAATACGAGAACATGTACATCATCGGCGACGCCACCAACGTCCCGACCTCCAAGGCCGGCTCGGTGGCCCACTTCGAGTCCGAGATCGTGGTGGGGAACATCCTGCGCGAGATCGACGGTCTGGAGCCCCTGCCGGAATTCGACGGCCATTCCAACTGCTTCATCGTCTCGGGCTACGAAAAGGCCGTGCTCATCGACTTCAACTACAAGATCGAGCCGCTGCCGGGCAAATTCCCGTTCCCGGGCATCGGGCCGCTGTCGCTTTTGGAAGAATCCTTCCTCAACTACTGCGGCAAGATGATGTTCAAGTGGGTGTATTTCAACCTGATGCTCAAGGGCAAGGAACTGCCGCTGGAGCCCCAGATGTTCATGGCCGGCAAAAAGCGCATGGGCGCTTGCGCGCTGTAGGGAGGTGCGTCCAATGACCACCGAGGAACGCATTCTTGAACGCCTTGAGTCCATCGAGGCGGAGCTGAAAGAACAGCGGGTCGCCCGTCTGGAACGCAATGAGATGTTCCATGACATGAACCCGCTCATGAAGTCGGGATTCAAGATTCTGCTCAAGGAACTGGGGTCCGTGGAAGCCGGCTTCCAGCTCGAAGACCTCTTCATGCTGATCAAGCGCTTCCTGCGCAACATCGGCAACCTGGCCTACGCCCTGGAGCAGCTCGAAAACATTATTGAGCTGTGGCACACCATGGAGCCCCTGGCCAAGTCCATGGTCCACACCGGCATCAGAAGCCTTGGGGAACTGGAACAGCGTGGCGTGTTCCGCACCTACGCCGCCATGATGGACGTGCGCGCCAAGGTCGCCGCCCACTACGGCCCCGACGACATCGCCGCCATGGGCGACAGCTTCGTGGCGCTCATTGGCCTGCTCAAGAAGATGTCCGATCCCAAGATGCTGGAGCTGCTCGACAAGCTCACCGACCTGCCGGCCGGCCTGGATCTCGCCAAGGCCGAACCCGTCGGCCCTCTGGGCATGGTCAAGGCGCTTGGCGATCCCGACCTCAAGCGCGGCATCGGCGTCGCCCTGGAACTGGCCAAGGGCCTGGGCAAATTAAGCGAAGCCGCCCCCCGTTAAAGACCACCAAAACGAGGATGCCATCATGGCCAAGAAGATACTCATCATCGACGACGATCCCGAAGTCGTCAGCTACTTAAAGGACCTCTTCGACGGCGAAGGCTTCACCACCTTCACCGCCACCGACGGCGTGGCCGGCCTGGAACAGGCCCAGGTCCACAATCCGGACCTCATCACCCTGGACATGGACATGCCCGCCCGCGGCGGCACCCTGTTCTACGTGAAGCTGCGCAAGGAACCCGGCCTGGCCGAGATTCCGGTCGTCGTGATAAGCGGCGTCGGCCCCCGGCCGCCGGCGCTGGGCAACAACGTGCCGGTCATCAGCAAGCCTGTGGACCGGGTCAAGACCTTGCGCCTTGTCAAGGAGATGCTTGGGGAATAAGCCTGAGGACGACTTCGGGAAGCCGCCGACTTCGACCCTCGGCTTCGCCCTTCCCCGGTCCCCGCTTGGGCACATACCCCCGCCGGCTCACGCGGCGCGGCCTTCCATGGACACTTGCGTCGGCCGACCGCCCATCGGCCGCCATGGAGGCCGCGCCGCCAGCCGGCGGTTATTATTCACCGTCCGCCGTCGCGACCCTGCGACGGCCAAGCCTTTCGGAGAGGGCGCATGAACGAGAAGGTGCTGCTGGTTGACGACGACGAGGCCATCCGCGAAGTCCTCAGCCTCTCCATCGCCGACCTGGGCTACGACGTGGAAACCGCCCCCGGCGGCCGCGAAGCCCTGGAGCTGTGCGCCACCTTCAAACCGTCCATCGTGCTCACCGACATCAAGATGCCCGGCATGGACGGCATCGAACTGCTCTCGCGCGTCAAAGCCCTCGATCCCGAGATCGAGGTCATCATGATTTCCGGCCATGGCGACATGGAACTGGCCATCGAGAGCCTCAAGCGCCAGGCCCTGGATTTCCTCACCAAGCCCGTGCGCGACGAACTGCTCACAGCCTCCCTCCACCGGGCCGCCGACCGCGTGTCCATGCGCCGCCAGATCACCGAACACACCCGCAATCTCGAACGGCTGGTGCGCGAAAAATCCGCCCGCCTGGTCGAGATGGAGCGCCGCATGGCCGTGGGGCAGGCCGTGGAGGGCGTGGCCAGCGCCATCGAGGGGCTCATTGCCTCCTTCGACCAGGGACCCAGCTATTTCAACCAGATGCCCTGCTGCATCGTCATCCACAACCGCTACCTCGAAATCGTGGCCGTAAACACCCTGGGCCGGCAGCGCCTGGGCGAGGTGGTGGGCAAGATGAGCTGGGAACTCTACGCCGACCGTCAGGGCAGCGGCAACGCCTGCCCGGTCTGGCGCACCGTGGAACAAGGCCAGGGCCAGCGCGGCCGCGAGACCTTCCGCGACAAGGACGGCCGCGAGATTCCGGTGCTGATCCATACCGCCCCGGTCTTCGGCACGGACGGCCAGGTGGAGCTGGTCATCGAGATCGCCGCCGACGTGGCCGAGGTGGGCCGGCTCCAGGAAGAGCTGCGGGCCGTGCGCGAGAAATTCCAGCGCCTGTTCGACGCCGTGCCCTGCGCCATCGCCGTGCTGGACCAGGACTTCACCGTGGTCGAAGCCAACCGCCAATGGCGCGCCGACTTCGGCGAGGCCGAAACCGGCCCCTGCCACAAACTGTTTGCCCACCGCGACGACCCCTGCGAACACTGCCCGGCCGAAAGCTCCTTCCACGACGGCGCGCCCCACGAAGGCGAAACTGTCGTGTCCACCCGCTGCGGCGCGGCCAAAAACATGTGGCTTCGCACCGCCCCCATCCCCGACGCCACAGGCGAAACCAGCCAGGTCATCGAAATCGCCGCCGACATCACCCCCATCCGGGCCCTGCAAGACCACCTCGCATCGCTTGGGCTCATGCTCGGCTCCATGTCCCACGGCGTCAAAGGCCTGCTCACCTCCCTCGACGGCGGCATGTTCAAGGTCGAAACCGGACTGTCCCGCGAGGACTGGACCCGCGTGCGCGACGGTTGGGGCGTGGTGTCCGACAAGATCGGACGCATCCGCAACATGGTGCTCGACATCCTGTGGTACGCCAAATCGCGCGAACCCGAGCTCTCCCCCGTCTCCATCGAAACCTTCGCCCGCGATCTGGCCGGCATCGTCGAACCCAAGGCCCAAAGCCGCGACGTGGCCTTCATCCTGCGCCTGGGCGAGGCCGCAGGCACGCTGCCCATGGACGAGACGGCGCTCACCTCGGCCATGGTCAACCTGCTCGAAAACGCCGTGGATGCCTGCGCCGAGGACAAGGCCAAGGCCTTCCACGAAGTGACCCTGACCGTGGAAGCCACGGCCGAGGCCGTGACCTTCGTGGTCGCCGACAACGGCGTCGGCATGGACCAGTCCACCCGGGAACGCATGTTTACGCTCTTTTTCTCCTCCAAAGGCTCGCGCGGCACCGGACTGGGGCTTTTCATCGCCAACCAGATCGTGGCCCAGCACGGAGGCTCCATCGCCGTGACCTCCGAACCCGGCGTCGGCAGCGCCATCGCCGTGCGCCTGCCGCGCGGCGCTAGCGTTTGCAGTTAGGGGAAGAGGGAAGAGTAAAAGAGGGAAAATGCCTCCGGCGGCCAGGAGAGGCGCTGCCTCTCCTGGACCTCTCCGCCGGGGGCCTGAGGCCCCCGGACCCCCCACATGGAAAAGGGGTTGAGGGGGTTGTGGCGTGAGTGGGCGCTCTGGACGGTTGGGAAGCCAAGAGGGTCGGCAATCGGCCTTGGGAGAAAAAGCATGGTTCCGGCGACAGGAATGAACGCTGCCGCTGTCCTGCTCCCTGCGTCGGGTGCCGAATGCCCCCCGTTAGGGGCACTGGCGGCAACGACGCCGATACGGCGGACGGGATATGCCCTGGGAGCCGAGGGCAGCCGTATAATCCTTCCCGACGGCCTGGTTACGCCGGGGCGCAGCTCCGAAAAAATCGCCCTGGTTCTCTCCCTGTTTTCAGACTGATTTGATCGTATTATACGTCTTCGACGCATCCACGCCGGACGCCGCGCAACCGTCCGACCCCTTACCCCCCTTCCAGGGGGTCCGGGGGGATGATCCCCCCGGCCGCCGGAGGCTTCTTCAATCATGTCCCCTTTGCTCACTTTCATACGCAGCCATCTGAGCATCAAGATCGGCATCCCGTTGGCCGTGGTGCTTTTTGGCTGCATTTTTGTCTGGGCCGGTTTCCAGGTCGCCCGCGAGGAGCGCTTTGTCCAAAACGCCGGCGTCAAGGAAGCCGACCGGGTCCTGGCCACGGCCCGGCTGGGCCTGGATTACGCCATGCTGCTCAATTCCCGCGAGGACATCCGGGCCATTGTCGCCAACCTTGGCCGGCTGCCCGAGATTCGGGAAATCCGCATCATCAACAAGGCCGGCCAGGTGATGTTCACGAGCAAGGGCGAGGCTCCGGGCTCGCGCCTGGACACCTCGGCCGCGCCCTGCCAGGTCTGCCACCAGCTCACGCCGCCGGCCGTGTCGCCCACCCTGGAGCATCGGCTGTATGCCCGGGAGACCGTGGGCGGCGAGCAGATTTTGCGCATCGTCGGGCCCATCGCCAACGAGCCGGGCTGCACCGAGCCGGCCGGCTGCCATTTCCACAAGGACAGCGAGCAGATTCTCGGGGTCCTCGACATCGCCTTTTCCCTGCGCGAGAGCCAGTCGCTGATCGAGGAATTCAAGGAGAACACCGTCTATCTGGCCGCCCTGGTATTCGGCGCGGCCATCCTGACCTTGTTCTTGGTCATTTTCGTGCTCATAAAGCGCCCGCTGTCGCGCATCGAGGGCGAGGCCCAAGCCTGGGCCAAGGGCAAGAAGCCGGTCAGCATCGACGAGGACCGCCTCGACGAGATCGGCCAGCTCTCCCGGGCCATCCATCAGATGGGCAGCGACCTCATCGCCAAGAACAGCCAGATCGAGCTGCAAAAGGATCTGTATCAGGACCTTTTCGAGGGCGTGCCGTGTCTGGTGACCGTGCAGGATCGCAACTTGCGCCTGCTGCGCTTCAACCGGTCCTTTGCCGAGAAGTTCAATGCCTCGGTGGGCGAATACTGCTTCAAGGCCTACAAGAATCTGGACGCGCCGTGTCCGTCCTGTCCGGTCAAAAAGACCTTCGAGACCGGCCGCTCCCACACCACCGAGGAGACCGGCTGCTACCGGGACGGCACGCGGGCCGACTGGATCGTCACCACCTCGCCGGTTTACGACTCCGAGGGCAACCTCGTGGCGGCCATGGAGATGTGCCTGGACATCACCTCGCGCAAGGATCTGGAGCTGGCGCTGAGGCGGTCGGAAAAGAAGTATTTCGATGTGTTCAACAACGTGCCCGGCGCGGTGTTCGTCATCGACCGCGACGATCTGTCGGTGCTGGACTGCAACCGGGGGGCGGTGGCCATGTACGAGCTGCCGCGCGGCGAGCTGACCAAGCGCTCGCTGCACGACCTGTTTTACGACGAACGCCGCGACGCGGCCATGGCCGCGGTCATCGACGGCCAGGACGTGGAGCAGGCCCGCCATGTCACGGGCGACGGCCGGCCGTTTTTCGTATCCATGCACACCTCGTTTTCCGAATACGCCGGCCGGCGAGTGCTCTTGGTCACCGTGGCCGACATCACCAAACGCCTGGAGGCCGAACAGCAGCTCATCCAGGCCGGCAAGATGGCGACTTTGGGCGAAATGGCCACGGGCGTGGCCCACGAGATCAACCAGCCCCTGTGCGTCATCCAGACCAGCGTCGATCTGGTGCGCCGCCACCTTGGCCGGGGCGAGGCCCCGCCGTTGCCGCTGCTCACACGCTTAACCGACCTCATCGGCAACCAGGTGGACCGGGCGGCCCGGATCATCGGGCATATGCGGGAATTTGGGCGCATCTCCGACCACGAGGCGGAGCTGGTGGACGTGGGGGGCATTGCCCGGCGGTCGGTGGAATTTTTCGCCGAGCAGCTGGCCCTTCGCGGCATTGAGACGGAGTTTGCCCTGGCCGAGAACCTGCCGCCGGTGCGCATCGACCCCAACCGGCTGGAGCAGGTGATGATCAACCTGCTGGTCAACGCCCGGGACGCCATCGAGGAGCGGGCCAAGCGGGAGCCGGCTTGCCCCCGGCGCATCGTCATCAAGGCCACGGCCAACCACGACGCGGTCAAGGTGCGGCTCTCGGACACGGGCGCGGGCTTTCCCAAGGAGCTGGCGGCCAAGATCTTCGAGCCGTTTTTCACCACCAAGGAGATCGGCAAGGGCACGGGCCTGGGGCTTTCCATCAGTTACGGCATCATCAAGGACGCCGGCGGCGACATCGTGGCCGCGAAAAACGCCGAGGGCGGCGCGACCTTCTACATCCGGCTGCCGGTAGCCCGGGAGGGGTAGAGTCCCCTCAGCGCGCCAGCACGACGAAGGAATCCTGTTGCTCCCCGGCGCGGGAGAGCTTGAGCGTGGTAAAGGCCAGAGCCAGGCGACGCCCGTCGTCGGGCGCAAACGTGCTCCCCGGCGCGGCCGGCTCCTGATGGTTGTACGTCCCGTAACGTAGCGTCACCGTATTGTCCCCGGCTTTTCCAACGAAGTCCAAACGCACGGGCGTGGTCTGCGCCAGCCAGGGTTGGACCGCCATCGGCCCGACTTTGGCCAGGACAACGCCGTTGACCAGGATCTCCATGGTCTGGCCGGGGATGGGATTGTTGCAGGCCATCTCCAGCCGCATCGGCTCCAGACGCTCCAGATGAAACCGCATGGCGCTTTGCGGCCCAAAACCCCAGCGGAAGCGGCCCTCCGGCACGGTTTCGATCTCGCCGATCTGTTCCATGTCCACGGCAACGTCCGCATCCAGGGCCCCATCGGGCTCGGAAACGGCCAAATCCATTTTCTCGAAGCGAATGCTGTCGCTTAGGCCGTAAAAGGAAACATTGCTTTCCGGATCGGCCATGGCCACCGTCACGGAGAGATGCTGAAAAGGCTTGCGCCGCTGCAAACGGATGCGCGCCGTATCCGCGGTCCAATCCGGCGGCAGGTCGAACACCAGCCGGGGCTCCTCGTCGTCATAGGCGCAAAAAACCTGAAAGACATGCCCCTTCCCGGAGCGGCGCAGCACCGTGTCCAAGGCCATCTCACTGACCGTGGCCCGGGTTTTGTTCTCGAACCGCACGGTAAAGCGTCCCGGCTGGTCGTAGGCGGCCGGAGCGATGGTGTGGGCCAGGGGAGACAAGAGAATCTGCAGGTTTTCAGCCTGGAACACCGTGCGCAGGAAATCCGGAGCATAGGCGGTAAACGAGCCTTTATAGGGCAGCGCATCGATGACGGTCCCGGGCCGGCGGGCAATGTCCCAGGCGGTGATGGTCGCGCAGGACAGCGCATCGATGGCAGCTGGCGCGCCGCAGTCGGTGAGCAGCTTATCCGCGGCCTGGCGAACCGCCTCGGGGTGGTCCTGGTCGCTGTAGATCGGCCCATCGGCCACGAGGGCCGTCGTAACAACGGAGTCCGTCGGCAGGATGCGATTGCGGGCGAGATCGGTGGTGGTGAACTGCCGCAGATACCAGTTGACGAAGTTGCGCTCGAAACTCTCATTGAACATGACGGCCGAAGGCGATTTGAGAAACGGCTGTAGATGGATGGCCATCTTCTTGTAGCACTCTTCGTAACCGAAGATGGAAGAATTCATGGCGTAAAGAGTTTCGCGCTGAACCGTAAAGAACAACACGGCCGCCAGGCACGGAACCACCGCCGCCGCAAGCTGGGCTGCGCCCTGGCGCGGCAGGAGCGCGCTCGCCCCTCTGGCGCAAAAAAGCAGCAAGGCCGGAATAATGAAGGCAATATGCCAGGGCTCGTAGAACAGACCGTACTTGGCCAGAACCAGCACGCCAAGGGGCAGGACGATAAACGCCCCGAGATACAGCGCGGCCAGACGGCGGGTGCGAACCAGGGAGGCCACGCCGACGGCAAAAAGCGCCCAACCGGCGATGTTCACCCAGGGCAAGGGGAAAAGCGCCAGCATCTTGTCGAGGTTGACCACGCTTCGGGTCAGGGTCCAGGCCATGGACAAATTGAGGTCAAAACCGGGAAATTTGCCCAGGCGCAAAAGCAGCAAGGGCAGGTCCAGCAGGAGCGAAAGCCCGGTGATCCCCAAAAACGGCAGATAACGCCCCAAGACGGCCTTGCGGGAGGCAAAAGGCAGGACCGCGAGGAGGCAGGCCGCTTCCGTGCCGACAATCAGCAGCGTGTTGAAATGAAACAGTAGCAAGGCGGCATTGAGCACGGCCAGCCGGATCAGGTTGCGGCGGCTGGGGTCGCGGATAAAATCCAGGAGCCAGGCCATGGCCAAAATGGTCAGGCAGACGATGAACGGATGGGGGCGCAGCAGCCGCGACATCTGCAGATGCAGCGGATAGGCGGCCAGCAGGGCGGCCGCGATGAGGGACGTGCCCGGATCGAACAGACGCCGGCCCAGGCGAAAGAGCAGATAGACGGACAGCGTACCGGCCGCGGCCGGAAAAAGGCGCAAGGCGAAGTCCGAGTGCCCCATGAACAGCAGCGCCTTGACGATATAATAAAAATACGGCGGATGCGCGTCCGTGGTCAGCGCCCGCAGCCAGATATAGAGCGGACCGTGCTCGGCGGCGACCAGCACCAGAGCCTCGTCGCGAATCAAGCCGGGCGTGCCGAGCTCCGCGAAACGCAGCACGAACCCCACGGTCACGATCAAACCAAGAAGCAACAGGTCGCGCGACGATTCGCGCCCGGACCCGATCAACGGATTGTCCACGGGAACTCCTGCGGAGGGCGGGAAGGCTTGTCCGACCATACCCGATTGGCAAAGTCGCCGTTTCCTACACGACGGGCGTGGCCTTCTCAAGCCATCCGGGCCGTCGCGACAATGTTTGACGGCGACGCGGCCGCCCCAAAATAACATCCTGAAATCATGAACCAACTCGTTGTCTGGAATGGCGATTACGCTTTCGTAATCGAACGCGCAATTTTCGTAACCACAGCCCCCTTGGGAGCGTAACCGCGCCCGCCGACCCGCCTGGGGCCTGCCTCGGACATCCTGGCACGATACCTGCTATAAGAGGCCCGCGAGCAGGCGGCCGCCCGGCCCAGAACTGCCAAAGATATCACAACATTCCGGGCGGTTGAAAAAAGATCCTGCCCAGACTGAGAAAAGTACGCCGCCGCCGTCGGTTACCGAAACGGCAGACGGCTAAAGCGGGCGAAGGTTCGCCCAACCCAAGGAGAAGGGGAATTATGTTCCAGATCGAAGAAGGACTCGCCGGCGTCGAAGCCCTCCCGCGCATCCGCGCCAGGGGCCGGTATCTGTTTGCCGGGGAAGACAAGTTCTTCATCAAGGGCGTCACCTACGGCCCGTTCCCGGAAAACTCCCGGGGCGAACCGCTGCCCGAAGACGAAACCGTGGCCCATGACTTCGAACTCATGCGCCGCGCCGGCATCAACGCCATCCGCGTCTACTACGTGCCGCCCCGCCGCTTCCTGGACATCGCCGCCCGCTACGGCGTGCGCGTCATGATTGGCGTGCCCTGGCCCCAGCACCTGTGCTTCCTCGACCAGTGGGAAGTCAAAGAAGACATCAAAAAGACCATCCGCGAGGCCGTGGCCTCCTTAGCCGGCCATCCGGCCATCCTGGCCTGGCTTATCGGCAACGAGATCCCCAGCCACATCGTGCGTTGGCACGGCGCGGGCAAGATCGAGAAGTTCCTCGAAAAGCTCACCAACATCGTGCGCGAGGAGGATCCCGAAGGCCTGGTCACCTACGCCAACTACCCGTCCACGGAATACCTGCGCCTGCCGTTTTTGGATTTCCTGTCGTTTAACGTCTACCTCCACGACGAGAAGGCGTTTCGCGCCTATGTGAAGCGGCTGCAGAACGTGGCCGGCGAACTGCCGCTGGTCTTGTCCGAATTCGGCATGGACTCCATTCGCAACGACGAGGAGCACGTGGGCGAGACCCTGTCCTGGCAGTTGCACGCCTCCTTTGAACTGGGCGTTTCCGGCACCATGGTCTTCGCCTGGACCGACGAATGGTTCACCGGCGGCCATCTGGTCGAGGACTGGAAGTTCGGCATCGTGTCCGAGGTGCGCAAGCCCAAGCCGGCCTACAAGGCCGTGGCCGACGTTTACCGCCAGAAGCTGCCCCATCTGCCGGCCGACGCGCCGTTTATCTCGGTGGTCGTGTGCGCCTACAACGCCGATTCCACCATGGACGGCTGCCTGGCCTCCTTCGCCAAGGTCGACTACCCCAACTTTGAAGTCATCGTGGTCGACGACGGCTCCACCGACGCCACCGGCGAAATCGCCGACCGCCACGCCGCGGCCGCGCCCTACATCCAGGTGATCCACCAGCCCAACCTGGGTCTGTCCGCCGCCCGCAACGTCGGCATGAACGCCGCCCGGGGCACGATTGTCGCCTACACCGACTCCGACTGCTACGTGGACCCGCACTGGCTGCACTACATGGCCTGGGCGTTTACCGACGAGCGTTTCGTGGCCGTGGGCGGCCCCAACCTGCCTCCGCCCGACGACAACCGCACCGCCGCCTGCGTGGCCGTGTCCCCCGGCGCGCCGACCCACGTGCTTTTAACCGACGAGATCGCCGAGCACATCCCGGGCTGCAACATGGCCTACCGCAAGGAATACCTGGCCGGCATCGGCGGCTTCGACGCCACCTACCGCGCCGCCGGCGACGACGTGGACGTGTGCTGGCGACTCCAGGACCAGGGCCACATCATCGGCTTTTCCGCCGCCATGTTCGTGTGGCACCATCGCCGCTGCACGGTTTCGGCGTATCTCAAGCAGCAAAAGGGCTACGGCCGGGCCGAGGCGCTGCTCATTCCCAAGCACAAGTTCCGCTTCAACCTGCTGGGCAACTCCCGCTGGGCCGGCCGCATCTACGGCGACATTTCCGGCGCGCTTTTGGCCGCCCGCCCCGTGGTCTACCATGGCGCCTTCGGCATGGGCCTGTTCCAGACCCTCTACGAACCCAAGGGGAGCCTGGCCGCCTATCTGCCCCTGTCCATGGAATGGATGGTCGTGGCCTTGGCGCTGATGCTCGCCACGCCCTTTAGCCTCATCGCCGGCGGCGTGGGGCTGGCCATGGCCGCCGCCACCCTGGCCTTCGTCGGCTACCGGGTGAGCAAGGCCCGGCTGCCCAAGCACCACGACTGCATTGCCTCGCGCCTGACCATCGCCGGCCTGACCCTGGCCCAGCCGGTGCTGCGCGGCTGGACCCGCTACAAGACCCTGGCCTCGCTTAAGCGCGGCGCGGGCGTCAACGCCTGCCCGCTGCCCCTGGCCGACACCTCGGCCTGCGACGAAGCCAACCTGCCGCGCATCGGCTTTATGCGCCGCCTGGCCGGCACCGCCGGCATTCTGGCCCACCGCCTGTCGTTCCACCGCTTCTTCTGGAACAACAAGGGCCTGGAGCGCGACGAACTGCTGGCCTCGGTCATCGGCCTGCTGCGCACCCTTGGCGTCAACTACGCCCTGGATTCCGGATTTGCCGCCTCGTCCAACACCCCGCCCTGGGACCTGTCGGTGCGCACCTGCCGCCTGACCACGGCCCGGCTGCGGGTGACGGTCGAGAACCACGGCGGCGACAAGCGGTTCGTGCGCATGGCCGGCTCGGTGCTGCCTTCCGGCATCGCCGCCGCCGCCCTGGCCGGGCTGGTCATTACCGCCGGCGTCCTGGCCATGGTCAAGCCCCTGGCCGCCATGGCCGCCGGAGCCGCCGCCCTGGCGCTGACCGGCTGGATGGGCCTTGGCCTCTACCGCGCCGCCGCCCTGGTGGCCACCATCACCCAGTACGTCATGGTGACCCGTCCGGGCTGCTCGGCCTCTGAGCCCAAGGACGAGCGCGTGGTCAGGGTCGTCAAGCCCCAGACCGTCGCCCGCGACGACGCCGACGACATCACCGCCCCGGCCGAGCCCGTGGCCCCGGCCACCATCGAAGCCGCTTAATCCCAAGCGACAACGCGCCGCCCCCGGATTCCGTCACGGCCAAAGCCTGACGGCCGGGGGCGGCCTGCGTGAGGCCGCCGGCCGGCCAAGCCCCTTGCCCGGCCGGCCCAAAGGCCGTACAGACGCTTCCGACCTTCGGAAGCGCCCGGAAGGGTTCTCTACCTCTCCCGGACTGGCCGCGCGGACCTTTCGTCCAAAGCGGCCCTGGCGGCCCGGCCGCCAAGGAATGACGCCATGAGCATGTTTCGCACCCTGCTTCGCTATCTGCGCCCCTACCGGCACCTTTTCATCCTGGGGCTGTGCCTGGTCGGCATGGCCAGCGCCATGGAACTCCTCAAACCCTGGCCGCTCAAGCTCGCCATCGACCAGATCATCGGCCACAAGCCCCTGGACGTCTTTGGCTGGCAGCCGGACCTGCAAACCTGGACCGTGAGTTATCAGCTCCTGTGCGTGGTGGGCATGTTGGTCGGCGTCCACTTTCTGGTCGGCTTCGTGCAGCTGTGCAACAATTACCTGACCATCCGCATGGGCCAGGACATGGTCCAGGACCTGCGCTGCGACCTGTTTGACCACTTGCAGCGCCAGTCCCTGCTCTTTCACCAGAAATGGCCCACCGGCGACCTCATCTACCGCATCATGGGCGACACCTACGCCGTGCAGACGCTGCTCATGAACGGCGTCTTCACCACGCTGACCAGCTCGGCGCTGCTTGTCGGCATGTTGGTGGTGTGCCTGCAGATGGACGCCGAGCTGACGCTTTACGCCCTGTGCGTCATACCGTTTCTCTTTCTGGCCATCTCCCGGGTCTCGCGCAAGATCGGCGACCTGACCACCGAGACGCACATGAAGGAGTCCCAGGTCTACACCACGGTGGAGCGCATCTTTTCCTCCATCACCCTGGTCCAGGCCTTTGGCCGCGAGGACGAGGAACGGCGCAAATTCGTCACCGAGTCCCAGCACTCCTTTGACCGCAAGCTGTCGCTCTACGCCCTGCAGACCGTCTACGGCTGGCTGGTCTCGGGCATCACGGCCACGGGCACGGCGCTGGTCCTGTACATCGGCGTGCGCCATGTCCTCGACGGCACGTTGTCCACCGGCGAACTGCTGGTCTTTATTTCCTACCTTGCCTCGCTGTACACGCCGCTTAACAGTTTAAGCGACACCGTGGCCGGCATCCGGGCGTCCCTGGCCCGGGCCAGGCGGGTCATGGACGTCCTGGCCGTCAACGAGGCCGTGCCGGAAAAGCCCGACGCCCCCAAGCTGGCCGTGGGCCGGGGAGAAGTCGTCTTTAAGGACGTCACCTTTGGCTATACGCCCGAAAAGATGGTCCTAAACGACGTGGCTTTCACCTGTCCCGGCGGCTCCACCGTGGCCATCGTGGGCCAGACCGGGGCCGGCAAGACCTCGCTGGTGAGCCTGCTCCTGCGCTTCTACGATCCCCAAAAAGGCGCCATCGTCATCGACGGCCAGGACCTGCGCGACGTGACCCTGCGCAGCCTGCGCGACAACATCGCCATCGTCTTGCAGGAAACCCAGCTCTTCCCCATGAGCGTTCACGACAACATCGCCTACGGCAAACGCCAGGCCAGCCGCGAAGAAGTCATCCAGGCCGCCACCCTGGCCAACGCCCACGACTTCATCGTCGGCCTGCCCGACGGCTACGACACCATCCTCGGTGAAAAAGGGGCCAACCTCTCGGGCGGCCAGCGCCAGCGCATCTCCATCGCCCGGGCGCTGTTAAAGGACGCGCCGCTTTTAATTCTCGACGAACCCACCTCGGCGCTCGACGCCGAGACCGAGGCGCTGATCATGGAAGGCCTGGAGCGGCTCATGCAAAACCGCACCACCTTTGTCATCGCCCACCGCCTGTCCATGATGCGCCGGGCCGACATGATTTTGGTGATCAAGAACCAGCGCATCCACGAGATGGGCTCCTACGACGAACTCATGGCCCAAAACGGCGAATTCGCCCGGCTCCACGCCATCCAGATGGGCAAGGGCAAACCCGAGAAGCTGCCGCCCGCGCCGCTGGTGGCCTAAAGGACCCGGACAACAACATGAAAAAACGCACCATCATCGTTTCCGGCCTGGCCGCCACCTATCCGCTGGGCGGCGTGGCCTGGGACTACATCCAGTACCTCCACGGCTTTTACCGCCTCGGCCACGACGTCTACTACCTCGAAGACACTGGCGGCTGGGCCTACGATCCGTTCAACGTCACCTTTGTCGACGATCTGACCTACCACACCAAGTATCTGGGCGATTACCTCGCCGCCCTGGACCCGGGGCTGGCCAAGCGCTTTTGCGTCATCGGGCCGGACGACCGGCACTGGGGCATGTCCGCCGAGGAGCTTGACGCCGTGGTCGGGCGCGCCGACGTCTTTTTCAACATCTCGACCACCTGCCAGTTGCGCGAGAGCTACGCGAAAATCCCGGTCAAGGTGCTCATCGATTCCGATCCGCTCTACACCCAGTCGAGCTTCCCGCAGTTCCTGGACGGCACGGCCACGGACGAGGAAAAACGCAACATCGAAAACATGCGCCGCCACGACGTGTTTTTCTCCTTTGGCGAAAACGTCGGCCAGGACTTCTGCACCGTGCCCAAGGGGGTCATCGACTGGATTCCCACCCGCCAGCCCATCGTGCTGTCCAGTTGGGGGGACGCGCCGGCAAAACCCGCCCGGCAGACGTTCACCACCGTGCTCTCCTGGCAGCCGGCCCAGAAAGGGCCGCTGGTCGGCGGCGTGCAGTACGGCGGCAAGAACCTGGAATTCGAAAAAATGCTCGATCTGCCCCAAAAGACCACGGCCGAGCTGGAACTGGCCCTGGGCGGCGGCAAGCCGCCCCGCGAACTGCTGGAGGAAAAGGGCTGGAAGCTGCGCGACGGCTTTTCCATGTCCCAGACGCCCTGGGTCTACCGCGACTACATCTGGGACAGCTACGCCGAGTTCTCCACGGCCAAAAACGCCTACGTGGCCACCCAAAGCGGCTGGTTTTCCTGCCGCACCGCCTGCTACCTGGCCTCGGGCCGGCCGGCCGTGGTCCAGGACACCGGCTACTCCCGCTTCATGGATGTGGGCGAGGGGGTCTTGTCCTTCACCAGCGAAGCCGAGGCCCTGGCCGGCATCGAGGCCGTGCGCGCCGACTGGGACCGCCACAGCGCCGCCGCCAAGGCGTTCGCCGCCCGCTACTTCGACTCCGATGTGGTGCTGGCCAAGCTTTTGGCCGATGCCCTGGCCTAGCCGCAACTCCTGACCACCGTTGTGCCGCACATGCCAAAATCCTTCCGCTTCCTGTTTTCGGGGCTTATGGCCCTGCTGTGCCTCGCCGTCCTGGCCGGGCCGGCCCCGGCCGGGTCGGCCGACCGCTTCGGCACGGTTCGCGATAATGGCGTCTGGTGGCTCACCCTGCCCGGCGGGCCACGCTTTTTCTCCATGGGCGTCAACACCGTCAACGGCGGCGACAAGAATACCCGGGACCGGGGCTACTATTTCGAGAAGTATTACCCCGATCAGGCCGCCTGGGCCGCCGACACGCAAAAACGCCTCTACGCCTGGGGGTTCAACACCCGGGGCGGCTGGTCCGACCCGACCACGGCCATGGCCCTGCCCCTGGTTCCCGAGATCGATCTTGGCCGCAACGCCCGGCTGCACTGGTTCGACCCCTTCGCCCCCGACGCCCTGGAGCTGACCATCGCCAAGGCCCGGGAACTGACCGCGCCCTACCGCGACAATCCGGCCGTCATCGGCTACTTCACGGACAACGAAGTGGGCTGGTGGAACGCGCCGCTGTTCAAGTGGTACCTCGGCAACGAATGGGCCATCTACGCCAAGCGCCATGTCTGGCGCATGGTGTACGACCACTATCATGGCAAGTGGGACAAGCTCCTGGCCGACTTCGTACCGACAGCGGGCTTTGATTCCTTCGAGGATCTCAAAAAGGGCGGCGCGGAACTGAAACTGCGGCCCGGCGGCCGGGGCATCGCGCTCATCAACAAGGTGACCGCCGCCTGCGCCGGACGCTACTACGAGCTCGTCCACAAGGCGCTGCGGGCCGTGGACCCGGGCCGGCTGGTCATGGGCGACCGGCTGCCGCTCTACTACAACCAGGACGCGGTCCTGGCCTCGCGCGGGTTTCTCGACGTGCTGTCCACCAACTATAACGTGGACACCCCCGACGGCTGGGTGGCCCCCTACTACTTCGACGGGCTGGCCAAGCTCACCGACACGCCGGTGCTCATTTCGGAATTCTTCTTCGCGGCCAACGAGAACCGCTCAAGCAACGTCAACAACGGCCACCTGATGCATGTCCAAACCCAGGCCGAGCGGGCCGCCGGGGCCTCGGCCGCCGTGCGCCACTTCGCCGCTTTCCCCAACGTCGCCGCCGTGCACTGGTTCCAGTACTACGACGAGCCGACCGGCGGACGCGGCGACGGCGAGGACTTCAACATGGGCCTGGTCGATATCCACAATGCCCCCTACGAGGCGCTCTTGGCCGCCATGGCCCCGGCCAACCGCGAGGCCCCGGCCATTCACGCCGCCAGCGCCGGCCGGACCACCCCGCCCCAGCCGGCCGTGGTCCCCATCCACCCGGCCGCGACGCCGACGTCGCTGACCGACGGCGGCTTGGCCGACTGGCCGGACAAGGCCGGCACGCGCCTGCCCTGGCTGCGCACGGCCGCGCCCCACGTGCCCTTTGGCGACGTGCACATGAGCTGGAGCCAGGACGGGCTGAACCTGTTCCATCTGGCCCAGAACTACGCCGACCTATTTCTTTTGGCCTACGAGGGCGAATTCCCCATTTCCGAAACCTACCAGTTGCAGATCGAGGTCGACGCCGGGGCGGGCATTCGGCGTTTCGCCGCCTGCCTGCTGCCTCAGCCCCACCGCAAATATCCGGGGCGCTTCGAACTGGTCCCCCGGCTCTTTCGCATCGAGGACGACGGACGCCTGACGCGCATCGACGAGACCGGGCTGGTCCAGGTGCTGGACAAGCCCCTGCCCCACATCGCCCTGGAGATGCGCCTGCCGGCCAAGGAATTGGGCCTGGACAAACTCTCTCCGGGGCAGGGTCTGTCCTTGCGCGTAAGCGCCACCACGTTTTATCGTGAAATGACCATGACCCTGGGCGCGCCTGCCCAGGGGCGCGGCAAGAAGGACGCGGACAAGCCCTTTGCGGCGATCCTCGCGGACAAGTAAAACCAAGGAAGAACGGACCATGGCCACCAACATTCTGGTCACCGGCGGCGCGGGCTACATCGGCTCCCATACCTGCAAGGCGCTGGCCGCGGCAGGATTCACGCCCATCACCTACGACAACATGGTCTACGGCCACGACTGGGCCGTGAACTGGGGGCCGCTGGTGCGCGGCGATATCCTCAACCGCGGCGAACTCGACGAAGTGTTCGCCGAGTTCAAGCCCGTCGCGGTGCTCCATTTCGCCGCCTTCGCCTATGTCGGCGAATCCGTGACCGACCCGGAAAAATACTACCGCAACAACGTGGCCGGCTCCCTGTCGCTGCTCTCGGCCATGCGCAAGGCCGGCTGCCGCCACATCGTCTTCTCCAGCACCTGCGCCACCTACGGCGCGCCCGAACGCGTGCCCCTGACCGAGGACCACCCCACCCGGCCCATGAGCCCCTACGGCACGTCCAAGCTCATGATCGAACAGATGCTCAAGGATTTCGACGCCGCCTACGGCATGACCTACACGGCCCTGCGCTACTTCAACGCCGCCGGGGCCGACCCGGACGGCCAGATCGGCGAGGACCACGATCCCGAAACCCATCTGATCCCGCTGGTCATCGCCGCCGCCCTGGGCCGCATCCCCCGGGTGGAAGTCTTTGGCACGGACTACCCGACCCCGGACGGCACGGCCGTTCGCGACTACATCCACGTCGCCGATCTGGCCGACGCCCACATCCTGGCCGTCAAACGGCTCCTGGACGGCGGCAAGAGCGCCATCTACAACCTCGGCACCGGCACGGGCAACTCCGTGCGCGAAGTGATCCGCACCGTGGAAGAAGTCTCGGGCAAGCCCGTGCCCATGGTCGAAGGCCCCCGCCGGGCCGGCGACTCGCCAGGCCTTTACGCCGACTCCGGGGCCATTATCCGGGAACTGGGCTGGAACCCGCGCTACGGCGCTCTGCGCGACATCGTGGCCACGGCCTGGCGCTGGCACGAACAGGGGCTGCCGTCCAAAAGGCATTGCAATCTGCGCAAGTCCGGGTAACAAGGATCAAAAGACCATTTTTGCGGAGGATGCCATGGACTTTGCAGCGCTGGGACTCGATTTCCATTCCATCCGCAACGGCAACGAAGAACGCGTGATAAACTTCATCCCCATGGTGCTTGAGGAATTCCCGGAGTTCGTCGCCACGCGCACCGACATCGAGGATCTCTACGCGCTGACGCTCAACAAACTGCCGGCCCGCTACCGGCAGGCTGTCAGTCTGGTCATCAACGAACCGGTCAGTGACGCGCTGATCCGCGACCGGATGCGCGAAGCCGTCCGCACCATCATGGCGCGGCCGAATTATTGAGGTAAGAAAAGAATGCCTCCGGCGGCCAAAGGGGCTGAGCCCCTTTGGAAACCCCATATGGCAGGACACTGCTCGTTCTTTCGCAGGGTTATCAACTCTGAAAATGCAAAAAGGGCTGTTTTGGGCGCGAGGCTTTGATCGCGCCCAAAACAGCCCTTTTTGCTGGCGAGTTGGGGGTTGGAATTTGGGGTGTCCGGCTGGCGGCTTCCGCCAGCCGGACACCCCAAATTCCAACCCCCATCTTCTCTCTCCCCCCGCCGACGCTTTCCCAACCGACCGACCGTCCCCCAGGTCGGGGGTCCGGGGGCCTGAGGCCCCCGGCCGCCGGAGGCATCTTCCCTCCTGTCTACCTCCACCCCGTCTACCTGCCCAAACCACCACTCCCACTCACCCCACTCCCACTCACCCCGCTCCCCCCGCCGCTCCCCTCGCCTGTCCGCAGCCTGCGGTTGAGGGCTTGGCGGGTGATGCCGAGGAAGGCGGCGGCCTGGGCCTGGTTGCCGTCGGCCCGGCGCAGGGCTTCGGCGATGAGCGCCTCTTCGGCTTCCTTGAGGGTGGGGATGGGGCTTTTGCCGGGCGAGCGCGGCAGGATTGGCGGCGACGCCGGGTCGGCGGCGGGCTCGTCCGGGGGCGCGGCCCGGCGCAGCCAGTGGTCGAAGGCGGCCAGGGTCAGTTCGCCGCCCCGGGACCGGGCCAGGGCGTCGTGGATCATGGCTTCGAGTTCCCGGAGGTTGCCGGGGAAGGCGTAGGCGGCCAGGCGGTTGAGCAGTCCTGGCGGCGGCTGGCACGGGGCGCGGCCGAGGCTGCCTGCGGCCCGGGCGATGAAATGGCTGACCAGTTCGGGCAGATCGCCGGCCCGGTCGCGCAGGGGCGGCAGGTGGATGTGGTGGGTACGCAGGCGGTAGAAGAGGTCCAGGCGAAAGCGGCCGGGGTCGAGCAGCGCGTCGAGGTCGCGGTTGGTGGCCACGATGACGCGGGCCTGGCTGCGTTTCACAGTGTCGGACCCCAGGGCGTAGTATTCCTTTTCCTGGAGCAGGCGCAGGAGCTTGACCTGGGAGGCCTGGCCGAGGTCACCGATTTCGTCGAGGAACAGGCTGCCGCCGGCCGCTTTTTCGATGAGTCCGGCCCGGGCCGCGCCGGCTCCGGTGTAGGCGGCCTTGGCGTGGCCAAAAAGCGTGTCGGCAAAAAGCGCGTCGTCGAGGCCAGCGGCGTTGACCGCCACAAAGGGGCCGGACAGTCCCGAGGCGGCATGGACGGCCCGGGCGGCCAGTTCCTTGCCCACGCCGGTCTCGCCGGTGATGAGCACCGGCTCGCGCGAGGGGGCCACGGCGGCGATGACGCCAAATACTTCCTGCATCCCGGCCGAGCGGCCGATCATGCGCACGCCATGGTCGCCGCCCGGGGGCGTGGGCGCCGGGAGCGGACATTGGCCAAGGCCGCGCTCCACGGCGTCAAGCAGCCGGCGACGGTCCACGGGCTTGACCAGATAATCAGTGGCCCCCAGGCGCATGAGGCGCACGGCCGATTCCACCGCACTTTCGCCGGTGACGACGATGACCGGCACATCGGGCCGTCTGGCCCGCAGGGCGGCCAGCACCTCCTCGCCGCCTAGGCCGGGCATGCACAGATCGAGCAGCACCAGGCGGACATTGTTTTTGACGAGCAGTTCGGCGGCGGCTTCCGGGTCCGGGCAGGGAATGGTGGGCGGCATCCCGCCGTAGCGCAGGGTTTTTTCGTAGCTGGCAAGGATATGGACGTCGTCGTCCACCAGCAGGATGACGCCGGGGCCGGTTGGGGCGCTCACGGCAGTCCCTCCTGGCGCAGGCCGGCCAGGGGCAGGGCCACCACGGCGGTGACGCCCGGGCCGGCGTTGGGCACGAGTTCCAGGGAGCCGCCGTGTTCGCGGGCGATTTTGTGGGAGATGGAAAGGCCCAGTCCCGTGCCGCCCTGGCCGCGCCGGGTGGTGAAAAAGGGCTCGGTCACCCGGCGCAGGTCGCCTGGGGCGATGCCCGTGCCGGCGTCGCGCACGAGCACCCGCACGGCGTCGCCCTCGGGGGCAAGCGCCGTTTCGATGACAATGGGCGCGTCCTGGTTCGGCAGGGCCAGGCAGGCGTTTTCCAGCAGATTGACCAGCACCTGCTCCAGGCGTTGCCGCCGGCCGAGCACCACCGGCCCTTCGCGACAAAGGCGCAGGGAAAAGCGGCGGGTGCTGCGTTTAAGGGTCGGGCGCATGAGCCGGGCGGCGGCCCGCACGGCGTCGTTTACAGCCACCGGGGCAAAGCCCGAGCCGTCGTCGTGGCTGCCGAATTCCTTGAGCTCCGAGACGATGTCGGCGATGCGGCCCGAGCAGTCGGCCATGTCGGCCAGAAGCGCCGGCATGTCGGCCAGGGCGTCGGCCAGGGTCGGGCCGCGCGCGCCGGGGCCGCCGGACATCGCCGCGGCCTGGGCCAGCCGCGAAGCGGCCTCGGCCACGGGTTCCCAGAGGTCCTGGCACAACCGGGCATTGAGGGCGATGGCCTGATTGGGGTTGCTGACCTCGTGGGCCACGCCCGAAACGAGCGCGCCCAGCGACACCAGCCGGCTGGCGTGGATGAAGCGGTCCTCGGCGAGCTTGTGGTCCGAGACGTCGGCCCCCACGGCCTGGCAGTCCTTGAGATGGCCGGTGCGGTAGAAAAAGCCGCGTACGGTCAGCCGCAGCCAACGCGGCCGGTCGTCGGCGTAGCCCAAAAGCAGGTCCACCTCGCCGGCCGGCTGCCTGGGCGAGAGGGCGGACACGGCGTCCACCACGGCCCGGCCGGCCTCCAGGCTGACCAGGGACAGCAGGCTCTTGCCCACCGCTCCCCGCCGCGACAAGCCAAACAACCGGCAAAAAGGCGCGTTGGCGTAGAGCAGGCTCAGATCCGGCAAGAAGCGGCACATGGCGTCGGCTCCGCCTTCCACCAGGGAGCGGTATTGGGTCTGGCGACGCCGCCAGGCGTCGATGGCGGCCCTGTGGCTGGTTGTGTCCTCCACGGTCAGGGTAAGGCCCGTGCGGCCGTCGGGAAAGGGCACGGATTCGAAGAGCAGACGCACATGGAGCGCCTGGCCCGATGGGCCGATCATCGGATGATTCGGCGTATGCCACCGCTGTGTGGCCGCCGCCATGGCGGCGGCCCGGGCGGGCGTGACCGCCGGGCACAGCCGGGCGATGAGGCCGGCCAGGGTTGGCTCGGGCAGGGACTCCCCGGCCCCGAGCAGGCGGCGCAGGGCGCGGTTGGCGCAAACCAGCCGGCCGTCCGGGTCGGACAAGGCCAAGCCATGGGGCAGACGTTCGTAAAGCAGGGCCGCCTGGGCGGCGAAGAAAGACGGGTCCGGGGCGGGAACCGGGCCGAGCGAGGCCGAAGCCTGGGCCGGGCCGGCGGGCTGATGCGGACGGTCGCTGAGGTGGCGATCCGAAGTGGTCGAGGAAATGGACGAACGTGCTGTCATGGCTGCCAGGTCATTGTTCGCGCGGTGCGCTCACTTTCTTGATCTGAATACTATGGTTTTTTTTCATAGTCAGCAAGTATGTTTTTATGTGACCGATATGGAACCATCCCTGGCAGAAGCGTTCGGCCCAGTAAACAAGCCAGGGGAGAGGGATGTTAGCCCGGCAGGCAGTCGACGGCGGCGGTCAGCCGTTCCAGCACCGGGGGCAAGGCGGCGGCGGCGGCCTGGGCGTCGCCGGCCCGGGCGGCCAGCTCCAGGGCATAGGCGGCCTGGCGCAGGGGTTCAGCGAACATGGTGGCGGCCACGCCCTTGAGGGAATGGGCCATACCGGCCAGCTTGGCCAGATCCCCGGCGGCCAGGGCGGTTTCCATGCCGCTGCGCCGGCCCGGGGCCTCGCTGGCGAAGACGGCGAAGATTTCGGCCAGCAATTCGTCATCATTGTCGAAGCGTTCGCGCAGCTTGGCCAGATCCAGCAATGGTTGTTCGGCGGTCATGGCGTGCCTCCCGGCAAGGTCGCGGCATCGGCTCCGCCGCCGGCCAGGGCCGGGGGCAGATGCAGGGTGATGGCGCAGCCGCCGCCGGGCTCTCCGGCGGCTTCCACCGCGCCGCCGAAGTCGTCCACCACCTTTTTGACCATGGCCAGCCCCAGGCCGTATTCGCAGTGGTCGGCCTTGTAAAAGGGGCTGAACATGTTTTCGAGATTGTCGTGGGTGAGCCCCCGGCCGCTGTCGGCCACGCGCACCCGCACCCGGTCGGCGTCGCGGCCGCTCGACACCCGCACCACCCCGCCATGGGCCATGGCGTCCATGGCGTTTCGCAAGAGGTTGACCACGCACTGCTTTAACAGCGCCGGCTCGAAGGCCACGGCGGCCACGCCCGGCACCAGAGCCAGGGCAAAGCCGATGCCCTTGGCCTCGGCCTCGGGGCGCACGGCCTCCACGGCGGCCAGCACGGCCCGGTTGGCGTCGGCGTCGGCGTCGGCCCGGCCGGGCACGGCCTGGCCCACGGGGCGGGCAAATTCCAGGAACTGCTTGAGCAGCGCTTCCATGCGGGTCAGCTCGGCCACCACGATGCCGGCCCGTTCCCGGGCCGCCTCGGGCAAGGATTCCATGTTGGCCAGACGGCGGGCAAAACCGCTGGCCGCGAACATGGGGTTGCGCAGCTCGTGGGCCAGATAGGAAGACAGCCGGCCCATGGTTTCAATGCGTTCGGCCTGGCGGGCGCTGATTTCACCTACGGTGCGGTCGGTGATGTCGCGGCGAAAGACCACCACATGGCCGATTTTGCCCGAAGCGTCGGCGATGGGGTAGGTGTAGGTGCGGTAGTAGCGCAGTTTGCCGTCGGCCGAGACGGCGGTGTGCAGGCGCTCGGCCTTTTTGCCCGTGGACAGGGCCAGCCGGAACGGACAGGCCGGGTCGTCGGGGTCGCAAAACGGCGGATCGTCCGGGCCGGAGCGCAGCACCGAACAGGGCTGGCCCACGAGCAATTCCTTGGGCTGGCCCAGGCGATGTACGATGTTGCGGTTAAGATCCACCACCGTGCCGGCGGCGGACAGCAGCGCTATGTCCTCCTGGACCTCGTCCACGATGGCTTCGAGTAGGAGCTTTTGATGGTCCAGGCGCATCCGGCAGTGCGCGCCCACGGACACGGCGTTGCTCAGGGCGCACAGGAAAAAGGAGGCCGTGTTGTCGATAAGCGACGCGCCCGGCGGCATGGCGTCGAGGATCTCCCGGCGGGAAACGCCGCTTCGCAGCTCCACCACGAGATTAATCGTCGGATGGGCGGCGAAAAGCGCCCGACAGTCGGGATAGACCGGCACGCCGGACAGCAGCGCCCCGCGTCGCCGGGGATCGTCGGCCGGCAGCCCGACCAGGCCGGCCAAGTGCATGGGCGGCAGGAATTCGCGGAACTCCTCGCCGGCCACGATCTCCAAGATGGTGTCGAAACCCGGCCCCGCGCCGACCACGCCGACCAGGTATTCCCGTTCGTCGGCGTCAAGGACGCAGTACGTTTCCGCCCGCTCTCCACTCCCCTGCGTCATGCGGCCCCGTCCTCCCGATCAACCGGTTTCCTGGCCCATGAGCATGGCATAAACCTCTTTCTGGGTCCATCCCGAAAGCCGGGCCGCCGCACGCCGGGCCACCTCCTTGGGCTTGCCGCCCACGGCCGCCTCCTGGGCGGCGACTTGGCGCGCCTGCTCCTCGTCCGAGCGCCCGGCCTTGGCCGGCCCGACCACCACCGTCACCTCGCCGAGCAGCTCCAGGTCCCGGCCGGCAAAGTCCGAAAGCTTGCCGGAGAGAAATTCCTCATAGGTCTTGGTCAGTTCCCGGCAGATGACGCAGTCGCGGTCGCCCAGGGCTTCCAGGGCGGCGGTCAGGGTCTCGGCCAGCCGGGTCTTGCGCTCGAAAAAGACCAGCGTCGCCCCGGTGGCCCCGAACCGGGCCAAGGCGGCCCGGGCCTGGGAGGCTGTGCGCGGCAAAAAACCCAGAAAAGAAAATGGATAGGGCGCGATGCCGGCGGCCGACAAGGCGGCCGGTACGGCCGAGGGGCCGGGCACGGGGGAGACGGCGAAACCGGCCTCCCGGGCGGCCCGCACCAGCCGGTAACCGGGATCGGCCAGAAGCGGCGTGCCGGCGTCGGAGACCAGGGCCACGTCCTGGCCTTCGGCCAAGAGGGCCAGCACCTGGGGCAGCCGGGCCTCCTCGTTGTGCTCGTGAAAGCTCATGAGCCGCTTGGCCGTCACTCCCAGGGTCTTGAGCAGCATTCCGGTGCGCCGGGTGTCCTCGCAAAGGACCACCCCGGCCCCGGCCAAGGTGGCCGCCGCCCGGGGCGAACAGTCGCCCGGATTGCCCAGCGGCGTCGCCACGATGAAAAGCCTTGCCTGCCTGTGGGCGTCGTTGTCCATGCCTGCCCTCCCCGGCCATGGGTAGCCTCCCGGGCCGCTTCCGGCAAGGCCCGGCCATTGACATGGCCCGACTTTGGACTACTTTATCGGCGTCTCACGCATGCCCCGGTTCTTGACGCGCTCCTGCAAAAGCCGCGTTTCAGACCGAGGGCGTATGAATTAAGCGCTTCCGGCCCGGGGCAAGGGCCGCGTCGATACTGTACAGCAACACTAAAACGCAAGGACGCATCATGCCGCAACAGGTCGTCATCATCGGGGGCGTCGCCCTTGGACCCAAGGCCGCCTGCCGCTTCAAGAGGCTTCAGCCTGAAAGCAACGTCATCATGCTCGACCGCAGTCCCCGCATCTCCTACGGCGGCTGCGGCATCCCCTACTACGTTTCCGGCGAGGTCAGCGACATCACCGGCCTGCAATCCACGGCCTTCCACATGGTGCGCGACCCGGAATTCTTCCGCGACATCAAGGACGTGGACGCCCGGTCCGAGACCGAAGTGGTGGCCATCGACCGCACCGCCAAGACCGTGACCGCCCGCCATCTGCCCACCGGGCGGCAGGATGTCATCCCCTACGACAAGCTCGTCATGGCCACGGGCAGCAGCCCGCGCAAGCTGCCCATCGCCGGCATCGACCTGCCGGGCGTGCACACCGTGGACAGCCTGGAAGCGGCCGAGGCCATCAAGAAATCCGTGGCCGCCGGGGGCGTGGGGTCCGTGGCCATCATCGGCTCGGGCTTTATCGGCCTGGAAATGGCCGTGGCCTTTGCCGACATGTGGGGCCTGGACGTCACGGTCATCGAACTGTTCGACCAGATCCTGCCCGGCGTCACCGGGCCGACGCTGTCGGCCATGGCCCGCAAGCACATGGAGGACAAGGGCGTGGCCTTCCGCCTGGGCGAGCAGGTGAAAGCCATCGAGGGCGAGGGCAAGGTGGAGCGGGTCGTCACGGACAAGGGCGAGGTCGAGGCCGAGCTGGTGATCCTGTCCGTGGGTGTGGTGCCCAATTCCGGCCTGGCCAAGGCGGCCGGGCTTGACGTCTCGCCGCGCGGCGGCGTCCTCGTGGACGAATTCATGCGCACTTCCGACCCGGACATCTATGCCGGCGGCGACTGCGTGGAAGTCAAAAACCTGGTCACCGGCCAGCCCATGTACCTGCCGCTGGGGTCCATGGCCAACCGGCAGGGCCGGGTCATCGGCGACAACCTGGCCGGCGGCGCGTCTCGTTTCGAAGGCGTGGTCGGCTCCTGGTGCGTCAAGCTCTTCGACCTGGCCGCAGCCGGCACCGGCCTGACCCAGGCCCAGGCCGAGCGGGCCGGTTTCGACGCCGTCACCACCCACATCACGGCCATCGACCGGGCGCACTTCTACCCCGAACACGAACTCATGTCCCTGGAACTGGTGGCCGAGCGCGGCACGAGGCGCGTCCTTGGCCTCCAGGGCCTGTGCGCCATGGGCGACGAACTCATCGGCAAGGTCAACACCGTGGCCGCCATGCTGCCCCACAAACCGACCGTGGCCGACGTGTCCAACGTGGAAGTGGCCTACTCGCCACCCTTTGCCTCGGCCATGGATATTTTGAACACCGTGGCCAACGCGGCCGACAACATCCTGTCCGGCCAGAACAAGGGCATTTCCGTCACGGAATTCGCCACGATATGGGCCGACGCCGGCAGCGACGCCCACATCATCGACTGCCGGGAAAATCCCCAGGGCGGACCGCTGGTGGAGAAGCACCCCGGCCGCTGGCACAACATCCCCCAGGGCCAGCTGCGCGGACGCCTGAACGAGGTGCCCAAGGACAAGCCCGTGGTGCTTATGTGCAACACCGGCGCGCGCTCCTACGAGGCCCTGGTGACCCTGGCCGACGCCGGCTTCCAGAACGTGGTCAGCGTCGAAGGCGGCATGGCCGCGGTCAAGGCCGCTGGCGTGGACGTCTAGCCCGCCTTCCCCTCTTCCCGAACCGCCAAACGGGGACCGGTCAACAGCCGGTCCCCGTTTTTTTTCGGCCCGCTCCATCTTTCCTGGAACCGGGCTTATGGACAAATAGCAAACAATACCGGAGCCTTAACAACACAACAATCGACTCGTCACCGCCAAGAGAGCACGCGAGACACGCCCCCGTTACGCGCCGAGGCTTGCCCCGGCTGGAATTTCGTTGTAAACCGCTTTCGTGTTACTATTTTATATTTAGTATCTCATTAATAGTATAAAATAATGACAAAGACACAATCTTCCCTGCCGGAAATGACGGCCTAGGACCGTCCCGAGGCCGTGGCAGCGGCTCCGGGATACGGCGGCCCGACCGGTCGCCGCCGCCGCGCGAGCGCTCGCGCGGCGTAGGCGGTCCGGGCCGTCCCGGCAGGCAACGCGCTGTTCGGGGCCACGCGGGAACAGTCCCCGGCCGGCGCAAACCGGCTTGGCCGACGCGGCCATGCGCCACGCGGCGACGACCTGCCCCGTCGCCCGGGCCATGGCGCGTCCGGCCAAGCCTCATCCAGCGGAGGGAGCCTCATGAGCCGCGTTGAAATGGAGAAAATCTTCTACGAAATGCAGTCTCCGGACCCCAAGGCCGATCCGGACAAGCTCTTCTTCATCAAGGTCGACGAGTCCAAATGCATCGGCTGCGACAGTTGCATGGGCTATTGCCCCACCGGCGCCATCTACGGCGAGACCGGCGAACCTCACAAGATCCCCCATGTCGAAGCCTGCATCAACTGTGGCCAGTGCCTCACCCACTGCCCGGTCTCGGCCATCTACGAAGAACAGTCCTGGGTTCCGGTCATCGAACAAAAGCTCAAGGATAAAAACGTCAAGGTCATCGCCATGCCGGCCCCGGCCGTGCGCTACGGCCTGGGCGACTGCTTCGGCATGCCCGTGGGCGCGGTGACCACGGACAAGATGCTCGGAGCCTTGCAAAAGCTCGGCTTTGACCACACCTGGGACAACGAGTGGACCGCCGACGTCACCATCTGGGAAGAAGGCTCGGAGTTCGTCGGCCGGCTCACCAAAAAGATCGACAAGCCCCTGCCCCAGTTCACCTCCTGCTGTCCCGGCTGGCACAAGTACGTCGAGACGTTCTATCCCGAGCTCTTCCCCAACATGTCCACCTGCAAGTCCCCCATCGGGATGCTCGGCTCCCTGGCCAAGACCTACGGCGCGGACACCATGAAATACAAGCGCGCCGACGTCTTTACCGTCTCCATCATGCCCTGCACGGCCAAGAAATACGAAGGCATGCGCCCGGCCAACTGGTCCAGCGGCTATCAGGACATCGACGCCACCATCGACACCCGCGAACTGGCCTACATGTTCAAGAAAGCCGGCATCGACCTCAACACCGTGGCCCCGGGCCAGCGCGACGCGCTCATGGGCGAGTCCACCGGCGGCGCCACCATCTTCGGCGTCACCGGCGGCGTCATGGAAGCGGCCCTGCGCTACGCCTATCAGGCCGTCACCGGCAAGGCCCCGGAAAGCTGGGACTTCAAGGCCGTGCGGGGGCTTAAGGGCCTCAAGGAAGCCACGGTCAATGTGGGCGGCACGGACGTGAAGGTGGCCGTGGTCCACGGGGCCAAACGGTTCGCCGAGGTCTGCGAAGTGGTCAAGGCCGGCAAGTCGCCCTGGCATTTCATCGAATTCATGGCCTGCCCCGGCGGTTGCGTCATGGGCGGCGGCCAGCCCATCATGCCCGGCGTGCTGCAGTCCATGGATCGCCGCACCACCAAATTCTACGCCTCGCTCAAAAAGCGCCTGGCCCTGTACAACGAACAAAAAGCCTAAGGAGCAAGCCATGACTTTCATCGCTTCGACCCGTCGCGGCTTCCTCAAAGCCGCCTGCATCATGACCGGCGGCGCCCTCATCGGGCTTCGCATGACCGGCAAGGCCGTGGCCGCCGCCAAGCAACTCAAGGACTTCATGATGGACCGCATCGACGGCGTCTACGGGGCCGACGCCAAGTTCCCCGAGCGGGCCTCTCAGCAAAACGGCCAGGTCCAGACCCTGTACAAGAACTTCCTGGAACATCCCATGAGCCACAAGGCCGAGCAGCTCCTGCACACCCATTGGGAAGACCGCTCCAAGAACATCAAAAAACTCCAGACCGCCGGCAACTACCCCAACCCCCGGGCCAAGGAATTCGCCGGAACCACCTACCCCTACGAATAGCCCCGCCCCGGCGGCGTCGGCGGACCTGCGGCAAGGGCCTGTGCCTGCCCCAAGGGTCTGTCGGCTCCGCGCCTAACGGAAATTTCATGGACAATCTCCGCCGCTTCGGTTGCAACCGCCCCCGCCAGTGACTAGAGGGGTACGGTCCGCCCCGGCGTGCCGGCTCAAATGCCTCGCCCGGGGACCGGGCCGCCCCGCGCGGCCAACCGCAACCAGGAGCCTTCCATGTCCGCAACCAAACGGCGCTTTCTGGCCGATCTCTGGACGCTGACCAAGCCCTATTGGAAAAGCGAGGAGCGCCTGAAATCCGGCCTGCTCCTTGCCGTCATCGTCGGCATGAGCCTTGGCATCGTCTATCTCAACGTGCTGTTCAACGAGTGGAACAACCTCTTTTACAACTCGCTCCAGGAAAAAAACCTCGACGAATTCTTCCGCCTCTTCGGCCGGTTCGCCATCCTGGCCGCCATGTTCATCATCGTGGCCGTGTATCAGATCTACCTGCGCCAGATGCTGCAAATCCGCTGGCGGCGCTGGCTCACCGAACGCTACGCCGCCATGTGGCTCACCCACCGCAACTACTACCGCCTGCGCTTTTCCCCAAACGGGGCCGACAACCCCGACCAGCGCATCAGCGAGGACATCGGCGGCTTTGTCGAGCAGACGCTCTCCCTGACCCTGGGGTTCATTGAATCCGTGGTGTCCCTGGCCTCCTTTTCCGTCATCCTGTGGAACCTCTCGGGCGAAATCCATATCCTCGACATCCAGTTGCCCGGCTCCATGCTCTGGGCCGCCGTGCTCTACGCCGGCTTCGGCTCCTTTCTCACCCACTACATCGGCCGGCCGCTCATTCGCCTCAATTTCCTCCAGCAGCGCTACGAGGCCGATTACCGCTACAATCTCGTGCGCGTGCGCGAGAACGCCGAACCCATCGCCCTTTACGGCGGCGAAACCCAGGAAGCCGGCAACTTGTCCGGCCGCTTCACCCATGTGGTCACCAACTGGTGGGCCATCATGCGTCAGCAAAAGCGCCTGACCTGGTTTTCCGCCGGCTACTCCCAGGCCGCCATCCTGTTTCCTTTCCTGGTGGCCGCGCCGCGCTATTTCTCCGGGGCCATCCAGCTCGGCGGCCTCATGCAGACCGCCTCGGCCTTCAACCACGTCCAATCGTCCCTGTCCTGGTTCATCGACGCCTACACCCGCCTGGCCCAATGGCGCGCCACCGTGGATCGACTCACCGGCTTCGCCCACGCCCTGGCCGAACTTGAAGCGGCCAAGGACGCCGGATTTACCCGCACTCCCGCCTCGGCCGGCCAGGCCCTGGCCCTGACGGACGCGAGCCTCTCGCTGCCCGACGGCCGCACCCTGCTCACCGACGCCGCCCTGGCCGTGGCCCCAGGCGAACGCGTCATGATCGCCGGCCCGGCCGGCTGCGGCAAATCCACGCTGTTTCGGGCCATCGGCGGCCTGTGGCCCTACGCCACCGGAACCCTGGCCCTGCCGACCGAGGGTCGCAGCCTGTTCTTGCCCCAAAAGCCCTACCTGCCCATCGCCAGCCTGGCCGCCACGGTAGCCTACCCAGACGCCCCGGAGACCTACGGCGAGGCGCGCATCGCCGCCGTGCTCACCGACTGCGGCCTGGGCCATCTGATTGCGCTGCTGGGCGAGGAGCGCCACTGGAGCCAGGAGCTGTCCTCGGGCGAACAACAACGCCTGGGATTCGCCCGGGCCATCCTTTTGGCCCCGGACCGGCTTTTCTGCGATGAAGCCTCCTCGGCCCTGGACGAGGCCTCCCAGAAGGAACTCTACGGCCTGCTGGTGGATCGTCTGCCCAAGACCACCATCGTCAGCATCGCCCACCGGCCGTCCCTTGCCGCCTTCCACCACCGCGTCGTGCGCTTCGTGCCCACCGATCCGGCCGCCGCCGAACCTGTCTACCGCCTGGAAGCCGCCGCCGCATGAACGCCCTGCACAATCTCGATCTTTTCGCCCAGGCCACGCTGTCCATCGTGCTGGAGGCCGTGCCGTTTTTGCTGCTGGGGTCCGTGGCCTCGGGGCTGGTCGAGGCCTACGTGCCCCGCGACCGCCTGACGCGGCTTTTGCCCAAGGGCCGGCTGGCCTCCACCCTGGTGGGCCTTGGTATCGGCGCGCTGACCCCGTGCTGCGAATGCGGCGTGGTCTTTCTGGCCCGCCGGCTCATCGGCAAAGGCGTGCCCCCGGGCGCGGCGGTCGCCTTCATGCTGGCCGCGCCGGTCATCAATCCCGTGTCGCTTTTAGCCACCCTGGTGGCCTTTCGGGGCGACCCGACCATGGCCATCTGGCGCTGCGTCCTGGTCATCGCGGCCGGCCTGGTCGTCGGCTACTGGGCCGGCGGCCGCGACGCGCTGTCGCTTTTGCGCGATCCCGCCGCCGCCCCGGCCTGCGGCTGCGGCCATGACCACGGTCCCGAAGACCACGCCCATCACCACGGGCCGGCCACCATTCCCGGCACGCCCTTCGGGTCGCTCGCCGACGCCGTGCCCCTGGCCGCCGTCGTCCCCAGCCGGCGCGACAAGGTCGCCTCGGCCATGCGCCACGCCATGGCCGACTTCCTGGACATGGCCAAGGTGCTGATCCTGGGTTCCATGGTGGCGGCGGCCTTCAAAGCCTATGTCCCTGTTTCCGTGGTCATGGCCCTGGAAAACGACCTCGTCCTGGCCATTCCGGGCATGATGGCGCTCGCCGTCGTGCTCTCGCTGTGCTCCCAGGCCGACGCCTTCGTGGCCGCCTCGTTTTCCACCTTCCCGGCCGCGGCCAAGCTCGCCTTTCTGGCCCTTGGCCCCATGCTCGATCTCAAGCTCCTGCTCATGTGGCGGCAGGTGTTCACCCCGCGCCTGACCCGGGTGCTCGCCATTGTCCCGGCCGCCATCGTCTTTATCACCTGCGCCGTCTACGGCATCCTCACCGGGGGCGCGTCATGAACAAGCTTCTCGCCGCCCTGGCCGCCCGCCTCGACGGCCTGGCCATGCTGGCCCTGGCCGGCTTCATGGGCTGGCTGGCAACCGCCGGCAATTACTGGATGTACTTAAATCCCAAGTTCAAGCCGGTCACGCTTGCCGCCGCCGTGGTCCTGGCCGTGCTCGGGGCCTACGCGACCCTGCGCCCCGTGGCCAAGGCCAACCTCGGCCGGGGCCTGTGCTACCTCGCCCTGGCCTGCCTGGTGTGGTTCGCCGAAGGCGGCCTGCAAACCCTCTCGGCCAACAACGACAGCGACGTCTTCAGCGTCGCCCCATCCCTGCCAGCGCCGGACATCGCCCCGGTCCCCGAACGCCTGCGCGCCGGCGGCCAGGACTACGTGCCCATCAACACCGGCGAACTCTATGACATCGCCGCCAAAGGCCCCGGCCCCGCCTTTGAACGCCCCTACGCCGTGCGCGGCTTCGTCCACCGCAGCCCGGAACTCGACGCCAAGGGACAGTTCGTTCTCTACCGGCTGGCCGTCTGGTGCTGCTTCGCCGACGGCACGGCCGTGGGCTTTCGCGTCAAAACGCCGCCCGGCCAACAGCCCCCGGCCGACAAAAGCTGGGCCGTCGCCTACGGCCATCTGGCCGTCATCCCGGAAAACGACCGCCAGGACATCATCCTGCCCGGCATGAGCTTCTCGTCAGTGTCGGCAGCGGCGCTGCTGGCGGCGGATGCGTTGGAGAACAAGGAACTCATCCCGGAAGAAACCTACATGTTCGAATGGCGTCAGGCCGAGCCTTACGCGTTTTGAGCGAAGGGAGATGAGAGAGAGAAGGCAGAAGATTGGGGCGCTGCCCCAAGCCCCGCCGGGGGCCGACCGCCCCCCCGGCCCCCCGACCTGGGATCGGACGGACGGGCGGGGGTGATGGCGGTGGGCGGCGGCACGAGTGAATATGGCGGCCGGAATTGGGTTTGCGTGGCCAGGCGGAAGCCGCCCGGCCGCCCAACCCCAATTCCGGCCACCACCTCGCCAGCGAAACGGGCTGGTTTTGGCGCGATCAATGCATCGCGCCAAAACCAGCCCGTTTCGCGTTGTCTTGAGAAAGAATTACAGGACAGCTGGGACAAGCGCCCAGTCAGTCAATTGCTACGCCAGAGCCGCATTCCCCCATTTTCCCGTGCCGGGTAACCCCGGGCGAACCGGGTCGTTGAAATTTTTGGGCCGTCGAGCACCCGGCGACAGCCGGGCGCATCGACGGCCCAAAAATTTCAACGACCCACGCGGCGCAGCCGCCAGCGCTTCCGCGCCCAAGGGGTCTTACAAACTCCCAACCACTGACGCGCCCCTTCCCCTTACTCAACCCAGGAGGGGTTTCCAAAGGGGCTCAGCCCCTTTGGCCGCCGGAGGCATTCTTCCCTCTTTCTCCCGATTTTCCCTCAACTTCCAACCGCCTCGGCCTTCCTTCGCGGCATGACGATATGAAACTGCGTCCCTTCCCCAGGCTCGGACGTCAGGTCGATGCGGCCGCCGTGCTTTTTCACCACGTCGTGGGCGATGAAAAGCCCCAGGCCCGTTCCCTTCAAGCCCTTGGACGAGAAGAAAAGCGTGAAGGCTTTTTCCCGGGTTTCCTGGGACATGCCCATGCCGTTGTCGCTGATGTCGAAGGTGACGGCGTCGGCGTCGGCGCTGGCCTTGAAACTGATGGAGTGGATGTCCTTGGCGGTGTCGGCGGTGCAGGCGTCGATGGCGTTTTCCAGGATGTTGACCAGGGCGGCGGACAGGTTGGCCGTGTCCAGGTCGGCCGTGCCGAGGTCGGACGGAATGTCGCAGGTAAAGGCGATCTTTTCCCGGGCGGCCTTGGGTTCTACGACCTGGGCGACGTTTTGCGCCAGGTGGCTGACGTCCACGGAGTCGCCGGCCATGTCGCGGGATTTGGCGTAGTAAAGGACATTAAGGACGAGATTTCGCACCCGGCCGACCAGGGATTTGATGGTGTCGCCGGCATCGGCGATGCGCGTCATGTCTTCGCGTTTGATGCCGGATTCCAGGCGGTAGACGCCGCCTTCCAGGGCGGTGAGCATTCCTTTGACGCCATGGGAGATGGAGCCGAGCATAAGCCCCAGGGACGTCAGGTGGTCTTGGAGTTCGCGGATCTGGGTGATGTCGGTGGACAGCGCCATGACCTCGGTGATTTCGCCCTCGGCGTTGCGCATGGGCGCGGTGAAGGTCAGCACGTTCTTGGCGCTGCCGTCCAGACAAGTGACCACGGCTTCGAGGTTGTGGGGCTCGCCGTCGGCGAAGGTGGCGTCCACCGGGCAGTCCGGGCAGGGCGTGTCGCGATGGCGGAAGACTTCGTGGCAGAGCTTGCCCACGCCCTCGCCGAAATCCTGCTTGAAAAGGGTATTGTTGGCCACGATGCGATAGTTTCGGTCGCGCACGACAATGTAACAGGGCGTGGCCTCAAACAGGTCCATGTACTTCTGCTGGGTGACCCGCAGTTCTTCCTGGAGGCGTTTGATTTCGCTGACGTCCACGGCCAGTTCCAGGACGAGTTCCACCTTGCCGTCGCGCTCGCCGATGGGCGAGGTATGGACCATGACGGGCAGCTCGCGGCCGTTTTTGCAGAGCATGGTCTCACGTGACCGCTGGCCCTTGCCGGTCTCAAAGGTCTTCCAGACCGGGCCGTCGAAGCCCCGGATGGCCTGGCCCACGTAGACTTCCCAGCTGTGGTGGCCGACCATGTCGCCTAAGCGTTCCTTGTAGAGCTGGTTGGTGGCGACCACGGTAAGCGAGCGGTTGTGCACGGCCACGAAGCACGGCATCTCGTTGAAATAGCCGGCCTTGTCGCCGAAATCCTCGGACAGGCCGGAGATGGCCTGGCACATGGTTTCGACCATTTCGCCAGCGGCCAGCTGGCGTTCGAGTTCGATGACGCGGCGGGATTTTTCCTGGACGAGCTTTTCGAGATTCTGGGTGTACTGCTTGAGTTCGCGGCGCAGGATGATCTTTTCCTCCACGCGCTTGAGCGCCGCGTCGAGGATGTCGTGGTTGATGGGCTTGGTGACGAAGTCGGCGGCGTCGTACTGCAGGCAGCCGATGGCGAGGTCCATATCGCCGTGGCCGGAGATCATGACGACTTCGGTTTCGGGCGATTTGGCCTTGATTTGCTTAAGCAGCTCCAGCCCGTCCATGACCGGCATCTTGATGTCGGTGAGCACGATGGAGGGCTCGACGGAATCGAACATTTCCAGGGCCTGGACGCCGTTTTCGGCGGCGTGGACCTCATAGCCCAGGTCGGCGAGGAACATGCCGAGGAAGCGGCGGATGTCCTCCTCGTCGTCGACGAGCAACAGGCGTTCGCTCATGGCCGTGGTCCTTGTCGCCTTGGCCGCCGGGCCGGCGGCGGTCGGACGAGACCGGAGACCGGCAGGCGTCCGGCGCATTCGGGATGGCCCGAAACGCTCCGGCGTTGCCTGGACCGCGCAGGCGGTCGGGGCGAGCCAAGCCGCGTGTTTGGCTCAAGACCGTCCCCGGGGCGCGGCGGGTGGCCGCGCCCCGGGGGACGGGATTAAGAGCCTATGGTTTCGCGCACGAGATCGAGCAGTTCCTTTTGTTCAAAGGGCTTGCTCAAGGACCCCACGGCGTTGGGGATCACGTACTTGAGCCCCGTGTGGCCGGTGATGACGATGATGGGGATGTTGGCGTAGGTCTTGCCCCGCTGCAGCGCCCGGTTGAACCACGGCCCGGTCTTGTCCGGCATCTCGATGTCGAGCGTGATCAGGTCGGGCGAATGGGCGGCCAGCACTTCCAGGGCCTTTTCCCCGTTTTCGGCGACGATGGTTTCGTAGCCGTTGTCGGTGAGCAGAGTCTCCAGGTATTCCCGGATATTGGGATCGTCGTCCACGATAAGGATGGTCTTGGGCATGTTTCCCTTTCTCCTTTTGCGTCCCCGGGAGGTTGTGGGGGCTTACGCCTCGGCCGCCTGGGGCAGCTTGTCGGGACGGTTGACGCTCACCACGGGGCAGGAGGCCCGCACGATGACCTGTTCCAGGGTGCTGCCGAAGGGCCGTTCGTCGGGATCGACGTCGCGGGCGTGGTGGGCCATGACGATGAGGTCGGCCTGGCGTTCACGGGCGAACTTGACGATTTCGACGTAGGGCGTGCCCTCCCATACCTCGGAAGTATATCTTTTGAAATCCCCGAGTTGGGTGGCGTATTCGTGGTGCAGCCGACGGCGGGACTCGGCCAGTTTGGCTTCGATGCCGTCCTGGGTCAGGGCGATGGGCGACTGGAAGCGGCTCAAATCCACGCAGTGGAACATGTGCAGCTCGCCGTCCACGGCCTTGACCACGGTCTTGGCGAACTGGAAGGCCGACTCGGACGCCTTGGAGAAGTCCGTGGCAAACACGATATTGGAGAATCCGCCCCAGAAGGAAGCGGACGGACGGCTGACGGTCAGCACCGGGCAGCGGGCGGCCTTGGCCACCTTGCGCAGGTTGTCGCCGACCACGCCGCGCTTGTAGAAGCCGGACTGCTGGCCTTCGGACGGACCGCACAGGACGATCATGTCCACGTCCTTGGCCCGGGCGATGCGCAGCACCTCGCGGGAGGGAACGCCCACGGCCACTTCGATCTCGACGCCCGGCAGGGCTTCGAGCTGGTTGGCGTAGGTGGTGCGCAGCTCTTCGGCCACGCCTTCCAGGTATTCGGCGTCGGCATCGACTTCCTCGCCGGTGCGGGTGTCGATGACGAGATTGCTGTCGCCCTTGCCCGGGATGCCGAGCACGTGGAAAAGCGTCAGCTTGGAGCCGTACTGGCGGGCCATGTCGAAGGCCACGCGGGCGGCGCTGTCGCATTCCGGCGAACCGGTTGTCGCAAACAGGATCTTATTGAACATTCCAAACCCCTATTTCGTGTTAGAGGTGGAGGTTGCGTGCGGTTAGGCGCACCTCTTCCCTATTCCTCGTCGCCCTCTTCCTCGTCCTTGGGCTTGAGGTGTTCGGGCACGATGACCATTTTCAGCAGCAGCGGCTTGAGGAAGCTCCAGTCGATGTGGATGTGGTACTCTTCCTCGAGGTCGCGGATGGCGTCCCAGCAGTTGTGGCAGGGTGCGATGACCAGCTTGGCCCCGGTGGCCAGGATCTGGTCGCGCTTGGTCAAAAGCGCCTTGTTGCGCTGGGGCCGGAACTTGCCGATGCCGTTGAAGCCGCCGCCGCCGCCGCAGCAGTAGTTATGCTCTTTGTTAGGGGTCATTTCAATGAGATAGCCGGGTTCGACGAGATACGACAGGATCTCGCGGGCGGTCTCGGCCAGGCCCCAGTTGCGGATATAGTTGCAGGAATCCTGGTAGGTGACGGGCTGCTTGATCCGCTTGGCCGGATCGATCTTGAGCTTGCCTTCGCGAAGCGCCTCGGCCACCCACTGGACGTAGTGGATGTAGGGCGCGGGCGGCTGGCCGTCGGGACGACCGGCCCAGAAGGGGCCTTCGATGACCGTGGCCCGGTGGGCGTGGCCGCATTCGGTGCCGATGACCCGCTTGGGCTTGAGGCGATCGATGGCGGCGTAGACGTTTTCCACCTGCAGCTTGCAGGCTTCCCAGTCGCCGGCGAACATGGACAGGCTGGTCTGCTCCCAACCTTCGCTGGGCACGGTCCAATTCTCGCCAGCGATGTGGAACAGGATGGCCGCCTCAGCCAAGTCCTCGGGATAGTGTTTGGGTTCGCGGGCGTTGCAGGTGTACATGATGTCCGCGTCTTCCTTGTCGACGGGGATCTCAAGACCCGGCCAATCGTCCTGCTGCTCCTCGGCCATCCATTCGCACGTCTCCACCCAATCCTCGGTGGTGACGTCCATCTGGGCCCGGTAGACCCGGTGCATGCCCGCGCCGATCTTGAGTTCCCAAGGCACGAATCCCTGGGAATAGAGCAAGCCGCGGGTGTAGCCCATCATGACGCCCATATCGATGCCGTGGGGGCAATACATGGCGCAGCGGTTGCAGCAGGTGCACTGGGACCAGGCCACTTCCATGGCATGGCGCATGAACGCGTTGTCCACGTCGCCCTTGCGGCGAACGATCTCGCCCAGGGTGGACTGGATCTTGTACGACGGCACCTGCTCGGGCTTGCAGTCGTTGACCAGATACAGGAAGCAGGAGTCGGCGCACAGGCCGCACCGGGCACAGACATCGAGCCAGGTTTTCGTGCGCGATTTGCAGGTTTTCTGGATGGTTGCCCACAGTTTTTCGCGGTCAACCTCCAGCGACAGCATTTCCTCGTAGTATTTCGTGCCGCGCGTATCGGAGAGCAGAGCCTTGAGCTCCTCCTCCGTCGTGATCGGCCGCTTGTTGCAATAAATCCCTTCAGGCATGACGTGTCACTCCTTGGCGATATCCCGCCGGCCGGTTTACCAGACGATGCCGCTGCCGCGCTGACCGCCGCGCTTGGTGCCGAAGTCGATCCCGATCTGGGCCCGGGAGCAGAAGAACAGCACGGCGTGGGACAGCTTGGTGAACGGCACGGCGATGAGCCAGATTTCGCCGGTGATGATGTGGGCCAGAAGCCAACCGTTGCCGTCGCCGCTCTGGTGGGCGGCCACGAAGCCGGTGACCAGGGGGGCGAGGCTGATCGCCATGATCCCCAGATCCTGGCGGGTGGTGATGATGCGCACTTCGCTTAAGCCGAAGCGGCGCAACAGGATGAACAGGCCGGCCAGAATGGCCAGGATGGTCAGGATGTCGGCCAGCCCGTCAGGCATGGTCGGCCAGGACACGCCGAAGCGCTCGGCCACGATCATAACGTGGGCGTAGAGGAAGATCGGCACGATGACCAGGCCGATGTGCAGCAGGAAGAAGGCCGTGGCAAAGACCGGCTTGGCCCGCCAGCTGCACGAGGCAAAGGGAATGAGCCAGTGGAAGATGGACTTGAGCGCCCCTTTGACGGCCAGATCGGTATTATGGCCGTAAGCCACCCGGTCGAGCTGCCAGCTGAGGCCCTTGACGTACATATAGGCGCGCCAGGCGCAGCCGAGGATGCATATGGCGAACGACAGCCACAGCATCGGACCCGTCAGGAATGCATACATTGGTGTTCTCCTTGGCGATCGCGGTCCGATCAGCCTAGTAGCGGCGTTTACGCTCTTCCTTGTCCGTGAGGAAGTGCCAGAATCCGACGAAGCAGATCAGCACGACGCCCATGAGGACGTAGGTGATGCTCTTGTTGTGGAGCATCAGGTCTTGCAACGTATTGAACATGGCTATTCCCCTGTCCTAGTGGGACGAGTCTTTGTAAGCCGGATGCACGTAGAAAATGGGCATCCGGGTGACGATGAACCGGAAGGCGATGACGCCGATGGTGACCACGAACAAGGAGATGATGATCTCGCCCGCGCTCGGGAAGTAGCGGTCAACGCTGGGCAGCTGCCAGTTAAAGGCCACCAGGCTGATGTTGAAGCGGTTGAGCACGATGCCGAGCACCGTCCACAGGGCGGTGAACCGGGCGAGCTTCAGGTTGCGGTCGCGGTAGGCCACGGCGTAGGCGTAGCACGGCAGGGCCACGAAGCCGACGACTTCGGTGAGCCACCACACGCCGTAGCCGGTGCCCAGGTACTGCCAGCGGTTGTCCATGGCCAGGCCGAAGACCTTCATGGCCAGGTAGCCGGCCATGATCCAGGCGGCCGCCTTGGAGAAGGCCATCTGCAGGTCTTCGTAGCCAAGGTTGTATTCGTCGTCCATCTTGTGATGGAAGTGCTTGTGGGACAGCGTTCCCTCGAAGATGACCATGGACATGCCGGCGAACATGCTGGACATGAAGAACATGACCGGCAGGTACGGCGTGTACCACAGGGGATGCAGCTTGGACGGGGCGATGAGGTACAGCGCGCCCAGCGAGCTCTGGTGCAGGGTCGAGAGGATGACGCCCAGGATGGTCAGGCCCATGGTCAGCTTGACCAGGATGTCGCGGTACTTGTCAAAGCCCCGCTTCCACTCCAGGGCGGCCGGCAGGTATTCGAGGAACAGCACCGTCAAGTAGATGAACACGCACAGACCGACTTCGAACAGGATGGACGTGGTCCCCTGCTGGTAGAAGATCGGGTACGGCAGACGCCAGGGGCGGCCGACGTCGTAGTTGAGGGCAAAAACGACCAGGGCGTAGCCCAGAAAGGCCGTCAGGATGGCCGGGCGCACCGCGCCGTGAAAGCGCTTGAACCCGAAAATGTAGCAGGCGGCCGAGGTGGTGTAGCCACCGGCGGCCAGGGCGACGCCGCACAGCAGGTCAAACCCGATCCAGATGCCCCAGGGGTTGTTGTCGGAGAGGTTGGTCACCGCGCCCAGGCCCATGGTGAAGCGCATGATGGTGACCACGACGCCGGCGGCCAGGATGATGCCGGCGACGATGTTCCAGGGAGTGAAAAGCGTCCCTTTCTGAGTTTCCGTCGTCATTACGCGTCCTCCCCTTCTTCGCCGGCCTTGGCGGCGGCTTCCAGGGCCTTTTTGACCTCGACCTCGATGCGCCGCTTGCCCGCGACCTCGGCCTTGGCCAGTTCCTCGGCCAGCTTGGCCTCGGCGTCGGCGCTGGCCTTGGCGATGGCCGCGGCCACGGCGGCCTGCTTCTCGGACTCGGCGATCTTTTCCTTGCGCTTGCTGATGGCGTAAAGCCCGGTCAGCAGCACCGGCCAGATGCCGGCCACGGCGGGCACGGCGGCCAGGGCTCCGGAGGTCAGCTCCGGCGCGGAGGTGGTGCCGAGGTTTTCATCCATGCCGATGGCGGCAAAGGACGGCTTGGGCGCGATGGTCAGCCAGCTCGTGCCGCCCATCTCGCGCTCGCCGTAGACATGCTCGACGTAGCGTCCGGGATTGCCGCCGATGCGGTCCCAGGCCAGGTTGAGCAGTTCGCGGCGCTTGCCGAAGACGAGGGCTTCCTTGGGGCAGGCCTCGACGCAGCCGGGCAGCTTGCCTTCGAGCAGGCGCGGCTGGCACATGGTGCATTTCATGACCCGGGGAGTGAAGGCCTTGTCGTACTCGTAAGCCGGGATGTTGAACGGGCAGGCCACCATGCAGTAGCGGCAGCCGACGCAGACGTCGGGGTCGTAGACCACCGCGCCGGTTTCGGACTTCTTGAAAGCCGCCACGAAGCAGGCCGAGGCGCAGGCCGGCTCCATGCAATGGTTGCACTGGATCTTGCGGAAGACCGGCGGCTTGCCGGCATCCGGGACGTACTTGTTGACGATGGTGTAGGTTTTGCCGTCGGTGCGGCGCGTGGCGTCGAGCACCGTCAGATCGTCAAAGGCCTTGGCGGGCTTGGGCAGGTCGTTGACCTGGTTGCAGGCCGCTTCGCATTTGCGGCAGCCGATGCAGCGCGAGGCGTCGAAGAGCACGCCGCCCGCGTTGGGCAGTCCCTTGACGTCGCCAAGCGACGCGGCCTTGGCCGTCGCGCCGGAGCCCAGGGTGACGCCGGCCGCGCCCAGAAGGCCCAGAAAGTGTCTACGTTTCATTGTAGCGAGACCTCTGCTGGTTTGGGTCCTATTTCTTCTTTTCCTTGTGGCAACCGGCGCAGTCCGTGGCGGCAGGCACGGGCTTGGCGCCCGGAGCCTTGCTGACGACCTTGCCCTCGATGCCCATTGCCTTGTGACAGCCCATGCACTGGTTGTGGTAGGCGGCCTTGAGCGCCGGACGGGCGGAGGCGGCGGTCGTTTCGACGGCCTGGTGGCAGTTGCCGCAACGCGGCGGCGTCTTCGAGGCCGGGCTGTTGTGGTGGCAGCCCTGGCACACGGCGGCGTCGGTGGCGTGGAAGGCCCCGGCCAGCTTGCTGTCCTTCATGCCGTCAAGCATGGCCTGGACGATCTGGCGGTGGGGCAGGACCGACGGCTCGTAATCCTTGGACAGGGACCCGATGGTCACGGTCTGGGGGATGTCCTCGGCCGGGAAGGTCGTGGTGGCGTCGCGCTTGCCGGCCAGCAGCTTCTTGGCCAGGTCGGCTTCGGCGGCGGCGGTGTCGGCGCTGGCCGGCTTGGCCATCATGGAGGTCATGGCTTCCTGCAGGGCGGCGTCGCCGGGCACATGGCAGGAACCGCACTTGTCCACGCCGCCGATGCCCTTTTGCATGGCGTCGTGGCAGCCGGCGCATTCGGGCTTTTTCTGGACCACGGCGTGGCAGCCGGCGCAGCTCTGGGTCGCGCCGACGTTGTGCATGGCGCCTTCCAGGGTCACGAATCCGCCTTCCTTCACGCCGGCCGGGGTGTGGCACTTGGCCGAGCAGGAGGACAGGGCGGCGTGGTGGCAGGACACGCAGGTCTCGCTCTTGGCTTCATGGTACTTGTGGTCAAAGGGCACGGCGGGCATGCCGGCATAGGGCTTGCCGGCCACGGCCAGGGAAGTCTGGACCTCGGCCGGGCGCACCATGGCGTAGTCGGGCTGGCCGCGCTTGATGCGCAGGTCCGCGCCCTGGGGAACTTTCTTTAAGGACGTCTCGGCGATGGCCTTCTGATCCAGGGGGCCATGGCAGCCGGCGCAGGTGACCGGGCCGGTGGGCACGTCCTTGCCGGCGGCGGCGGTGGCCTTGTGGCAGGTCACGCATTCGCCGTGGGCGGCCAAGCGCAGGGAGCGGATCTCCTTGGGCTGGCGGTTTTCCACCACGGTGGTCTTCTCGCCGTGGCAGTACGAGCAGGAACCGGGGACTTCCTCCGGCTTGGGCGCGGGAGCGGTCTTGCCGGTCTTCTCGCTGAAGATGTGGTGGCAGGCGCCGCACTTGTTGTCGGCTTTTTCCTGGGTGGCGGCGTGGCGGTAGTGCAGCCGCTTGTCCACGACGATGGGCTGCCAGTTGGAGGCCACGTCAGGAGTGGCGTTGTGGCAGCCTTTGCACTGGACGTCGGTGGGGCCGGTCTTCTGGCCGGCGGCCGCCATGTCCTTGTGACAGCTGATGCAGTTGTTGTGGTAGTTGTCGCGCAGCTTCTCGCCGGATACAGGCTTGCCCTCGCTCATGTATCCAAGCTGCATCACGCCGTCCTTGTTGGACAGGTGGCAGGTGCCGCACTCTTTCTTGTAAAAGTCTTTCTGCTTGCCCAAAGCCGTGGTGTGCTTGTCGTGCAAAAACGCCACGGTGGGTTGCGACAATTTGCCGTAGGCCTTCATCTCGTCAATGGTGACGATGTCGGCCCGCTGCTTGTCGCTGGCCGGCTGGGCGGCGGTGGCCCGGCCTATCGGCAAAGCGGACAAGCCGCCAATGCCGCAAATGGCCAGGACGGCCAGCAGCTGTCTCATGCGCCGTTTTCCGTTTTTCATACCTTCTTCGACCCTCTGCTTACGTGTTGCATTCGCCCTTCCCCAGGTTGGCAATAGACGTACTGCTCCTGCCCTCGCACCTCCCTTGGCCCGCGGTCAAAATCATGGACTTGCGATCCAGAACGCAACCCGGCGACAGGCTTGGCGAAAACTGCCTATTGACAGTGTCCGCCAAGTTTGTCACGAGTTGCAAAACTTGCGTGACAATAAAGTTAGCCGCTTTTGTGAAAATTGTCACCTCATTTTTTCTTTTCGTGATAAACGAAACCCGGAGGCCACGTTGAGCGGCATTGACCTGGAGCACGTCCTGGGGGATATGGGGCAGCCCATGCACGACCACGACACCACGCCCCCCATCGAGGCGAACGAACCCAATTTCCTCACGGTCGAGCAGATGCGCCGCCTGGACGCCGCCTTTGCCGCCTGGGTGGCCAAGGCCAAGGGCAAACGGTCGGTGGTCTCCCGCAACCGCACGCGTCTGGTCTTTTTGCTGCTGCGCTATACCGGAGCGAAATTGGGGGAAATTCTGGCCATCGACGACCAGAAGGACTTTGTCCTGGCCTGCCGCAAGGTGCTGCTCGGCGGCGGCCGCGACACTGACGCCAAACCCCGGCGCGAGGTCTATCTGCCGGGCGAGCTCCACGCCGAACTCAAACAGCTCCTGCGCGACCCGGATTACACCCCGCACCGGGGGGGAATTTTCCATCTCGACCAGGGCTACGTCCGCCGGGTCATCTACGACCGGGCCAGCGAAGCCGGCATCCCCAAGCACCTGGCCAACCCCAACACCCTGCGCCGCTCCCGGGCCGTGGAACTGCTGCAAAACGGCGTGCCCCTGACCGTGGTCCAGCGCATCCTGGGGCATTTGACCGCCAACTCCACCGCCGCATTCCTCGACCTGCCCGAGGAAGAGCAAAAGCGCCTGGAAAAGCATTTTCTCGACCGGGAAAACCGCCGGGCGGCCGGGCAGTACAACACCTTTTTCGGCAAGATCGCCGCCATCGAGGCCGGCGAGATCCAGTCGCGCCTGACCGTGCGCACCTTGGGCGGCCACGACCTCACGGCCGTTATTTCCACCAAGAGCCTGGAAGCCCTGGGCCTGCGTCTGGGCGGCCTGGCCACGGTGCGGGTCAAGGGCGCGTTGCTCGCCCTGGCCGACGCGGCCGAAGCGGGCGTCGATCCAGACACCCACCCGGCCGAGAACCGGTTTCGCGGCGTGGTCGAGCGGGTGACCCGGGGAGCCGACGCCGCCGAGGTGGTGGCCGCCCTGGCCGACGGCACCCGCATTTCCGCCACCTTGGGCCTGGACGCCCTGGCCGAACTGCGGTTTTGCCAGGGCGACGGCGTCACGGTCCTTGTCAGCGCTTTTTCCGTCATTGTTTCAGCGGGTTGATCACAACACTCGCCCGCGTCCGGCCGCCTTGTTGACGGCCCCGCACAAATACGCTGGTTTTTAGGGGAAATCTGGATTAGGTTCAGGCGTTGCTTTCACACAGGCTTCGCGGCTGGCCGGCCGGCCGCGCCGTCACCGGAGGGTCCGCCATGACGCCCCGCCTGGCCCTGCCCAAGCTCGCCGACCTCGCCGCCGCCTTGCCGCGGCTTTTGCGCTCCATCCGCTGCTCGCTGATCACCAAGCTGGCCATTGCCTCGGGCGCGGCCTTGATGCTCTTTTTCTTCCTGTGGTCGTCGCTCAACATCAACGCCATGAAGACCCTGGCCACCGAGGCGGCCATGTCGGACATGGAGCGCCTGGGCAACACTATCAACCTCGGCCTGCACTACGCCATGCTCACCTACGCCCCGGACACCATCCGGGAGATCATCAAGAGCATCAGCACCCAGCAGGGCATCATTTCCATCCGCGTCTACAACAAGAACGGCCAGATCAAGTATTCCAACCTCCTCTCCGAGATCGACGACACCACCGACATCAAGGAAGAGGCCTGCTATGTCTGTCACCGCACCAACCCGCCCCAGGTTCACATTCCCCGCAGCGAGCGCACCCGCTTTTTCACCGACGCCTCGGGCCATCCCTGCATCGGCATCCTGCGGCCCATCGAAAACGAACCGTCCTGCGTGGGCGACCCCTGCCATGTCCACCCGGCCGACAAGAAGATCCTGGGCCTGCTCGACATCACCGTGTCCCAGGCCGCCAACGAAGCCATGCTGGCCGGCTACACCGAGCGCAATTTCCTGGCCGCCCTAGGCGCGGCCGCCGGAACCTTCCTGGTGCTGTTTTTGTGCACCCACCTTTTGGTCAACCGCCCGGTGCGGGCCATGATCCGGGCCACGCGGGCCATTGCCTCGGGCCGGGGGTTCACCGGCCTTGACCTCAAGCAGTCCGACGAACTGGGCGAACTTGGCCGGGCCATCGACACCATGGGCCGGGAGGTGTTCGCCAAGCAGTACGAGCTGGTGCGCCAAAAAAACCGCTACCAGGACCTCTTCGAGCACGTACCCTGCACCATCACCGTCCAGGACAAGAACCTGCGGCTTTTAAGCTACAACCAGGCCTTTGCCGACGAATTCCACGCCCGGCCCGGGGAGTACTGCTACAAGGTCTACAAGGGCCGCGACGAACCCTGCGTCCATTGTCCGGTCATCCGCACCTTCGAGGACGGCCTGCCCCACGTCACCGAGGAGATCACCCTGGACCGCGACGGCTGCCGGCGCACTTTTTTCGTCAGCACCTCGCCCATGACCGACGAATCCGGGGCCATCGCCTCGGTCATGGAGATCAGCCTGGACATTTCGGAGAGCAAGTTCCTGGAAGAGGAGCTGGAGCGTTCGCGCAAAAAATACCAGGCCATCTTCAGCTGCATCCCCTCGGCGCTTTTTGTGCTGTCCCCCGAGGACCTGACCATCCTGGAATGCAACTCCCGGCCCGAAACCCTTTACGGCTACGAGCCGGTGGAACTCCTGGGCCGGCCCTTCCTCTCGCTTTTCGACGAACCCGACGTCGCGCCCTTCGAGGAGGCCATACGGGCCGAGCGCCATATCGCCCGGGTGCGCCACCGCCGTAAGGACGGCACGGACTTCTTCGCCGCCGTGCGCACCTCTTCGGCCGCCTATCCCGGGGCGCAAGTCTTCCTGGCCTCGGTCACCGACATCACCAGCCGCCTGGAGACCGAACAGCAGCTCATCCAGGCCAGCAAGATGGCGACCCTTGGCGAGATGTCCACCAGCGTGGCCCATGAACTCAACCAGCCCATGACCGTCATCCAGACCATCGCCGACCTCCTCGTGCGCCGGGTGCGCCGGGGCCAGTGCGTGGACCAGGACACGCTGACCGAAATGGCCGAAGGCATCAGTCGCCACATCGCCCGGGCCACGGGCATCATCAACCACATGCGGGAATTTGGCCGCAAATCCGACCGCCACGTCGTCGCCGTGTCCCTGGGCGCGGTCATCCGGCGCACCTTCGAGCTTTTTTCCCAGCAGCTTAAGGTCCGCAACATCGAGGTGACCTTTGATCTGCCAGGCGACCTGCCCGACGTGGCCGCCCAGGCCAATCCCCTGGAGCAGGTGTTCATGAACCTGCTGTTAAACGCCCGGGACGCCGTGGACGAACGCTACGGCCAGCAGGCCGTGCCCGGGGTCAAGCGCATCGCCATCGCTGCCGGCCGGGAAACCGTGGACGGCAGGCAATTCGTGACCGCAAGCGTGGCCGACAACGGTCCGGGCATCGCCCAGGAGGTGCTTGGGCGCATCTTCGAACCGTTTTTCACCACTAAGGAAGTGGGCAAGGGAACGGGGCTTGGGCTGTCCATCAGCTATGGAATCGTCAAGGATTACGGGGGAGAAATCATTGCCGACGTGCCGGCGGGCGGCGGCGCGCGCTTCACCATCCGGCTGCCGGTCTGGCTCGAGGCAGGGCAGGCTCCCGCAGGCGAGGCATTCCCTCCCCACGACTGACGTTTTTTCTTGCCTGTCCCGGCCCATCCGTTTCATAACGGACGCCGACACCAACGCAGCCGGAGGCCCCCATGGCCCATACCATCCTGATCGTGGACGACGATCCGGATATTGTCGCCTACCTTGAAGACGTCTTCACCGACGAAGGCTACCGCACGGTCTCCGCCCGAAACGGCAAGCAGGCCCTGGCCGCCATCGAAACCGAACGCCCCGACGCCATCACCCTGGACCTGGAAATGCCGGACATGACCGGCCCCAAGTTCAACCGCGCCCTGGAGAAATCCGGCCGCGACATCCCCATCGTGGTCATCACCGGCCATCCCGGCCTCAAATACGTGATCCCCGGCGCTCGGGCCGTGTTCGACAAACCCATCGACCGGCTGGCCCTCTTGGCCGCGCTTCGTGATATTCTCGGACAAGGGGAGTCTTGAAAAACGGCCAGATAGGCCACTTTGCAGCTTAAGGCAATTCACGGTTGGCAGAGGAAGCAATTCGCGTTACAAAACGCCAGGATGCGATCCAGCGCGCCCGGGTAAGCCATCACCCGGGCCAAGCCACAAGGAGACGGGCATGGCCAAGAAAATCATGGTGGTCGACGACGATCCGCAGATCATCTCGTACCTGACGACCCTTTTTGCCGACAACGGCTATGACGTGTGCAGCGCGTCCGACGGCGAAGTCGCGCTTTCGGTCCTCGAAAAGGAACGGCCCGACTGCATCACCCTGGACTTGGAGATGCCCAACGAATGGGGGCCGCGCTTCTACCGCAAGTACAGCCAGAAAGAAGAGTTCAAGCACACCCCGGTCATCGTCATCAGCGGCCTCGACGGCCATGACCAGTCCATCCGCAAGGCCGTGGCCGCCATCCGCAAACCCTTTGAACCCGAAGCGGTGCTGACGGCCGTCAAAAAGGCCCTGGGCGAGTAGCCGCGCCCTTCAAAAATACGATGGTATTTTTGAAGAAAAGGTATTGGTTTTATGCTGCTGCCCGCAAAACGCCAGGGGCGGTTTTCGGGGACGCGGCACGAAAGCCCGGACCCGCTTTCCGGGTTGTCCCTGGCCGGCCGGTCGCGTCAAGCCCATGCCGCAAGGCGGCTGCAAGCGCCCGGAGTGTTCCCGGGCCGCAACTAAGCGCTCCAAGGCGGGACCCGGCGGTCCCGCCTTTTTCGTCTGTCCGGCCGTTTGGGCCGGTCCCGGTCGGCTCAAGCGACCTCGGGGTCCTCGCCCGGCCAACGGCCAACGTTCCCGCCCCCCGCGCCCAGGTCCGGCCCAAGGCCGGTCCAGCGCCAATAGGCCGGCGGAATCTCGATGTGCATGTCCGCCTCGATCTCGGCCATGTGAAAAAGAAAATAGAGCGACGGGCTGGGCGGCACGCTGTAAAGCCGGCCGGCCATGCGCCGGCGGATAAGCCCTTCAGGCAGCCCGTACTCCTGCGCCACGGCCAAAATCGCCTCCCCGATCATCCGCATCCCGTCGGCCGAAAACCGCACCGAATGCAGCCGGATCGCCTTGGCCGGCCGGCCGTTGAGAAAAATAGACTCCTCACCAACGCCCGCTCCCGGGGCATACTGCTCTGGACGGAACATGAAATCGCCTCGCGGTTGAGGTTGCGCCCTGTCGGGCGTTTTTCTCGCTTTATTGAAATTGAGATTCAATGTCAATAAATGCCCGCGACCGACTTCCCACCGAACGAGTCCCCCTCACCGTCCGCCTCGCCGCCATTGACAACCAACCGGCTGCGGCATCTACTCATAATAGCGCGGCGCGGCCGCTTCGCCGTCACCTCAAGCCCGGAGACGCTCCATGACCCTGACCCAAACCTATCTCTGCCTGGGCGCGGCCATCGTGGCCGAAGTCGTGGCTACGACCACGCTCAAGACCACCGAGAACTTCACCCGTCTGTGGCCAAGCCTCACGGTGGCCGTGGGCTACGGCTTCTCCTTTTACATGCTGACCTTCGCCCTGACCGTCATCCCCACGGGCATCGCCTACGCCATCTGGTCCGGGGTGGGCATCATCCTCGTCTCCGCCGCCGGCTGGCTGCTCCACGGCCAGCGCCTGGACGCGCCGGCCCTCATCGGCCTGGGCCTCATCATCGCCGGCGTGGTGGTGGTCAACGTCTTTTCCAAAAGCGTCACCCACTGACCGCGCCGACGCACTCAGCCCCCATCCCGGCCGCACAAACTGCCGGCGTCGCCCAGGCATTTGCAGCCGCCGCCGGCCGCCGCTTCGCCGCCGCCCTCGGCCAGGCCCTGCAAAATGCCGCAGTCGGCCACCGGCGTCACGCCGCAACACCGCTCCCGCAGCCCGGCCAACTGCTCCCGCAAGGCGGCCAGCCGGGCGATGCGCTCGTCCACATGGCCGATGTGGGCGTCCAAAAGCGCCGTCACCCCGGAACAATCCGCCCCGCCGCCATCCTTGACCCCAAGCAGCGTGCGGATCTCCCCAAGACTCATCTCCAAGGCCCGGCAGTTGCGAATGAACGCCAACCGGGCCAGATGCCCGGCGTCATACAGCCGGTAATTGCCCTCGCTGCGGCCCGGCGGCGGCAACAAGCCCTCGCGCTCGTAATACCGCACCGTATCCGCCCCGCAGCCCGCCTTTTTGGCCAGTTCGCCTATGCGCATGAGATTATCTCTCCGGTGGTGGAAGATGAAGAAATGCCTCCGGCGGCCGGGAGGGGCTCAGCCCCTCCCGGACCCTCCCGAAAGGGGGGACGAGGGGGAGGCGGTGGTTTTTCGGGGCCCGTGAAAAAAAACTTGACCCTGGAGTTGCTCCAAGGTGTCTCATGATCGCGGATGAGGCAAGGAGGTTTTTATGCCCCACGATCACACCCATGGCCACGGCCATGACTGCCGCTGCGACGGCCCCAATGCCGGACTGTCCGTCTCCGCGCCCGGAAACGGGCACGGCCATGCCCATGCGCACGACCACGCCCCCGGACCGCTCCTGGGCCACCTGGACCAGGCTGACATCTTCCCCTGCTGTTGCGGCGCAGGCTGCGGCGACAGCGCCGCCAAGCCCCAGGCCCCGGCCGATCTGCCGCCGGGCAAAAGCGTCGACGTGTTTCGCATCGAGGCCATGGACTGCCCCACCGAGGAACGGCTCATCCGCAAAGCCCTCGAACCCATGGCCGGCGTCAAGGGCCTCGCCTTCAACCTGCTCGGCCGGGAGCTGACCGTCAGCCACGACCTGCCCGCAACCGACGCCATCACCGCCGCCATCGCCGCCCTGGGCATGGAAGCCGTGCCCGTGGACAAGCGCCGGCCGGCCGGCCCCGAGTCGGCCCCGGTCTGGATGACGCCAAAGCTGGCCGTGTCCCTGGCCCTGGCCGTGGCCGCCGAACTCCTTGAATGGCGCGACGTAGCCTCGCCCTGGCTGCCGGCGGCCTGCGCCATCGCCGCAATTGCGCTCTCCGGCCTGCCGGTCTTTAAAAAGGGCTGGCTGGCCGTGCTGCGCCGCGACCTCAACATCAACGCGCTTATGAGCGTGGCCGCCGCTGGCGCTCTGCTGCTGGGCCAGTTCCCCGAGGCGGCCATGGTCATGGCGCTGTTCGCCGTGGCCGAGAAACTCGAAGCCGCCTCGCTCACCCGGGCCAAGAACGCCGTGGCCGCCCTGCTCGCCCTGGCTCCCCAGGAAGCCACGGTCATCGGCGACGACGGGTCCGAGGCCGTGGTCGCGGCCGGAGCCGTGCCCATCGGGGCCCGGATACGCCTGCGCCCGGGCGAGCGCGTGCCCCTGGACGGCGCGGTCGAGGCCGGCCGGTCGGCCCTGGACCAGTCGGCCGTCACCGGCGAGTCCCTGCCCGTGGAAAAAGGCCCGGGCGACCAGCTCTTCGCCGGCACGGTCAACCAGGAAGGCGAGCTGATCTACCGCACCACCGCCCTGGCCGACGACTCCACCCTGGCCCGCATCACCCGGGCCGTGGTCGCCTCGCCCGGCAAGAAAGCCCGCACCGAGCGGTTCGTGGACCGCTTCGCCGCCGTCTACACCCCGGCCGTCTTTGCCGTGGCCCTGGCCGTGGCCGTGTTGCCGCCGCTGGTCGCCGGCGCGTCGTTCACCGACTGGATCTACAAAGGGCTGGTCATCCTGGTCATCGCCTGCCCCTGCGCCCTGGTCATCTCCACCCCGGTGTCCATGGTCAGCGGCCTGGCCGCCGCCGCCCGGCGCGGCATCCTGGTCAAGGGCGGCCTGTTCCTGGAACAAGGCCACGCGCTGACAACCATGGTCCTGGACAAGACCGGCACCCTGACCACCGGCAAGCCCAGCGCCACCGAAACCTTTGATCTGGCCGGCGACGCCGCCGCCAACCGGGCCGTCGCCGTCAGCCTGGCCGCCCGCTCGGACCATCCCGTGTCCAAGGCCCTGGCCCGGGCCGGACGCGAGGACGGCGTGGCCGCACTGCCCGTGGCCGACTTCGCCGCACTGCCCGGACGCGGCGTGCGCGGCGTCGTGGACGGCGTGCCGTACCACCTCGGCAACCACCGGCTCATCGAGGAACTGGGCCTGTGCGGCCCGGCCATCGAAGCCCGGCTGGAAACCCTGGAAGCCCAGGGGCAAACGGCCGCCCTGCTCGCCGGCCCGGACATGGTGCTGGCCATCTACGCCGCCGCCGACGTGATAAAGCCCCATAGCCGGGAGGCCGTGGCCGAGCTGCACAGCCTGGGCATCCGCACGGTGCTGCTCTCGGGCGACAACAGCCGCACCGCCGCCGTCATCGCGGGCCAAGCCGGCATTGACGAGGCGCGCGGCGACCAGCTGCCCGAGGACAAGGCCGCCGCCGTTGACGCGCTGACGGCCAAGGGCGACGGCAGCGGGCTTGTCGGCATGGTCGGCGACGGCATCAACGACGCCCCGGCCCTGGCCCGGGCCGACATCGGCTTCGCCATGGCCGCCGCCGGCACCGACGCGGCCATCGAAACGGCCGACGTGGCCATCATGGACGACGACCTGCGCAAGGTAGCCGCCTTCGTGCGCCTGTCCCGGGCCACCGTCTCCACCCTCAAACAGAACATTGCCCTGGCCCTGGGCCTCAAGGGACTGGTGCTGGCGCTGACTCTCCTGGGCTACGGCTCCATGCTGCTGGCCGTCTTCGCCGACATGGGCACAAGCTTGCTGGTCATTGCCAATGGTTTGAGACTATTGAGAAAGTGAAAATAAAAGAGGCCTCCGGCGGCCGGGGGCCTGAGGCCCCCGGACCCCCCAACGAAAGAAAAGGGCGAAGCCACAGCTGTGGCTTCGCCCTTCGTTATCGCATGGCTAGCTGTCGCTAGAACGGCACGTCGTCCATGCCCGAGGCTTCGGAGGGGAAGGCCGGGCCGAGGTCGTCCTCGGGGTACGACTGACGCCCGCCGCCCTGCTGGGGACGGCCGCCGGCCTGCTGGCCGCCTTGGCGGGGCGCGCCGCCGTAGCCGCCGCCCTGACCGCCTTGCTGGTTGCCGTAGCCACCCTGCTGGCCGCCGCCGCGACGCGGGGCGAAGCCCTCATCGCCGCCCATGGGAGCCTCGGCGGTCTGGCCGCCGCGCGAATCCAGGCCCTGGACGGTGTGGCCGGGGCCGGACACCACCACCTCGGTCATGTAGCGCTTCTGGCCCTGCTGGTCGTCCCAGCTGCGGGTGCGGATGGAGCCTTCAATATAGACCAGCCGCCCCTTGGCGAGGTAGTTGTTGCAAAATTCCGCCGAGCGGCCGAACACCTTGACCCGGTGCCATTCGGTCTTCTCGACCTTGTTGCCCTCGCGGTCCTTGTAGGATTCGTCGGTGGCCACGCTGAACTCGGCCACGGGCTGGCCCGAGGGCAGGTAATTCAGCTTGGGGTCCTGGCCCAGACGACCGACGAGAATGACTTTGTTGATGCTTCCGGCCATGGCGGACCTCCTTTGGCGCGAGAAAAATTAGGGGCGCGGGGCGAGCTTTTCCAGCTCCCCGAGCGCGTCTTCCAGTTGATAGGACGCCTGGTCGGCGGCCTGGGGATCGCGGTTGCCAAGCGCCCCTTCCAGGGCCATCTTGGCCGCCGTGACCTTTTCCAGGCCCGGCGTCATGGCCTTGCGGTCCGGGGCGGGCAGATCGCCCAGGCGGATGCGGTCATCGAGCACGCCGGCCAGCTCCACCAGCCCGCGCGGCCCTTCGGACGGCGTGGCCTCCACGGGCCAGGCCAGGGCGTAGAGCTTGGGGAACTGCTTCTCGGCGCCGGCCTCGTCGTAGGTCTGGGCGATGACGCGAATCTGCAGATACTGGCCCATGGCGTTATTCCTTTTCCTCCCAGTCCGTGCGCACGCGGTTGACCACGTCCTGGATGAGGTCGGTCTGGTCGGCCGGACACACGCCCACAAGGGGCGCGGCCTGGTCCACGTTCTGGTCGTGCTGGAAATAGACGGCGTAGATGATGCCCTCGGGGCCTTCGTAGACGAGCGGCTTCTCGCGCTTCATGCGCGAGACGATAAAAAGCTCCATGCCGGGTTTGACAGTCACCGACCGCGCGCCGGAAGCCTTCACCTTCTTGTCCACGCTCGGGATGAAATAGTATTTGGCCCGTTCCGGGGCGCGGAAGAGGTAGAGCACCTTTTGCAGGATGCTGGCGATGACCTCGTCCTTGGACAGGTAGTGGCGGATGACGACCAGGGGCGTGCCGGCCTCGACGAAGCGGCCTTCGAGTTCCCGGTGGACCGTGCCCACCACGCCCTTGGCGTTGGCGTGAAGAGGCTTGTCGTTATGCTCCCGGGTGAGCTTGGCCAGCAGCGTGCCGGGCTTTTCGCCGAAGGCTCCGGAGATGCCGGTGACGCGCGTGCCGGGTTCGATGCCGGCGAAGGTCACCACGCCGGTATGGGGCGAAGCCACCACGATTTCCTCGTAGGGCGCGGCCTTGATGTCTTCGAGCAGGGCTTTGACGTCGATCACGTATGTCTCCCGTCGGCCGAATTGTCGCGGCCGTGGGTTTAAGCGCTTGTTACATCGCGGCGAGGTCGGCCGCAAGGGTTGCGCGTACTCGCTGCGCAGCGGAGCCAGTTCTCAGGCCTGCCGAGGCAGGCGGCCGCGCGTCCCGCGCGTGGGAAACGGCGCTTGGCCCCTCGCCAGAGCCTTCCCACAATACCGGCTCTTGTCTCGTAGGCGACTTTGCCTCCCCCCTTTACCCCTTTTCTTCATTCGGGGGGTCCGGGGGCCTCAGGCCCCCGGCCGCCGGAGGCATCTTTCTCTTGTCTTCTCTTCTCTACTTTCAGCCAATCTACCGATAATACAGATTTCTCCCACCAATCGTCAGGAGCACCTGTTTGAGATTCTTGCGAATCTCGCGGCGGTCCCAGATGCCCTGGATATGTCCCCGGGCCAGGGCGTTGTGGGCCTGGTGGTAGTCGGGCGGGATGTCGACGCCGGTGGTTTCCTTGATGACGCCCGGGCCGGCGAAACCGATGTTGGCCGAGCGCACGGCGAACTGGTAGGGCGAGCAGCCCAGGAAGCTGGCCACCGGTCCGGCGTAGGAGTTGGTGTCGTAGAGGACCACGTAGAGGCCGCCGGCCTCGATGTAGCGGCGCACGGCCAGGGTGACGCGGGGCATCTGGATGAGGCCATTTAGGCTTTCCTGGATGCGGATGCCGGCGGTGCCGTGGACGTAGGCCAGAAACGGGTAGTGTTTGCGCCGGGCCCGGGCCAGGGCGCGGATGAACTTCTCGCCTTCGGCCGCGCCCACGGAGCCGCCCCGGAAGGCGGAATAGAGCACGGTGGAGACGAGCTTGATGCCGTCGATCTTGGCGTCCAGGGAGACGCAGCCGGATTTGCGGCCGGTCTTTTTCTTGGCGGCGTCGAGCTTTTCCTCGAAACCGGGGTAATCCAGGGGATTACCGGCCTCGATGTCGTTGTCGTATTCCACGATGGAGTCGGCGTCGAAGACGTTGCCGAGCACCCATTCGTATTCCATGGGGAAGTGGTGGCCGCAGTTGACGCACACGCCGGCGAAGTCGCCGTAGAGGTCCGGGGCCCAGAGGTCGGGGCAGCCGTAGGTCTTGGCTCCGGGGCAGGTGACGGCCCGGTCCTCGGCGGCCTTGGGGGAGACGTAGCGCCAGCCGAATTCTTCCAGGCAGGCTCCCTGCTCGGGCTGGGAGAGTTCGGTGAGCATCCGGCTCTTGGCCGGGTCGCAGACCACGGGGGCGTTTTTGTCCTGGCGGCGAAGCGGCGCGGTCAGCTTGTGGGCGACCAGACGCAGTTCGGCCTCGAGGTCGGTGGCCGCCTTGGCCAGGGCCTTGGTGTGCTTGCGCACGAAGTCGTAGCGGATAAACGAGTAGCCCGACCAGACCAGGCTCTTGGCCCGGGAGGCGATGCGTTCGCCGGAGGGGCGGCCGTCGCGGAAGGCGGTCTCGGCCATACGGCGGTATTTGCAGTAGCGCTTCCAGACCAGGCGGTCGGCGGCGTCCTCGTCCAGGGTCCAGCGCACGAACATGCTTTCGGGATCGCCGCCCTTGCGCCGCGAGGCGACCAGGGCGCGGAAGAGCTTGAAGCCGGCGATACCCAGAAACACCTGGTCCGTGGCCTGGATCATTTCCTGGCGCAGGGTCTTGAAGAAGTCGTAGTGATGGGGCCGCGCGCCCAGGGCCGGCTCTTCCAGCACTTTGTCGATGTAGCCCATGCGCAGGTTGTCGGCGGCGGTGATGTTGAGCCGTTTGGCGCATTCGGCGATGAGTTCCGGGACCACGCGCTGGCCCTGGCGGATGCCGGCCTCGATGGCGGCCGCGCCTTCGGGGGAGATGACCGAATAGTAGCCGCGCGAGAGCATCATGCGCACGTCGGACAGGCCGATGGCCTCGGCCCCGCCCGAGCCGCCCTCGGAGATGATGGACACGACCGGCACGCGCAGGCCGCCCATCTCGTAAAGGTTGCGGGCGATCTGCTGGGCCGCGCCGGGGTAGTCCTCGACGGGGAACGCGCCGGGGGTGAAGACGTAGGAATGGATGGGGATGCGCTCGGTCTCGGCGACCTTCATGTATTGCAGAGCCTTGGCATTGCCCCAGGGCTTGACCGAGCCGCCGTTGCGGAACTCCTGGCCGTGGCCTTTTTCCTGGCCGATGACCATCACCGGCTGGTTGACGACCTTGTCGCCGTGGCGGCGGGTAATGTAGGCCCGGGCGATGAGCATGCTCGGGTCGATGGAGTATTCGTCCTGGCCGCCGATTTCGGTGTAGTTGTCGTAGACGTTTTCCAGGATGTCCTTGAGCGATATGCGGGCCGGATGGCGCACGATGCGCACCATGTCCATGGGCACGAGCTCGTCGTCGAGCTTTTTTTCGAGGAAGTCGAAGAGATCCTCGATCTGGCGCACCATCTGGGCGCGCTCGCCCGGGCTGGCCTCGCGCTCGCGCACGGCGAACTCGTCGAGCCGGGCCTGCATAAGCGCGATGTTGGCGTTTTCGCGGCCGCCGAAGATGTCTTTGATATAGCTTAAGCGATCAGTCAGTTCGACGACGCGCTTTTCGATTTCCATAGGGTGTCTTCCCGGTCCCGGCCGCCCGGCGGCGGAACGCTCGTGTCGCCCCGGAGGGTTCCCGGGAGGCCCGGGGACGGGGCGGCACGCTGAGTTGGTATTTCCTTGGGCCGGCCAACGAGACGTTTTCCGGCCGACACGACATCAGAACTGCAGGATGGTGGAGGTCTTCTCCCGCAGATAGCGGATGTTGGTCTTCATCTCCGCGCCCGTGCCGTCGGCCCCGGACAGGGTCAGCTCGTCGAGGTAGTCCGTGCCGCGCTTCTTGGCCTCGGCCAGATCCTTGCCCCAGATGATGGCCAGGGCCAGGTTGGGGTCGTATTCGGTCGGGATCTCGTAAGGCGCGTCCATGGGAATGTGGGTGTGGAGCCTGGCGTAGGGTAGGTTCGGGGCCAGGAACTGGTCGATGCGCCCGACCCAGGGGGTGAAACGGTTGGCCGGGTCCTCGGCGATGACCCGGTATTCGATGCCTACACCCTCGAAGGTGATGTCGGACTGGTCGTAGCCCATGGGCTCGCCCAGGCCCAGGCGGATCTGCTCGGCGATGATGTTGACGTCGCCCTGGCCCTTGATGCGGGATATGGCGGCGGACACGCCGTTTTCCACCTGGATGCGGGTGTTGACTTCCATGAGGAAGGGCTGGCCCGTGGGCGAGACGATCCATTCCCAGGTGCCGACGTTGTCGTAGCCCACCTCCCGGGCCATGGCCAGGGAGTAGCCGGTGATGTCGTCGAGGAGCTTGGCTGCATCGAAGGCGTAGGTGATTTCCTCGGGACGAAATCCCGGGGCGATCTCCACGCGTTTCTGGCGGCCGGTGGACTGGATGGTGCAGTTGCGCGTACCGAAGTGGACGATGCCCGTGCCGGTGCGGTCGGCCACGATCTGGACTTCGAGGTGGTTGAAGTCGAAGATGCGCTGTTCGATCAGCACGCCTTCGTCGTGGAACTGGCGCTTGGCGTAGTTGCGGATGCGCCGGTACACGGTCTTGAACTGCTCGATGTCGTAGATTTCCTCGATGCCCATGCCGCCGCCGCCGGCCGAGGCCTTGACCAGGACCACGGAGTTGGCGATCCCCTGCTCGGCCTGGAAGGCGAACAGGGTTTCGGCGATCTCCTCGGCTTCCAGCTCGTCGTAGACGGGCCGGTCGGAGCCGGGCACGGTGGGGATGGACAGGCTCCGGGCCAGGCGCTTGGTGTTGATCTTGTCGCCCAGGGTGCGGATGATGCGCCAGGACGGGCCGATGAAAATAAGCCCGCGCTTGCGTTCGGCCACGCGCCGGGCGAATCGGAAATCCTCGGCGAAAAAGCCGTAGCCGGGGTGGATGGCCGTGGCGCCGGCATGGTCGGCCACGGCCAGCAGCTCATTGGCGTCGTGGTAGGAGCTGACGCGGTAGGCCGCCTCGGGGCCGCCCAGCTGCCGGGCCAGGGCAAGATGTCCCGAGCCTTCGTCGGCCCGGGTGTAGACGCAAACAAAATCCAGGCCGAGCGAAACGCAAGCCTGGATGATGCGTATGGCGATTTCGCCCCGGTTGGCCACCAGGACTTTATGTTTTTTCGTCGACACGATGGGTCTTTTTATCCTCAGGGTTTTCGGCGTCTTGGCGCGACTTGCGCAGATCGATGCGCCGCTTTTGGATTTCCAGGACAAGCTTGTCGAGCCAGGCTTCCTGGCGCAGGGACAGCTCGCCAAAGGCCAACCCGGTCAGGCCGCCCTCGGCCCGCCGCACCACCCTGGCCGGCAACCCGTCGATAAGCTCCCGGGGGCCGATGCCAAGGGCCAGACGGCAGTCGCGGCCAACCGCGATACGGGCCTCGGGATCGACCAGGGCCAGACCCGAGGCGCTGACGTCATGCACGACAAAACCGTCCGCCTCGCCGTCCAGCCGGGCGACCAGGCCCCGCACCCGTTCGCGATGGGCGGCCCGCTTGCCGACCTCGCCTTCGAGTTCGAACGTCACGTCCATCATACCCCGTCTCCTAGTCGCCGATCCAACGTTCCAACACAAACTCCACGCGCTGGTTTCTGGCCCGGTGTTCTGGGGTGTCGTTGGGGTAGAGGGGTTCTAAATCAGCTAATCCGGTGGCTGTCAATCGGTTGGGCGGCATCCCCAAGGAGACCATGTAGCGCAAAACGGCAACGGCTCGCAATGACGAGATTTCCCAGTTGTCGCGGTAGCGGCTGCCGGCTCCGGGCGGTTCGTTGTCGGTAAACCCCCGAATGTTGATGCGCTCCCCGGCGGCCTTGATGAGGAAATCAAACAGGGTGCGCAGCTTGCCCTTGCCCTCTTCGGTGAGGTCCACGCCGTCCTTGGGAAACAGCACCCCGGCCGGAAAGCCGATGGTGATCTTGCCGGCTTCCAGGGTGGCCGCCACCACGCCGTCCAGGCCCTTGGACGAGACGTAGGTGCGAAACTGGTCGTAGACGCGGCGCTGTTCGCCGATGATGCGCTGCTTGAGCTTGGCCTGTTCCACCAGCACGTTCATGTCGCCGGTGGAGATGGGGGCCATGGTGACGGCCTTGTCCTTGACGCCAAGCGCCGTTTTCACCGAAGTAAACGATTCCGAGAACTTCTTGACGTCCAGGCTCGACATGGAAAAAAGCATGATGAAAAAGCTCATGAGCAGCATCGACATGTCGGCCAGGGTGGTCAGCCACTCGCTGGGCGCTTCGGACTCCTCGATCTCCTCGTCGTAGTTGTCGTCATCTTCGGACATTGCGGCGCTCCTTGGGGGCAATGAACGACGACAGCTTCTCGTAGACCAGACGGGGGTTGTTGTTTTGCAGGATGCACTTGGCCCCTTCGAAGATGATGTCGAGCTGGTGGGCCTCGCTTATGGTGCGGGCGCGCAGCTTGCCGGCCACGGGCAGGAAAAAGAGCGTCGAAAGCAGGGAACCGTAGAACGTGGTGATGATGGCCACGGCCATGGCCGGGCCGACGCTCTTGGGATCTTCCAGCCGGCCAAGCATCTGCACCAGGCCAATAAGCGTGCCGATCATGCCGAAAGACGGCGCGAAACCGGCCAGGGACTTGAACACCGCCTCGCCCACGGCGTGGCGGCGTTTCATGGAACTGATCTCGATGCGCACGGTTTCGCGGATAAGCGCCGGATCGGCGTTGTCGGCGATGAGCTGGCAGGCTTTTTTGAGGATGGCGTTGTCGGTCTGAATGTTTTCCAGGGCCAGCAACCCCTCGCGCCGGCTGATCTCGGCGATGCGCACCATCATCTCCACCACTTCGGCGTCGCTGACCTTGCGCGAGGAAAAGATCTGCAGCATGGCCGAAAAGGCCTGCATCACCTCACGCACGGGAAAGGCCACGCACGTGGAGGCGATGGTGCCGCCAACGACGATCATGAGGCTTGGGATGTCGATGAACTCCCGCAGCGAACCGCCCATGAAAATGGCCCCGAGCACCAGAGAAATGCCCGACGCAAGGCCAAGAAACGTCCCGAGATCCATGCGTTGTGTCCGTATAAGGGCGGATTGGGGGACTTTCGCGTCCGGGAAAGGCCTCCCCCTTCCCGACCGGCCGGCCCCATGCTACGACAAGCGGCAACAGGAGACGTGTATATGGTTTACAATGACGATGTAAAGCGCGCCGCCGACGCCGTCCAAAGCCGCCTGGGCGACATCCCGGCCAATTGTGTGGGGCTGGTCTCGGGCACGGGCCTGGGCGGTCTGGCCGCCGCCCTGGCCGACCGCAAGGAGATGGCCGCCAGCGACATCCCGGGCTTCCCCCGCTCCACCGCCCCCAGCCACGCCGGAACCCTGGCCCTGGGCCACATCGCCGGCCGGCCGACGCTGCTGCTTTCCGGCCGCCTCCACCTCTACGAAGGGCACTCGCCGCGCGATGTGGCCTTTGGCGTGCGGCTGCTGGCCGGGCTTGGCGTGCGCGTCCTGGCGCTGACCAACGCCGCCGGCGCGCTGGACCCCCACTTCGCCGCCGGCGGCCTCATGCGGGTGACCGACCACATCAACCTGACCGGCCGCAACCCGCTGGTCGGCCCCAACGACGACGGAGCCGGACCGCGCTTCCCGGACATGAGCCAAGCCTACAGCCACCGGCTGGGCGAAGTCGCCGACGCCAAAGCCCTGGAACTGGGGCTTCGCCTGGAACGCGGGGTCTATGCCGGGGTGCTCGGCCCCTGCCTCGAAACCCCGGCAGAAACCCGGATGCTGCGCCTGCTCGGGGCCGACGCCGTGGGCATGTCCACGGTCACCGAAGTCATCGCCGCCCGCCACCTGGGCCTGGAAGTCCTCGTCATCTCCTGCCTGACCAACGTCAACCTGCCCGACTGCATGGCCGAAACCACCCTGGAAGACGTCCTGGCCACGGCCAAGAAAGCCGAAACAAACCTAGCTAAGCTGATTAGTAGTATAATTCCAGAATGTTAATATATAAAGATGCCCCCGGCGGCCAAAGGAGCTGAGCCCCTTTGGAAACCCCACCAGGGGTATCCAACGCCCGCCTCTCCTGTCGTTTTTGCTCCAGACACGCGAAAAGGGCTGTTTTGGGCGCGAGGCTTTGCTCGCGCCCAAAACAGCCCTTTTCGCTGGCGAGTTGTCGGCCGCCGACGCCCTCCCCCGCCCAACCGACCATCCCCAAGTCGGGGGTCCGGGGGCCTGAGGCCCCCGGCCGCCGGAGGCATTCCCCGCCTCACTTCCCCCCGACGAACCCCACCGCGCCGCGCTGGCCGAGTTGACGCAAAAAGGCGGCCACGGCCAATCCTGCTTCGTCGCGGTCGAGGCCGTAGCGTTCGGCCAGGGCCACGGCCAGCTCGCCGACGGTGGCCCGACCGTCGATGCGTTCCCAGACAAAGGAGCCGATGGCGTCGAGTTCCACGGTTTTACGCAGCACCCGGCCGTCCCACACGCCCAGGCGTTTGGCCAGTCCGGCCAGAGCCGGACGCACGGCCACGGGAACCGAGAGGCGGAAAAGGCCCTCGGCCGTGCGCGAGACGTCCACGTCCCGGCTGGGGCACGGGGCGAGCCTCATGGCCTCGTCCCGGGTCATGACCGGCTCGGGCGGCTTTTTCGATTTAAACGGAAACACAGCGTCCTGCGGCGGCAGCCAGCCAGTCGGGGTTGATGGGATGGCGGGACGTCGCGGCCGCACCGTAGAGCTTGTCGGCGGCAGGATCGTGGCGCAGCAGAGTCAGGCGGGCCGGTCGGCCCAGGGTCCGGGCCAGCCGGTCGCGCCACTGTTCGCCCTGGCGCTCCCCGACCCACACGGCCGGGCAGCCGTCCACGACAGCTTCCGTGGCCGGCCGGGCCGCGTCGAAGCCAAAGGCCAGCCGGGCCAAGCGCGGCAGGGGATCGCGGGCCAGGAGCACTTCGGCCGGGGCCAGGCGCAGGATGTCCAGGCGCGATTTGCCTTGAGCGAAGTTCAGGCTGAACCGGCCGGGCGAGAAGTGGAAGGCGGTCAGGCGGTAGTCCGGCGGCGGCCGAAAGGACAGGCCGAAGACGCGATACTCCGGGGGGCCGTCGTGGTGATGCGAAAAGCTGGCCAGCGCCCGGCCGACCTCGGCCACGCGCTGACTGCCTGGGCCATCCGGGCCGCCGTAGGCCTGGAAGATGGCGGCCAGACCGCAGTCCGGGCAGTAAAGCGCCGCCCCAAGGCCGCCGCGCTCCCCGATGTTCCAGGTGATGGGCATGGTTTCAAAAGCGGTCAAAGCGGCTTCCCAGGCCCCAGGCAACCCCTTGGCCGGCCGGGCCTGACCCTTGGGCGTCATGGCCCGAAAGGCCGCCTCCATGCCGTCGCGGCCGGCCCCGGGCCGCCATTTGAGCTCAAAGGCCGGACCGGAGCCGTCCTCGAAATAGAGGTAGCCAAGCCCCAGCCGGGCGGGCCGCCAATGGGCCGGCACGGCAAGGGTCAAGCCGTTCCAGGCGACAAGGATTGTTTCGGCGACGGCGGTCATGGGGCCAGATGTACGGCATGGCCGCCGCCCGGGCAAGGCGGGTCAGCGCGGGGCAAAGAGGATGAGGCCGCCGCCGAGCAGGCACAGGGCCGCGCCGGCCAGATCGAAGCGGTCGGGCGGCTGGCCTTCGACGACATGCATCCAGGCCAGGGAGGCCAGGATGTAGACCCCGCCGTAGGCCACGAAAATGCGGCCGGCGGCCGGGGCCTCGACCCGGGTGAGCGCCCAGGCGAAGACCACGAGGGAGGCCAACCCCGGCCCGATCCACCCGGGCGACCGGCCAAGGCGCAGCCAGGCGTAAAAGGCGTAGCAGCGGCGATTTCGCCAAGGGCGGCCAGGACATACCAACAAGCGGCTCGCAACATGGCGGCAGCCTCGGCCATCGCGACAGAAATGTCCACCCTCTTTGCGCCGGCCCACGCCGAAGCCCCGGCATCCTCCCCGAGCCGCGCCAAAGCCGGTTTCCCGACCATCAGGCGTCCGCCCGGGTCTGGACCTCGCCATCCCCCTTCGTGTAAAGCTTGGTACACGGCCGGGTTCGCCGCCCAGCCCACGACGACGGCTCCGTCCGCCCGGAAAAGCGGCGGCCAGGGCAAATCCAGCGCCAGAAAAAGGGAATCCCATGAAAAAGATCGAAGCCATCATCAAGCCCTTCAAGCTCGACGAGGTCAAGGACGCCCTGGACAATTTGGGCATTCACGGCCTCACCGTCACCGAAGTGCGCGGCTACGGCCGCCAGAAAGGCCATGTCGAAGCCTACCGGGGCATCGAATACCAGGTGCAGTTCAACGCCAAGGTCAAAATCGAGATCGTGACCGCCGACGAACTGGCCGAACAAGTGGTGGCCGCCATCCGCGCCGCCGCCAACACCGGCGCCATCGGCGACGGCAAGATCTTCATCTACCCCGTGGAAGGCGTGATGCGCATCCGCACCGGCGAGACCGGCGAAGCGGCGATTTAGAATTGTGAAGATGCCTCCGGCGGCCGGGGGCCTGAGGCCCCCGGACCCCCCACTTGGGAACGGGGGAATTTGACTTAGGTCATGTCGCGGCAGGAGCGGGGCTGGCAGGATGGCGGCCGGAGGATGCCCTCATGCCCCACGCGCCCAATCCCGATCTTCCCGTGGACATCGCCGACGTCCTGGCCGCCATGCGCCAGCTCGGCGGCTATCTCGACGTCGCCCCGGACCAGGCCCTGGACCTCTACCGCCTGGCCTACGCCCACGCCGCCGCCCGGCTGACCCAGGACGTTCCCGTGGCCGCCATCATGACCCCGGACGTCACCACGGCCGCGCCCGGCGACACGGTCCGCGACGCCACCCTGGCCATGGCCCGGGCCGGCGTGTCCGGGCTGCCCGTGGTCGCGGGCGGCGCGGTGGTCGGCGTGCTGTCCGTAAAAGACGTGCTGCGCCTGCTCGGACTGCCGCCCCAGTCCGGCCCGGCCGCCCTGGCCGCCCGGCTCCTCGACCCCGAAACCTGTCTCCACGAAACCGACCCGGCCGCCCTGACCCGCACTCCCGTGGCCCGGCTCATGACCAGCCCGGCCGTTGTCGTCGCGCCGGACACGCCCCGCTCCGAGGCCGCCCGGCTCATGGCCGGACAGTGCATAAACCGCCTGCCGGTGGTGGAAAAGGGCGTGCTTCGCGGCATTGTCAGCCGGGCCGACGTGGTGCGCTCCTGCCGGGGACTGGAGTGTCCGCTGTGAGCCTGCTGCAAAAAATGCGCGGCGCGGGCGTTTCCCCGCCCCGGGTGGGCGCGCCCGAAATCCTTTGGTCGTTTCTGGGGGCCTTGGGCGGCATCGCCGCCGTGGCCTGGCTCCATGAGCGTATCGCCGACCCGGCCGGGCTGTCGCTGCTTATCGGTTCCTTCGGAGCCTCGGCCGTGCTCCTCTACGGCGCGCCGGCCAGCCCGCTTGCCCAGCCGCGAAACCTCATCGGCGGCCACGTGCTCTCGGCCCTGGTCGGGGTCACGGTCCGGCTGGCCATCGCCTCGCCGGACTGGCTGGCCTGCGCCGTGGCCGTGGCCGCGGCCATCGCGCTCATGCACGCCACCGGAACGCTCCATCCCCCTGGCGGAGCCACGGCCCTTATCGCCGTCACCGGCGGCCCCAAGCTCCTGGCCCTGGGCTACCTCTATGCGCTGATCCCGGTGCTCTCCGGGGCGCTGGTCATGCTGGCCGTGGCCCTGGTCGCGGTCAACGCCGTCCCCTCCCGGCGCTATCCTCAGTATTGGTGGTAGGGCCACGCGCCAAAACAAGCGGCCCGCCTGGAGACGCGTCCAGGCGGGCCGTTGGCGTTTGACAAGGAATGATTCAGGCCAGCGCCCGCCGCCGGCCGGCCGGCGGCAGGGCCTTGGCGGAACCGTCGCCCTGGCGCAACTGCTCGATGAGTTCCTTGAGCACCTGGGCCTGATGCGCCAACTCGCCCACGGCCTGGGCCGACTGGCGCATGGCGTCGGACATTTCCAAGGACACGCGGTTGACGTCCTCGATGCTGCGGTTGATTTCCTCGCTGGCCGAGGACTGTTCCTCGGAGGCGGTGGCGATGGAGCGCACCTGATCGGTGGTGGTCTCGGCCAGGACGACGATCTCCCGCAAGGCCTCGCCCGAGGTGTTGGCCAGCTTGGTGACCTCCTCGATGGCGGTTCCGGCCCGTTCGACGTTTTCGATGTTCTTTCTGGCCCCGGTCTGGACGCCGCGAATGGCCTCGCCGACCTCCTTGGTGGCGGTCATGGTTTTTTCGGCCAGCTTGCGGACTTCGTCGGCGACCACGGCAAAGCCGCGCCCGGCCTCGCCGGCCCGGGCCGCCTCGATGGCGGCGTTTAAGGCCAGCAGGTTGGTCTGGTCGGCGATGTCGGAAATAACGTTTAAAATCTGCCCGATGCCTTCGGCCCGTGTGCCAAGCGCCCCCATGTCGGTCATCATTTCCCGGGACTGGTTTTGCACCTGGCCGATGCCTGCCACCACCCGGCTGACCACGCCGGCCCCCTCTTCGGCCTTGGCCTTGGCCTGATCAGCGGTCTGGGCGGCGCTGGAGGCGTTTTTGGCCACTTCCAGCACGGTGGCGTTCATTTCCTCCATGGAGGTCGCGGTCTCGCCAATGCGATGGGCCTGTTCCTCGGCTCCCCGGCTCGATTGCTCGATCTGGGCCGAGAGCTGCTGGGAGGCCGAGGTCACGACCTCCACCACGGCTTCCAGCCGGCTGGCCGCGTCCAGAATCTCCCTGGCCTTGCCTTCGGCCTGTTCCTTGGCCTGCTCGGCCTCGGCCATGGCCGTACGCGCGCGGCCGCTTTCCTGTTCGGCCAGCTGCGACTTCTGCGTGGCCTCGCCGATCTTTTCCTTGAGATTGCCGACCATCCGCCGCAGGGCCACGGCCAGTTGGCCCACCTCGTCGCGGCTTTCCACGGCGCACTGAGCCTCCAGATTGCCCTGGGCCACGGCCTGGGCAAAGACCATGGTTTCGCCAAGAGGCCGGCTGATGGACCGGGCGATGACCAGCCCGAGTCCGATGCCAAGCAGTACGCTTGCCGTGATGATGCCGGTCAGGGCCCACAGGTTGGCGTCGTAGGTTTCCTTGATCTGGGCAGCGAACCGGGCGGCATTTTCCTGTTTGACCTTGCTGAGGTCGTCGATGACGGCGTCGACGGCGTCGACCTTGTCCCGGGCCAGCCCCATGGACAGCTTGGCCGACTCCCGGTTGGCCGCCAGGTCCTCGGACTTGCTCATCTCCAACAACTTCCCCAACACCGGGGTATAGTCCTCCCAGGCGGCGGCGAGCCTGGCCATGCCGGCCTTGCCCTTTTCCGTCCAGAAAAGCGGCTTGGCCTTGGCATAGGACTCAAGATAATCTTTTTTATACTGCTCAATGCGACCAGCATACTTCTGCCGGTCTTCCAACGTCGACGACAGCAGCATATTTTTAGTCGCCCGATCAAGATAGACAAGACTGACATTTGCCTCCTTGATCGCGGAAAGTCCAAGCAGCTCATTTCCATACATGGACTCGGCAAAATCGTTTATTTTGTCCATACTGCGCACACCGAGCAAACCAACGATCGCCGTCAATGCCGCCATGATGAGAAAAGAAACAATCAATTTCTTGCCGACGTTAACGTCCTTAAGCAAATTCATACTCCCCTCCATAAAGGATCGTGCGCATATTCCCTATCATTCTTGAAATGGTGCTCTATTCCGAATCTATCACAGCATGGCACACACGACAAGCCATATAACGTATTTGCTGAAAACACGACGTCACTCGCATAAAATACCGTTGCCATGCCAACAGTCTGCCCTTGTGGCATTTCACATTACAACGATACAACAAGTACGACAATCCCAGTCAAATCGCGCACAAGAAGAGTTTCCATCGGACAAACCAATGTCTAGCAATCGCCCTTTCGGGTGATTCCGCAATACTGCGAGACCGCGTTGTCACAACGCGACCAGCGCCCTTGACGGGAGGACGAGTGAGAGAGGGCTTGCGGCGGAACGGCCCGGGCCTGATGCCCGGAGCCGCCCGCCAAGAAAAGACTAGATGGTCGAAAGATCGAGTTCGAAGCGCAGGTTGTCTCGAAGGACGGTGTAGCGGTCGTCGGGCACCCGGTCCGTGACCCGGAAGCCGGCCTTCTCGTACAGCCGGCGCGAGGCAGGCAGGCCGTCGACGGTCCACAGGAAGACCTTGGAAAAGCCCCGCTCCCGGCACCAGGACAAGGCTTCGGCCAACAGCGCCTTGCCGGCCCCGCAGCCGTGGCAGGCCGGGTCCACGATGAAAAACCGCAGCTGCGCCCCCTCGGGCAGACGCCGGCGGCCGTAAATGGCGATCATGCCGACAACCCGCCCGGCCTTGTGGGCCGAGAGCAACAGATCGTCGCCCGCGTCGTAGCCCTCGACGAACTCCCCGAACTCCCGGGCAATGAGCGACTCAAAGGGCGCGCCCGAACCCCAGGCCTCGGCGTAATAGCGGCCATGCAGTTCGGCCGCCCGGCCGATAAGCCCCGGCTCATAGCCCCGACGGATTTCGATCCCCCCCGCCGGCGGTCTGCTTCCAGGCGTCCCGGCGCTGACGGCTGCGCAAGGCATCACGCTCCCCCCGCGTAAGGTTTGGCCTCGGCCCACAGATGTTCGAAGGCCAGGCGCAGCATGGCGGCCACGCCCTGGTTGTGGATGACCACTGCCGTGAAGCTCGGCTGGCCCCCGGCCGGGTCCTGCATGGATAAAAGCGTGGTCTCGTCGTCGAAACACTGCATCTTCAGCGGCAACGCCGGGACCACCCGCAGCTCCAGCCCCTTGGCGCAGAGCCCGGGCCACAGCCCGGACAACCCCGGCTCGTCGGCCACGCTCGCGTCACACAGCGCCCGGTAGGCCAGCCCGCGCCCCAGCGGCGCTTCCATAAACGCCTGGTTCTGGTCGTTTGAAAGAATCATCGGCCGGGTGATGGAGGACAGCACTTGCTTTTTGGCCGCCCGGGCCAGGGCCAGGGCGCGCTGGGCGATGCGGGTGGGGCCGCTTAAGACCTCGGCATAGGCCAGAGGGTCGCTGCGGCCGCGCCCGCCGGCAAAAAGCGGCGTCAGGGCCTCGGTCAGGCGCGCCGCCGCCGCCTCGGCCTCCTGCTTCTGGCGGGCCAGCGCCGCCGCCCGCTCCCCGGCCAAGAGCTCCATGGCCAGGGCCGGAGCCACGGCGGCATAGGTACGCGGCGAGCCTTCCCGGCTCTGGCACAGCCCCTTGGCCGCCAGCCCGGCCAGCACGTCATAAACCCGCTGGCGCGGTATCGTCCCTCGCGCCGCTACCTCGGCCGGCGTCAACTCGGCCTGGCCGATAAGCGCCAGATAGGCCGCCGCCTCGTAGCTGGTCAGCCCCAGGGCGGCAAGTTCCTGCGCTTCGATCATACGTCACCACCTCCTAGTGGTGACAAAGCAATTAGCACCACCAGGAAGTGGTGTCAACAGCCCGCGACTTGCCAGACCGGCCGGCCGGGCGTAGAGCGGCCAAGGCCCGGTACGCCAAGAGACCTGTCTCGACGTCCGGGCCTATCGTGTCGGCCGCCTCGCCCTGTCCGTCCCTTGCGCTTCCCGCGCCCGGCCGGACCGGACCTCCGGCCCTTGTCCGGGTTTGATGCGCCTTGCGCGCGCCTCCCCGCCGCCCGTGTGTTTCAACGCTGTCGCCTGTCACGTCGCGCCAGCCGCAAGGACGCCTCATGGATTTCACCTCGCCGGCCCAGCTCGTGGGCTACCTCGCCTTCGTGCTTGGCGTCATCGCCTTCATTCAGCGCATCGACTGGAAGCTTAAAACGCTCATCGCCGTGGAATGCCTGGCCTACACCGTGCACTTCGCCTGGCTCGGCAACAACGCCGCCTCGTTTTCCGCCGCCCTGTCCGCCGTGCGCATGTTCGTTTCGCTCAAAACCCGCTCGCCCTGGCTGGCCGGCTTCTTCCTGGCCGCCAACCTCATCGTCGGCGTTTACCTGGCCCACGGCTGGACAGCCGTCTTCGCCATCGCCGCCGGCTGCTCCGGCACCTGGGCCGCGTTTTTCCTCTCTGGCCTGAAACTGCGCGGACTGCTCTTCTTCGCCACCCTGTGCTGGCTGTCCAACAACATTGCCACCGGCTCCATCGGCGGCACGCTGCTCGAAACCATCATCGCCCTGGTCAACGGCAACACCATGTGGCGACTGTGGCGGGCGCAGAAGGTGAAAGTGAGAGAGAAAGAATAAGAGGAGGAAGAGAAAGAGTGCCTCCGGCGGCCGGGGGCCTGAGGCCCCCGGACCCCCCAAATGGGTGAAGGAGGGAGCGGCGGAAACGCGGCAAGGAGCGGGGAGACGGAGAGAAAAAAGAGTGCCTCCGGCGGCCGGGGCCTGAGGCCCCGGACCCCCCAAATGGGTAAAGAGGGGGGCGGCGGAAACGCTGCGAGGGAGGGGGAAGGCGGCCGAAGGGCCGATCAGACCAGCGGGTCCATGGGCAGGACGAAAAAGAAATTATTGCCCAGGGCCGTGGCCTCATAGCCCTCCACGCCGCCATGCAGCCGCACCACCTCGCGGATGAAATACAGGCCATGTCCGGTGCCGTACTCGCCCGAGGCGTTCTCGCCCCGCACGCCCTCCTCGAACAGATGGGCGGCGGTCTCGGGCGGAATGGCCGGACCGGAAGTAAAGACGTTGAGCTTGATGCCGTCCTTGCCCGGACCGAAGAAATTCTCCTTGCGTTCCCAGCCAAAAGAAATGAAACGCCGCCGCTGGCCCGAAGCCGGGTCCGTCACCTCGCGGGTGTACTTGACCGCGTTGGAGAAAAGGTTGGCGTAGACCTGGCTGACCAGTCCGATGTCCACCACCACCTCGACTTCCTGATCCGGCACGCCGCCAAGGGACGTGTCGATCTCGATGCCGCGCTCCTCGAAACGCGGCCGGTAACGCTCCAGCTGCAAGTCGATGACCTGTTTTTTGAAGTTGCAGGCCCGCTTCTCCAGCACGTAGCGGCCTTCCTCGAAGTGCGAACGCCGCAGGAGCGTCTCCAAAAACAGACTCGTCTGCTCGTAATGGGTCAGTATCTGGCGATACTGGTCCATAAGCCCTTCGTGGATATAGCCGAGGTCGCGCAGCAGTTTTTCCCGGGTGGCCGGCAGGTCTTCTTCCAGGGCGGCCGCGGCGGCCGGCTCGGCCTCGCCCTCGAAAAACTGCTTGAGCTTCCATTCGAAGAACTTGAGCAGATCAATCTTGGAGCGCAGCCGCTTGTAATAGAGCTTGAAATAGATGTTGGGGACAATGACGTTGTGGCCGATGTCCTTGACCAGGCTGCGGATGAACTGGAGATGCTCCTTGTTCTTGGTGGCCAGGATGCGGTTGTGCAGCTGGTAGCCGAAGCGGTTGGCGTAGCGCTCGAAAAACAGCCGGTCATGCTCGGAGAGCCGGCTGACCGGGTAGATTTCCAACATGCCGAAGACGTCTTCGCGCGGGGTGAAGGGCAGCTGGGAAATCAGCTCATGGTTGCCCTTGATGGGAATGAAGAGCCGGTCGTCGCGGATGGTGGTCTTGCGGGCAAAGGGCAGATCGGCCAGCTCCCCGGCGTCGGCGTCGGCGCAGCTGTAGGCGCAGCGCCGGATCGCCCCGCTCTTGCTGTCCAGGACATAGAGGTTGCATTCGATGTCGAAAAACATCTTGGGGATGAGCAGACACACGGCATAGAGATGCTCGACGTGGGGAAATTCCTGGGCCAGATCGAAAAAGACGTTGAGCGAGATACTCTGCTTGGTCGAGAAGTTGTAGGCCTCGTAGTCGTCCATCTTCTGATGGATGCGACGGGCCACGGCGTCGATAACCTGGCGGTCCAGAATGGCCGGGTCCCCGGCCGGGCCGGGATCGAACCCCATGCCGGCGACGTCGTCGTCCCAGGCGCTGGTCATCGCGAACCCTCCAGGTAGCGGTTTATTTCACAATACGCCCGAAGCCGGCCAAAGACAATACGATCCCGGCGTGACGGCCATAAAACCGCCACGCGACGATTGCATGGAGCCGGGCCGGACGCGGCCGCCCAGCCCGCTCGCGGCACGTCCCGCAAACAATACGATAGTATTTTTTAAGAAAAAACAAACTATTGCATATAGCCGTCTAAGTCGCGCCATAGGCGCTTTTCATGGACGCGCCATGAAGTCAGTCGATGCGGATCTCAACAGCGCCCGGCCCGAATCCCTTGAGTTCGGAGACAAGCCCCCGGATACCCGAGGCCAGGATGCGCTCCACGAAGGGGTTGAGCGTCAGGCGCCTGCCACCCACGCTGACGGCCATGGCCACCTGGGTGGTGGCGCAGTCGCCCGGCGTGGCCCGGCCGGCCATAATGTCGGCGGCCAGGCTGGCGCAGTCGTCCCGGCCGCAGGCGGCGCAGTCCAGGGCCGGCAGCACGAAGCCGCGCTCAAGGGCCAGATCGGCCAGGGCGGCAACGGATTCGATATGGGGCAGCCCCGGGGCGCGCACCTCGCCGAAAGTCCCCAGCACCATGCCCGGATCGGACAGCTGGGCCGCTTCGGCCGGTTCGCGCAGCACCAGCACGCGCGGGGCCACGGCATGTTCCCGCCCCCCCTCCATGACCAGCACCTCGCCGTCGAGCAGGGCCAGCATGTCCGAGAGCTTGCGCGGGGTATTGAAAAACAGCGCGCTCTCGGAGCCGGCCACGGCCCCCACGGTGCGGCAGTGGGCCATGAACCGGTCGGTGTCGGTGTCCTGCTTGTCGATGCCCGGGTTGTGCGTGCACTTGAGCGCGCACGGGGCCACGCCCCGACCGGCCAATTCGGCCAGCAAAGCCTCGCACAGGGTGGTCTTGCCGGATTTCTTGAAGCCCAGAATCTGAACGCCCTTCATGGCGCTTTTCTCCTTGCAGAGGTTGTCGTCAGGACAAGACGCCACGGCGGCGCTGGCTGTCCAAGGGAAAGCTGCTCCGGCCCAGCCCGGGCGGCGTCAGGCGGCCGGCTGCGGCCATTCGACGTGTCCGACCTCGCGCGCGGGCGCGGCGAGCTGCCCGTCGCGAATCCACAGCATATCGTCGCAGATGGCTTTGAGCCACTCGTGGTCGTGACCGCTGATGACCAGGGTCGTGCCGTGGCGCTCCCGGGCGGTGGTCACGGCCCGGCGCACCAGTTCGGCGCTGTCGCGGTCGAGGTTGGCCGTGGGCTCATCCAGAAGCAGCGCCCGGGGCCGCAAGGCCAGCCGGGCGGCCAGGGCCACGCGCTTGACCTCGCCGCCGGAAAGCTGATGCCACATGCGCCCGGCGAACCGGGCCGGATCGAGGCCCACCAGGGCCAAGGCCGTTTCCACCCGCTCGCCCACGTCCGACGCACCGCGCGCCTCCAGCCCAAAGGCCACGTTGGCCCGCACCGAACGCTTGAGCAGATACGGCTCCTGGGGAAAGCAGGTCACCTCGCCGCGAAGGGCGTACTCCCGGCCCCCGGTCGGCTCGCCCCGGTAGAGGATCGTGCCCTGGGCCGGCGTTTCGAGAAAGGCCAGCAGCCGCAGCAAGGTGGACTTGCCGCCGCCGTTTGGCCCCACAAGCCCGATGATCGCGCCCTCGGGCACGGCCAAGTCGTCCAGGCGCAGCACCTCGCGCCCGCCGTAGCGTTGGACCAGGTTCGAGAGTTCGTAGAGGGCGTTCATGCGGCCGACCGGCGACGGAAGGCCGAGGCGGCCATGTTGACGGCAAAGGCGATGATCATAAGCACGATCCCCAGGGCGATGCCGGTGGCGAATTCCCCCTTGCCGGTCTCCAGGGCGATGGCCGTGGTGATGGTGCGGGTGGACCATTTGATGTTGCCGCCAAGCATCATGGAAATGCCGATCTCGGAGAAGATGCGGCCAAAGGCGGCGGTGGCGGCGAGCAAAAGCCCAAAGCGGGCCTCGCCCAGGGTGGCGAAAAAGACCTGACTGGGGCCGGCCCCGAGCGTCAGCAGGGTGGGCCGCAGCCGGGGGTCGAGGTTCTCCACGGCCTGGGCGGTGAGCGCGATGACGATGGGCAGCCCGAGGATGGTCAGGCCCACGGCCATGCCCGGCACGGTGAATAAAAGGCCCAGTTCGCCAAGCGGACCGCGCCGGGAGATGAAGGCGTAGACCACAAGGCCGATGACCACGGTCGGAAAGGCCAAAAAGGTTTCCACCACCATCCGAATGGTGCGCTTGCCGGGAAAATCGCCGTAGCCCAGCGCAAAGCCGGCCGGCGTTCCCAGGACCAGGGTGGCGGCCACGGCTTCCAGGGAGACCATCACGGTGGTCCAGACGGCGGAAAAGGTGGCGGGATCGCCGCCCAAGAGCAGTTCGAGCGCCTGGCGCAAACCGTCGAGGATGTAGTCCATGGGGTATTTTGGCAGTCGGGCGCGCCGGCGTCAACGGCCGGCGCGCCCGGGTGTCGTTTGGCTGCCGCGCTACTTGGCGGCGTTGGGGGTGAAAAGCTTCTTGCCCTTGACCGTGAAGTCGCCGACGACCTTCTGGCCCTTGGGTGAAGCCAGCCAGTCGGAGAAGATCTGGGCTTCCTTGATCTTCACCTTCTCGCATTTGGCCGGATTGACCGGAATAACGCTGTACTGGTTGAGCAACGGCTTATCTCCCTCCACCAGTACCACCAGGGCCGGCTTGCCCTTGGCCTGATCCTCGTAAGAGATGTAGGTGCCCCGGTCGACCAGGGTGTAGCCCTTGCGTTCGCCGGCCATGTTGAGGGTGGCCATCATGCCCTGGCCGGCCGAGACGTACCAGGTCTCCTTGTCGGGCAGCGCCAGCCCCGCGCCCTTCCACAAGGACTGTTCCATCTTGTGGGTGCCGGAATCGTCGCCACGGCTGATGAACGGGGCCGTGGCCGCGGCGATGGCGGCCAGGGCTTCGCCGGCCGTCTTGCCCTTGATCTTGGCCGGGTCCTCGGCCGGACCGACGACGATGAAGTCGTTGTACATGACTTCGATGCGTTTGGTCCCGTTGCCCTCTTCAACGAATTTCTTCTCGGCCGCCGGGGCGTGGACGAGCAACACATCCACATCGCAGTTCTTGCCGTGTTCCAGGGCCTTGCCGGTGCCCACGGCCACCCACTTGAGCTCGATCCCCGTGTCCTTCTTGAAGGCCTCGCCCAGCACCGGCAACAGCCCGGTGTCGTCGGTACTCGTGGTGGTGGCCATCATGAGCGCCTCGCCGGCGGCCAGGGCAGAACCAGAAAATAACAAGGACAGGGACAAGACCAGAACCAACCGGCCAAACATGGTTGCATACATCGTGTTCTCCTCTGTCAAATTTAACTTAACATAATAACTACAGTGACATAGAATCTTTCACATAGCAAGCCGACACCACCGCCAGTCGGTCAGCAGCTCCCCTCCGCCGACTTGATTCGCCGACAATCCCGTCTTCAGTACACGGCTCCTCGCCAGGGCCGTCGCATCTGCCGGCTCCAGAAGCGGCAAACCTTGAGCGCTTGCGGCAACGGCAACCAAACTGGCGACCAAATTTCTCGAAAAAAAACGCTTTGCCGCCTAATGGGATCATTAAAGCATCCGATAGGAGTCGTGAACAGCCTGTATTTTATACCTTCTCTGCAACATCTCCACATCGCCAAGCTAACCAGCTGAAATTACGTGCACCGTCCCACGGCTCTTCTCCAGAACCGTGAAATATCGCCGTGTTTCAGATCTCTTGTTTACACTATTTTTCCATTCTTCAGAGAAAAAAATGACTAAAGGGTTTTTCAGAGCCGCCGATAGGTGAGTCAAAGCAGCCGCCACTGAAGGCAAAGCCGCTTGAAAGATTTCCTGGTAAAGGAGGCTCACCATACAGGATCAACCTTCGGGAGCAAACCGGCGCAAGCCGTAGTCGTCAAAAACACCCCATGCCGCCGGCGATGCTCTCGCCTTCATGGGAAACAAGCTGGATGCACACACTTTTCAAGGAGGAAAAGCCATGTCGCTCGTTATCAATCACAATATGATGGCCGCCAATGCCGCCCGTAACCTGTCCAACTCGTACGGTGCGCTGGCCACTTCGACCCAGAGGCTGTCTTCGGGCCTTCGCATCAACACCGCCGCCGACGACGCCGCCGGCCTCGCCATCCGCGAGCTTATGCGGGCCGACATTTCAGCCATCAACCAGGGCGTGCGCAACGCCAACGACGCCATCTCCATGATCCAGACGGCGGACGGCGCGCTCCAGGTCATCGATGAAAAGCTCATCCGCATGAAGGAACTGGCGGAACAGGCTTCCACCGGCACCTACACCTCGGACCAGCGTCTCATCATCGACTCGGAATACCAGGCCATGGCCTCGGAAATCACCCGAATCGCCAACGCCACGGACTTCAACGGCATCTACCTGCTCAACGGCAACCTGTCCGGCGCCACGCACGATGGTTCCACCTCGACTTCCACCGGCAAGATGAAGGTGCATTTCGGCTCCGGCAACGAGTCCTCGGAAGACTACTACTACGTCCAGATCGGCACCTCCACCGCTTCGGCCTTCGGCCTGGGCATCGGCGCCGCGTCCTCCACCGACCAGGCCGGACGCAGCATCTCCACCCAGGAACTGGCCCAGCTCGCCCTCGACGCCATCAAGGACGCCATCGTCTCCAAGGACAAGATCCGCGCCAACCTCGGCGCGCTGCAGAACCGGCTGGAGAACACCATCTCCAACCTGCAGATCCAGGCCGAAAACCTCCAGGCCGCCGAGTCGCAGATCTCCGACGTCGATGTGGCCACGGAAATGACCCAGTTCGTGCGCAACCAGATTCTGACCCAGTCGGCAGTGGCCATGCTCTCCCAGGCCAACTCCATGCCGAAGATGGCCATGCAGCTCATCGGCGGTTAGTAGCCAGCCGGCCCGCCAGCAAACACCAAAAGCCCGCCCGGGAAACCAGGCGGGCTTTGTCATTGACGCGGACCGATCAAGACCCGAGGGAACGCCCAGAGGCGGGCTGCAGCAAGTCCAAGAAGAAGCGACCGGATCATCGCTGTTGCGACACGGGCCAGGTTGGAGGCGGCAAGGGGAATCAACATCAAGAGCCAACGACAGGCCCATCCTAGCTCAACAGCCTCGAAAGCTGTGCGCCACTGCAGCCGTGGGCCCAGGCAGGAGGCACTGCCTTGAGGCACAGGCTCCTGTCCGGTCAGGAGGCTTCACCCGGACGGCCCGTGCCCCCGCCGTGATCGGACTTTACTTCGGCAGCATAATTTCGCCTGGCTGGATTCCGCTTTTTTTATTGAGGAGATCACATAATCTTTGATACTTGGCGTTCATAGTCGTAAAGACTTTGATTTCAGCAGGCGTCACGACACGCTTGGAAGCAAGCCTATCTTCAAACAAATCGCAAGCGAACTGATAAAGCTCAATATCAAGTGCATTATAACTCGTGGCGATCTCAACATCATGAGAAGATAACGTTTCCTTGCACTTTTCGGACAAGACATTTCTTCTTTCATACAGGATATTTTTCAGAAGCAATACTTTGCTCAACATCACAAGACTCTCATCAAACCGTTCCTGTATGCCAAAAAAAACAAACTGCTTTTCAAGATGTTTTTTAGCCTGAGACAGCGCCTTCTGACGTGCGCCCGATGAAGCCAGGTCTTCGCCGGAAATTGCACGCGTCATGAAATTTTTACCTTTATACCTTACCTTGCTTAAGTCACTGGTTACATAATCAACAAAAGACATGTTATTATTATGGATAATTTCATACATATGACTAAACTTCCACTGCTTCAAGAAAAAGTACTCAGACTGTATCCGCGCAACTGGTTCACGTAAAAAAGTGAAAACATTGACATCAGATGAATACATCTGGGGTGGGTCATAATTTTGCAGCAAAACATGACCTTGTATGAGCTTTATTCTTTGGAAGTTTTCCAAAGAAATTTCTTTATACCGTTCAAATTCTTCTCTTTTATATAGAGATATAATTGCGTCTTTCTCAAAATTTTGCGACAATACTTTATTTAGCGTTGTCCCGGCTGTTCTTGGCAAATGAAGAAAGCAAAAGGGCTTACACATAAAGCACCACAAACAGCGAAGCATTACTGCCTTGCCTTTGAAGTTTCAACTGCAATGGACAGTATTTCAACATATCAACTCAACAAATGGTTAGGTGAAATACTTATTACTGAGTGCACTTGACATCTAATCCCTTATTTTCGTTGACCGTCAAGGATCAAGGCAAGACGCCAATCGCCACCAACAGGTTGTTAGGTATTTCATGCTCTGAGTAATAGTCCATCCACGGTCTTTCCGATTTATCGTCAATGCAGCCAGGGTATTTACCTGCCGAATTTTTTATAAACAACTTGCCGTCAAAATGGCAAATCGGCCTAAGCGAAACCACATATTTTGAGAAAAGCGCGTAATGCAGGAAAAAGATAGCGTTTTCCATGATGGATAACATAAAAACTACGCCGCATGTCCAAATGCGGCACCTCCAGACCCGCTACGGTTCCACGCTCCAAATACGTCTTTGCGGCCAATGTGGATACGGCGGCCACCCCTAGCCCAGCCTCAACGCATTCCAGGACGGCCAGGGAAGAATGCACAACCAGCACCGGACTGATGTTCCGAATATCCATGCCGCCCTTGGCAAAAGACGCCTCCAACGTCTGGCGCGTGCCTGACCCCTGCTCACGCATGATCCAGGGCAAACCGGCCAAACGGTCCTGCCACCCGCTCTCGGTCATGTCCGGCAAGGACAGGGATGCCGGCGCCACGACAACGAGGGCATCATCAAGATAGGGCAGACTGACCAGTTCGGGATACGGCGCCGGCGCGCCGACAATGCCGACATGGACCGTGCCATCGGCCACTTTCTGCGCGATCTCGCTGGTGTCGCCGCCGGTCATGTCCACCCGGACCTCGGGATACGCGTCCACGTAACGGGCCACCAAGCGGGGGATGATGTAGTGGGCCGGGATGGTGCTGCCGCCAATGACCAGCTCGCCGGCAACACGGGCTGACAGGGCCATGATGTCAGCTTTGGCATGGTCGAGCTGCGTAAAGATGGTGGTGCAGTAGCGGTACAGGACGTCGCCGGCTTGGGTCGGCAGCACGGTCCGGCCAAGACGGTCGAAAAGTTGGGTTTCAAGCTCCTCTTCCAGAGCGGAAATATGGGCGCTGATCGTAGGCTGGGACAGCAACAGTTCTTCGCCGGCACGGGAAAAACTGCGTAGCTCGTAGACTTTAGCAAAGGCCTGGAGCCGGCGGACATCCATCTTGACCATACCCCCTATCGAAAAAACTGATCCATCTGGTCAAAAAAAAGCAGGGCCGCGAGGGCCCTGCTTTGACGATGTCTGCTCTAGGCCTCGGAAGAAGCGTCCTTGGGAGCCTGTTCCTGGCCGGCGGGGGCGGCCCCGGCCAGCTTGGTCAATTCGATGATCGCCATGGCGGCGCAGTCGCCGGCTCGGGGCAGGCTCATCTTGACCACGCGGGTGTAACCGCCGGGCTGACCCGTGAAGCGCGGGCCGATCTCATTGAAGAGCCGGGCCACGAGCTGGTGATTTTCGAGCACCTTGTAGGCCATGCGACGAGCGTGAACGCTGTCGGTCTGGGCCAGGGTGACAAGCTGCTCAACAACGCCGCGAAGTTCCTTGGCCTTGTGTTCGGTGGTGCGGATCCGCTCATGGATCAGCAGCGAACGAGCCATATTGCGCAGCATGGCCTTGCGGTGCGCGGCGGTCCTGCCAAGTTTGCGTCCGGATTTGTTATGCCTCATCGGTCTGCTTCCTCTTGAGCCATTCCTGGTATTTTTGGTCGAAGTTCTCGATGCGCATACCGAATTCGAGACCCATATCCTCGAGAACGCGGCGGATTTCCTCAAAGGATTTCTTGCCGAAGTTCTTGGTCTTGAGCATCTCGTGTTCGGTTTTCTGCATGAGCTCGCCAACGGTCTGGATGTTGGCGGACTTCAGGCAGTTGGTGGCGCGCACGGAGAGCTCAAGTTCGTCGATGCTTTTAAACAGGCTGGGGTTGAGCTCGATGTCGTCACGACGCCGATTCTTCTCCGCCTCGGATTCCTTCTCGTCGAAATTGATGAAAACCGTGAGTTGATCCTTGAGGATCTTGGCGCTGTAGGAAATGGCGTCCTCAGGGGCGATGGAGCCGTCGGTGGTGACTTCCAACACGAGCTTGTCGTAGTTGGTCATCTGGCCGACGCGGGCCTGTTCGATGGTGTAGGCCACCTTCTTCACCGGCGAGAAGCTCGCATCCAGGAGGATCAGGCCGATTTCGGATTCGAGCCCTTCGTGCATGTCGGCCGGGACATAGCCCTTGCCCATGCGCACTTCGAGGTCGATGCGGAAATCGCGGTCTTCGGAAAGGGTGGCGATCAAGACGTCCTCGGACAGCACCGAGACGTTGTGATTGCCCTGAATGGCGCTGGCCCGAACTTCGCCCTTTTCCTTGGCGAGCAGGGTGAGCCGCTGGGGCTCGTCGGTGGCCATGGCCAGCCGCACCTGCTTGAGATTGAGGATGATCTCGGTGACATCCTCAATGACTCCCGGAATCGTGGAGAATTCGTGCTGCACCCCTTCGATGCGGGCGGCGACGATGGCCGCGCCCTGCAGGGACGACAGGAGCACGCGACGCAGGGCATTGCCGAGCGTCGTGCCGAACCCGCGTTCCAGGGGCTCGCACACGAACCGTCCGAAGGTCTCGGTGGAGCTCGGGTCCTTGTCCAGGACTTCGGGCTTGACGAGTTCGGTCCAGTTGCGGGAGTTGATGAGCCTTTGGCCGTTACGAGTCAACATGGCGTCACCTTAGGCAAAGGGTCTTTGCCGATTACTTGGAGTAAAGCTCGACGATGAGCTGCTCGTTGATCGGGAACTGCACGTCCTCGCGGGTGGGCAGCGCGATGACCTTGCCTTTGAGCTTCTCGCCTTCAACCTCGAGCCAGGCCGGGGTGCCGCGACGGGCGATGACCTGCTGGGCTTCCAGGATGATGGGCGACTGCCGGTTGCGTTCACGGACTTCGATGACGTCGCCGACCTTGACCTGCAAGGACGGGATGTTCACGCGACGACCGTTTAAGGTGAACAGGCCGTGACGCACGAGCTGCCGGGCCTGGTTGCGCGAGGTGGCGAAACCCAGACGGTAGATCGTGTTGTCCAGGCGGCGTTCCAGGGCGGAAAGCAGGTTTTCGCCGGTGACGCCCTTTTGCATGTCCGCGCGCTTGAAGTAGTCGCGGAACTGCTCTTCCAGAATGCCGTACATCTTGCGGGTCTTCTGCTTCTCGCGCAGCTGGACGGCGTAATCACTCATTTTTTTGCGAATTCGGCCATGCTGGCCAGGGGCATAGGGGCGGCGCTCATGGGCGCACTTGTCGGTGTAGCACCGGTCGCCCTTCAAAAACAGCTTGGCCCCTTCCCGGCGGCAAATCCGGCATTTCGCTTCAGTATAACGTGCCAAGGTCGTTCCTCCTCGATGTGCCGCGGGGCGGCCTTTATGACCGTTTCCCCGCGTGTGTCGGTCCTCCGAGGCATGTTTGCGCCGGGTGGGACCGAATAATGAGCCAGGCCCCGGTCTGGAGGCCTGGTCGTATAAAATACCGCTGTGCCGCCGAGGGAACCGTGCCCTCGGCCATCCGCTCCAACTAGACGCGACGCCGCTTGGGCGGACGGCAGCCGTTGTGGGGGATGGGCGTAATATCGCGGATGTAGCTGATCTTGAACCCGGCGTTGTGAATGGCGCGCATGGCGGCCTCACGTCCGGACCCCGGCCCTTTCACCAAAACGCCGACGGTGCGCATGCCGTTTTCCTGGGCCTTGCGCGCGGCGTTTTCTGCGGCGACCTGGGCGGCAAACGGGGTGGACTTGCGCGACCCCTTGAAACCAGCCCCACCGGAGGTGGCCCAGCTGACCACGTTGCCCTTCTGATCGGTGAAGGTCACGATGGTATTGTTGAACGTGGCCTGAATGTGGGCCACGCCCACGGGAATGTTCTTGCGTTCCTTTTTGCCGGTGCGGCGCGGTTTCGCCATACGCGTATCTCCAAAAAGCCCGTTTGGGGCGTGTTGCCGTGTTGCAGCGGACGCTTATAAACGCGTCCGCGAAAGGTTACTTCTTCTTCTTGGCCATCACACCACGACGCGGTCCCTTGCGGGTACGCGAATTGGTGTGGGTGCGCTGTCCGCGACAGGGCAGGCCCCGGCGGTGACGCAGGCCCCGATAGCAACCGATGTCCATGAGGCGCTTGATGCCGGCGGTGATTTCACGCCGCAGATCGCCCTCGACCTTGTAGTTGGCTTCGAGTTCCTTGCGGATATTGTTGGTTTCCTCAGAAGTCAGGGCGTCGGAATTTTTCGTCCAATCAACGCCGGTGCTTTCGAGGATGCGCAGGGCCGTGGTACGGCCGATGCCGAAGATATAGGTCAGCGCAATGTCCATCCGCTTGTTCTTGGGAAGGTCGACTCCCGCGATTCTGGCCACGACGTTCCTCCGTTATCCCTGACGTTGCTTGTGCCGGGGGTTATCGCAGATCACCCGCACAACGCCGTGACGCCGGATGATTTTGCACTTGGGACAAAGTTTTTTCACCGAAGGTCTCACTTTCATGCCATCTCTCCGTCTCCTGGCGACGGAAACGACCGAGGCCGCGCGGGCGTCGGTCGCGTCAATCAGCCAGGCTTAAAATCCGAGGACCGTTTTTGGTCACAGCCACCGTATGCTCGAAATGCGCGGACAGGCTGCGATCTTTCGTCACGGCCGTCCAATTGTCGGACAACACTTCGACGTCGGGTCCACCCGCCGTCACCATGGGTTCGATGGCGAGCACCATCCCGGGAAGAAGCGGGACGCGAGGCGCGTCCTTGGGCTCGAAATTGGGAATTTCGGGCTTTTCGTGGAGCTTCCTCCCAATGCCGTGACCAACGAACCGTCTTACAACACTTAGGCCATGGCCTTCAACATGTTTTTGCACGGCCCGCGAAATGTCATACAGGTCATTGCCGGATATGGCCTCGGCGATGCCCTTTGCCAGACTTTCCCGAGTCACCTGCAAAAGCTTGGCTTTCTCGGGACTTATCTCGCCAACCGGAACCGTGGTGGCGGCGTCTCCGTAAAAACCGTCGTAGACCACGCCCATGTCGAAGCTGACCAGGTCCCCTTCTTTGAGCACTCGGTCGGATGGAAAGCCGTGAACGACTTCCTCATTGACCGAGCAGCACAGGGCAAAAGGAAACCCGTACATGCCCAGGAACCCTGGCTTGACCTTGAAATCCGCGCAGCGCTTCAGCGCCAGCTGTTCGAAGGTCATGGTGGTCACGCCAGGCTTCACCGCTTCGGACAGATCCCGCAGGATCACGGCCACGATGCGGCAGGCTTCCCGCATGGAGGCCAGTTCAAGGTCGTTTTTGAGGTAGATCCCCCTGACCTTTTTCAAACCTACTGCCTGCCCTTGATTCTCCCCTTCTGCATGAGGCCTTCATACTGACGGGAGATAAGATACGACTCGATCTGGGACATGAAGTCCATGGCCACGCCGACCACGATCAAAAGCGAAGTGCCGCCGAAATAAAACGGCACGTTGAACTGCTGGATCAGCATCATGGGCAACACGCAGACGGCGGAGATGTACATCGAACCCCACAGGGTGATGCGAACCAGCACCTTGTCGATGTATTCCTTGGTCTTGGCCCCGGGCCGGATACCCGGAATAAAACCACCCTGCTTACGAATGTTCTCGGCAATATCATTGGGATCAAAGATAATGGCCGTATAGAAATAGCAGAAGAAAACAATCAGCGCGATAAAGATCACGTTGTAGGTCATCGTCTGCGGCGAGAACAGGGAGGCCACGGTCTTCAGCCAAGGCACGCTCGAAAACTCGCCCAAGGTCGCCGGGAAAAGCAGAATCGAGGAGGCGAAAATGGGCGGAATGACGCCGGCCGTGTTGACGCGCAGCGGCAGATGGGTGGTCTGGCCGCCGTACATTTTCCGTCCGACCATGCGCTTGGCATATTGTATGGGAATTCGCCGCTGCCCTCGCTCCATGAACACGATGGCGACCAAAACGGCCAACATCAGCGCCACGATGAGGATAAGCATGAGCGGCGAGAGCTCCCCGGCCTTGAGCAGATCAAAGGTGGAGAGCACGGCGCGCGGCAATCCGGCCACGATGCCGGAATAGATGATCAGCGAAATGCCGTTGCCAATGCCCTTTTCCGTCAACTGTTCGCCGAGCCACATGAGAAACACCGTGCCGGCGCACAGCGTGATGATGGTCATGAGGCGAAAGCCCCAGCCAGGCATGAGCACCACCGGCGCGCCCGTAGGGCTGGCCATGCTTTCCAGGCCAACGGCAATGCCGAAGCCCTGGATGCAGGTGATGAGCACCGTTCCGTAGCGGGTGTACTGGGTGATCTTTTTCTTCCCGGCGGCGCCCTCCTCCTTCTGCATCTTGGCCAGCTCAGGGCTGACCACGGTCAGCAGCTGGATGATGATGGAGGCGGAGATGTAGGGCATGATCCCCAGGGCGAAGATGGAGAGGTTGCGCAGCCCTCCGCCGGAGAACATGTCGAACAGGCCAAAAAGGGTGTTCTTGGCGCTTTCGAAGAAATCCGCCAGCGCGGCCGAATCAACGCCCGGCACCGGGACATGCACGCCGATGCGGTAGACGGCCACAAGCAGGAAGGTCCAAAGGAGCTTTTTTTTCAGCTCCGGCAGACGGGCCAGATTTTCGACTCCGGTAAGGGCCACGGCAACTTCCGTTTATTCAGTAGGGGTTTCGGTCAAAGCCTCGGGCGTTCCCAGGGCGATGACCTTGCCGCCGGCGGCGGTGATTTTCTCAGCCGCCTTGGCGCTGAACTTGTGGGCCTCGACGGTGACGGCGGCGGCGACTTCGCCGACGCTTAAGATCTTGACCAAGGCGCCGGCCGGGGCCAGACCGCGATCATAGATGTCGTCGAGGGTGATGGCGTCCTTGCCGTCGAAGGAAGCCAGCAGCCGATCCAGATTGATGGGCTGGAAGACGACCTTGAACGGGTAGTTCTTGAAACCGCGCTTGGGCAAGCGACGGGCGATGGGCATCTGGCCGCCTTCGAACCAGGCGCGGTGCTTGGCGCCGGCCCGGGAATTCTGGCCCTTGTTGCCGCGACCGGAGGTGCAGCCCCAGCCGGTGGCCCGGCCACGGCCGACGCGCTTGCGGCTGGCCCGCTCCTCGGGGAAGGGATAGAGCTCGTGGAGCTTCATGACTCGGTCACCTCAACGAGATGTTGGACCTTCGCGATCATGCCGACCAGAGTGTCGGTTTTCTCGAAGGAGCGTTCCTGGCGGATTTTCTTCAGGCCAAGGGAAGCCAGGGTGGCGCGCTGCTTGGGCGTGTTGCCGTAGCGGCTTCTCACCAGCTTGACGGTAATGTTTGCCATGGCGTTGCGTCCTTACTTGCGGGGCGTGGACAGGGCCTTGCCGCGCATGGCGCTGACCGAGTCGGCGCTGCGCAGCGAAGCCAAGCCTTCCATGGTGGCCCGCAAGACGTTGTGCGGATTGTTGGTGCCGATGGCCTTGGTCAAGATGTCATGGACGCCGCAGGCTTCCATGATGGCGCGCACCGGACCGCCGGCAATGATGCCGGTACCCTTGGAGGCGGGCTTGAGCATGACGCGACCGGCCCCGAACTGGCCGAGGATCTCGTAGGGCAGCGTACCGTCGAGCAGGGGCACCCGGATCATGGCCTTGCGGGCCTGTTCCGTGGCCTTGCGGATGGCTTCAGGCACTTCGTTGGCCTTGCCCAGTCCGTAGCCCACCGAACCCTTGCCGTCGCCGACGACGACCAGGGCGCTGAAGCTGAACCGACGGCCGCCCTTGACGACCTTGGCGACGCGATTGAGGTACACGATCTTTTCGATCTGAGACAGATCGGATTGCTGTTCCATGCCGTCTTCCTTCGCGCGTTTAGAATTTGAGGCCGCCATCCCGCGCTCCGTCGGCCAGGGCTTGCACCCTGCCGTGGTAGATGTAACCGTTGCGGTCAAACACAACGGCCTGGATGTTGCGTTCAAGGGCCTTGGCGGCCAGGTCTTTACCGACCATGGTCGCCGCTTCCTTGTCGGCCTTGACCGCCTCGCCGGCCCTCAAAAGCGTCAGGCTGGAGGAGGACACCAGGGTCTGTCCGGTCAGGTCGTCGATCACCTGGGCGTAGATGTGCCGGTTGGACCGGTACACCACGAGCCTGGGGCGTTCGACGGTGCCAGACAGTTTCTTGCGGATGCGGACTTTCCGGCGCGCTCGCGCCAGGGTCTTGGTCATCTTCATGCTGCTAGCCCCTATTTCTTGCCGCCGGACTTACCGGCCTTGCGGCGAATGACTTCGTTTTCGTACTTGATGCCCTTGCCCTTGAAGGGTTCGGGCGGCCGCACGCGACGGATGCGGGCGGCGGTTTCGCCAAGGAGCACCTTGTCGATGCCCGACAAGGTCAGCTTGTTGCCTTCAACCTTGGCTTCAATGCCCTCGGGCAGCTTGAAATCCACGGGGTGGGAGAACCCCACGGCCAAGGAGACGGTGTTGCCGGCGGTGGCGACCTTGTAGCCGACGCCGATGACTTCCAGCGTCTTGGTGAAGCCCTTGCTCACGCCCTCGACGAGGTTGGCAAGCAGGGTGCGTCGCAGGCCATGCTGGGCACGGGCCACACGGGTGTCGTCGGTGCGGCTGACCTGGACCTTGCCGTCGGCGACGGCGTAGGCGATCTTGGGATGCGTGGGGGTGGACAGCTGGCCCTTGGGGCCCTTGACCACCACCGCATCGGAAGCCAGCTCAACGGACACGCCGGCGGGCAGCTCGATTTCGCGTTTTCCTATCCTGGACATGACATCTTCTCCGCGGTGGATCTTATTACCAGATTTCGCACAGGAGCTCGCCGCCGACATTGAGCTCGCGAGCCTTGGCTCCTTCCAGGATGCCCCGGGAAGTGGACAGGATGCTGATGCCCAGGCCGTTTTGCACCTTGGGGATGGCCTCGGCCGGCACGTACACGCGCCGTCCGGGCTTGCTCACCCTTTTGAGCCCCGAAATGATCGGTTTGCCGCTCTGATATTTGAGGTTGATGGTCAGCGCTTGCCCGTCCACGGCGAAGTCCCCGATGTAGCCTTCCTCCTTGAGGATGGCGGCAATGGCGGCCTTCAGTTTGGACGTGGGAAACGACAGGTCCGCGTGCAAGGCCCGATGGGCATTGCGGATGCGGGTCAGCATATCGGAAATGGGATCGGTCACCGACATGGCGTCCTTCTCCTTACCAGCTCGACTTGCGCACGCCGGGCATTTCGCCGGTCAGCGACATGTTACGGAAACAAATACGGCAAACGCCGAACTTGCGCAGATACGCCCGGGGACGACCACAGATGGGGCAACGATTGTACGCCCTGGTGGAAAACTTCGGTTTGCGGCTGGCTTTCACCATCAAAGATTTACGGGCCACGTCCGTTCTCCTTACTTTTTAAACGGCATGCCGAGCAGGTCCAGCAACATCTTGCCTTCCTTGTCGGCGGTGGCCGTAGTGACGATGGTGACGTTCATGCCCTTGACGTGCTCGACGCGATCCACGTTGATTTCCGGGAAAATGCTGTGCTCCCGGATACCGAGGGTAAAATTGCCGCGTCCGTCGAATCCACGGTCAGGCACGCCGCGAAAGTCGCGAACCCGAGGCAGGGCAAAATTCATGAGTTTGTCGAGATAATCCCACATCCGATCCCGGCGAAGGGTCACACGGCACCCCACCGGCATGCCCTCCCGGAGCTTAAAGGCCGCGATGGACTTCCGGGCTCGCGTGATCACGGCCTTTTGTCCAGCGATGGCGGTCAGCTCGACCACGGCTTCCTCGATGAGCTTATTGTTGTTGCTCGCTTCGCCCAAACCCATGTTGAGCGAGACAAAGGAAAGCCGGGGGATTTGCATGCTGGAAGTGTACCCGAACTCTTTCTTCAGCTCCGGGGCTACCTTCTCGGCATAGATTTGTTCCAGGCGGGTCATACCGTTTCCTTTTGACGCTAGGCGATTTCGTGGTTGCACTTCTTGCAGAAGCGAACCTTCTTGCCATCAGCGGTGTATTTGTAGCCGACCTTGGCCGGCTTGGCGCAACCTTCGCACAAGAGAGCCACGTTGGAGATGTCCAACGGCGCTTCCTTCTCGATGATTCCGCCGGGGGTCTTGGCGTAGGGATTGGCCTTGGTGTGGCGCTTGACCTGGTTCACCTTTTCCACCAGCACGGCGTTGCGCTTGGGCAGGATCTTTAAGATCTTGCCCACTTTGCCCTTGTCCTTGCCGGCGATGACCATCACCTTGTCGTCTTTACGAATCCGATAGGTTTTCATGTCGTCCTCGATGCGCGTGGGAAGCCCTAGAGGACTTCAGGAGCCAGCGACACGATTTTCATGAAGTTTTTCTGCCGCAGCTCACGCGCGACCGGTCCGAAGATACGGGTTCCAACCGGCTCGCCCTGGTTGGACAGCAGCACGGCGGAGTTGGAGTCGAACTTGATGTAGGAACCGTCGGCCCGGCCGACTTCCTTTTTGGTCCGAACCACAACGGCCTTCATCACGGCGCCCTTTTTCACCTTGGAATTGGGCAGGGCGTCCTTGACGGACACGACGATGATGTCACCCACCGTGGCGTAACGGCGACGGGAGCCGCCGAGCACCTTGATGCAGCACACTCGTTTAGCGCCGGAATTGTCCGCCACATCGAGATTGGATTCAACCTGAATCATGTCGAGCTCCTAGACCGCTTTTTCCATGATTTTTTCAAGATGCCACCGCTTACGGGCGGACAGCGGCCGATGCTCGATGATGCTCACGGTATCGCCGATGCCGCAGTCGTTCTGCGGATCATGGGCCATGAACTTGTTGCGGCGACGGATATACTTTTTGTACAGCGGATGCTTCACCAGGGTCTCGACCATGACCACGATGGTCTTGTCGGCCTTGTCGGAGACCACGACGCCGGTCAGCACCCGGCGATTGCTTTTCTGTTCTTCCATGGTGATCCCCGATTAGCCTTGACGCTTCTTTTCAGTTTGCACCGTCATGATGCGGGCGATGTCCTTGCGGACTTCACGCAGACGGTGGGTCTTTTCCAGCTGGGCCGTGGCGTGCTGAAAGCGCAGCTTGAAGAGTTCCTCGCGGGACTCGCCCAGCTTCTTGCCCAGAGCCTCGATGTCGAGATCGCGCAGTTCGGCGGTCTTCATGGCTACAAGCCCTCCTTGACCACAATCTTGGTCTTGATCGGCAGCTTGTGCTGGGCCCGGGTCAGCGCTTCCTTGGCGGTCTCGATGTCCACGCCCTTGATCTCGTAAAGCACGCGACCGGGCTTGACCGGAGCGAACCAGCCCACAGGAGAGCCTTTGCCTTTGCCCTGACGGACTTCAGCCGGCTTTTCCGTGCGCACGCGGTCCGGGAAGACGCGAATCCAGACTTTGCCGCCGCGCTTGATGTGGCGCATGATGGCGATACGGGCGGATTCGATCTGCTGGCTGGTGAGCTTGCCGTGCTCCAGAGCCTTGATGCCGATTTCACCGAAGTCGATGCTGGCGCCGCGCAGGGCGGGACCGCGCAGGCGGCCCTTTTGCATCTTCCGGAATTTGGTTTTTTTGGGAGCCAACATTACGCTTCCACCTCATGATCCAAAATCTCGCCTTTGAAAATCCAGACCTTGACCCCGATGACGCCGTAGGTGGTCTTGGCGATGGCGTAGCCGTAGTCGATGTCGGCGCGCAGGGTCTGCAGGGGCACCCGGCCGTCACGGTACCATTCGGAGCGGGCGATTTCCGCTCCGGCCAGGCGGCCGGCGCAGGAGACCTTGATGCCCTCGGCGCCGAACTTGCGCGACAGGCCGACGGTGCGCTTCATGGCCCGGCGGAAGGCCACGCGGCGCTCGAGCTGCAGCGCGATGTTCTCGGCGACGAGCTGGGCGTCGATTTCGGGACGGCGGATTTCATTGACTTCCACCGTGAATTCCCGACTGAAACGCTGCTTGAGGTCGCCGCGAACCTTTTCGATCTCCGTGCCCTTGCGGCCGATGACGATGCCGGGCCGGGCCGTGTGGATGATCAGGCGAATCTTGCCGCCCGCGCGCTCGATCTCGATCTTCGAGATCCCGGCGTGGTACAGGCTCTTCTTGACGAACTTACGGATCTTGTTGTCCTCGAAAACGAACTCCGGGTAATCCTTCTTGGAAAACCAACGCGAGAGCCAGTTCTTGTTGTATCCGAGGCGAAATCCATAGGGATGAACTTTCTGTCCCATCTGTCGCTCCTAGTTCTCGGCCACAACGACGGTGATATGGCTCGTGCGCTTGACGATCCGGAAGGCGCGTCCCATGGAGCGGGTCATGATCCGCTTGTGGGTCGGCCCGGGATTGATGATCACCTGCTTGACCGTAAGGTTGTCGATATCCACCCCGGAGATCTGCTCGGCGTTGGCCACGGCCGAGTGGAGCACCTTGCCGATGATCTTAGCCGACTTTTTCGGGGTGAATTTCAGTATGTTCATGGCCTCCTCGACCGGTCGGCCGAGGATGTTGGCGGCGACGAGCCGCGCCTTTTGGGGCGACAGGCGAATGTACTTGGCGATGGCTTTGGCTTCCATGGTTTTGTCCCGACGGGGTGGTCGCCCCGACTACTTTTTCACTTTGCTTTTCTTGTCCGCGGCATGGCCGTGGAAGGTCCGCGTAGGGGCAAACTCGCCGAGTTTGTGCCCGACCATGTTCTCGGAGACAAAAACCGGAATGAACTTTTTCCCGTTGTGAACGGCAAAAGTCAGACCAACCATCTCGGGCAGGATCATGGACCGGCGGGACCAGGTCTTGATCACGCGGCGATCCTTGTTCTCCAGGGCGTAGGCGACCTTCTTTTCCAAGTGATCGTCCACGAACGGACCTTTTTTGAGTGAACGAGGCATAGGCGTTTCCTCTTACTTTTGTCCGCGCCGCTTGACGATAAGCTTGGACGAGGGCTTTTTCTTGTTGCGGGTCTTGTAGCCCTTGGTCGGCTTGCCCCACGGGGTGACCGGGTGACGACCGCCGGAGCTCTTGCCCTCGCCGCCGCCGAGGGGATGGTCAACCGGGTTCATGGCCACGCCGCGAACTTCCGGGCGCTTGCCAAGCCAGCGGTTACGCCCGGCCTTGCCGATGGAGATGTTCTCGTGCATCACGTTGCCGACCTGGCCGATGGTGGCCAGACAGGTGGACAGCACGTTGCGCACTTCGCCCGAAGGCAGACGCAGCAGGGCGTACTTGCCTTCCTTTGCCACGAGCTGGGCGTAGGTGCCGGCGGCGCGGCACATCTGGCCGCCGCGGCCCGGGTTCAGCTCGATGTTGTGCAGCAGGGTGCCGACCGGGATCTTTTTGAGCTGCAGCGCGTTGCCCGGCTTGATGTCGGCGGCGTCGCCGGCGGTGATCATATCGCCGACCTTGATGCCAACCGGCGCCAAAATGTAACGTTTCTCGCCGTCAGCGTAATGCAAAAGCGCAATACGGGCGCTACGGTTGGGGTCATACTCGATGGAGAAGACCTTGGCCGGAACCCCGAACTTATCGCGCTTGAAGTCGATGATGCGGTACAGGCGCTTGTTGCCGCCGCCGCGACGACGCGAGGTGATGCGGCCGTAGCAGTTGCGGCCGCAAGAGGAGGTAATGCCCTCGGTAAGGGACTTTTCCGGCTCGCTGCGGGTGATCTCCTCGAAGGTAGACACCGTCTGGAACCGGCGGCCGGCCGAGGTCGGCTTAAGCTTGCGGATGGACATGTCTAAACCCCTTCGAAGAACTCGATTTTATCGCCCTGGGCCAGGGTCACGTAGGCTTTTTTGTAGCCCGGAATCCGGCCGGTCACGCGTCCCATGCGGGAACGGGCGAGGCTTTTGTGCTTGACCACGCGCACGCCCTTGACCGTAACAGAGAAAGCCTTTTCCACAGCCTTGGCGATCTCGATCTTGTTGGCAGCGGGATGGACAAAAAACACCACCTGATTGGCGGCATCCTTCACCATCGTGGCTTTCTCGGAAATAACCGGCTTCAAAAGGATGTTAGCGTATTCCATGACCGAGCCTCTCCTGGACCTTGAGCGCCGCGTCCTTCATCATGACAACATGATCGTGCAGGAGGACGTCATACACATTAAGCATGTCCTGCCGCACGACCTTGATGCCAGGAAGGTTTCTGGCGGAAAGCTCGAGATTGTTATCCGACTCGGGCAGAACAATCAAGGCTTTTTTCCAGCTGAAATCAGAAACGACCTTGGCCATCAGCTTGGTCTTGACTTCCGGGAAAGCAATGGCGTCCAGCAGCACCAGCTGGTCTTCCACGAGCTTGGCCGAAAGAGCCATGCGCAGAGCCAGCTGGCGGACCTTGCGGTTCACCTTGAAGGTGTAGTCCCGGGGCTGGGGCCCGTGGACAACGGCACCGCCGCGCCACAGGGGCGAACGGGTGGAGCCGGCCCGGGCGCGGCCGGTGCCCTTCTGACGCCAGGGCTTCTTGCCGCCGCCGCTGACGAAGGCGCGGGTCTTGACGCTGTGGGTGCCGGCACGTTTGGCGGCCAGCTGGGCGCGGACAACGAGGTGCAAGAGTTCCGGCTGCACTTCGACTTCAAAAACCTCGGGGGCCAGATCGACAGTGCCGATTTCCTGGCAGCCTTGGTTGAACAATTTCACATTTGCCATGGCTTGCCCCCGTTACCCCTGCTTGCGAACCACGACCACGCCGTTGCGCGGGCCGGGAATCTGTCCCTTGACCAGGATCAGGTTCATTTCGGGGCGGACGTCGACCACAGTGATGCTCGGCACGGTCACCGTGCGCGCGCCCATGTGGCCGGCCATCTTCTTGCCCTTCATGACCTTGCCGGGCTCGGTGTTGTTGCCGATGGAACCGCCGGAGCGATGGGCTTTTTCGGTGCCGTGGGTCTTTTTGAGACCGGCAAAGTTCCAGCGCTTCATGACGCCGGCAAAGCCCTTGCCGATGGAGGTGCCCGTAACCTTGACGATCTCGCCCGGGGCGAAGATGTCCACGGTCACGTCCATGCCCTGCTCGAACGGCACGGGGCCGTCCAGGCGGATTTCCTTAAGCACCCGGAAGTACCCGCGGGCGGCCTTGTCCAGATGGCCCTTCTCGGGCTTGTTGACCTTGCGTTCCGGGATCTCGTCGAACCCGATCTGCATGGCGTTGTACCCGTCTTTTTCCAGGTTCTTGACCTGGGTGACGGGGCAGGGTCCGGCCTGAATAACAGTGACCGGAATGATTGAGCCGTCGTCGCCGAAGACCCGGGTCATGCCCAGTTTTCGGCCGAGAATTCCAAGCGTGGCAGCCATGCCAACCCTTCCTTAGAGCTTAATTTCCACGTCAACACCGGCAGGAAGGCTCAGTTTCCCGAGCGCGTCCACGGTCTGTTGCGTGGGCTCCATAATGTCCAGGAGACGTTTGTGAACCCGCATCTCAAACTGTTCACGGGACTTCTTGTCAACGTGAACCGAGCGGTTGACCGTGACCTTGTGGATGTCCGTGGGCAACGGGATGGGCCCGGCAACGCCGGCTCCAGTGTTGCGGGCAGTATCCACGATCTCGGCCACCGCCTTGTCCAGGATGCGGTAGTCGTAGGCCTTCAATTTGATACGGATGCGATCGTTTTGCATGGAAACCATGATATTACTCCACAATCTCCGACACGACGCCAGCGCCGACGGTGCGGCCGCCTTCGCGGATGGCGAAGCGCAGGCCCTTTTCCATGGCGATGGGGGCGATCAGTTCCACGTTGAACGTGGCGTTGTCGCCCGGCATGACCATTTCAACACCTTCGTTGAGGGTCACCACGCCGGTGATGTCCGTGGTACGGAAATAGAATTGGGGACGATAGCCCGTGAAAAACGGGGTGTGGCGGCCGCCCTCTTCCTTGTTGAGGACGTACACTTCGGCCTTGAACTTGCGGTGCGGCGTGATGGAGCCGGGCTTGGCCAGAACCTGGCCGCGCTCGACGTCGTCGCGCTTGATGCCGCGCAGGAGCACGCCGACGTTGTCGCCAGCCTGGCCCTGATCGAGAATCTTGCGGAACATCTCGACGCCGGTGCAGGTCGTCTTGACCGTGTCCTTGATGCCGATGATGGCCACTTCGTCGCCCACGGTGACGATGCCGCGCTCGACACGACCGGTCACGACGGTGCCGCGGCCGGAGATGGAGAACACGTCTTCGATGGGCATGAGGAACGGCTTGTCGATGTCGCGCTTGGGCTCGGGGATAAACGAGTCGCAGGCGTCGAGCAGCTCGAAGATGGGCGCGGCCTCGGGGCTGTTGACGTCGGCGGCTTCCAGGGCCTTAAGCGCCGAGCCCTTGATGACCGGGATGTCGTCGCCGGGGAAGCCGTACTTGGACAGCAGCTCGCGCACTTCCAGTTCGACCAGCTCCAGGAGTTCGGGGTCGTCAACCAGATCGACCTTGTTCATGAACACGACCAGCTGGGGCACGCCAACCTGACGGGCGAGCAGGATGTGCTCACGGGTCTGGGGCATGGGGCCATCGGTGGCGGCCACGACGAGGATGCCGCCGTCCATCTGGGCCGCGCCGGTGATCATATTCTTGATGTAGTCGGCGTGACCGGGGCAGTCGACGTGGGCATAGTGCCGCTTGTCGGTCTGGTATTCGACGTGGGCCGTGGCGATGGTGATGCCGCGTTCCTTTTCTTCCGGCGCCTTGTCGATCTGGTCAAAGGGAATGTACTCGCCATTGCCCTTGAGGCTGGCCAGACGCGTGATGGCGGCGGTCAGCGTGGTCTTGCCGTGGTCGATGTGACCGATGGTGCCGATATTGACGTGCGGCTTGTTGCGTTCAAATTTCGCCTTGCCCATAGGATCCCCCTGGAGCTTCCGCGCTTGCGGGTCTTCGTTGTAGTGCGTCCTCGCCCGAAACGCCGCGGGCGTTATTTCTTCTTCATTATCTCTTCAGCCAGACTGGCCGGAACTCGCTCGTAGTGGTCGAAGATCATGGTGAACGTGGCGCGGCCCTGGGACTTGGAACGCAAGTCCGTGGCGTAGCCGAACATGGAGGACAGGGGGACGTGGGCCGTGATGACCTGGGCGCCCGCCCGAGCTTCCATGCGAGCGATGCGGCCGCGACGGCCATTCAAATCGCCCATGATGTCGCCCATGTATTCGTCCGGAGTGACCACTTCGACGGCCATGATCGGCTCAAGCAGGACGGGCGAGGCCTTCTGGACGGCTTCCTTGAAGCACTGGGAACCGCAGATGAAAAACGCCTGCTCCGAAGAGTCCACTTCGTGGTAGGAACCAAAGACCAGCTTGACGCGGATATCGACCAGCGGGAAGCCGGCCATGACGCCGCCTTTCATGGCATTCTGGATGCCTTTGTCGACAGCCGGAATGTATTCCTTGGGGATGATGCCGCCGGTGATGTCGTTGACGAATTCGTAGCCGCCGTCTTCCTTGGGCTCAATTTCGAGAACGACATGGCCGTACTGGCCGCGGCCGCCGGTCTGCTTGACGTAGCGCAGATCGTTCTTGATCGCCTTGGTGATGGTCTCACGGTAGGCGACCTGGGGCTGACCGACGTTAGCGTTGACGCCGAATTCGCGCATGAGGCGATCGACGATGATCTCCAGGTGCAACTCGCCCATGCCGGCAATCAAGGTCTGGCCGGATTCCTCGTCGGACTTGACGCGGAACGACGGATCTTCCTTGGTCAACTTGCCCAGGGCCTGGGACAGCGCGTCGCGGTCGGCCTTGGTCTTGGGCTCAATGGCCACTTCGATGACCGGCTCGGGGATGTCCAGGGACTCCAGGGCAACCGGGCGGTTTTCCGCGCACAGGGTGTCGCCCGTGGAGGTGATCTTCATGCCGACGGCGGCCACGATGTCGCCGGCTTCGGCTTCTTTGATCTCTTCACGCTTGTTGGCGTGCATCTTGAGCAGACGTCCGACACGTTCCTTTTTGCCGGTGTTGGCGTTCAGGACGGTCATGCCGGATTCGATCTTGCCCGAGTACAGGCGCAGGAAGGTCAGGTGGCCGATGAACGGATCGCTCATGAGCTTGAACGCCAGGGCGGCCAGGGGCAGCTTGGGATCGCACGGACACTCGATGGCCTTCTCGGCGTCGTCGGGGTCGTGACCGACCATGGCCGGGATGTCCACCGGAGACGGCAGGTAATCGACTACGGCGTCGAGCAGGGGCTGCACGCCCTTGTTCTTGAAGGCCGAACCGCACAGTACCGGGCAGATGGCCAGACCGATGGTGGCCTTGCGCACGCCGGCGATAAGTTCCTCGGGGGTCAGTTCTTCACCCGCGAGGTACTTTTCCATGAGGGCTTCGTCCTCTTCGGCGATGGCTTCGAGCATCTGCAGGCGCCATTCGTCGTAGAGGTCCCGCATGTTGTCCGGGATTTCCTGGGTGACGTATTCCTTGCCCATGGTGGCGTCGTCGAAGATCAGGGCCTTGCCCTGGATCATGTCCACCACGCCGGTGAAGTTGTCTTCGGACCCGATGGGCAGCTGGAGCGGCACGGGCTTGGCGCCCAGGCGGTCCCGGATCATGTCCACGCAGCGGAAGAAGTTCGCGCCGGTGCGATCCATCTTGTTGACGAAGCTCATGCGGGGAACGCGATACCGCTCAGCCTGCCGCCAGACCGTCTCGGTCTGGGGCTCGACGCCGGCAACGGCGTCGAACACGGCCACGGCGCCGTCGAGGACGCGCAGGGAACGCTCGACCTCAATGGTGAAGTCCACGTGGCCGGGCGTGTCGATGATGTTGATGCGGTGATCGCGCCAGTAGCAGGTGGTGGCAGCGGAGGTGATGGTGATGCCCCGCTCCTGTTCCTGCACCATCCAGTCCATGGTGGCCTGGCCGTCGTGCACTTCGCCAATCTTATGCGACACACCGGTGTAAAACAAAATACGCTCGGTGGTGGTCGTCTTGCCGGCGTCAATATGGGCCATGATGCCGATATTGCGCTGCCGCTCTATGGGTACGGTCCGAGACACGTCGTTATCCTTTAGCGACTACCACCGGTAATGGGCAAACGCCTTGTTCGCGTCAGCCATACGGTGCGTATCCTCTTTCTTTTTCACGGCGCCGCCGCGATTGTGATAGGCGTCCAGAAGCTCGCCCGACAATTTGTCCGCCATGCCCTTTTCGCCGCGGGCCCGGGCCTGATTGATGAGCCACCGCAGGGCCAGGGTGACCTGGCGTTCGGGGCGCACTTCCATGGGAACCTGGTAGGTGGCGCCGCCGACCCGGCGGGGTTTGACTTCCATGTGGGGCTTGACGTTGCCGATGGCTTTCTCGAAAGCCTTCAACGGGTCTTCGCCGGACTTTTCGGCCAGGACTTCAACGGCCTGATAGAAGAGGTTTTCAGCCACACCCTTCTTGCCGTCGTGCATGAGCCGGTTGATGAACTTCGTCATCAGATGGCTGCCGAACTTCGGATCGGGCAGCACCGAGCGCTTGGAAACTGGACCTTTACGCGGCATACGCGTCTCCTTGAACCGAAATTACTTGGGCCGCTTGGCGCCGTACTTGGAACGGCTCTGGCGGCGGTCAGACACGCCCGACGTATCGAGCGTACCGCGGATGATATGATACCGGACACCGGGAAGGTCTTTGACGCGGCCGCCCCGGATCATCACCACCGAGTGCTCCTGCAGGTTGTGGCCTTCGCCCGGGATGTAAGAGGTCACCTCGATGCCGTTGGTCAGGCGCACGCGGGCGACCTTGCGCAAGGCCGAGTTGGGCTTTTTGGGCGTGGTTGTGTACACGCGGGTGCACACGCCCCGGCGCTGCGGGCAGGCCTGGAGGGCCGGCGTCTTGCGCCGCTTGGACACTTTGGCCCGTTCCTTGCGGATGAGCTGGTTGATCGTGGGCATAGCCGTCTCCGTTCAAAAAAATCGTAGTGTATGGCAAAGACAGAGGCCTATAGACCCACGGGCGCAACATGTCAAGCGCCCCTGGGACCGGCCTCGGAAAAAACTGGCCCTCCCACCCGGTGCGGGCGGGAGGGCCTTACCCTCTACTCTAGATCAAAACGTTTGTCAGCCTAAAAAGTGATCCGGATGCCGCCGTGACCACCCCAGGCATCGATGCCGTGGTTGTCGAAGCCGATGCGCTGGTAACGGCCGGTCAGCTCGAAGGCCACGTTCTGGCTCAGGTTGACGGCAAAGCCGAGGTCCACGGGGAGGGTGGGGTTGGCGTAGTTGCCGCGTCCGCCGTTCTCCCAGTAGGGAATACGGTCGCCGGAGAACAGGCCGCCGATGCCGGTGCCGATGAAGAAGGCGGCCTTGTCGGTGTGCACCGGGTAGTAGCGGATCAGCGCGTTGGCGCCAAACGCCCAGGGGTTATTGGAATAGCCGTCATTGCTGGCCGCCGTGTACAGGAAGTTCGTCACCGGGCCGGTGCGGTCGATCTTGCGCACGTCGAACGAATAGGCCAGAGCTTCCAGGCCGATGGACAGGCCGTCCATGACGAAGTAGCCGCCGCTAAGCCCAAAGGTGATGATGGAATTGACCGACTTCTGGCCGGTGCCGTAAGCGCCGAACTCCGGCGTCACATGGAACGTGCCGGCCTCGCCGATGGCGTGAGACTTCCCCGGCAGGGCGGCGAACCCGATGCACAGGGCCAAAAGCAGGACCCAGATCTTCTTCAGTTGCGCGTTCATGGCCTTCCTCCTTGCAAACACGTCTTGTTGTCCCAAAACAATCCGATGGCGAAAACGACCTGATCCTTATCCGAAGCGCTCCGGCTCCGTGGTTGATGGATACGCCGTTTCTCGAACAACATAAGAACGCCTTCGGGCCTTGACCAGGGGCGGAGCAGCGTTTTCTCCCCCGAACGCCGTCCCCGCCCGGAACGACCTTTATGCCGTTTAGCAAAGGGTTTCGCGAAGAGCAAGACTTCCCAGCACAATCGGCCCGGAATTTCCGACCGCTCCGCTTGCCCTGCCCCCAGCCCTGGGCTAAGGATCATGCACATCGTAACCGTCAAGGAGGCCGCCATGGACGACAAGGACCGTTTCGGCGTCAGCCTGGAGGAACAGCTGGCCGCCTACAAGGCCAAAATCGAGGCCGCCCGGGCCGAAGCCAAAGACAAGGGCCAGGATTTCTTCGACCGTTGGTCCGGCGATCTCGAAGCGCTGCTGGAGAAATACGACAAGGCCCGCTACAAGCTGACCTTGCTGCGCAAGGGCGGGGGAGACGCCATGGTCGAACTGCGCCACGGCATGGAACAGGCCCTGGGAGACCTCAAGGCCGCCTTCGCCAAGGCCAAGGATAAATTCTAGTTCACATCCTTTTAATAACATGGCTGCGTTGTACGGGACGTGACACGAGCCGGCCCGGCTAGTGTCGCGTCTCTTAAAAATACGATGGTATTTTTTAAGAAAAATCCATGGGTTCAGCCTGTTGCCTACAAAACACCATATACCCTTTTCCCGGACGCGACATTAGGGGCCGGGCCAGGCCCCGACCAGCCGGCCGGCTTCCCAGACGAGCACCAAGCCCCAAAATAGGATGGCGATGCCGGCGGCGGCCGCCGCCATGTCCTTGATGGCCTTGATGCGCCGGTCCTCCTGGCTGACCAGGAAATCGCACACCCCTTCCACGGCGGAATTGAGCAACTCGGCCGCCAACATTTGCCCCGTAGCCACAAGCATGAGCAGGAAATCCCGCCAATGGCCGGTTGCGCCGAAAAGGGCCAGCACCACCGTTGAGACCACCACTTTCCAGGCCACGCTGCCGTCGTAGAGCACGGCAAAACGCAGCCCGGAGAGCACCACCCTGACCTTGCGCACCGGATGCCAGCCCGGCTCGCCGGTTCCTAGAAATTTGTTGCGCATCGCCTCTCCTTCATGCCTGCCGGCGCAGGGCGCCGACTCCCCTCCCCTGCTACCCGAGCCACGTCGTCCCGGCAAGTCGCTGCAGTCTCTTCGCGCCCTCCCCGGCTTCCTTTTGACGTGTGCCCTCAATCCCTGCCATGTGGCCCAGTGCACTGGCTAGGCCAGAACCTCGGCTTGCCCGCCACGAGTGAACCCCAGGCGCCATCGTCTAGCCCGCCCTTGACAAGGCAGTCCCCTCGACGGCCTTGCCAACAGCAAGACCCCCCTTCGGCTGTGCCGAAAGGGGGTCTCGACGACTTCCTTGTACGGAGCCGGCGTCTGTCGCCGGCCTAGGCCTGGGCGGAAAAGCCGCTTTGTCCGCCAGACTCCCCGGAAGCGGCCATGGCGGCGTAACGGTCCGCGCCGTAGCGGCCCTTGGCGTACTGGTCGAGCATGGAGGACAGGCCGTCCTTGCTCGCTTCGGTGGCCCCGAAGGACTGTCCTTCGGCATCGGCGGAGAAGGGAAACTCCTTGACCGTCTTGCTGACGATGTTGCCGTCGGCGTCGGTCACTACCGTGGTCTGCTCCATGCCTTCGGTGGTGAAGGCCGTGGTCACCGTGGTGGTGGTCTCTTCGCTGTCGGAACTGCTTGACGAGCTTCCTGAAGAACCGCTTGAGCTGTCTGAAGAAGCGGTCGCGCCGGACCCCGAGGTCGTGGTCGAGGTGCTGGACGAAAGCAGCGTGCCCTCGGCGTCATAGGAGGCGGTTTCGGTCACCGTGTTGCCGTCCGGGCCGGTGCGGGTGACGGTGCTGGTGTACGAGCCGTCGGCAGCGGTCGTCTCCGTGCCGGTCTCCAGGATCGTGCCGTCAGCGGCGGCCAGGCTGCTTATAACGGTGAAGCTGCCGTCGTCGGCGTATTCGCCTGAAGCCGTGCGGGTGGAGGTCCGGCCTTCGGCGTCGGTGACGGTCATGGTCGAGGTGAAGGACCCATCCTGCGCCGTGGTCACCGTGCCGGATTCGAGCACCGTGCCGTCGGCGGCCGTCAGGGTGTTTTTCTCAACGAAGTTGCCGTCGGCGTCATAGGCCCCGGTCATGGTGCGGGTGGTCGTCGTGCCGTCGGCCTGGACCATGGTCATGACCGTGCTGTACGAGCCGTCAGCGTTCTGGGTGGTGGTTTCCGTGCCGACCACATTGCCGTCGGCATCGGTCATGGTGACGGAACGCGACAGGCTGCCGTCCTCGTTTTCGGTTTCCGTGACCTCGCGGCTGATCCCATCCATCCCTTCGCCCGGGGGAGGCGGCCCCATGACCCCGGTCAGGGTCGAACCGCTCAAATCCGTCAGCGTCCCGGTGGTCATGTCGTAACCCACGGACCCGTTGCCGGACAGCAGGGCTTGCAGGATGTCGTTGAAACTGCCGACGCTTGCGGTGGACGAGGAAGCGGAAGAACTTGCCGTGTCGTCGCTGGTCGTGCTGCCCGTGCCGAGCAGGCTTTCCAGGGAAGACGCGGCCGACGAGGTCTGGCCCGTATAGCTGGCCAGCATCTGGGCCAGCCAACTGTTGGCATTGTCCTGGCCTATGGCTTGTATGCTCATGCCCATGCCTCCTGGGGCGGAAAATTTTGCCGATCTGGACGCACCCCAAGTGAAACTTGGCAAGGTCCATGCCGGATTATTCCACCAACAGCTTGTGGAAGCGGGAAATTTCCGCCGACGCAGGCGGCAGTCGGGAGGTTACAAGCAGTTTTCGGGCCAACGGAGAATAAAAAGCCCGGCCGGAATGTATCCGACCGGGCTTTGGGGCGTCGCGGTTTGGACGGCCGAGGCGGAAGCGGCTACGGGAGATGTCCTAGTGTCGCGTCCGCGAAAAGCGCCTATGGTGTTTTGTAGTCAACAAGCCAAAACCATTTATTTTTCTTAAAAAATACTATCGTATTTTTTAAGGGACGCGACACTAGCCGCCGAGGTAGGCCTTTTTCACTTCCGGGTCGTGCTTGAGCTCCTCGGCCGTGCCCGAGGTCTTGATCTCGCCGGTGTCCAGCACGTACCCCCGGTGGGCGAAATTGAGCGCCACCTTGGCGTTTTGCTCGATGAGCAAAATGGTCAGCCCCAGCTCGTTAAGCTTTTTGAGGGTGCGGAACATCTCGTACATGAGCAGCGGGGCCAGCCCCATGCTCGGCTCGTCGAGGAGGATGAAGTCGCAGCCGGTCATGATGGCCCGGCCCACAGCCAGCATCTGCTGCTCGCCGCCGGACAGCGACTCGCTGCGCTGCTTGCGCCGCTCGGACATGCGCGGAAAAAGCGACAGCACCCGGTCGAGGTCGCGGGCGATGGCCTCTTCCCCGTCCTTGCGGGCGTAGGTGGCCAGGATGAGGTTCTCCATGACGGTGAGGTTGCCGAAAATGCGCCGGCCTTCGGGGGAGAGGTCCATGTGGAGCTTGCGCACCACGTCGTGGGTCTCCCAACCGAGGATGGACTGGCCTTCATAGAGGATGTCGCCCTCGATGACCTTGGGGGCCTCGGGGGGCGGCAGGCGCATGATGGACAGGAGCGTGGTGGTCTTGCCGGCCCCGTTGGCGCCGATGAGCGTGACGATCTCGCCCCGGTTGACGTGGAAGGAGATGCCGTGAAGGGCTTCGATATTGCCGTATTTGACCCGAAGGTTTTGGACGGAGAGCAGCATCAGATTGTATCGTCTCCCAGGTAGGCTTTGATGACGTCGGGGTTGTTCTGGATGCCTTCGGGCGTGCCCTCGGCGATGGTGGCCCCGAAATCGATGACCTTGATCCAGGAACACAGGGACATGACCACGTCCATCTGGTGTTCGATCATCCAGATGGCGATGCCGTAGTCCCTATGGATGTCGCCGATGAGCTTTATCAGCCCCTCGACGTCGGCCGAGTTGAGGCCGGCGGCCGGCTCGTCGAGCATGAGGAGCTTGGGCTTGATGGACAGGGCCCGGGCGATCTCCACCAGCCGCTGCACGCCGTAGGGCAGGTTCTTGGGCAGCTCATGCGCCACCTCGGCCAGACCCAGGCGGGAGAGCACCTCCATGGCGTGGTCCTCGATGTCGCGCTCGCGCTGCATGTAGCGCGGGGTGCGCAGGAAGCAGTCGAAAAGCCCGTAGCCCAGGGCGTGGTGCTGGGCGATACGGATGTTGTCGAGCACGGTCATCTCGAACCACAGGCGGATGTTCTGGAAGGTCCGGGCAATGCCGCGCGAGGTCACCTGATGGGGCTTCAAGCCCTTGATGGACTGGCCGTCGAAGATGATCTCGCCACGCGTGGGCTTGTAAAAGCCGCTGACGAGGTTAAAGACCGTGGTCTTGCCCGCGCCGTTGGGGCCGATAAGCGCCGCCATCTGGCCCTGCTCCAGGGCCACCGTGAACTCCGACACGGCGCACAGCCCGCCGAAGTACTGGGTCATTTCCTTTACGTCGAGAAGCGCCACGGCCTACCCCTTGAACTTGTAGAATTTGCGAAGCCCGGGAAACACGTCGGCCAGCTCGCGACGCCCCATGATGCCCTCGGGGCGAAACTGCATGAGAAGGACCAGCAGCAGCGGAATGACCACCCACTTCCAGACCTGGGTCACCTCATAGGAATCCGGGATGACCGAGATGTAGTGCAAAAAGGTGTTGAGGAAGCCGAACGCGTCGCGCAGGTATTCGATCAAAAGCGTCATGAGGATGGCGGCCAGCACAGAGCCGGACAAGGAGCCCATGCCGCCGAGATAGACCATGACCATGATCTCGGTGGATTTGAGGATGGTGAACGTGCCCGGGTTCACGTAGCCCAGGATGTGGGCGAAAAGCCCGCCGGCCAGGCCGGCCAGGCCGCAGGAGACCATGAAGGCCACGAGTTTGACCCGGTCGGTGTTGACGCTCATGATCTCGGCCGCGATCTCGTCCTGGCAGATGGCGTCCACGCCCTTGCCGAAGGTCGAGTAGATAAACCGCCGGATGAGCCACACGGAAAAGACCGTGCCGATAAACACCCAGATCATGATCCAGGGCAGGTTTATGGTCTCGTTCATGGCGCTCATGACCGCGCTCATGCCCATGAAGCCGCGCGCGCCGCCGATGGCCCCGATGTTCTCGATGGTGGACTTGACGATGTAGGCGGCGGCGATGGTGATGATGGCCAAGTAATCGCCCCGGGTTTTAAACGAGGGGATGGCGACCAGAAGCCCCACCAGGGAGGCGGCCAGGGCTCCGGCGATCAGCACCAGCGGGAAAAGCCACACGGCCGCCGACGGGCCGATGAGCGGTTCGCCGAAAACCTGGCTCTTGGTGAAAAGCGCCACGGAGAGAAGCGAGGACACGTAGGCCCCGACAGCCATGAAGCCGGCATGGCCGCAGGAGAACTCGCCCATGTTGCCGTTGATGATGTTGAGGCTCGTGGCCAGGATGATGTTGACGCCCATGAACATGAGCACGGACTGCCAGTAGACGTTGAGGGCTCCGGTGCCGGCGGCCCAGAGCAGAACCCCGAACAGACAGGCCAGCAAGGCGGGCACGGTCAGGCGCTGCATACTCATTCCCCCTTGCGAGCCTTAAATTTTGGTCCGCCGGGCCACGCCGAAGAGGCCGGTGGGCCGGATGGACAGGATGAGGAGCAAAATCGAGAAGGCAATCAGGTCGCGGTAGGTGGAGGGGAAAAACGCCACCACCATGATTTCGACGAACCCCAGCAAAAACCCGCCGGCAAAGGCCCCGGCAATGGAGCCGATGCCGCCGACCACGGCCGCGATGAAGGCCTTCCAGCCAATGAGCGCCCCCATATAGGGGTCGATGACCGGGTAGGTCATGGCGAAAAAGAGCCCGGCCAGACCGGCGAAGCCGGAGCCGAGCACGAAGGTGAAGACGATGACCGTGTCGGCCGGGATGCCCATGAGCGGCACGGCGAACCGGTCATAGGAGATGGCCCGCATGGCCATGCCGATCTTGGTGCGCGTCACGATGAAGTGCAGCAACAAAAAGGACAGGATGGCCACGCCGATGACCATGAGCTTAATGTTGGTGACCGTGACGCCGAAAACCTCGAAGACCTTGACGGGCACCAGTGTGGGAAAGCTTTTGCGGCTGGCTCCGAGCAGGGCGAGGTTGCCGTTTTCCAGGATGAGTCCGCACATCAGCGCCGTGATGACGACGTAGAGGCGGTTGACGCCCTTGCGCCGCAGCGGCCGGTAGGCGATGCGCTCCAGGGTGACGCCGACCACGGCGGTGAGGACCATGGTCAGGGGGACGGCCACGGCCAGCACCATCCAGCCGGGCAGGCCGGCGAAGACGCCGAACTTGCCGAGCAGGAACATGCAGCAGTAAAAGGCGATGTAGGCCCCGACCATGAAAATGTCGCCATGGGCGAAGTTGATCAGCAACAAAACGCCGTAGACCAGGCAGTAGCCCAGGGCAATAAGGGAATAAAAGCTCCCCCACTGCAAGGCGTTTAGAATGTTTTGCAGGAAGCTCTGGAGCAACGGGGACCCCCTTTCGGCGCATCGTTGGGGAAGCGCGGCCCGGAAGCTTCCGGGCCGCGCCAAGGTTCACGGAACTTCCGTCTACGGGCAGACGGACTTGTAGAAGGCGAACTTGCCAGCGTCGTCGATCTTGACCACCACGGCGCACTTGATGGGGTCGTGGTCGCCGGTGGCGGGATAGGACATGTTGCCGGTGATGCCTTCAAACTTCTTGATGCCGGCCATGGCCTTCATGAGGGCCTCGCGGTCCTTGGCCAGATCGCCGGACATGGGGCCGGCGGCCTGCAGGGCGGCGAGCATCAGGTTGGCGCTGTCCCAGGTCAGGGCGGCGACGTCGTCGGGGGTCTTCTTGTAGAGCTTGGTGTACTCGTCGATGAATTCCTTGGTCTTGCCCTGGGCGCCGGCGGCGGCGTAGTGGGTGACGAAGAAAAAGCCCTTGCAGTTGTCGCCGCAAAGGCCCATCAGGTCGCCCGAACCCCAGGAATCGGAGCCGAGCACGGGCTTGTTGAAGCCCAGGGACTTGGCCTGCTGCACGATAAGCGGCACTTCGTTGTAGTACTGGGGCACAAAAAGCACTTCCGCGCCGGACTTGGCGATGTTGGTCAGCTGGGCCGAGAAGTCCACGTCCTTGGTGGTGAAGGTCTCGAAGGCGACAACCGAGCCGGGGCCGTTGATCTTTTCAAAGGCGGCCTTGAAGTCCTCGGCCAGGCCCTTGGGGTAGTCGGAGGCGATGTCGTAGAGCACCGCGGCCTTTTTGGCCTTGAACTCTTCGCTGGCGAACTTGGCGGCGGTGGGGCCCTGGAAGGTGTCCAGGAAGCAGCCGCGGAAAACGAAGGGGCGGTTCTTGGTGGTGTTGGGGTTGGTGGACCAGGGGGCCATCATCGGGGTCTTCAGCTCATTGGCGGCTTCGGCGGCGGGCACGGCCTGCTTGCTGGACTGGGGGCCGACCATGCCGATGACGCCGTCCTGGGTGATGAGCTTGCGCGTGGCGGACAGGGCGGATTCGGCCTTGGACTCGTTGTCTTCGTAGATGAATTCGACTTTGTAGGTTTTGTCGCCCACTTTCAGGCCGCCGGCGTCGTTGATCTTCTTCTTGAGCATCTCGGCCGCGTTCTTGGACGATTCGCCGACGTCAGGGATGTCGCCGGTCAGCGGGATGTTGAAACCCAGTTTGACGGTGTCGGCAGCCCGGACCGGCGAAGCCAGGCCCAGAACGCAAAAAAGGGCAATCAGCCAGGACCTTTTCATGAACGCCTCCTGTTTGCAGTCGATTTCAAGTACTTACACCTTGACTCCAAGACACGGTCTATAGCTCAAGTCCAGATTGAAGGGAATCCCCCGGACCCAGGCGTCCAACATTTTTGTGAAACATCCGATGACGGGACGAATCACCAATTTACTGAAATTATTAAACTTTCCAAGTATCCCGGCAAATCCTGCACACTCGGCTTCGCCCGTCCCCCAGGCCCGACGCCCGTTTTTCCAGAACCAGCTGAAAAACCGCGGGCTTCGGCCAACGGCCTTGCCGGAACCGGCAATGGACCTTGGGACCGGCTGTCAGTAAAACAATTTTCAGATTTTGACAATATTGTCCGAACATTCTTTGCCGACTCCCCGCTGGCGTCGGAAGGCGTTCTGGGCTATGCCCTTTTTCCCGGTTTTTCCGGCCAAGAAACCGCAAAAGGACCACAAATCATGTCCGCCACCGCCCGACTGCGCATCACCTGCCCCGACCGGCCCGGCATCGTCTCCGCCGTGACCACGTTTCTGTACACCCACGGGGCCAACATCATCGACCTCGACCAGCACTCCACCGATCCCGAGGGCGGCACGTTTTTCATGCGCCTGGAATTCTACACGCCCTACATCGACGTGTCCCGGGCCGCCCTGGAGGCCGCCTTTGGCGAAGTGGTGGGCAACCGCTTCGACATGGACTGGCGGTTGTCCTACTCCGACGTGCCCAAACGCGTGGCCGTGCTGGTCTCGCGCCACGACCACTGCCTGATGGAGCTGTTGTGGCGCTATGCCCGCAAGGAGCTGCCCTGCGACATCGCCATGGTCATCGGCAACCACGAGGACCCGCGCGAGGCCGTGGAAGGCTTCGGCGTGCCCTACCACTGCGTGCCGGTGGGCGACGGCGGCATGCCCGAGGCCGAGGCCCGCATGGCCGAACTGCTCGGGACCGGCGTGGACTTGCTGGTCCTGGCCCGCTACATGCGGGTGGTCTCGGGGGATTTCCTGCGGCCCTACGACAACCGGGTCATCAACATCCACCACTCCTTTCTGCCGGCCTTTGTCGGGGCCGACCCCTACCGCCAGGCCCACGAAAAGGGCGTGAAGCTCATCGGGGCCACGGCCCACTACGTCACGGCCGAACTCGACGCCGGCCCCATCATCGAGCAGGACACCGCTCGTGTGACCCATCGCCACAGCGTGGCCGATCTCAAAGCCATGGGCAGCGAGCTGGAACGCACGGTGCTGGCCCGGGCCGTGACCTGGCACCTGGAAGACCGGGTGATCGTTTTCGGCAACAAGACCGTGGTCTTCCGCTAGGCCGCCGGCGCTTCCGCTTTCGCCGCCATACGCCCCGGACCAGCCGTCCGGGGCGCTTTTTTTTGCCTTGGCTTTCTCCCAGCCGGCGCGGAAGAAGCCGCCCCGGCTGGGCCGTTTTCATCCCCTCGCCGCCGCGCCGCCTGCTTACCGACACGGCCTGGGACACGCTTCTCCCTTCGCCGATTCCATTTTTCCGTCAGCTGAAGATTGCTTCATTCAACAGTATTTGCTATTAAGCGCTACTTTTTTAAATTTTCGTATCCACAACGGGAGCACGATCATGGCGATTTTCTTCCGCGTCCTGGCCCTGGCCCTGTTGCTCGCCGTCCCGGCCGCCCCGGCCCTGGCCGGCGGGAACGAGCTGGTCTTTTCCTGGCAGTCCAACTGCGGGCCGCTTAATCCCCACCTCTACTCCCCCAACCAGATGTACGCCCAGAACATGCTCTACGAGCCCCTGGTGCGCTACGCCGAAGGCGGCAAGATCGTGCCCTGGCTGGCCGAGCGCTGGGACATCTCCCCTGACGGGCGCACCTACACCTTCCACCTGCGCCAGGGGGTGACCTTCTCCGACGGCACGCCCTTTGACGCGGCCGCGGTCAAGGCCAATTTCGAGGCCGTGCGTAAAAATCTCGCCCGCCACAAATGGCTGGAACTCGTCAACCAGCTCGACGTCCTGGAAGCTCCGGACCCGGCCACCTTCGTCATGAAACTCAAAAGTCCCTATTATCCGGCCCTCCAGGAACTGTCCCTGATCCGCCCCCTGCGCTTTGCCTCGCCGGCCGTCTTCCCCGAGGACGGCGACACGTCCAAGGGCCTCAAGAAGGCCGTGGGCACCGGGCCGTGGCTCCTGACCGAAACCAAACTCGGCGAGTACGACCTGTTTATACGAAACGACAAGTACTGGGGCAAAAAGCCGGCCCTGGAGCGCGTGCGCGTCAAGGTCATCTCCGATCCCAACGCCCGGCTGACCGCCTACGAGACCGGCGACGTGGATCTCATCTACGGTTCCGGCGGCCATGCCTCGGGCCAGATCGGCATGGACGCCTTCAAGCTGCTGGCCGCCGACAAGGCCAACGTCACCGGGATCTCCGGCCCCCTGGGCACACGCGCCCTGTGCCTCAACTCCGGGCGCGGCCCCACCCGCGACCTGGCCGTGCGCCAGGCCGTGGCCCACGCCGTGGACAAGGCGGCCCTGGTCAAGGGCGTGTTCCTGGACGTGGAAAAGCCGGCCGACACGCTTTTCGCCTCGGACATCCCCTACTGCGACCTCAAGCTGCCGCCTTTCGCCCTTGACCCGGCCAAGGCCGAAAAGCTTCTGGACGACGCCGGCTGGAAGCTCCCCAAGGGCGCGTCCGTGCGCCAGAAGGACGGCCAGGACCTGGAAATCGACTTGTGCTTCATCGGCAACGACGCCCTGCAAAAGTTCATCGCCGAACTCATGCAGGGGGAGCTGGCCAAGGTCGGCATGCGCATCCGTCTGGTCGGCGAGGAAAGCGACGCCTTTGGCAAGCGCCAGCACGACGGCGACTTCGGCATCATCTTCAACGACACCTCAGGCCCCCCCTACGAGCCCCACGCCGTGGTCGGCTCCATGCGTTCCCCCTCCCACGCCGACTACCAGGCCCAGGTCGGGCTGCCCATGAAGGCCAACATCGACGCCAAGATCACCCAGGCACTGACCTCCACCGACGAGGATAAACGCGCCGCCCTGTACAAGGACATTCTGACCACCCTGCATGAGCAGGCCGTCTACCTGCCCCTGACCAACATGACCAACATCGTGGTCCATCGCCAGGACGTCACGGACCCCGGTTTCATGCCGACCAAGTACGAGATTCCCTTCGAGGGCATGACCAAACGCTAATGCGTCACCCGCAAAAACCACTTAAGTTTTTTTGCATGAATGCCAAATGATTCAAGACTATTACCGTACGGACTAGCGTTCAGGGATTGCCCGAACATGACGCTAGCGACGGCCGGGCCGCCAACAGGCGGCCCGGCCGGCCAAGGAGTGCCCCGTGCTGTCCTATATTCTGCGCCGGCTGGCCGTGTTGCCGGTCATTTTGCTGGCCGTGTCCCTGGTCATCTTCGCCATCCTGCGGTTGGCCCCTGGCGACCCGGCCATGGCCTATCTGCGCCTGTCCCAGATTCCCCCCACCACCGAGAACCTGGCCTTGGCCCGGGAAACCCTGGGCCTGGACAAGCCGCTGTCCGCCCAATACGCGACCTGGCTGGCCAAGGCCGCGCGACTGGACTTCGGCCGTTCCTACGTCACCGGACGCCCGGTCATGGATGAAATCCTCTATTATCTGCCGGCCACCTTGGAACTGGCCGGCGCGTCGCTTTTGATCACCCTGGGCCTGTCCGTGCCCATGGGCGTGGCTGCGGCGCTAAGGCGCGACACCGCCCTGGACCACCTGACCCGGGCCGTGGCCTTTGCCGGCGTGTCCATACCCAATTTCTGGTTCGGCTTTTTGCTGGTATGGCTGTTTTCCGTGCAGCTTGGCTGGCTGCCGCCCCTGGGGCGCGGCGGGCTTTCCCATCTCGTCATGCCGGCGGTTTCGCTGGCGCTGATGTCCCTGGCCGTCAACACCCGCCTCATTCGGGCCAGCATGCTCGAAACCATGCACCACCGCTTCATCCTCTACGCCCGGGCGCGCGGGGTCGGCGAGGGCACGGTGGTGTGGCGGCACATGTTCGTCAACGCGCTTATTCCCATCCTCACGGCCACGGGCATGCACGTGGGCGAGCTGCTGGGCGGCGCGGTGGTGGTGGAGAGCGTCTTTTCCTGGCCCGGGGTCGGGCGCTACGCCGTTTCCAGCATCTACAACCGCGATTTCCCGGTGCTGCAGTGCTTCATGCTGGTCATGACCGTCATCTTCGTGGTCTGCAATCTGGCCGTGGACATCGCCTATGCCGTGGCCGACCCGAGGATGCGCCTGGGCGGCCAGGGAGGCCGGGCATGATGCGCGCCCTTTTCGCCAAGAAACTCACGGCCATGGCCCTGATCGTGGCCGCCGTCCTCGTCGCCATGGCCGCCTTTGCCCCGTTTCTGGCCACAGCCAATCCCGACCACACCGACATCGGCCGCAAGCTCGAACCGCCAAGCCTGTCCGAACCCCTGGGCACCGACCACCTGGGCCGCTCCATCTATTCGCGGCTGGTCTACGGCGCCCGGGCCTCCCTGGGCTCGGTGGCGGTCATCATCGCCGCCATCCTGATCCTGTCGTTTGTCGTCGGCGGAGCCTCGGGCTATCTCGGCGGCACGGCCGACGCCGTCATCATGCGCCTGTGCGACGTGATCCTGACCTTCCCCACCTTCATCCTGGCCCTGTTTCTCATCGGCATCCTGGGCACGGGGCTGACCAACGTCATCATCGCCATCGTCATGACCCATTGGGCCTGGTACGCCCGCATGGTGCGCGGCATGGTGCTGCAGTTGCGAAACCGCGAGCATGTCCTGGCCGCCAAGGTGGCCGGCACGCCGGCCCTGCTCCTGGGGGCGCGCCACATCCTGCCGCCGGTGGCGGCCCAGATGGCGGTGCTGGCCAGCCTGGACATCGGCCACATGATGCTCCACGTCTCGGGCCTGTCATTCCTGGGCCTGGGGGTGCAGCCGCCGACCCCGGAATGGGGCGTCATGATCGGCGACGCCCGGCAGTTTCTGCGCACCGCTCCCCAACTCATGCTCTTTCCGGGGCTGATGATCTTCCTGTCGGTCATGGCCGCCAACATCCTGGGCGACGCCCTGCGCGACCGCCTCGACCCCCATCTTGCCTCGGAGCTGGACCATGGCCACTAATCCCGTCCTCGCCGTCGAAAATCTCGACATTGTTGCCGGCCGCCCGCCCCACGAAACGCCCCTGGTGCGCGGACTTGGTCTGTCCGTGGCCCCGGGCGAGGTGCTGGCCCTTATCGGCGAATCCGGCTCGGGCAAATCCATGACCTGCCTGGCGGTCATGGACCTCTTGCCCCCCGGAGTGCGCCAAACCGCCGGGCGCATCCGCGTGGGCGGCCGGGAAACCGTCCGCCGGGGCCGCGACGCGGCCATGGTGCTGCAAAATCCGTCGAGCTGCTTTGATCCGGTCATGACCGTGCGCGGGCATTTCCGCGAGACCGTGCGCGGCCTGGGCCTTGGCGGCGCGCCGGATATCCGGGCCGTGGCCGCCCTGGCCGAGGTCGGTTTCGACGCCCCCGGGACGCTCTTGCCGCTCTATCCGTTCCAGCTCAGCGGCGGCATGCTCCAGCGGGTCATGCTGGCCCTGGCCATGCTCGGCGATCCGGGCCTGCTTTTGGCCGACGAACCCACCACCGACCTCGACATGCCGGCCCAGGCCAAGGCCCTTGACTGCATCGACGCCCTGCGCCGCTCACGCGGCCTGGCCGTGCTGCTGGTCACCCACGATCTGTCCGTGGCCGCCCGGCTGGCCGACCGGGTGGCCGTCATGCGCCACGGCCGGCTCCTGGAAACCGGGTCGGCCGCGGCCTTTTTCGAGGCCCCCCAAAGCGACTACGGCCGCACCTTGCTTACGGCCCATTACGATCTCCACGACGCCCTGGCGGCCCCGTCGCCGCGCGCCGCAAACGACCAAGGAGCCAGGCCATGACCCCGGTATTGGAAGCGGTGGAGGTCGCCAAGGGCTACGCCCAGGGCGGCATGTTCGGCGGAGGCGTGAAAAAGCCGGTGCTTGCCGGCGTGGACCTGTCCCTGGCGGCGGGCCAGCGCCTGGGGTTGGTGGGCCGCAGCGGCTGCGGCAAATCGACCCTGGGCCGGCTGCTGCTTGGGTTGGAGCGCCCCGACGCCGGCCTCGTGCGCTACAAGGGGCGCGACATTCGCCGCCTGTCCGGCCCGGACTGGCGGCTCTACCGGCGAAACGTCCAGGTGGTCTTCCAGAACTTCCACGGCGCGGTCAATCCGCGCCTGACCATCGGCGAGACCATCGGCGAGCCCCTGGCCAACTTCGACCGGGCCAGCCGCGGGCAGCAACTGCGCCGGGCCGGGGAACTCCTGGAACGGGTGGGACTGCCGGGGGCCTTTGTGGCCAAGCGGCCGTCGCAGTTAAGCGGCGGCCAGCTCCAGCGGGCCTGCATCGCCAGGGCCATGGCCTCCTCGCCCGAGGTGCTCGTCCTGGACGAAGCCGTCAGTTCCCTGGACATGCTGGCCCAGGCCCAGGTCATGGACCTGCTGGCCGCCCTTGGCCGCGAGTCCGGCGTGAGCTGTCTTTTCATCTCCCACGACCTGCGGGTGGTGGCGCGGCTTTGCGGCGAGGCGGCGGTCATGCGCGATGGCCGCATCGTGGAGCGGGCTACCTGCCGGGGCGGGCGGTTCGGCCACGACGACCCGGGCTTTGCCGAACTGGCCTGCGCCCTGCTGCCGGCCCGGCCGGGCGGCGGCTGTCCGGACCCGGCCAAGGGCGAGGCGCCGGCCTGACGCGCACCCGGCGCGCCGCCGGGGCACCGTCCGCCCCGAAACCCGGCCCGCCGGCCCTCTCCTCCACAAGAAAGCGCCCGGAGAGACAAACCTCTCCGGGCGCTTTGGCGTCGGTTGGCGACGGCGTCAGACGAGGATCAGCTTGCCGATCTGGTAGATGGCCACCGACACCGCGAAGGCGAAGGCCATGGAGCCGAAGACCGAGAAGGTGGCCCACTTCCAGTTGGTTTCCTTGGCGATGGCCACCACCGTGACCATGCAGGGCGTGTAAAGAAGCATGAAGACGAAGACGCTTAAGATGGCCGGCAGGGTCCAGGCCGGGTCGGCGGCCAGCTTTTCGCTTAAAGACTCCGATTCCTCGGGATCGACCTCGCCCATGGAATAGGCCGTGGCCATGGTGGAGACGAAGACTTCCTTGGCCGCGAACGCGCCGATCAGGGCCACGTTGGCCTGCCAGGGGAAGCCCGCCAGCTCGGTGGCCGGGCTGATGAACTGGCTCACCCGCCCGCCGATGGAGTTTTTGAGGGCCTCTTCGTTTTGCTCATCCTCGATGGCCTTGGTGGCGTCCTCGGTGAGCGCGGCCAGCTCTTCCTCGTTGGCGTCCGGGTTGGCGGCCTTGACCTGCTCCGCGGCGGCGTCGCGCTTGGCGTCGTAGGCGGCCACGGTCTCCTCGGAGAGCTTGGGGAAGGTCATGACGGCCCACATGAGAATCGACACGGCCAGGATCACGGTGCCGGCCTTCTTGACGTACTGCCAGACCCGCTCCAGGGTGTGGTGGATCACGCCGCGCAGGGTGGGCAGGCGGTAGGGCGGAATCTCCATGACAAAAGGCGTGGACTCGCCCTTGACCACGGTGGAGCGCAAAAGCCGCGACACGAGAAGCACGAAGCCCCAGGCGGCCAGCACCACCAGGAACATGGCCCGGGTGGGGTTGTCCGGGAAAAAGGCGGCCACGAGCATGAGGTAGGCCGTGGTCTTGGCTCCGCAGACCATGAAGGGGGCGGTGAGGATGGTGGCCAGGCGCTCGCGGGGGCTGCGCAGGGTGCGCGCGCACATGACGCCCGGCACGGCGCAGCCGCCGGGGATGCCGCCGGACATGATCAGCGGCATGACCGACATGCCGTGCAGGCCGAATATCCGCATGACCTTGTCCATCATGTAGGCCACGCGCGCCATGTAGCCGAGGTCTTCCAGGAAGACGAGCATGGCGAACATGATGCAGATAAGCGGGGTGAAGCCGATGACCGAACCCACGCCGCCGATGATGCCGGACACGACCAGCGACTGGAGATCGCCCTCGGGGATGAACTGCGTGCCAAGGCCGGCCAGCCAGGTGAAGCCGTCCTCGATCCAGCCCTGGGGATAGGCGCCCAGGGTGAAGGTGATCTGAAACATGACCCACAACACGGCCAGCATGAGGATGGGGCCAAGCACCTTGTGGGTGACGACGCGGTCAATGGAGTCCGAGGAGGTGCGGCGCAGCTCGTCGCCGCCGGACACCACGCCCTGCTTGAGCAGGCCGTTGATAAAACCGTAGCGCCAGTCGGCGATGATGGCGTCGGGGGTGGTCCCGACGTGCTGGCGGGTGTGGACCTCGGCTTCCTGGCACAGGGCTTCGAGTTTGGCCGAAAGCGAACCGGCGGCCCGGCCCTCCTCGATGACCTGTTCGTCGTTTTCCAGGTATTTAATCGCCACCCAACGGGGATCGTGGCGGCCGGCCAGAAAGCCGGCCTCGGCGATGAGCGCGGTCATGCGCTCGATGACCGGGTCGAGTTCCGGGCCGTAGGACAGCTGGATGGGCTTCCACTTGCCGTTTGACGCCTTGTAGGCGGCGGCCACGGCCTTCATGAGCGCCTCGCGGCCCTCGCCCACCCGGGCCACGCAGGGCACCACGGGCACGCCAAGCAGCGCGGAAAGCTTTTTGACGTCGATGGTCACGCCGTTGCGCTTGACCTCGTCCATCATGTTGAGGCCAAGGACCATGGGCGCGCCGATCTCCATGAACTGCACGGCCAGATAGAGGCTGCGCTCCAGGGCCGTGGCGTCGATCATGTTGATGACCACGTCGGGGTGCTCGTCCACGATGACGTTGCGGGCGACCAGCTCCTCCATGGAATAGGAGGTCAGGGAATAGGTGCCGGGCAGATCGACCAGATGGATCTTGTCGCCGTTTTGCTGATACACGCCTTCCAGGCGGTCCACGGTGATGCCGGGATAGTTGCCGACCCGGGCCGAACCGCCGGTCAGGGCGTTGAACATGGTGCTTTTGCCGCAGTTGGGCTGGCCCGAGACGGCCACTTTAATGGTCGACATGGTCTAGACCGCCTCCACGGTGATGCAGTCGGCTTCGCTGTTGCGAAGCGACAAGGTGAAGCCGCGCATCCGCAGGGCCACCGGATCGGCCAAGGGCGCGTGACCGACCACCATGATCGGCGTACCGGGGATAAGCCCCATGTCGCGAATGCGTCGGCCCATTTCGCCGCTGGCCGTGACGGCCTTGATGCAGCCCTTCTGATTGACGGCCAATTTTCTCAAAGACATGACCATGCCGTTCCTCCTTTGCAAGCCCCGTCGGTCGATCCAGCTGGTCGGGCAGGCAATACGCTTATAAGGGATTCGTCCCGCTCAAAACGGCCCTCGGCCGGTTTCCGGCGGGCATTGGCGCGGATTGCGTCGGCAGCCCGTCGCACACGACAAAATCTGTAAATGATACTCAATATCAATGTCAATCAATTTTGAGAATCGTTTTCTCCAAACCCGCATTTCCCGACGGGCAGCCGACGCAGCCCCGGACCAGAACGCAAAGCGCCCCCCAGACAATCAGGCTGGCAAGGCGCTCAAGCAAGGGAAAGGCAAGACGAGACGAGGTCGCGCCTCTGAAGAAAAATGCTGATACTTCTTTAAAAAAACAAAGGTTTTAGGCCGTATGACCGAAACACCCTATCCGTTTTTTCGCGGAAGCGGCACTAAATGAGGGGGCAAAAGGGGCCAACGGCCACGTGTTCGGCCAGGGAAGGCCCTTGGGAGGCGGGCGCGTCGGGGCCGCGCCCGAGTTGGCGCAACCGGTCGCGCAGCAGACCGGCGTGGGAACGGACAATGCCCTGGGCGGTCATCATGTCGGCCAGCCCGTGCCGCCGGGAAAAGCCCAGCCGCACATTGCCGCCGCCGTCCAGATAGACGTTGCAACACAAGCTATCCACCAGATACATCAGCGGATCGTGACACGTTTCCGTCATGACTGCCGTCCACCCCGGTTGCGGTTCAAGACAGAGCCAACGCCTGATTGAGAGTCACGGATATATGTCAAATCGAACATCCCCGCAAATGAAACTTTGGTCATGCGCCCGCCCCCCCCGACGCCCGCCGGGCCAGGGCGGCCAGCAGCGCGTCGAGGTCGCGGTGGATGGTCTGGCAGGCGCATTCGATCATGCAGTTGACCAGCGACCTCTCCGTGTCGCCGGCGTTGCGAAAATCCGTGCGCAGCCCCCAGGCCGGCAGCCCCCGGGCGTAGGCGTAGCCCACTTCCCAGGCCGTGCCGTCGTCCACGGCCGGGCCGTCGAGGACGGCCACGACCAGGTCGCAGCCCTCCAGGGCGTCGACGCAGCCTTTAAAGATATGGTGCTTGGCCGCCTCGCCCAGGCCGGCCAGTTCCTCGGCCGGAAACAGGTCGCCCGGCCAGACCGCCTCGACACCGGGGAGTTCCCCGGCCAGATCGCGCAGATGGGCCATGAAACGACGCTCGGCCAAGGTGAAAAGCGGACCGGCGAGATAGACGCGCATGAGGGACTCCTTGGGCGATTTGCCCAGTGGACTTCTCCTATACCCGAGCCACGGCCGGCCGGAAACTCCCGTCTTGACCCCGAGCGCGGTATGGACTAATCAGAAGGCCGTACCTGTCCGCATGACTATTTCCATGATCTTTTGGCGGCCGCGCCCTTTCTCGGGGCGGGGCCGCTCTCGTTAATGCCCAGACACTCCAACATCACCCGATTGCAAGGTATTGCCGATGGAAAGCATCCCTATTTCCGTTGAAGGCTTCAGACGGCTGGAACGCGAGCTGGAACGGCTCAAGAAAGAGCGCCCCGGCGTCATTTTGGCCATCAAGGAAGCGCGCGAGGAAGGCGACCTGCGCGAAAACGCCGGCTATGAAGCCGCGCGTGAACGCCAGGGCATGCTCGAAGCCCGCATCAACTACATCGAATCCCGCATGTCGCGCTTCAACGTCATCGACCTCGCCACCCTGGGCGGCGAGCAGGTCATCTTCGGAGCCACCGTCGAAATCGAGGACGTGGATACCGGCGACGTGAAAAAGTACACCCTGCTTGGCCCGGACGAAGCCGAACCGAGCAAGGGCTCCATTTCGCTGCTTTCCCCGGTGGGACTGGCCCTGCTGGGCAAGTTCGTCGGCGACGAGATCGTCGTCGATGCCCCGCGTGGCAAGATCAACTACGAAATCGTCTCCATCGCCTTTCACGGCCCCATCGCCGCCGCCGACGACTAGCCGCTTCGCCCCCGACACGCTTCAAAGGCCCTGCCGCCATGCGACAGGGCCTTTTTCGCCGTCTCCGCCGTCGCGACGACTGCCCAAGCGACAGGCCGCGACCAACCGGGTTTGGCCATGCCGTCTGGCGGCGGGAATCAGGCCTCGGACCGGCGGCGGGTGAAGAAACAGCCGTTGCCGGCCTCGTCATAACACTTGCCGCAGGACACGCAGGCCGCCGGCCGACGATCCCCGGCCGCCCAGCGGGCCGGCAGATCAGGTTCGCGCAGAAGCGGCCGCGACAAGGCGAAAAGCGTCACGTCCGTTTCCTCCAGAACCTCTTCCATGACCTCGGGCGAATGGTTGGCCCCGACCAGGGCCACCGCCGCGCTAACGGCCCCGGCCACCTCCCCGGCTTCCCGGCGAAAGACCGACTCGGGCTGTTTCTTGCCGCCGCAAAGCCCCTTGTTGCCGCCCAGGCCGCTGACCTCGACCAGGTCGATGCCGGCCTCGTCCAAGGCCTTGGCCGTCTCCAGGCAGATCCGGTCCAGGCCGGGCGTGCCGGCCATGTCCCGGCAATCGAGCTTGACGGCCAGGAGGAAATCCCGGCCGGCCTCGCCGGCCATGGCCGCCCAGATGTCCATGAGCAGCCGCCGGGCGTTTTCCGGCGAACCGCCGTAGGCGTCAGTGCGGGCGTTGGTGGCCGGATTGAGGAACTGGCTCAGGAAATAGCCGTGGGCGCTGTGGATTTGCGCCCCGTCGTAGCCGGCCTGGCGGGCCAGGACCGTGGCCCGGGCGTAGAGGTCCGGCAGGGCGGCCAGGGTCGCCGTGTCGGGGTCGCCCGCCGACCACAGCGCGCCGTCCCGTCCGGCAAAGGCGAACTGGGCCAGGGCCAGACAGCCTTGGGCGTGGAGCGTGTCCACGATGCGCCGGTGCCCGTCCACGTGTTCGGGCCGGGCCAGACCGAGCTGGCCGGGCAGCGAGCCGCCGGCGGGATCGATAAAGGTGGCGCTGACGATGACGGTCCCGACCCCGCCCCGGGCGAGCGCGTTGTAGACGGCGAGCAGTTCGGGCGTGGCCCGGCCCTGGGCGTCGGCCAGGCGTTCCCAGGTGGCCGAACGCACCAGGCGGTTTTTGGCCTGCCGTGCGCCGACGGCGACCGGATCAAACAGGGTTTTCATGGACAAGCCTCCAGAGGGACATCTTGCCCAGCCTATGCGCCCGGAAACCCGGCGACGCAAGAAGGCACACGCAGGTGCGCCGGTACCCGTTTCCATACTACCCCACGCAAAAAGGCCCTGCCGCGCCGCGACAGGGCCGTCAACAAAACGCCGCCAGCCTTCGGGCTAGGCCGAAGCCTTGGCCGCGTCCAGGGCGGTCTGGAGCTTGGTCTCGTCCTCGTGGGACAGGGAGGTCTGGAGCACCTTGCCGCCGGTGCCGGACAGCTCGTCAAGCACCTTGTCGGCGGTCATCTTGCGGATGAGCACGAACAGCACCGAGGTGCCGGGCTGGAGCTGCTCGGCCAGTTTTTTCATGAAGTCGTCGTCGATGCCAACGTCGGACAGCGCCCCGGCCGCCGCGCCGGCCCCGGCCCCGACCACGGCCCCGAGGATGGGATTGAGGAAAATCAGGCCGATGAGCATGCCCCAGAAACCGCCGCCCACCGCGCCCGAAGCGGCCAGGTGGTACATCTGGTTGAGCTTCACCTTGCCGTCGTCTTTTTTCACGGCCACCACGGCGTCTTCCAGGTCGACGAGGTATTCCTTCTGCATCTTAAGCAGTTTGAGCCGCACTTCCTCGGCCTTGAACATGTCGTCATAGCCAACGACGATCAAATCGCTCATGGGGGATGCTCCTTTGGCGTCTTGGGGTTAAACGGCCCGCGCGGGTCGTCTTATCCTCACCTATGGCCCATTGCCCGACGTGTTGCAACCGGGAATGCGGCTCGTCTCGAAAACGCCGCACCAGGTCCGGTAAGCCGAGGCCTAAGGCCTGGCTCCTGGCCGCAAAGCTTCCGCCTGTCGATGCCCCGCCTTGACGCCGGCCCCCCGAATTCCCATAGTAGCCTGACAACCCAAGCGAGGTGCGCATGAAACCCGTCGATCTCCTCTCCATGGGCCTGGGCGCGGCCTTTCTGGCCAAGGACAAGCTGGGCGAAGTGCTCGGCGAACTGGAAAAACGCGGCGAAGTCTCCCGCGACGAGGCCAAGCAGTTCCTGGAAGACGCCAAGGCCCGGGCCAAAAAGGAAGAAGAAGCCCTGGCCGCGCGCGTGCGCGAGGAAGTCAAAAAAGTCCTGGAAGAAATGGGGCTGGCCACCAAGGACGACATCGCCGAACTCAAGGCGCTGCTCAAGAAAAAGTCGTCTTGATGCCCCGCCCGCCCTCCCCGGGCCGCCTCTGGCTGACGTTTCGCTTTCTCCATACCGTCTTCGTGCTGGTGCGGCGCAGGGAGCGCTTCCTGTTTCTGGCTCCCCTGCCGCCGCGCCGGCTGAAAGACGCCGTCCTGACCCTGGGCGTGTGCTTCGTCAAACTGGCCCAGGTGCTGGCCACCCGGGCCGACTTTTTTCCCGAGGACTATCTGGCCGAACTGCGCGGGGTCCACGACGAAGTCGATCCCATGCCCAGGGCCGATTTCCAGGCCGCCTTCCGCCTGGCCTTCGGCGACGCCCCGCCCTTCACCACCTTTGACGACACGCCCCTGGCCAGCGCCTCCATCGGGCAGGTCCACGCCGCCACGCTGCCTGACGGCAGCCTCGTGGCCGTCAAGCTGCGACGCCTGGGCGTCGAAAAGCAGGTGCGCACCGACATCGCCGCCATCCGGGCCATGCTCGGGGCCTTCACCCCGTTTTTCGCCAGCGCCACCAAAAATTCCGTCGAGGCCGTGCTCACGGAATTTTCCGCCATGATCGTGCGCGAAGCCGACCTGTCCGTGGAACTGGCCAACCTGCGCAAATTCACCGACGCCTACGGCCAGGGCCCGGTGCGCCTGCCCAGGCCCTATCCCGAGCTTTCGAGCGTCCACGCCCTGGTCATGAGCTACGAAACCGGCTGGCGCATTGACGACCTGGCCAGCCTGCGCGAGGCCGGCATCCCCTTTTCCACGGTCCTGGATGCGCTCATCGACTTCTATATCGAACAAATGCTCGTGCGCGGCTACTTCCACGCCGACCCGCATCCCGGCAACATCCTCGTGCGGCCCGGCGGCGAACTGACCCTGCTCGACTTCGGCATGGTCAAACGCCTGCCCGCCGACACCCGGGTGGCCATGATCGAAGTCGCCAAATCCGCCCACGACCGCGACTACGAAACCTTCATCGCCGCCTGCAAACGCCTGGGCATCGTCGCCGCCGGAGCCGATCCCTCCGAAATGATGGAATTCGCCGAACGCATGTTCGACATCTTCGGCGACGCCAGCCTGTCCGCCGCCTCCATGCAGGCCCTGGCCTTCTCCGTCCTGGACTCCATGAAGGACCTGCCCTTCAAGGTGCCCCAGGACATCGTCTACGTCATGCGCGCCAGCGCCCTCATCGAGGGCCTGGGCGTCACGGCCATCGACAACTTCAACGGCGTCAAGGACATCCTGCCGCGTCTGCGCCACAACCTCACCCGGGCGCTGGGAGCCGAGGCCGGACTCTTCCCCACCCTTCGCGGCGAACTCCAAAACCTGCCGCTGACCCTGCGCCGGGCCAAGACCGTGCTCACCGACCTCAGCGAATCCAACCTGCGGGTCAAGGTCTCCCCGGAAACCCTCGAATTTGTCACCGACCGCCTGCGCCTGGGCCTGCGCCCCCTGGCCGTAGGCGGAACACTCATGGCCGCCGGCTTCCTGGCCGCCCTGACCCTTGGAGACAACGGCGTCTGGCCGGCCTGGGGACTGTTCGGGCTGGGCGCGCTGCAGGTGTGGACGGGGCTGAAGTAAGTTACTGAGAAGAAAAGGATGCCTTGTATGTTTCCCCATCGAGGTTAGCTTGATGGGGTCAAGGGGACGATAGGTCGAAATTGCCTTGAGTTTTAAGCTCGAGCCGGAGCCATGATCGTCGTCCCCTTCTTCCATGAAGCCCGAACCGTTGCTTGGGCTAAGAGCCCGTATCACAAGGCTGGGTACTGGAGGAATGTACATGGCTGCTGACTGTTTCATCGGAATTGATGTCTCTAAGGAAACTCTTGCTGTCCACACGCTTCCTGACGGAAATGACTTTCAATTTGTTAACGACCCCGATGGTATAAAAGCTATCTGCAGGAAATTTTCAAAATTTCGTCCAAAGCTTATTATCATCGAGGCGACTGGCGGCCTTCAAATTCCTGTTGCCACGGCATTGAGTCTCAAGAAATTCCCCGTTGTAGTCATCAATCCCCGCCAGGCTCGGGATTTTGCGCGAGCTAAAGGACGGCTGGCTAAAACAGACAAGATTGACGCTGAGATTCTTGCTCTTTTTGGCAAGCAGATGGAGCCTGAAGTACGCCCTCTGAAGGACGAGCAAGCGCAAGAAATGAGTTCGCTAATGTCCAGGCGCAACCAACTCATTCGAATGCTTGTCATGGAAAAAAATCGTTTTACTCGTGCTTATGGCTCGGTAAGAGCAGATATAGAGAAGAATATTGACTGGCTTGAGGAACGATTGTCTGAGATCGACACGCATCTTGGCACAGTAGTACGAGCGAGTCCGATTTGGCGTGAGCGAGACAATTTGCTCCGGAGCGTCCCTGGAGTCGGAGATGTCCTATCAAGGTCGCTCCTTTCCAATCTGCCTGAGCTTGGAACGTTGAATCGTCGGGAGATCGCTGCTCTTGTTGGGGTTGCCCCTTTGAATTGTGACAGCGGAAAGCGTCGAGGAAAACGTCGTGTATGGGGAGGTCGAAGTGATGTTCGATCTGTATTATATATGGCTGTCTTGTCAGCTAAAAAATACAATCCCGTCATACGTGATTTTTACAATCGCCTCAAGGAAGCCGGCAAACCACATAAAGTCGCCGCAGTTGCTTCGATGCGAAAGTTGATAACGATTTTGAATGCAATGGTGCGATCCGGGCAACCGTGGGGACAGTACGCACACGCGGCGTAGATCCCTGATTATCGGTTGACTCAGAACACCGTTGCTTCCGGCGGCCAAAGGGGGTGACCCCCTTTGGAAACCCCGCCAGGGGTTGCCCGGTTCGGCAGCGATGCGCGGAAGCGGAATTACCGACGAACGATGATGAGATTGTCGGCCCACCAGCCGAACATGGAGCGCAACACCCAAGGGATGGGGATGATAAAGACCATGCCGATGGTCCAGACAAAACCGCGCCACAACAGGGCCAGCCCTTTGCCGTGAAATTCCACGGAAAAGGCGTCGGCTTCGATGTGGCGGCAAAACCAGCGCATCATGCCGGTCATGGCCCAGGCCCAGCCGATGATGCTCAGCACCGACACGGCAACCAGCGCCGCCCAGCCCAGGTACGGGCCGTAGGTTCCGGTGAAACGGGCCGAACCGCCCGGTTCCAGGCGGATGTTTTCAATAAACCAGCGGTAGACCGGAAGCTTCACGGCCGCGTCCAGAGGGAAAAGCGCCAATCCCATGAGCACCTGGATGAGCTGGGTTTTGCCGCTGTCCTTGGGCAGGCCCAGGGTGGCCAGGCTCGGCAGATAGGTCAAAATCGCCAACACCGCGAACAGCACCCAGACATCCTTGGCCCGACCGGTGAATTCCGCCCGGCCACCGTCCTCGAAAGCCAGATGCGACGTCCACCAGATGGCAAACGGCACGGCCCCCCAGGCCCCGGGAATCACGAGCAGGAACAAGATGAGGAATAAAAAGGCGTAGCCAAAGGCCCACAGCGCCCCGCCGGTAAACCGTACCCCTGTCTGTCTTACGTCCATGGTTCCCTCCCGGATATGGATAAACCAGTCTGTGACCGAGACCGGCCCAAAGGGCAAGCCCCTTTTGACCGCGCCGCGCCGGCCGGGTAGACGTTTTGCCCATGACGCAGGCATCCCTTCCCCCCATCCATGTCCTGGGTTGCGGCATCGGCCGTCCGACCCTGCCCCCCGAAGCCGCCGCCGCCCTGGACGCGGCCGAGGTGCTGGTCGGCGGCCGCCGGCTGTTGGCCGCCTTTCCCGACCATCCCGGCCGCCGCCTTCCCATCGCCGGGCCGCTGACCGCCGTGTGCGACGCCCTGGCCGACGCCCGGCAGGCCGGTGAAAACGTGGCCGTGCTGGCCGACGGCGACGGCCTCTATTTCGGCATCGGCAAGACGCTGCTGGCCCGTTTCGGTCCCCAGGCCTTGCGCTTTTACCCCAACGTCACCACCGTGGCCGTGGCCTGCTCCCGCCTCGGCCGGCCCTGGGACAATCTGCCCGTGGTGTCGCTGCATGGCCGCAGCGACGCCACACCCTTGTTCGCCGCCCTGGCCCGCCACGGCGCGGCCGCCGTCTACACCGACGCGGCCAACAGCCCGGCCGCCATCGCGGCAGCCCTGCTCCATCGCGGCGGCGACGCCTTCACCATGACCATCTGCGAAAACCTCGGCCTGCCCGACGAACGCCTCCGCCGGCTGCCGCTGCCCGAGGCCGCCTCGGCCGAAACCACGTCCCTGTCCCTGGCGCTTATTGAGCGCACGGCCCCGCCTACCGTGCCGCTGCACCTCGGCCTGGGCGACGACGCGCTTTCCCGCGACGACGCCGTGTTCACCAAGGCCCCGGCCCGGGCCGTTTCCCTGGCCGCCCTGGCCGCCCGGCCCGGCCAGATGGTCTGGGACATCGGGGCCGGAACCGGGGCCGTGGCCCTGGAAGCGTCGCTGTTATGCGCCCCCGGACCGGTCTTTGCCGTGGAGCGCGACCCGGCCCGCCACGCCCATCTTGTCGCCAACATCCAGCGCACCGGCGCGCTCACCGTGTGCCCGGTCCTGGCCGCCGCGCCCGAAGGTCTGGAGGCGCTTCCCGACCCGGACCGCGTCTTTGTCGGTGGCGGCCTGTCCGGCAACCCGGGCCTGCTCCCCGAGCTGTGCCGCCGGCTGGCCCCGGGCGGACGGCTGGTCGTCAACGCCGTGCTGCTGGGGTCCCTGACGAGCGCCCTGGACGTCCTGGCTGCCCATGGCCTGGAAACCGCCGTCACCCAGCTCCAGGCCGCCCGGGCCATGCCCATCGCCCAGGATCTGCGGCTGGCCGCCGACAATCCCGTTTTTATCATCGCCGCCGCCAAGGAGGCCGCCCATGGCTGACCCGTCCGATCCCCGCGTCTATTTCATCGGGGCCGGCCCCGGCGACCCGGAGCTGCTCACCGTCAAGGCCAGCCGCGTCATCGCCGCCGCCGACCTCGTGCTCTACGCCGGCTCCCTGGTCTCGCCGGCCATCGTCGCCCTGGCCCGGCCCGGAGCGAAGGTCGTCGATTCCGCCCCCCTGGCCCTGGACGAAACCCATGCGCTCCTGCGCGACTGCGTCGCCGCCGGCGGCTTGGCCGCCCGCGTCCACACCGGCGATCCCGCCCTCTACGGAGCCATCGCCGAACAGATGGCGCTGCTGGCCGCCGAGAACATCCCCTACGCCGTCATCCCGGGCGTCACCTCGGCCTCGGCCGCCGCCGCCGCCTTTGCCGCCTCGTTTACCGCCCCGGAAGTCACCCAGACGCTGATCCTCACCCGGCTGGCCGGCCGCACGCCCATGCCGCCAGGAGAATCCCTGGCCGATCTGGCCCGCCACCAGTCCGCCATGGCCGTCTACCTCTCGGCCGGCGACCCCGAAGGCGTGGCCGAAAATCTCCTCGCCGGCGGCTATCCGCCCGAAACCCCGGTGGCCCTGGCCCATCGTCTGGGCTGGCCCGGCGAAAAACGCCTCTGGACCACCGTCGGCGAACTGGCCGAGACCGTGCGCGCCGCGGGCGTCGACCGCCAGACCGTGTTCCTCGTCCTGCCCGGCCAGGGCAGCACCACGGCCTCGAAACTCTACGATCCCGACTTCAGCCACGGCTGCCGTCCGGCCCGCAGCCGCGACACGTAACGGACCGCCCCTTCAAAAATACGCGGGTATTTTTGAAGAAGAATACTGGTTTCATCTGTTGTCCACGAAACGACATCGGCATTTTTCGTGGACCCGACACGCCAAGGAGCCGCCCATGGAAACCCTGGAACTGCGCACCCCGCGCCGCGAAGCCCTGGTGCGCATCACCCCTGCGCTCACTGACCTCATCGCCGCCAAAGGCTGGCAGGACGGGGCCGTGGTGGTCTTTTGCCCCCACACCACGGCCGGGCTGACCGTCAACGAAGACGCCGACCCCGACGTGGCCACGGACATGGTGATGGCCATGAACCGACTCATCCCCCGAGAGGCCGGCTACCGCCACGCCGAAGGCAACAGCGACGCCCACGTCAAGACCACCCTGGTCGGGCCATCGCTGACGCTGATCGTCTCGAGCGGCCGCCTGCAACTGGGCACCTGGCAAGGCGTCTACCTCTGCGAATGGGACGGCCCCCGAACACGCAAAGTGTGGGTGCAATGGTTAAGAGGGTAAGAGCCTCCGGCGGCTGGGGGCCTGAGGCCCCCAGACCCCCCGCATGGAGAATAGCGGCATGACGCACGACACTGTGCCGGCGCTGGTCGTGGCCGGCGTCAAAAGCGGTTGCGGCAAGACCTCGGTGGCCCTGGGCCTCATGCGCGCCCTTGCCCGGCGAGGGCATATCGTCGCGCCCTTCAAGGCCGGGCCGGACTTCATTGATCCCGGCCACCACGCCCTGGCCGCCGGCCGGACAAGCCACAACCTCGACGCCTGGATGTGCGGCGCTTCCGGCGTTGCCGACATCTACAAACGTCAGACGGCCGGGGTCGACGCCGTGGTGGTCGAGGGCGTCATGGGGCTTTTCGACGGTTTTTCCGCCACCGAGGAAACCGGCAGCACGGCGGAGCTGGCCAAGCTCCTCGATCTGCCGGTGCTGCTGGTCATCGACGCCGCCTCCATGGCTCGGTCGGTGGCCGCCCTGGCCCAGGGCTTTATCCGCTTCGACCCACGGCTGCGGTTTTGCGGTGTGGCGCTGAACAACGCCGGCAGCCCTTCCCACGCCGCGCTTTTAGCCGAAGCCTTCCGGGCCGCCCTGCCGGATATTCCGCTGTGGGGCGTGCTGCCCCGTTGTTCGGCCATTGCCGCCCCGTCGCGCCACCTGGGCTTGGTCACGGCCGAGGACAGTCCCGATCTCCTGCCCCGCCTCGACGCCCTGGCCGACTGGCTCGAAGCTTCCCTCGACCTCTCATTTTTTCACGGTATCGAACCCCACCCCCGCCAGCCCGACCCCACCCCCCATCCAGGGGGTCCGGGGGGGATGATCCCCCCCGGCGGGTCACGGGCAGCGCCCGTGCGGGTCCGGGCAGAGCCCGGCATCGCCGTAGGCGTCGCTTGCGATAAGGCGTTCTCGTTTTATTATGGCGAGAATTTGCGGTTGCTGGAGGCGGCAGGGGCCAGGATCGTGCCGTTTTCGCCCTTGGACGACACCGGGCTACCCGAGGGCGTTGGGGGGCTGTATTTCGGCGGCGGCTATCCCGAGCTTCAGGCCGAAAAATTGGCCGCCAACGTGGCCATGCGTCGGGCGGTGCGGGAATTTTGCGCCGCCGGCCGGCCGGTTTATGCCGAATGCGGCGGGTTTATGTACTTGATGGAGTCCTTGGTGGACTTGGGGGGGAAAAGCCATGCCCTGTGCGGCGTTTTTCCGATGACGGCCGTCATGGGCGGCCGTTTTGCCGCCCTGGGGTATCGGGAGGTGACGACCCGGGCGGCCTCGTGCCTGGGACCGGCCGGAACGGTGCTGCGAGGCCATGAGTTCCACTATTCGCGGCTGGCCGCCGTGCCGGACGGGTTGCCGGCCATCTACGCCATGACCGGGCGGGGGGGCTTTGTCGCGGGGCCGGAGGGGTTTGTCGCCGGGCGCACCCTTGGCAGCTACGTGCATCTCCATTTCGGCAGCAACCCGGCGGCGGCGGCGGCCTTTGTGGCGGCCTGCGCGGAGGGGACATGAAGCGCGAGGGAAAATTGCGCGAGGGCTTCACCACGGGCACGGCGGCGGCCGGCGCGGCCAAGGCGGCCGCCTTGCTGCTGCTTGGCGGCGAGGTTCCGGAGGCCGTCGACGTGCCCCTGCCCGGCGGCGGCCAGCTGGTCGTGCCGGTGGCCGAGGCCCGTCGCGACGGCGAGGGCGCGTACGGCGCGGTCATCAAGGACGGCGGCGACGACCCGGACGCCACCCACGGCGCGGCCATCGGCTGCCATGTGTCGTTTGGCGGCGAAGATGGGGAGATCGTGGTGGACGGCGGGGAGGGCGTGGGGCGCGTCACCCTGCCAGGGCTGCCGGTGGCGGTGGGGCAGGCGGCCATCAATCCGGCCCCGCGCGCCCAAATCGCCGCCGCCGTGGCCGAGGTCGCGCGGGAATATCGCTTTGACGGCGGTCTTCGAGCCATCGTCACCGTGGAATCAGGGGAAAAAATCGCCCAAAAGACCCTCAATCCGCGCCTGGGCATCGTGGGCGGCATCTCGATTCTGGGCGTCAGCGGCATCGTGCGGCCTTTCAGCCACGACGCCTGGCGGGTGTCCATCAGCGAGGCCCTGGGCGTGGCCCGGGCGCTGGGACATCCGGCCGTGGGATTTTCCACGGGCCGGCGCAGCGAGGCCCTACTGGCGGCGGCCGAACCGGAACTGCCGGCCACGGCGCTTGTTCAGGCGGCGGATTTTTTCGCCCACGCCCTGCAGGAAGCGGCCAAACGGCGCTTTGGCCGCATCGTCTGGGCAGCCTTTGGCGGCAAGCTGGTCAAGATGGCCCAGGGAATGGAGAACACCCATGCCTGGCGCGGGGACACGGATTTTTCCGCCCTGGCCGGCTGGTGCGCGCAGGCGGGCTGGCCCGAGGACGCGGCCAGGCAGGCGGGCCGGTCCAACACCGCACGCCAAGCCCTGGAGGAAGCGCCCTCGCCCGGGGCCAAGGCGGCCCTGGTGGCGGTGCTGTCCCGGGAGGCGCTACGCCACATGCGGCGTTTCGCCGGTCCCGAACCGGGGCTGGCGCTAAGGGTCTTTGATTTTGACGGAACAGAGCTGGACTGCCTGGAAGACGCGGGAACCCCGGCGTCCTTAGGGGGCGATTGACGGCCGCACGCCGAGGCGTGCGGCCGGGATACACGGAAGGGTTTCGGGGACCGGGACTATTCGTCCTTGAGGTCGCGGGTCATGAGTTCGTAAACGGCCTTGGACGGGTCCTTGTCCTTGTAGAGGATGGCGTAGACCTGTTCGGTGATGGGCATTTCCACGCCGAGCTTCTGGCCCAGGGCATGGACGGCCTCGGCGGTCTTCACACCCTCGGCCACCATCTTCATGTCGGCCAGGATGTCCAGGAGCTTTTGGCCCTTGGCCAGGCGCAGGCCCACCTGCCGGTTGCGCGACAGGTCGCCGGTGCAGGTCAGCACCAGATCGCCCATGCCGGACAGTCCCATGAAGGTCTGGCGGTCGCCGCCCATGGCCTTGCCCAGCCGGCTCATCTCGTGAAGCCCCCGGGTGATGAGCGCTGCCCGGGCGTCGCCGCCGAATCCCAGGCCGTCGGCCACGCCGGCGGCGATGGCCACGATGTTCTTGATCGCCCCGCCCAGCTCCACCCCGCGCACGTCGGTGGTGGTGTAGATGCGGAAATAGGGCGTGGACAGGGCTTCCTGCACGTCCTTGGCCGCTTTTTTGTCCTTGCAGGCCAGGGTCACGGCCGTGGGCATCTCGCGGATGACCTCATAGGCGAAGGACGGGCCGGAGAGCATGGCGAAACGCGGCTTGATGGACGCCAGGGCGTCCTGGCAGACCTGGGACATGGTCATGAGCGTGTCGAGCTCGATGCCCTTGCTGGCGCAGATGACCACCGCGTTTTTGGGCAGGTATTTGATGAACCGCTGGTAGGCAGCCCGAATGAACTGGCAGGGCACGGCAAAGACGAAGTGGGAGACTCCCTCGGCCACGGCGGCCGGGTCGGTGCTGACCTCAAGCTGGTCCGAAAGTTTGCGGCCGGGCAGGTACCAGGAGTTTTCCCGGCTGGAGCGGATCTCGTTCATGACCGCCTGTTCGCGCACCCACAAACGGGCGTCCAGACCCTTTTTCGCCGCCAGATCGGCCAGGGTCGTGCCCCAGCTGCCGCCGCCTATCACCGCGATCTTCATGTGGTTCCCTCCGGGCGGGCTTGCGCCGCCGCTGCCCCGCCGCTGCCGGCGGTCCGTTTGGCGTATTGTCCGCCACGGTTGCCTCTAGCACACAAAGCCGCTAAGGACAAAGGCTTTCCAGACCCGCCAGTCCCCAAGGAGTCGCCATGGCCCATGCATCGGGCATCACCGAACTGACCGACCTCGATCGTGAAATCTTAAAGCGCGTGCAGGACAACCTGCCCGACACGGCCACGCCCTACGCCGACATCGCCGCCGCCGTGGGAACCACCGAGGAGCATGTCGTGGACCTGCTCTCGCGTATGGTCGACACCGGCGAAATCCGTCGCTTCGGAGCCACCCTCAAGCACCAGAAAGCCGGCTACGGGGCCAACGTCATGGTGGCCTGGTTCGTGCCCGAGGAAGACGTGGACCGGGTGGGGGCCATCATGGCCAAGCGGCAGGAGATCAGCCACTGTTACCACCGCGTGACCTGCCTGGATTGGCCGTACAACCTCTACACCATGATCCACGGCCGTTCCCCCGAAGACTGCCAGGCCGTGGTGGCCGCCGTCTCGGCCGAAACGGGCCTGGACGACTACGCCATGCTTTTCAGCCTCAAGGAACTCAAGAAAGTGAGCATGCGCTACTTTTAGCCGCCGCCCCTGTTCCTTGTCTTGCGCCCGGCCGGGGCTTCGTGGCACACAGACCGCCATGGAGAACCGTTATCCGCCCCACCGGGCCGCCCTGCCGCCAACGTCGCCGTGCCGGACAAGCCCTCCCGCACGGCCATGCCGGCAGCGCTGACCGCCAAGACGCCCCGCCCCGCCCGCCGGGTCCGTGTTCCGACAACAATCTGCGCCCTTGTCGCGGCGTTGTGGCTTTCCTGCCTCGTCGCCCTGGCCGGATCGGCCCAGACGCCCCAGCCGCCGACCATCGCCGCCGTGTCCGTGCTGGACGGCCCCGGGGCCGACGTCGATCTGGCCGCCGCCCTGGCCCTGGAACGGGAAGGCCGATTCCGCCCCCTGCCCGAGGGGCGCTACGCCGCCCCGGGCGACAACGTTTTCTGGCTGCGCCTGGGCCTGGACGCGCCCCAGGGGACGCAGGCCGACGCCTACGCCGTGGACCTCAACTGGCCGTATTTCCGCTTGCAGCAATGGTTCCTGCCCGAGCGTCCCGGGGCGAACCGCCTCCTGCCCGGCGAGTGGAACCTCTATCTGCCAGACACGTATGCCCTGCCGGCCCTGCCGCCCGGTTCCACGACGCTCTACGTCCGGCTGGCCGGCTACGGCGCGGTCAACGTCAACCCGGACGTGCTCACGGCCGCCCAAGCCAAAAAACTTCTCGACGCCCGGCCCTGGACACTGGGCCTTTTCTTCGGGCTCATGGGCGCGATGCTCGTCTACAACCTGTTTCTTTACCTGTCGCTGCGCGACCCGAGCTACGCCCTCTACGTCACCAACACGGCGCTGCTTATCGTGTACTACGCCTGCTCCTCTGGCTTGGCGGCCGAACTTATTCCCACGCCGACAGGCGAGGACCATGCCTTTTTTCTCAACTGCTTCGAAATCTCCAGTTCGCTCCTTTTTGCCAACATGGGGCTTTTCACCCGTTCCTTCCTGCTGACCAGGACCGAAAGCCCACGCCTGGACCGGTTGCTGCGGCTGCAAATCGGCCTGGCCCTGGCGGCCACGGTCGCTTTTGCCGTCACCGGCCCCGAAGCCAGCGAATTCATCGGCCCGCCCATGGGTCTGCTCACCTCCTCCATCCTGTCCATTGCCGCCGTGACGCGCCTTGTCCAAGGCTTCCGGCCGGCCGTTCCATTCACTTTCGGCTGGGGCTTTTTCGTGCTGTGCGGGGCGCTGCATTCCCTGACCTAGCTTGGCGTGGTGACGGCCACCCCGGCCAGCATTCATGCGATACTGGCCGCTACGGCGGCGGAAGCCCTCATCATGTCCCTGGCCCTGGCCTACCGGGTCAAACTCCTGCGGGAACAGGCGGCCAGCGCCGAAACGGAGCGCCGCCGGCTGGCCGAGGAAAACGCCCGTAGCGAAAGCGCCCGGGACGAGCTGGCCCGAAAAAACGCCCTGCTAGCCATGATCCTCGACGACCAGCGCTTCGGCATCGGCATGGTGCGCGGCGAACGATTCAGTTTCGCCAACCGCCGGCTGGCCCAGCAGCTCGACCGGGACGACCTCAACGGCCTGACCCTGGCCGAGGTTCCCCAGGCCCGGCCGCTCTTGGACGGCATTGCCCAGGCCGCCGCCGACCACGAAGCCGAAACCGAGGCCGTCATCGAAGACAGCGGACGCAGCCGCACCCTGCGAACCGTGAGCCGTCGGCTCGACCCTGCCCGCCCGGAACGCGGCACGGTTTTTCTCGTGGAGGACGTCAGCGAGGCCAAACGGCTCGAGCAGCTTAAAAACGACATCAACCAAGTCATGCGCCACGACCTCAAAAGCCCGCTGGCCACGGTGGCCAGCGCCCTGGAAGCCCTGGAGCTGGCCGGCCCGCTGAACGTTCAGCAGCGCGGACTGATCGCCATGCTGGAGCGGGCCGTGGCGGCCATGACCGCGCGCATCAACCTGTCGCTGCACCTCTACCGACTGGAATCCGGCACCCTCGGGTTGACCCCGCAACCGTTGTCCCTGGCCACGCTCCTGGCCGACGCCCGGGAGGAACTGGCCCCGTATCTGACGGCCGGCCGGGAGTGGCGCATCGCCTACGAGGCCCCGGCCGAGACGTTCATCGTCCTGGGCGAACGGGCCATGTTCACGGCCATGCTGGTCAATCTGCTCAAAAACGCCCTGGAAGCGGCCGATGAGGCCGGCTCCGTGGTGGTGACCGTGGCCGATCCGCCCTCGCCGCGCCTGGTCATCGACAATCCCGGGGAAGCGCCGCCGCACATCCGCGCCCGGCTGTTCGAGAAGCACGTGACGGCCGGCAAGGCGCGGGGCACGGGCCTGGGGGCCTACAGCGCCCGGCTCATTGCCCGGGCCTTTGGCGGCGACGTGGTCGCGGACACGACCATCCCCGGCCGCACCGTGGTCACCGTGACGCTGCGCGCGCCGCAAGACGCCTAGTGTCGCGCCCACGAAGCGCACATCGGACATTTCGCAGACAACATCTTAAAATCATATATTTCTTAAAAAAACTCTCGTATTTTTTAAGGGACGTGACGCTAAACGCGGACGGCCCGGCCGACCGTCCATGCGGACTGCCGACCGGGCCGTTTCCTTGCTCCGCGCGAGACGCCCGCGCTCTTTCCAGGGCGTTCCACACTCCCGCCCTCAAAGGCGTCGCCGCCAGCCCCTTTACCCCCTTGCAGGGAGGGTCTGGGAGGGGCTTAGCCCCTCCCGGCCGCCGGAGGCATCCCCCTCTTGCTCTCCCTCACTTACCCCTTATCGCCCGCGCGCAGCGGCGCGGGCTTCCAGGACTTTGCGGAAGGCCGGAGAGTTGACGCGGTTTAAAAGCAGCATGTCTTCTGTCTCCAGGGAGCGGCGCAGTTCGTTGACGTCGCTTTTGAGCAGCCGGCGCACGGCCAGCATGGCTGCCACCTGTTCTTCCTGGTAGTGGTCGGCCATGTCCAGGGCCGTTTGCTCCAGCTTGTCCCGCGGCACGATGCGGTCCACGATGCCCAGCGTCAGGGCCTCTTCGGCCGAGAACCGTGGCCAGGTGAGCACCTCGGCCGCCTTGCCGCCGCCAAGCAAGCGCGACAGGAAATAGCCGCAACCGCCCTTGGGCAGGGTTCCGAGTTCCACGAAGGTGTTTTCGAACACCGTGCCCTCGGCCACGATGCGGTAGTCGCAGGCCAGGGACATACTCAAATGGAAAAGCGAGATGCGGCCGCTGTCGGCGTTTATGGTGAGCTTGTTGAGGCCGGCCATGGTCAGGGCATAGTTGTTGACGAGGTTGAGCAGGCGCTGGAGCAGGTAGTCTTCCCGGCGCGAGCCGATCAGGGTTTCGAAGAATTCCAGGGTGTCGTCGCCGCCGGATTTTTCCGGCGACCCGATAAAGGCCACCACCCCGACCTCGTCGGTGCGGGCGATGATTTCCAGGTGGTCGAAAAAGGCGTCGATCTTTTTGAGATCCCCGGCATGGCGGGTGAAGTGCGGCTTGCCGCGCACGACAAGAACACGGTCGCGGCGCTCGGCGGAAAAAAACTCGTTGTCCGTGACAAGGCTGGTCGTGGCTTCCATGACGTCCTCCCAGACGGCCCTTTGCCGATGCTTTGAACTCTGCCCCCGGCCGTAGTTCCTGTCAATACAAGCCCCTGGAAGGTGGGCGCGGCCCGGCGATTCGGCGAAACCCCTTGCTTTGGCCGCCAGAGGCTTCTATCCTCGCCCAAACCGCAACCGCCAACAGGGAGACCGCCGCATTGAGCGCCCGAAGCCTGGACGCCTTGTTCCGTCCCAACTCCGTGGCCGTGGTCGGCGCATCGGCCGACCCCGCCCATGTGGGCGCGGTGGTGATGCGAAACCTGCTTGGCGGCAAGTTTCTCGGCCCGGTCATGCCCGTAGCCCCGGACCTGGCCGAGATCGACGGCGTGACCTGCTACCGCTCCGTCGAGACCCTGCCGCTGACCCCGGATCTGGCCGTCATCTGCACCGGACCGGAGTCCGTGCCCGAGACCCTGCGCGAACTCGGCCGGCGCGGCGTGGGCGCGGCCGTGGCCTTGCCCCCGGGCTATGCCAAGCTCGAACCGGCCGCCAAGCGCGATTTGCAGCAGCGCATGATCGAAGCGGCCGCGCCGTCGGGCATCCGCATCCTCGGGCCTTCGGGCATGGGCCTGCTCGTTCCCGGCATCGGGCTCAATTGCTCCCTGGCCAACCGCGACGCGCGTCCAGGCCGCATGGCCTTTATTTCCCAGTCCGCCTCGCTTTTTACCGCCGTCCTCGACTGGGCCCACACCAAGGGCGTCGGGTTTTCCCACATCCTGTCCCTGGGCGACCGGGTGGACCTCAAGTACGCCGACATCCTCGACTACATGGCCTCGGACCCCAATACGCGCTCGATTCTGCTCTACGTCGAGTCCGTCACCGACGCCCGGTCGTTTATGAGCGCTTCCCGGGCCGCCGCCCGCAACAAGCCGCTTCTGGTCGTCAAACCCGGGCGCAAGCTGTGGACGCTTTTTCCGCCGGGGCCGGACGAAGGGCGCGATGAGGTCTACGATGAGGCCTTCCGCCGGGCCGGCATGTTGCGGGTGGGGGAGATCGACACGCTTTTCGACGCCGCCGAAACCCTGGCCCGAGCCAGGCCGCTTAGCGGCGACCATCTTTCCATCCTCACCAACGGCGGTTCGGTGGGCGTCATGGCCGCTGACGCGCTCTTGGACGGCGGCGGGCGGCTGGCCCCCTTCGACGCCGAGGCCGACGCCGCGCTCTCGCCGCTTTTAGGCCCCAACTGGTCGCGCAAGGGCGTGGTGGACATGGGCGTGGACGCCGCGCCAAGCCTCTATGCCGATGCCTTACGGGCGCTTTTGCGCATTCCCGGCGGCAGCGCCGTGCTGGTCGTCCATGTGCCCTTTCCCGGGGTGTCGCCCGAGGCAACGGCCAAGGCCGTGGCCGAGGTGGCGGCCAAGACCAGCCGCACGGTGCTGGCCTGCTTCATGGGCTACGATCCGGCCGGCGGCGACGCGCTCAAGATTTTAAACAACGCCGGCGTGCCGGCCTACGCCACGCCGGACCAGGCCGTGTCGGCCTTCGTGCAGCTGGCCCGCTACCGCAAAAATCAGGAACTCCTCATGGAGATGCCGGCCAGCCTCCCGGAAGCCTTCGCCCCGGACCCCGAGGCGGCCCGGGCCGTGGTGGAGCGGGCCTTTGCCGAAGGCCGGCTGACGCTGACCGACCCCGAAGCCAAGGAAGTGCTCGGCTATTACGGCGTGCGGGCCGTGGCCTCCCAGCTTACCGAAGACATCGACGACGCCGTGGCCGCCGCCGACGCCCTGGGCTATCCCGTGGCCGTCAAGATCGTGTCGCCGGACATCCCCAAACCCTTTGACGTCGGCGGCATCGTCCTCGACGTCACCGGCCCCGAGGCCGTGCGCGAGGCGGCCCAGGCCGCCCGCCGCCGCGCCTTGGAGCATGTGCCGCAGGCCCGCATCGAAGGCTACGTCATCCAAGAGATGGGCCGACGCACGGCCGCCCACGAAGTCACCATCCAGGCCCGGGTCGATGCGGTTTTCGGCCCCTACGTCGTCTTCGGCCAGGGCGGGCTGGCCGCCCGGGTCACCCGGGACAAGGCCGTGGCGCTCACGCCGCTGAACATGTCCCTGGCCAAGGACCTCGTCGGCCGCACCCGGGTCTCGGCCGCCCTGGCCGGCGTCGGCGGCCAGCCGCCGGCGGACCTCGGCGCGCTCTACCTGACGCTCAACCAGATTTCCCAGTGCGTGGCCGACCTCGAACGGGTGGCCGCCATCGACCTCAACCCCGTCCTGGCCCACCAGGGCGGCGTCACGGTCATCGGCGCGGCCATCCGGCTCTCGCCCGAGGAAAACCCCAATCCCCACCGCCTGGCCATCCGGCCCTATCCGCGCGAACTGGAAGAGAAGGCGGTCCTGCGAAACGGCCGCGAGGTGCTCCTGCGCCCCATCCGGCCCGAGGACGAACCGGCCCATTTTGAATTTTTCAAGCACCTGTCTCCCGAAGACCTGCGCTACCGGTTCTTCGGCGTGGTGACCACCCTGTCCCACGCCGAAATGGCCAAGCTCACCCAGATCGATTACGAGCGCGAAATGGCCTTCATCGCCACCGCCCCGGGCCAAGGCGGCAAGCCCGAGACCCTGGGCGTGGTGCGCGCCTCCACCCGGCCCGACAACGCCACGGCGGAATTCGCCGTCATCGTGCGCTCGGACCAGAAAGGGGCCGGCCTTGGCCGCACCCTCATGGAAAAGATCATCCGCTACTGCCGGGGCCGGGGCACGAAAGAAATCACCGGCCAGGCGCTCATGGAAAATGGCGGGATGCAAGGGCTGGCCGAAAAGCTCGGTTTTTCCGTGGTCCGCAACTATGACGACGAGGTCGTGGAAATGCGTCTGCCCCTGCAGGAAACCGCCGACGGCGAAGGCGGCCTGCCATGACCGGCAAACCCGCGCCAACCGCGCCGCCGTCCCCGGTCGATGACGCCATCCCGGCCCAGGAACTCAAGTCCTACGCGCCCATCAAGACCGCCTACCTGCGCCCCTGGGGCACGGGGAAATTCTCCCTCTACGTCCGCAAGGGCCAGGGCCTGGTGCTGTTCGCCACCCGGGGCGGAGCCTTCACCCAGGACCAACTGCGCCGGCTGCGGGCCAGCAACATTGAGAACGTCTATATCCACCGGGGCGAACTGCGCCATTACGAAAACTACCTGCGCGACAACCTGGGCGAGCTGCTCCTCGACGAGTCCATTCCCGTGGCCGACCGGGCCGAAGCCTGGCACGCCAGCGCCAGCCAGCAGGTGCGCGGCGTGCTGGAAGAAAAGCTGCCCCACTCCATCAGCCGCGCCCGGTTCGACCAGGTGGGCAAGCTCGTGCGCCAGTCCATCGGCTTCCTGCAAAGCCCCGGGGCCATGCAGAACCTCGCGCCGCTCATCAGCAAGGGCTACCAGGACTACCAGCACGGCCTGGCCTCCATGGTGCTCACCTCCATCATGCTCATGGACCACAAGGGCATGACCGAGGACTTGCTGGTCAAGGTCGGCGTCGGGGCGCTGTTGCACGACATCGGCAAGACCGGCCTGCCCACGGGACTCATGGACCGCCGCCCTGACAGCTGGACGCCCGAGGAAGAAGCGCTGTTCAAATCCCACCCGGCCATGGGCGTGGGGCTGCTGGTGGGCCTGCCCCTGCCCACGGAAACACTGCACTGCATCCTGTTCCACCACGAACAGGAGGACGGCAAGGGCTTCCCGGCCGGCCTGCCGGCGGCCGGCATCCCGTTTTTCGTCAAGGCGCTGGCCGTGTGCAACACCTACGACGCCCTGACCCGGGCCTGCGTCTGGCGGCCGGCCTACCCGCCCTTCGAGGCCCTGCGCAAGATGGAAGCCAAGAAGGAAACCTTCGATCGGGCCATGTTCAAACGGCTCATCATGATCCTGGCCGACGCCGATATGCTCGGCAAAGGCAACGACGCGGCCAAGGACGGCGAACTGCCGCCCGAGGCGGCAGGCAGTCAGGAGTAAAAGAGAAAAAGAGGAAGATGCCTCCGGCGGCTGGGGGCCTGAGGCCCCCAGACCCCCCGAATGGAGAAAAGGGGTAAAAGGGGGAGGGGGTGCTGGTCTTCTGCCCGCGCTCCTTGGGCGGGACCGGCGACGACGCCGGATGCGGCGAGCTGCGCGAATTCTGACGAAAATTTCATACTGCCGCGCGACACATTCTTCGCCGCGCGACCATTGTCATGACAACGACCCGGAACTCCGGCGTTTTCCCCAAGCCCCAGCCAGCGCTCCACGCATTTTCCTGCCCATGACAGACGCCGCCGCGCCCCGCCCACGGCTGGACATCGGCCGCGCCGGCTCCTAGCCTGCTCCCACCGAGGTTCCCATGCCTCGAAAGGAGTGCCCAGTGGACAGAAGAGCGTTCATGAAAACGGCCGGCACGCTGTGCGTCGGCCTGGGGATCGGCGGGGCGCGCGACGCCCTGGCCCAGAATGCCGACATCCTGCCGCCGCCGGCCCTGCCGGGCGGCAAGACCCTGGAAGAGGCCCTGCGCGCCCGGCAGTCCATCCGCAGCTATGCCGACAAGGACATCCCGGCCGAGGTGCTTTCGGGCCTATTGTGGGCGGCCTGCGGCGTCAACCGCAAGGAATCGGGCAAGCGCACCGCGCCCACGGCCGTCAACAAACAGGAAATCGACGTCTGGGTGGTCAAGAAGGACGGCTTTTTTCTCTACGAACCCAAGGACCACATGCTGTCGCGCAAGGGTTCCCAGGACATCCGGGCCCTGACCGGCACCCAGTCCTACGTGGCCGAAGCGCCGCTCGATCTGATCTACGTGGCGGACATGGGCAAGGTGGCGGGCAAGACCGACCAGGAACGCGCCAACCTGGCCTGGGCCGACACCGGCTATGTGAGCCAGAACGTGTATCTCTACTGCGCGGTCATGGGCCTGGGCACAGTGGTGCGGGCCAGCATCGACCTGCCCGCCCTGTCCAAGGCCATGGGCCTTGGCGAGAAGCAGCACATCATCATGGCCCAGTGCGTGGGGTATCCCAAGGCGTAGGCATCTCGTCGCGCCTGTCCGGCCTGCGTGTCGGCAGGCGCGATCAGACTGGACGACACCTCGCGCCCTTGACGCAAGCACGAACCGTGTATACACAAAGTTTATACACAAAACCCTGACAGACAAGGCCGTAGGGCCTTGGGCACAAGCGACGCTGTCGGCAAAGGTCCGACGCCGCTGCGCGTCATTGGGAGGTTCGCCGTGGAAACAGTCTTGGCGAAGTGGGGAAACAGCCTTGGCGTGCGCATTCCCAAGGGCATGGCCGCCGACGCCGGGCTGGACGCCGGCGACGCCGTCAGCATCACCCAGTCCGCGGAAGGGATCGTGATCAAAAAGGCGCAGCCCAAACCGCAATACCGTCTTGCCGATCTGGTCAGCCAAATCACGGACGAGAACAGGCATGAGGCCACGGAGTGGGGCGACCCCATGGGCAGGGAAATCTGGTGAGGGAGTATCCGGAGCGAGGCGATTTCGTCCACCTCGACTTCGATCCCAAGGCCGGGCACGAACAGGGCGGCCCTCGGTTCGGCCTTGTGCTCTCGCCCGGCGTCTACAATAAGGCCTCCGGCCTGGCCATCGTGGCCCCCATCACCAGCCGGCAAACAGGCTATCCTTTTGAAGCGCCCATCCCCGAAGGCGAACGGTGTTACGGCGTGGTGCTGGCCGACCACACGCGCAGCATCGACTGGTGGGCCAGAGGGGTGAAGATCGTGGGGCAGGCGTCCCAGGCCCTCGTCGAGGATGTCCTGGCGCGCTATCGCACGTTGCTGACCTGACCCCCAGCGTTTTCTCCTGTCCCGGATACCCCTCATCCCAGAATCGTTCCAACCTGGCCTGAGCCGACACCGGTACGTCAGCCAGAACGTGTACCTCTACTGCGTGGTCATGGGCCTGGGCACGGTGGTGCGGGCCAGCATCAATGTGCCGGCGCTGTCCAAGGCCATGGGACTGGGCGAGAAACATCGCGTCATCATGGCCCAGTGCGTGGGGTATCCCAAGGCGTAGGGGGGCATCGGAATTGCGCGCGTGACGCCGACATCGTGCACAGGGAGGATAATCCTCTTGTTTGGGTATTGAATTCAAATACGTTCTGCACGGCACCGAGCCAACATTAACCGTGAAAAGAACTTTACTTCGCAAAACAAATTTGACATAGGTCGACCTCTTTCACAATGAGGTTAGCCTATGTCCACTACCCCGCTTGAGCAATATAAATTTATTCGGAGCGAAATAGCCGGAGAATATAATTTAATCGCGAATCGCCTTGGCTGGCTTGCTGCTCTACAAGCATTTCTTTTTTCTGCCCTTGTATCAGGCATGAAAAGCTATTCCTGCGACCCGCCATGGTACAAAATAGACAACTACAGCGCCTTTGAAAAAATTCACTATATCAAAGGATTCAGTTTATTCTACCCACTACTAGCCTGGCTTGGTTTTATAATTTCATTGTCTATAGCATTTGGGATATGGGGCGCGCTCTTACGCCTCGGAATATGGGAAAAACAACAAACTACAGTCGTCTCTCACGACCCTAAAAAGACAATCTGTTTAAGATGTGTAAGAGAAGGTTCATACATAATTCATTTATTTGGAATAACGCCGGCAACATTCATTCCATCCGCCATAATAGTCTACTGGATAGCCTTGCTAGACACGTCATCTGTAATCGATATCTCAAAACTACTTATCACATCAGATTGTTATCGTGCCGACAAGGAATTCATCACAACTCTCACATTTTTGTCAACATATATAGCCACTATAATGTACTCAAGCCATATCTTTCTTGAATTGAAACTCTCAAAACTCCAGCCCTGCAAATTCATATACACCATCTTTTCTTACATCGCTCCACCAACAACAGCATTTCTCACAACACAATGCACGAAAAATAGGTTATATAATATATTTTTTGTGCATATTAATCGGACTCATCATTGGATTCTTCGCTTATTGTAAAACATTCATCACTAAGAAACCGCATACCCTGTGCGCAAAAATGTGCAGCTAGTCTTTTTATCAAGGGCCGCCAACAATCAGCGGCCCTCTCAGTTTTTGACAAGCTTCCTACCCCGGATACCCCGCGTCCGCTTCCAGCCCCCGCGAATTGGCGGCTTGCCTGGCCAGCACGTCGCAGCGCTCGTTTTCGGGGTGGCCGGTGTGGCCGCGCACCCAGCTGAACTTCACCTTGTGGCGGGACAAAAGCGGCAACAGCCGCAGCCACAGGTCTTGATTCTTCACCGGCTTTTTCTCGGAATTGACCCAGCCCTTTTTCTGCCACGAGGCCAGCCAGCGCTTCTCGATGGCGTCGTGGACGTAGCGCGAATCCGTGGTGATGGACACTACGCTGGGCTCGACCAGCTCTTCCAGGGCCACGATGCAGGCCAGCAACTCCATGCGGTTGTTGGTGGTCAGCTTGCGGCCGCCGGAAAATTCCCGGCGTTCGTCGCCGCGAAGCAGCACCGCGCCGTAGCCGCCGGGGCCGGGATTGCCCAGGCAGGCCCCGTCGGTAAAGATGATCACGTTTTGCTGCGGCGCTTTGGTTTCCTCGGTCACGTATCGTCTCCTTTTGCCTTGTCGGCGGCCTCGTCCAGGGCTGAAACGAGAAGCCCCACCGCAGCCAGCAGGCCCTCGCGGGCCTTGCCCGCCCGGCAGGCGGCGTCCAGGTGCTCCCGGGCCAGATCGGCCGGCAGCCCGGCCGGCAGGCCGGCGGCGGCCAGAGGCGGCAGAACCACCCGGCTGCCGGCGCAGTCCGAGGCCGCGTACACGACGATTTTTTTGGGATTATTGGGGGCCGTTGCCGGGAGCGGGTCCGTCCCCAGCCGCACGGCCAGTTCCAGGCCGAAGCGCCCGCGCAGGTGCTCGGCCGCTTCCAGCAGCCACAGCCGGTCCTCGCGGGTAAGCACCCCGGCCGGATCGGCCACCACGCCCCGGGCCTCGGTGCGCGCGATGACCCGCTCGAAATTCTTCTGATAGGCGGCAACGGCCAGGGCGAACACCCCGGCCAGCAACAGTCCGCGCGCCAGCCGCTCCGAGGAGGACCGGCCGCGCGGGACGAAAAACAGCCGCTTCATGACGCGCTCGGGCCGTCCCCGGCCACCCGGCCGTCGCGGATGTGGACCACCCGGCCGCAGCGCTCGGCCAGCCCCGGATCGTGGGTGACGAGAATGAGCGTCATGCCGTCGGACAGGGAAAACAGCAGTTCCATGACCATCTGGCCGGTCTCGCCGTCGAGGTTGCCAGTGGGTTCGTCGGCCAGAAGCAGGCGCGGACGCGGGGCCAGGGCCCGGGCCAGGGCCACCCGCTGCTGCTCGCCGCCGGACAGCTCGGCCGGGAAATGGCCGCGCCGCTGCGACAGCCCCACGGCGTCCAGGGCCTGGGCCGCCCGGTCGAAGGCGTCGGCCCGGCCGGCGAACTCCAGCGGCAGGGCCACGTTTTCCAGCGCCGTCATGGCCGGCACGAGGTGGAAGGCCTGGAACACGATGCCCACGTTGTCGCGGCGAAAGCGGGCCAGCGCGTCCTCGCCCATGGCCGTCAGGTCCTGTCCGGCCACGGTCACCGTGCCGGAGGTGGGAGCGAGCAGTCCGGCCATGAGCATTAAAAGCGTGGTCTTGCCCGCGCCCGAAGGCCCCATCACCGCCGCCACTTCGCCGGCGGCGGCGGCAAAGTCCACCCCGCGCAGGATGTTGACCCCGCCGGCCTGGCTTTGTAACGTCAGCCGCACATCGGACAAGGAAATCATGCACGCCTCCAACATCCCCACAGCGGGCGCGCCGCGCCCCGTGCCGTCCCCGGCAGGATACCAGCTTGCCCGGAAAAGACAAACCGCGCCGGTTTGCCTGGCCCTGGCCCTGGCCCTGGCTCTGGCCGTTCTTGGAGTTTTCATGCCGCAGACCGCCCCGGCCGCAACCCTGGCCGCCCTGGGCGACAGCCTCACCGCCGGCTGGGGACTGCCCGCCGCCGACGCCTACCCGGCCAAGCTCGCCCGCGCCCTGGCCGCGCGCGGCTATGACGTGGACATCCTCAATTTCGGCATCTCCGGCGACACCACCGCCGGCGGTCTGGCCCGCCTCGACGCGGTGCTGGCCGCCAAACCGGCCGGCGTCATCCTGGAACTCGGGGCCAACGACATGCTGCGCGGCCTGCCCACGGCCGTGCCCCGGGACAACCTCGACGCCATCCTGGCCCGGCTCAAGGCGGCCGGCATCCCGGTCCTGCTCTGCGGCATCCAGGCCATGCGCAACTACGGCCTGGGCTACGCCCGCGACCTCGACGCCGTCTACGCCGAGCTGAGCAAGAAATACGACGCCGTGCTCTACCCGTCCTTTCTCGACGGCGTCACCGGCGTTCCCGGCCTGACCATGCCCGACGGCCTGCATCCCACCGCCGCCGGAGTGGACGAAATGGTGCGGCGCAGCCTGCCCGCCGTGGAAACCTTTCTCTCGCGCCTGGGCGTGCGCCCGGCCGGCGCGCCGTAACCGCCATGCCCGCCCTTTTAGTCGACGTCGGCAACACCAACATCAAGTTCGGCCTGGCCGAGGCCGGCGGCCTGCTGTCGTCCTTTGCCCTGCCCACCGACCGCAGCGCCACCCCGGACAGCCTGGGTCTGGCCCTGGCCTCGGCGTTGCCCTTTCACGGCTGCCGGCCGGCCGACATCGAGGCCGCCGTGGCCTCCAGCGTGGTGCCGCCGCTTAATCCCATCATCGAACACGCCATTTCGCGCTATCTCGGCGTGCGGCTGCGCTTCGTGCCCACGGACATCCCCATACCGCTCAAAAACCTCTACGGCCGGCCCCACGAAGTCGGGGCCGACCGGCTGGTCACGGCCTTTGCCGGCCGCCGGGCCGTGGGCGCGGCCTCGGTCATCGTGGTGGATTTCGGCACGGCCACCAATTTCGACTGCGTCCAGGACGACGCGTTCCTGGGCGGGCTCATCTGCCCGGGCCTCATGACGTCGCTGTCCGGACTGGTCAGCAAGACAGCCAAGCTGCCCCACGTGGCCCTGGACCCGGGCGACGGGGCGCTGTCCATCGGCCGCTCCACCACGGACTGCATCAACCAGGGCTTTGTCTTCGGCTTTGCCGACATGGTGACGGGCGTCACCGCCCGCCTCAAGGCCCACCTCGGCGGCGACGTCCACGTGCTGGCCACGGGCGGTTTTGCCGAGAAACTCGCCCCCATCTGTCCGGTCATCCGCGACGTGCGGCCGGAACTGTTGCTCGAAGGGTTGCGGCAATTGTGGCTGGCCTCAAGCCGGCCGGGAGGCCGGAAATGACGATACTGCCGGAGATTCTCGGCTGCTACCAGTCCGAGAAGCGCGAGAAGATGGGCGGCCAGGGCGGTTCCGGACGCGGTTTTGTCCAGCGCATCGACTGGCTGGCCATGAAGCTCGGGCCGGCCCGCATCGTCATCTTTCCCCTGGACGAAAAACATCTGCCCATGCCCCTGCAAAAGATCGTCACGCCGGAAGAATTCCTGCGCCATTTCGTGCCGGCCCCGCTGCTCTACAGCGAGCGCATCGCCCCGGCCGCCTTGGTGCTGGCCAGGCTGCTGCGCGACGTCGGGCCGGGCCTGGACCACAAAACCCTGCCCCCGCCCGAACAGGCCCTTTTCCTGGTCATCCTGGCCGCCCTGGCCGCCGCCGGCCGGCCCGACTCCGGCGAGGACGCCCTGGCTGTGCTCCAAAGCAGCGGCGCGGCCACGGCCGAAGGCCAAAAGCTCGCCATAAACGCCTTTGGCATAAGCCTTCGCAAAAGCGGCGATTTCGACGGCGCGGCCAACTACTACCGCAAGGCCCTGGAGCTTTCCCCCCACGACGAACGCCTGATGTTCAACCTCGCCCGCACCCTCTACGAAAAAGGCGACGCCGCCGGCTGCCGGACGCTCCTGGAAAAGGCCGTGGCCGCCGACCCGGACTTCGCCGAGGCCAAGGCCTTCCTGCGCTACCTGGCCCGCCACGCCAAACCGGCCGGCGTCGAAGACTTCCCGGACATCACGATCTGACGAAGCCTGGGCGACATTCCCGATCCCCCCGCCGCCTCCGGCATTTTGCCCGACCCCGGGGCTTATAAATCGTTTGGAATTGCGCTACAGCCAACAGTGTCGGGCCACGCGGCCCGCCTTCCACGCACACAACGCCAAACCCCATACTTTCAAGGAGACCATCATGAGCACCATAGCGGCCGTTTGGGCCAGGGAAATCCTCGATTCGCGCGGCAATCCCACCGTCGAGGTGGAGGTCACCCTGGAATCCGGCGCGTCCGGCCGGGCCGCCGTCCCCTCGGGCGCGTCCACCGGCTCCCGCGAAGCCCTGGAAATGCGCGACCAGGACGCCTCCCGTTACGCCGGCAAAGGCGTCACCAAGGCCGTGGAGAACGTCCAGGGCGAACTGGCCGACACCGTCATCGGCATGGACGCCCTGCAGCAGGTGGCCATCGACAACCTCATGATCGACACCGACGGCACCGAGAACAAATCGCGCCTGGGCGCCAACGCCATCCTCGGCGTGTCCCTGGCCGTGTGCCGCGCCGCCTCCAACTTCCTGGGGCTGCCGCTGTACCAGTACATCGGCGGCATCAACTCCAAGGTGCTGCCCGTGCCCATGATGAACATCATCAACGGTGGCGCGCACGCTCCCAACAACCTGGACATCCAGGAATTCATGATCATTCCCCTTGGCGCGCGCACCTTTGCCGACGCCCTGCGCATGGGCGCCGAGACCTTCCACACCCTCAAAAAGATCCTGGCCGCCGACGGCCACATGACCGCCGTGGGCGACGAGGGCGGCTTTGCCCCCAACCTCAAGAGCCACGACGAAGCCTTCAAATACATCATCAAGGCCATCGAGGAATCCGGCTACCGCCCGGGTTCGGAAATCTCCCTGGCCATCGACGCCGCCGCCTCGGAATTCTATAAGAACGGCAAATACGTGCTCACCGGCGAGAACCTCTCCCTGTCCTCGACCGAAATGGTCGATTACTTGGGCGGCTTCGTCGAGCGCTATCCGCTGATCTCCATCGAGGACGGCCTGGCCGAGTCCGACTGGCCGGGCTGGAAGACGCTTACGCTGAACCTCGGCGAACGCATCCAGCTCGTTGGCGACGACATCTTCGTCACCAATCCCGACATCCTGGCCGAAGGCATCGACCAGGGCGTGGCCAACTCCATCCTCATCAAGCTCAACCAGATCGGCACCGTCACCGAGACCCTGGACACCATCGAGATGGCCAAACAGGCCGCCTACACCACGGTGGTCTCCCACCGCTCGGGCGAGACCGAGGACAGCTTCATCGCCGACCTGTCCGTGGCCGTCAACGCCGGCCAGATCAAGACCGGCTCGCTGTGCCGCTCCGACCGCCTGGCCAAGTACAACCAGCTGCTGCGCATCGAGGAAGAGCTGGAAGATATGGCCATCTACTACGGCCCGGTCATGGCCGGCCAGTGGTACGAAGAAGAGCCCGAAGGCGACGAAGAGTAGAGAAGAAAAGAAGAGAAAGACGAAGACTGCCTCCGGCGGCCGGGAGGGGCTAAGCCCCTCCCGGACCCTCCCTGAAAGGGGGAAAGGGGCCAGGCGGGGCTTCGTGAGACGCCCTGGGAACCAGTGAGGGTTTCCAGGGCGTTTTTGCTTTTGCTGGCCGCTTCGGCCAGTGGAAACCCTTTCTGCCACGCTGCCGCCCGCCGTCCCAGCCTCGCCCCCCCCTTTACCCCATGTCAGGGGTCCGGGGGGCTGAGCCCCCCGGCCGCCGGAGGCCTCTTCCTCCTCGCCTTTCCACCTCGCATCAGTAGACGACGCCCGCCTGCCCGGTTAAGAGTGTCGCCGTGACGTCGGCGGCTGGGGCCGCTGTTGACCGCTTTCCAAGGAGATTTCGCCATGCTGCTTATTGACGGCAAGAAAGTCGCGGCCGAATTGCGCCAGCGCGTGAAAAACGACGTGGACGCCCTGGTGCGCCAGCACGGGCGCGCCCCGCATCTGGCCGTCATCCTCGTTGGCGAGGACCCGGCTTCCCAGATTTACGTCCGCTACAAGGAAAAGGCCTGCGAGGAAGTGGGCTTCGTTTCCCGCATCTGGCGGCTCGACGGCGGCATCGGCCAGTGCGCCCTGGAGAAGCTCATCACCGAACTGTCCAGCAGCGAGGACATTGACGGCATCCTGCTCCAGCTGCCTCTGCCCAAGGGTTTGGACGCCCAGCGCTGTCTGGCCCTGGTCGATCCCAAAAAGGACGTGGACGGCTTCCATCCCGAAAACGTCGGGCGGCTGTCCATCGGGTTGCCCTGCCTCAAGCCGTGCACGCCGTTTGGAGTCATCAAGCTTCTGGAATATTACGGCCTTTCCCCGGCCGGCAAGCGGGCGGTGGTCATCGGGCGCAGCAACATCGTGGGCAAGCCCATGGCCATGCTGCTCTCTGCCGCCTCGCCTTTCGGCAACGCCACGGTGACGGTGTGCCATTCGCGCACGCCGGACCTGGCCGCCGTGGTGCGCGAGGCCGACTTCATCGTGCCGGCCATCGGCAAGCCCAAGCTCATCACCCGCGACATGGTCAAGCCCGGCGCGGTCATCGTGGACGTGGGCATGAACCGCCTGCCTGACGGCAAGCTGTGCGGCGACGTGGACTACGACAACCTCACCGACGTGGCTTCGGCCATGACGCCGGTGCCCGGCGGCGTCGGCCCCATGACCATCGCCACGCTCATGAGCAACACCGTGGAGGCCTACCGCTGGCGTCGCCAGCCCCCAGATTGCCCGATCTAGGCCCCAAGGGCGCGCGTGATATACCACCGGCCGTCCATCCCCCCTTTCAGGGAGGGTCCGGGAGGGGGTTACCCCCTCCCGGCCGCCGGAGGCATTCTTCTCTTCCTCCTTGGCCTCTCCGCCCCAGACCCTCGCGCCGCGTCCACGAGAAGCAACAGCGAAAAACCAGTAATTTTTCTTAAAAAATACTCTCGTATTTTTTAAGGGACGCGCCGCCATGCTGTCACTCGCCTCGATACCGCATTTCGCCAGAAACGCCCGCAGATTCCGGGAAATCGCCGGGGTGCTGGCGCGTTACGGCCTGGCCGAGTTTCTGGCCGCCACGGACCCGGCGTTTTTAAAAGACCTGCTGGTCAGCCCGTCGGGGGCCAGTCTGGCGACGCTGAAGCGTGAGGAACGGCTGCGGCTGGCCCTGACCGAGCTTGGGGGCACGGCCATCAAGCTTGGCCAGATACTCAGCACCCGGGCCGACCTCGTGGGGCCGGAGGTGGCGGCGGAACTGTCCAGACTGCGGGCCGACACCGAACCCGATGCGCCCGAGGCGGTGGAGCGCACGATCCGCGAGGCGCTTGGCGCGCCGGTGGAAGAACTCTTCGAGGGCTTTGATCCCGTGCCCATGGCCAGCGCCTCCATTGGCCAGGTGCATCGGGCCAGGCTGCCGGACGGCACGGCGGTGGTGGTCAAGGTGCGCCATGCCGGCATCGAGGAGCGGGTGCGGGCCGATCTCGACATCCTCATGGGCCTGGCCGAACTGGCCGAGCGGGGGGTGGTGGAGCTGCGGCTGTATCAACCCCTGGCCGTGGCCGCCGAGATGCGCCGCACCATCCTGCGGGAACTCGATTTCGTGCGCGAGGAGCGCAATCTGCGCCATTTCGCGGCCAATTTCGCTTCCGAGCCGGGCGTGGCCTTTCCGCGCCCCTATCCCGAGCGCTGCGCCCGGGAAGTGCTGACCATGGAAGAGCTGGTCGGGGAGCCGCTGTCGCGTCTGGCCGGGGAGCTTTCGCCCGAGGCCGCGGCCCGGCGCACGGCCATGGCCAAGCTTGCCGCCGACGTGTTCCTGGAGATGATTTTCCGCGACAACTTCTTCCATGCCGACCCGCATCCCGGCAATCTGCTGGTGCTGCCCGGCGACAGGCTGGGCATCCTGGACTGCGGCATGGTCGGGCGCATCGACGAGCGCACCCGGCGGGCCATGGAGGACGCGCTTTTGGCCGTGGCCGAGGGCGACGCCGAGGGGCTGACCGAACAGGTCATGCGCATCGGCCGGCTGCCGCCGGGCCTGGACCGGGCGGCGCTTAGGGCCGACATTGAGGATTTCGTGGCCGATTACGCCAGCCAGGAGCTTGGCGCGTTCGACCTGGGCGGGGCCATGGCCGACGTGGCCGCCATCGTGCGCCGCCACGGCATCCTGCTGCCGCCGGTGGTGGCCCATCTCATCAAAGTCTTTGTGGTGCTGGAAGGCGCGTCGCGAACGCTCTCCCCGGGCTTTTCGCTCATTGACGTCATCGCGCCCTACGCCGGCAAGATCATCGCCCGTCGGCTTTCGCCCGGGGCGCTTTTCACCCGCGCCCGGCGCAGCTGGCGCGACTGGAACGCCCTGGTCGAGAGTTTCCCCCGCGACGCCGCCGAGATCCTGCGCCGCGCCCGCGAGGGCCGGCTCGACGTGCACCTCGTCCACCGGGGCCTGGACGCCACCATAAACCGCCTGGTCTACGGCATCGTCACGGCGGCGCTGTTTCTCGGCTCCTGCCAGGTGCTGGCCAGCCGCGTGCCGCCGCTCGTCTTCGGCATCTCGCTCTTCGGGGCGCTCGGGTGCGCCGCCGCCGTGCTGCTCGGCCTACGGCTCCTTCGCGCCGTCAAACGCTCCGGCGAACTTGGCCCCGATTCCTGACAACCGCCAGCCGCAAAGGATCTGCCGTGCGCGCCATTTTGCTTGAGACCACCGATCCGGCCGTTAATCTCGCCACCGAGGAGTGGCTGCTCAAAAACGCCGCTACCGACGTGTTCATGCTGTGGCGCAACGCCCCGGCCGTCATTGTCGGGCGCAACCAGAACACCCGCGCCCAGATCGACGAAGCCTTCGTGCGGGAGCGGGGCATCCCGGTGGTGCGCCGTTTAAGCGGCGGCGGCGCGGTCTTCCATGATCTGGGCAACGTCAATTTCACGTTCATCAGCCTCGGCGGCGGGGCCATGGACTTTAGGGGCTTCACCGCCCCGATCCTGGCGGCGGTGGCGGCCCTGGGCGTGCAATGCGCCTTCGAGGGACGCAACGACCTGACCATCGAGGGCCAAAAATTTTCCGGCAACGCCCAGCACGTCTGGCGCGACCGGGTGCTGCACCACGGCACCCTGCTCTTTGACGCCGACGTCTCCCATCTGACCGGGGCGCTACGGGTCGATCCCGAAAAATACCGCGACAAGGCCGTCAAAAGCGTGGAAAAGCGCGTCACCAACATCGCCGCCCACCTGCCCGCGCCCATGGCCGTGACCGACTTCATGGGCCACGTCATGGGGCATGTCTGCCCGGGCGCGGCCCCGGGCGACTTGGCGCTGGCCCCGGACGAGGCCGCCGGCGCGGCCGGGCTGGCCGAGAGCCGCTACCGGACCTACGACTGGAATTTCGGGGCCTCGCCGGCCTACGGCTTCACCCGGACGCGCCGCACGCCCGGCGGGCTCATCGAGGCCCATCTGGACGTCAAAGGCGGCGTCATCCTTGCGGCGCGGCTTCTGGGCGACTATTTCGGCCGGCGCGACGTGGCCGAGCTGGAAGCGGCGCTGGCCGGCTGCCGCCACGACCGCGACGCCCTGGCCGAACGCTTGGGCGGGGTGGAGCTGGGCGAGTATCTGCTGGGCGTGGGCGTGGAGGATTTGGTGGAATGTTTGTTTTAGGGGGTGGGGGAAAGAGGAAAGAATGCCTCCGGCGGCTGGGGGCCTGAGGCCCCCAGACCCCCCAAGTGGGAAAATGATAAAGGGGGTTGCGAGGCCGGTCAGACGTCTTGCGCGGGCGGGGACGCAGCCCCAGGCGTAGCGTCGCCAATGGCTGCCGTGGCCGCCTGGCGGCGGGCCGCCTTGGCCAGCTTGGCCGCGATGAGAAAACCGGAGTTGAGCGCCAGACAACGCTCGGCCGCCTCCACCGCGCCGTCGTACTCCTCCAGTTCGTAGAGCACCCGGCCGAGATTAAACAACAGGTTCTCGTCGTTTTCGCTGACGGCCAGGGCTTTCTCGTAATACGACTTGGCCAGGGCCAGCAGCCCGGCCTTGCGCATCCGAATGCCGAATTCGTTGAACAAAAACTTGTTTTCCGGGCCAAAGGCCAGCTCGATGCCCATGATCTTGTCGAAAATGTCGCGGGCGTCGTCGAGCTTGCCGCCGGACAGGTAGGCGTTGCCCAGGCCGAAGATGGCGCGCAGGTTCTCGGCGTCGTAGGCCAGGGCTTTCTGGAAGGATTCCTCGGCCCGCTCCAGCCGGCCGGCCTCCAGATGTTTCTCGCCCCGCTCCAGCTCGGCCTGCATGGCTTCCATGCGCGGCTTGACCAGATTGTAGTACATGAGCGGCTCGGGCTTGAACTTCTGGAGGAATTCCTCCTCAGTGATCGGCGTGACCTCGCCGCTGGGCACGCTGTTGCCGTTTAAGGCCTGCACGCTGATGCCCGCCTCAGGTGTTTTTTCGGCGTAATAATAGATCGCGCGTTCAGCGCTCTGCGTGGTGCCGCCAAACCCTGTCTTGTAGGTTTCCCGCACCGATACGGCCACGGCGAAACGTTTGGCCCCGATTTTTCCCGTCATGGCGTCGTACAGCCCTCCCTGACGTTGGTGCGCTTGGCCTGCGCTCGAGCACACAGGGGCAGGATAGTCCATTTCACCGCTGAAAGCATCCTCTTTGCGTCGGAATAAACGCCCTCAAGACGGGTTTGGAACAACGCAAACCGGAAAAATTTCAGGGCCTAAGGGAGAAAAGGAACAATTTTTCCTTGCCAGCCACTGACCGGTTCGTTATCGTTTTCCATGTTCGCTCAAACCCGTGACGACTTCGCGTGTGGTGCGTGACCGTCCTCCCCGTGTTTGCGCGGCGAGACTCTAACGGAGTCTGGAATACGAGTGCGCAACGCCTGCCATACCTTTCTTCGCCGTCCCGACGGACAGGCGCACTCCAACTGTCAGGCCTTCACGGCCCTTGGGCCGATGGGTTTGTCCTGGGGAGGAGCGTAGCCGGCGGGTAGCCCTCCTCCGTCCACGCTTCGCGTTCGCTGACGTCAACCGTTTTGGGAGTCCGTGTCTCATGTCCAAAAACATCTATGTTGGCAACCTGCCCTTCCGCACCACCGAGGAAAGCGTCCGTGACCTGTTTGGCCGTTACGGCCCCGTCCAGTCCGTCAAACTGATTTCCGACCGCGAGACCGGCAAACCGCGCGGCTTCGGATTCGTGGAGATGGACGACGACGCCGCCGCTGACGAAGCCATCCGGGCCCTGGACGGCGCCGAGTTCGAAGGCCGTAGCCTCAAGGTCAACGAGGCCAAGCCCCGCGCTCCGCGTCCCCCCCGCCGCCCGGCCTGGTAAACGACCGGCGCAACATCTTTCCTCCCGGGACCGGCTCGTCCGGCCCCGGGAGTTTTATTCTCCTTTGCCGGCTGGCCCTTTTCTTGCTCGCCTGCCCCCACCCTCCCGGAGGCAACCATGCGCGTCAAATATCTGATCATCGGAGCCGGCCCAACGGGCCTTGGCGCGGCCAACCGCCTGGCCGAACTCGGCGAAAACGATTTCCTCGTCCTGGAACGCCATCCCTATCCCGGCGGCCTGGCCGCCAGCTTCACCGATGCCGCCGGCTACACCTGGGACGTGGGCGGACACGTCGTTTTCTCCCACTACAAAGCCTTCGACAAGCTCCTCGATGAACTGCTTGGCGACGAGGTCCTGCGCCACCAGCGTGAATCCTGGATTCGCCTGGCCGGAACCTTCGTTCCCTACCCCTTCCAAAACAACATCCGCCGACTGCCCCCGGATCTCGTTTGGGAATGCGTCGAAGGGCTGCTGGCCGCCGGCCGCGACGCCGCAGCCGGAGTCCACCCCGATGCGCCGGCCAACTTCCGGGAATGGATAGACCGGGTGTTCGGCCCGGGCATCGCGCGGCTGTTCATGGTCCCCTACAATTTCAAGGTCTGGGCCCATCCGGCCACGGCCATGTCCCACCGCTGGATCGGCGAGCGCGTCTCGGTGGTGGACGCCGGGCGGGTGGTCAAAAACATCATCTACGGCACGGACGACGTGGCCTGGGGTCCCAACAACACCTTCAGCTTTCCCCTGCGCGGCGGCACGGGCGAGATCTTCCGCCGCCTGGCCCGTCGTTTCGCCGACCGGCTGCGCCTGGGCGAAGCCTGCCGCCGGGTCGATCCGGCCGAAAAGACCGTGCTCACCGCTTCTGGCGACGTCATCGTCTACGACCATCTGCTGACCACCGGCCCCCTGGACCGTTTCGTGGCCGACCAGCTGGAAGGGGCCAGCCCGGCCATGATCGAGGCGGCCGGACGGCTCAAGCACAGCGGCTCGGTCATCCACGGCCTGGGCTTTGCCGGCGCGCCCCCGGACCCGCGCTGCTGGATGTATTTCCCGGAAGCCGACTGCCCCTTCTACCGGGTCACCAATTTCCACAACTATTCGCCCTTAAACACCCCCGATCCCGACGGCATGATCCCGCGCAGCCGGGCGTTCATGACCGAGACGAGCTTTTCCGCCCACAAGCCGGCCGACTTCGCCGGCCTGGAGCGGGCCACCGTGGACGGCCTGGTCGCCACAACGCTTCTGGCTCCGGCCGACGTCGCCGGCCAGAACGCCTCCTGGGAGATGCGGGTGGACTACGCCTACCCCATACCCTGCCTGGAGCGCGACGCCGCCCTGGCCGTGCTCCAGCCGGCCCTGGAGTGCCTGGGCATCCAGTCCCGTGGACGCTTCGGCGGCTGGAAATACGAGGTCGGCAACATGGACCACTCCATCATGCAGGGCATCGAATGGGCCCAGCGGCACGTCCTGGGACAACCGGAAACCGTCTACACGCTTTAACAACCTGCCTCCGACGGCTGGGGGCCTGAGGCCCCCAGCCCCCCCACATGGAGAAATGTTTAGAGGGGGTTCGGCGAGGGTTGGCGCTTTGTCGGCCGGAAAGCCCAAAGACCGTCGATGACGCTTGACGGAAAACACCGTTGCCCCGGCGCGTCGGCCAGCCGAGGACGGCAGGTGTTTCCCCGGGCCATGTCCCGTCGGGCCGCTGGCCGGTTGACGTCGCCGGCCCGATCTGAAACACCTTCGCGGGCGGGCGCGTCCCGCCTGAAGGAGATGCCATGACCGCCACAGCCACAAGCGGCTGCCCCGTTTTCGCTGGCCGCCGCGACCGCTTGCGCGCCGCCCTGGCCGCCATGGGCCACGACGCCCTGCTCGTGTCCCACGCCGCCAACCGCTTCTATTTAAGCGGCTTCGAACTCCACGATCCCCAGTGCAACGAGAGCGCCGGCTATCTCGTGGTCACGGCCGACGGCGACGACTATCTCTTCACCGACGCCCGCTACCGCGACGCTGCCTTGCGCCTGTGGCCGGAACAAAACCTCTGCATCTACGGGGCCGGGCGCTACGCCGCCATCACGGATTTTCTCAAGGCCCGGGGCGTGACTCGCCTGGGATTCGAGCCGGCCAGCCTGTCCTTCGACGTCCACGGCCGACTGTCCGCGCTGATGCCCATGACACCCGTGGCCCTGGCCGTGGAACCGCTGCGACTGCGCAAGGACGCCGCCGAGATCGCCCGGATGCGCCGCTCGGCCGCCATCAACCACGGCGTCATGGCCAGCCTGCCGGACATTCTCCTGCCCGGACGCACCGAGGCCCAGGCCGCCTGGGAGATCGAAAAACGCTTCCGCGACCTCGGAGCCTCCGAGCTGGCCTTTGCCCCCATCGTGGCCGTGGACGCCAACGCCGCCCTGCCCCATGCCATCCCCGGGGAGACCGTCATCGCCGACGGCTGTCTGGTCCTGGTGGACGTGGGCGGCCGGGCCGACGACTACTGCTCGGACCAGACCCGCACCGTCTGGGTCGGGGCCAAGCCCCCGGCGCGCTTCACCGAGATGCTCGCCCGCGTCCAGACCGCCCAGGCCGCCGTGCTGGAGCGCATCGGCCCGGGCATGGCCTGCCGCGAGGCCTATGCCCTGGCCCGGGAGGTCTTTGCCCGGGAAGGCGTGGCCGAACGCTTCACCCATTCCCTGGGCCACGGCATCGGCCTGGAGACCCACGAAGGCCCAAGCCTCAACCCCTCGGCCGAGAGCGTGCTGGAACCGGGCATGGTCGTCACCGTGGAGCCGGGCCTGTACTATCCCGAATGGGGCGGTGCGCGTTGGGAACACATGGCCCTTATCACCGAAACCGGACGCGACATCCTGTGAGCCGGCGCAGAAGGCCGCCCCGGCGGCGTCGCCATCCCGTGCCGACCGGTTCGGCCCGGCTGTATGTGCGCCTGGCCTCGGCCAACGTGTCGCTGTTGACGTTTTTTCTCCAGGCCGAGGACAATCTGGCCCTGCCCACGGTGGTGGACCGGTTCGCCGCCGTGGTGCGCCTGATCTACAGCCCGGACGAGGCCGGCCGGGTGGAAACGTTTTTGCGCGACTTCACCGCCGTCTGCCCCGAAGCCGCCGTGTGCCTGCGGCCCTGACGCGCCCTTCCCCCTTGCGCTTTTCCGCCCAACGGCTATCCTCAATCAGCTAAAAATGAAACCGTCGGCCCCTGTCCCCGGATACGCCATGGAACCAGCCACCGCACCCCCTCGCCTGCTGCTTGTCGACGACAACCGCGACAATCTGGCCCTGATTCGCCTCTACCTGGAAAGCGACCATTACCGCATCGACGAGGCCGAGAACGGCGTCCAGGCCGTGGAGCTGTTCGCCGCCGCGCCCTATGATCTGGTGCTCATGGACTTGGAGATGCCTGTGGTGGACGGCTACGAAGCCACCCGACGCATCCGGGCGCTGGAACGGCAGCGAGGAGCCGTCCCCACGCCCATCCTGGCCCTGACCGCCCATGCCCTGGATGAACACCGGCTGCTTTGCCAGCAAGCCGGATTCACCGATTTTCTGGCCAAGCCCGTGCGCAAGGCGGCCGTGCTGCGCACCCTGCTCCACTATCTCGGGCCGGAAGGCGAGTCCGCCGAACCGACCAAGCCCCGGCCCCCCAACACCGACGCCCCAAACCCTGGCCGATTGGCCGCCCTGCTGCCTCTCTTTTACGACTTGGCCAGCCAGACCTTGGATGCGGCCCGCACCGCCCTGGACCAGGGCGACCTGGACCAAGCCCGCCGCCAGAGCCACAAACTCAAAGGGTCGGCCGGCTCTTACGGCTTCCCCGAACTGGCCAAAGCAGCCGCCGCCCTGGAACGAGCGGCCGACGCCGGCAACGCCAAGGCCGCCGCCGCCGCCCGGGACTGGGCCGCCGCCCTTTTGGCCAAGGCCCGTCTGGACTGGCCGGTGTAAATAAGGGGAGAGAGAAAGAGGCCTCCGGCGGCCGGGGGCCTGAGGCCCCCGGACCCCCCGCATGGAGAAGGGTTTCAAGGGGGTTCGGCGTTAAGCGGCAAGGGGTCGGCCGAGGAAAGGCGCTGACGATGCCCCGGCGAACCGCGACGGGTGACCAGGATCGGGCGGGGCAAGGGAAAGGGAAGCGATCAGTCGGCGGCGGGGCCGATCAGGGCCGTCACTTTATCCAGCAGCGTGACTTCGCCGAAAGGTTTTTCGAGCACCGCATCGGCCCCGAAAATGGTGGCGTGGCCCAGCAAATCCATGCCGATCTTGGCCGAACCGCCGGAAATGGCCATCACCCGGCAGGTCTGGCAGTGGCCGCGCAACACCTGCAACACCTCCAGCCCATCCATCTCCGGCATGAAGATGTCGAGAATCACCAGGTCCACCGGCTGCCCGTCCAGGGCGGCCATGGCCCGTTTGCCGTCGCCGGCCTCGATGACGGCATAGCCGGCGCTCTCCAGGTAGAGCCGGATCAGGGCACGAATGCTGGGATCGTCGTCCACGACCAATACGGATTTCACGTCTGCCTCCGCAGCGTTTGACGCGGCGTTATCGCGGGGAACGTCACAGTGTACGGTTATAGGAGGGTTGGCCCGGGGCGTCAAGAAAAGACGCCCCGGGGCCTGGGGCCAGGCGTCGGACGACAGGCCGCCCCGCCGCTCCGCCAGCCTTGTAACGCAACGCGGATCAGGCGAAGTCGTACATGTCCAGCAGTTTGCCGTCGCGGCCAATGAGCAGCGGATCGACCATGCTCTTGCCCCGGGATTCGCCGGTCTCCATGCTCATGACCCGGCCGTCGTAGCGCATCCCGGTGACCACGGCTTCCTCGCAGTAGAGGTCGGAAAACCGCTCCACTTCGATAACCAGCTTGTCGGCGTCAAAGGTTCCATCGAAATCGGCCAGGGTGAACAACATCTCGCCTTTGTCCACGGCCCCGAGCACGGCCAGCACCTCGTCGTCGCCAAGGCCTTCCAGGAAGCCGTCAAGCCGGGGCCGCTCCTCGGCCACGACCAGCCCCAGGGCCGAGGTTTCGCGCTGGCCGGCGGCGTCGCGCACGGTGAGCGAAAGCCCGTGCAGGCTGGCCCCGGTGCGGTGGTGAAACTTGGGGGCTGACAGCCAGCCGCGCCAGGGGAATCCCACGTCGTCGGCGTACTTGATGGCCAGGCGCTCGTCGAAATAGAGCACGCCCTTGAAGCAGTTGCCGGCGAAATAGGGGGTGTTGTTCTTGCCCCAGCAGTGGCGGTAGATTTTCTGGACAAAGGCGCGGGACAGCGAGGATACGACGATCTGATCGATGTCGCCCTGGGTCGCGATTTCAAGGGTCATGGCGGCAGGTCTCCCGGTTGTGCGTCAGACTTCACGGCCGACCTTACCGCGCCGGCCGGCTTTGGGCAAGACGGCCGGCGCGGCGGCGGGCTCGAAAGGGACGATCTCGGGTCCGACAACAAAACAGGCCGCTGACGTTTCCGGGGCTACAGGCGATAATGCGGTATTTTCGGGGGTGCGGCTAGAGCCGGAAAAACGCCCGGGCGTTGTCGCCGGTCCGCCGCCACAGTTCGGCCGGGTCCAGGCCGAGCAGCCCGGCCACGCGCACGGCCGTGAAGGCGAGCAGGGCCGGTTCGTTGCGCTTGCCGCGCCAGGGCTCGGGAGCGAGATAGGGGGCGTCGGTTTCGAGCAAAAGCCGCGAGGGGTCGCAGCCGGCCACGGCCTCGGCCAGGGCCGTGTTCTTGGCGTAGGTCACCGGCCCGGGCACGGAGAGATGAAAGCCGCGCCGCGCGATCTCGGCGGCCAGGGCGGCGTCGCCGCCGAAGCAGTGCCAGACCAGCGGCCGGCCGGCAAAGCCCAGGTCGTCGAGGATGGCCAGGGTGTCGGCGGCGGCGTCGCGGCTGTGGACGGCCACGGGCAGGTCGAGCTGCCGGGCCAGGGCCAGCTGGTCGCGAAAAAGCGCCTTTTGGACCTCGGCCGTGCCGGCGTCCCAGTAGTAGTCCAGGCCGATCTCGCCCACGGCCCTCAGGCCCGCATCGGCCCCAAAGGCCGCTTCCATGGCGGCCACGTCCCCGGGCGCGGCCTTGGCCGCGTCGCAGGGATGGATGCCGAGCAGGAAAAAGACCTCATCCCTTCCGGCAAAAAGCTCCCGCCCGGCGGCGTGGGCGGCCGGCCCCAGGAACACGTGGCCGACTTGGGCCACACCGGCCGCCGCCGCCCGGTCGAGCACGGCCCCTATGGCCTCGGGCGTGGCCATGGCCCGATCCTCGCCCGCGCCGTCGAGATGGGCGTGGCTGTCCACGCCGACACGCGGCAGCCCCAGGCTCGACGGGTCCGGCCGCTCGGTTTTCCTTTTTGCCATGGCTCTATACTCCTTGAAAAAAGTCGGCGCGTTGACGCCGCCCGGCCGGCCAAGTAGGACGGTACCGCCTTGCCGTAACGAAAACGCCACAGGAGCCCCGCCCTTGATCCAGGGACCCCTTGCCTTCATCAGCAGTGCCACCGGCTTGTCCGCGTCCGCCGTGGACGTGGGGGCGCGGGTCGCCCTTGGGCTGGCGATTTTCGCGGCCGTGTCCCTGGCCCTGTCGCTGCTCGCCCGTCGGGGGGCCATTAGCCGTCCCTTGGGGGGCCTCGTCAAGTGGCTGTGCGGCCTGGGGCTTGTCTGGGGTCTGGCCGCCACCCTGCCGCCGGCCGACGCCGCCGCCGGGGACAAGGCCGTGTCCCTGGCCAGCCTGGTCGCCCTGTGGATGGTGGCCCGCTACGCCGTGGATTTCTTTTTCCAGAAGTTCTCCCCGAGCCGGGGCGACGTGCGGCCCACGCGCCATATCCTCCAGGACCTGAGCAAATTCCTCATCCTGGCCGTGCTGGCCGGCTGGGGGCTGCGCGACATCCTGGACATCCAGCTCGGGCCGCTCTTAACCTCCTCGGCCATCCTCACCGCCGTCATCGGCCTGTCCATGCAGGACACCATCGGCAGCCTGTTTTCGGGCTTGCTGCTGCAGATCGAAAAACCCTTCAGCGAAGGGGACTGGATCAAGGTGGGCGACGTGGAGGGGCAGGTGACGGAAGTCACCTGGCGCTACACCAAAGTGGTGACCATCGAGGCCAACGCCGTGCTTCTCCCCAACAACCTCGTAGCCAAGGAACGGCTGGTCAACTACGACCGGCCGGCCTCCCACCTGCGCCAGATCGTCAACGTGCCGGCGCCGGTCCATGCGCCGCCCGTGGCCGTGCGCTCGGCCATCCTGGCCGCCCTGCGCCGGGCCGAGGGGGTGCTGGCCGATCCGGCCCCGGCGGCGCGCCTCCTGGACATCCAGGGCGACCGCATCGTCTATGCCGCCGTCTATTACATCGCCGCTTTCAACAACCGCATGGCCGTGGCCGACGCCGTGCTGGCGGCCATCTGGTACCAGTTCATGGAGCAGGGCGTGAGCCTGCCTCCGCCCGGCCGGCGCATCGTCATGGCCGAGGAATCGGCCCAGGCCGGGGCCACGCCCGAGCAGCTCGCCTCCCTGGCCGAGGTGGCGCTTCTGGCCGGCCTGGGCGAGGCCGACCTTGATCTGCTGGTGCGGGCTTCGACCCGGCGGACCTTCGCCCCGGGGCAGGTGATCATGGCCAAGGGCGAGACCGGCAGCACCATGAATGTCATCCTGTCAGGCCTTACGGCCGTGACCGTGGGCGACCGGGAGGTGGCCCGACTGGGGGCCGGCCAGATCGTCGGCGAGATGGCCCTTTTGACCGGTGAACCCAGGCAGGCCGACGTGCGCGCCGTGGAACCCACCGAATGCCTGGTAGTTGACCGCGAAGGTTTCCGGCTGGTCCTCTCGCGCCATCCGGCCGTGGTCGAGCGGGTGCGGGCCATTTTCGAAGCCCGAGCCGCCGCCAACCACGCCGCTTCCAAACCCGATGCCCAGGCCGAGGCCCTCAGCCTCTTCGCCCGGTTCAGGAGTCTTTTCACATGACCGAAGTCCGTCCCGTCCACGGCCGCCCCCTGGCTGCCGCCGCCGCCCTGGCCTTTGCCGGCGCGGCCCTTGTCATGCTTGTCGGCCGCGAAGCCCTGGCCGCCGCGCCCCTGGCTGCCGTCGCCGCCGTCGCCGCCGTCGCCGCCGCAACCTTGCTCATCCTGGCGGCCCTTGGCGCGCGCCTTGTCCGGCCGCTCTTTTCCAGCCACCATCCGGCCTCGCTGACGGCTCCGGCCATGGGGGCCATGGCCGTGTGCCTGCCGACGGCGCTTTTGGCCGAACGGCTGACGACATTCCTGGCCGGCGGCCTGGCCGGTCTGGGGCTGGCTGCGGGGCTGACGGGGCTGGTCGTCGGCGCGGGGCTGGCCGTGGCCCAGGCCGCCGGAAGGGAAGCAGGGGTCTCGCCGGGCCGACTCCTGCGGGCTGTGGCCGGCGGAACCGTGGCCGGGGCGCTTTTCGTGCCGCTTATTGCCGTGCCCAAGCTGTCGCCCTTAAACGCCTGCCTCGACGTCGGCATCGGCTGCGCCGCTGTGGGCATCATCTGCGCCTCGGCTGCGCCTCACGGCAAGCGTTCCCTGGAAACCTGGCTGTCGGTGCTGGCGCTGGTCTTCGTGCTGTTGCTGCCGCTGTCGAGCCTCATCGACGCCCGCAGCAGCGCCTGGTGCGACCCGGCCGCCGCTCCCGTGGCCGCCAAGCCGGCCCCGTAAGCACGCCCTACCCTCACCCCGCAACCGCAATCCCCTTAAAACTGTTTTTCATTCGGGGGGTCTGGGGGCCTCAGGCCCCCAGCCGCCGCAAGGCATCTTCCTCTTTCTCTCTCCTTCCCTCATCTCTCCCCTCACCCCCATTCCACTCACGATACGCCCCGGGCGGCACGCCCAGGCGACGTTTGCATTGGCGGGTGAAGTGGCTTTGGTCGCAAAAACCGGCGCTTAGGGCGGCCTGGGCCAGCCCCTCGCCAGCGGCGGCCTGCCCGGCTCCGTGGGCCACCCGTCGGGCGAGCAGATATTGGCCCACGGCCATGCCGGTTTCGCGCACGAAAAGCCGCTGCAGGTAGGTCGGTCCGACTCCGGCCAGGGCGGCCAGGGAGGCCAGATCGTGGGGTGCTGCGGGATCGGCCTCGATGGCCGCCCGGGCCACGGCCACGGCCGGATGGCTGGGCCGGCCCGGACCGGGGCGCAGGCGCAGGCCATGGGCCAGGGCGCAAAGGGCCTCCAAGGCCGCGTCGGCGTCTTCCGCCAGGGCTTCGGCCAATTTCAGAAGCCAGGCCGAAGCTTCGGCGTTGCGCCAGGGCCGCACCCAGTCCTCGGGCGCGTCGTCAGCCCGGCCGACCTCGGCCAGCAGTTGCGGGGCCACGGCCACGGCGACGTAGCTTTGGCCGCGTCGGGCCAGAGGCGCGCAGCTGTGGCGCACGCCGTCGGGCACGATAAAGCCCTCCCCGGCCTCGATGCGCGCGCGCCCGCCGCCGCAAGACAGTTCCCGACCGCCGTCCAGGATCAGCCCGACCACCACCGCGCCGTGGGCATGGGGCGCGATGTCGGCGGCCACGTCCCGGCCCTGAACGACGCTCAGACCCGGCAAGCCAGGATGGCGGAGCACGTCGAGTCGGGACGTTTGGGACATGGCCGGTTCCGTGCAAACTCGCGTTACAGCAAGGCCGGGAAAAACTTGGCAAGCAAGCACAGGCCCTGGTCGCCGGCCGTGACGGCGTGGGGCGTGCCCCGGGGGATGACGGCCGTGACGCCGGGGGCGTAGTCGGTTTGCCGGCCGGCCAATGCGGCCGTGCCCGATCCGCAGACGACCTCGTGGAGCTCCCATTGCCCGTCGTGGACGTGGCCGGCCAGGCTGGCCCCGGGGGCCAGGCGCACGATGTGGCAACTGAGCTGGCCTTCGGTGTCGGCGGCGGTGACCAGATGGCGCAGGCGCACGCCGGCAAAGGCCGGATGGTCCTGCCAGGGCAACGCTTCGGCGTCGCGGACATCAGTCAGGGTGTGGATGGCGCGGCCCTCGGTCAGGACGAAAGCGACAGTGTCTTGCATGGCGGTTCACTCCGTTTTTTCGGGTGATGCCGGAAAACCCCGCAACCATCTTGGACGATCCTGCCCTAAAGGCCAAGCGATCCCTTTACGGGCCGGGTTCGGGCTGGTAAGACTTAAGTACTTTTTTTCACAATCCACGCCCGAGGCTTCCATGCAGATCGCCGACATCATGCGCACCACGGTCATCAAGGTGCGGCCCGAAGCGCCGGTCGGGCACGTGCTCATCTGGTACGGCGGCATGAACAACACCTTTCGCAACACGTATGTGGTGGACCACTGCGACCGGTTGCTTGGGGTGGTGACCATCCACAGGTTTCTCTCCCTTATCGTCTCGCCCGAGGTGGCGTCCCAGGCCAGGGCCGGGCATCTCGACGGTCGGGAGGCGCTCCTGGACGCCCTGCGCCGCAACATGGCCGCCAGTTCGGACACGCCGGTGGGCGAACTCATGGACGCCGACTATCCCTTTGCCCATCCCGAGGATCTCTTCGTCATGGCCGGGGAGCTCATTGTGGAGCGCGGCATTCCGGCCGTGCCGGTCATTGATCCCAACGGGGTGCTGGTGGGGGAGATCAGCCGGCGCATGATTTTGCAATTCCTGGTGAAAAATCTCTAGTGCCGCGTCCCTTCATCAATACGCGCGTAATGTTGAAGACCCCTTCATGCCGTTAGTCCCTGGCCCCAAAAGCGCCCCAGGCGCTTTCGGCGGACACGACACGAGGTCCGGCCAAAAAACAGGCCCCCGCCCGAAAACCGGGCAGGGGCCTAAAGAATTGCCTGTTCCGAATCCGTCGCCTGCATGGCGCGGACGGGTGGCAAGGCCGGCGCTCGTAACGCCGGTTCGCCAAACTACTTCACGGCGTCCTTGAGGGTCTTGCCCGGGGTGAAGCGCACGGCCTTGGAAGCGGGAATATCGATGGGGTTGCCGGTACGGGGGTCACGCCCGGTGCGCGCCGCCCGCTCCGACACCTTGAAGGTGCCAAAACCCGTCAGGGTCAGGGCCTCGCCGCCGACCAGGGACTCTTGGATGGCGCCCAGAACGGCGTCGAGGACCTTGCCGGCCTCGGCCTTGGTGGCAATGCCAGCATTGGCCTGGATCTTGGCGATGATGTCTGTTTTAGCCATGTGCGTGCGATCTCCTTATCGTTGGGAACCGCCCGGTTTTCCCAGGGGCGGCGAGCCGCCCGCGAAAACCCCGCGGCCATTTCCCGAAATGGTACCTTCCTATAGCGAAATCGCCCGCCTTAGGCCACTGTTTTCACCTTCTTCTCCCACAGGCGCATATCCTTCATCTTTTTGCGGCGTTCCCGCTGCAAGCCCTTGCACACCAAGGGCATGGTCTTCTTGTAGCCGTGCTTGGCCTTGTACTCCTCGGGGGTCAGTCCGTGGGTGGCCAGATGCTTGCGGGTGATCACCTTGAAGGATTTGCCGCACTCCAGGCAGGTGATGGATTTCTCCTTGACCGCCTTCTTGGGCTCCATCTCCACGGCGTCCTCGTCGTCCTGGGGACACAGGCCGAGGCTGATTTCGAGGATGCCGGCGGCCAACCGGCGCACCATGGAGGAAATCTCCTCATCGGTCATGCTGCGCACCGACGCCTGGGCTTTGACGATCTCCAGAGCGCTCTTGACATGGTCTTCCATGGTCTCTCCTTGTAGTGAAATCGGCATGACGCCAGACATTGCATAGAGTTACTTCGCCCTGTCAACGGAAATGACGATTATTTCCATTTTGAAGCATTACCAACCCCCCTGAAAACCTTCTTCTAGGCCTTGTTCTACGGTCTATTACATTTTTGAAATACACCTATCTTCTGCCAAATCCCTGTTTTCCATGCAACGAGTCCGCTCCAAGGCGCTTCCGACCCGCCCCTGCGGCTCCTTCTTCTCAAGGCCGCACGAAACGCAAAAAAGCCGGGACGCCTGCGCGCCCCGGCTTGTTCGCCCTGCGTCCGGCCATCCGGCCGGTCTGCCGATCAGCCGGCTTGAATCTCGATCTTGCGGGGCTGGGCCTTTTCCTGGCGGGGCAGGTGCAGTTCCAGCACCCCGTCTCGTAGCGACGCCTTGATGCGTTCCTTGTCCACGATGTGCGATATGGTGAAGCTGCGGAAGTATTCGCCGCCGCCGAACTCCACGTGGCCAAGCTTCTGCCCCTCGGCCAGGGCGTATTCGGCCTTGCCCGAAACCTTGAGCTCATCCTCGTTGAGATCGATGACGAGGTGTTCCTTGGACACGCCGGGCATGTCCAGATAGATGTAGAAGCCGTCTTCCTTTTCGATGATGTCCGTGGCCGGCTTGACCCTGGGCAGCCGGCGTTCTTCGGCCTTGGCAACGGTATCGGCCATGGCTTCGTCCTCCTTTGCCGGGGATTCCCGGGGTTAGACCGTCACGATGCTGATCTTTTTGGGCTTGCTCTCGTCCGACTTGGGCAGCACGACTTCGAGCAGGCCGTCGCGCATGGTGGCCGTGACCTTGTCGCGACTGACCCCGCCCGAAATGTTGACCACTCGCTGGAACACGCCGGTCGGGCGCTCCTGCCGGTAATACTTGCCGCGTTCCGCCTTGCGCTCGCCCTTGATGACCAGACTGGAGTCGGTCAGCGTCAGGTCAAGGTCGGCAATGGCCATGCCCGGAATCTCGCACCGGACGTAGAGGTTCTCGTCGTCCTCGCCGATATTGACGGGCGGATAGGCCGTGCCGCGCTGACTGATGGCCATGGAAGGCCAAAGCGTCTCGAAAAGCCGGTCAAACGGGGTCGTTGCGCCATAAAAAGGGCTTAAATCAATGACCATGGGTGCTCCTCCTGACATTTGGACACTTCTGAGCGAAAAATAAGCCAATGGTCAGCACTGTCAATGGCTGGCGGACAACACTTGCGGCCTTGACAGTCCGGCCGGCCGGCTTATCTGTTTTCCCGACAGATTTCCCGAGGATGCGACAGCGCTCGGCTCCGCTCGAACAGTCGGAGCCGGCCGCTTTTGACGCTTCCCACGACATCACGGAGAAAGGAGACCGCCCATGTCCGCCACGCACGGCGAAACCCATGAATTTCGCGCCGAGATCCGCAAGCTCCTCGATATCATCACCCACTCCATCTACACCAATCGCGAGATCTTTTTGCGCGAACTGGTGTCCAACGCCTCCGACGCCCTGGACAAGCTGCGCTTCGAACAAAGCCGGGGCACGGCTGTCGTCGATCCCGACGAAGCGCTCGAAATCCGCATCACCGCCGACAAGGACGCCGGCCGCCTGACCATCGCCGACACCGGCTGCGGCATGACCCGCGACGAACTCGTGGACCACCTCGGCACCATCGCCAAATCCGGCACCGAGGCTTTCATGAAGTCGGTGTCCGAAAACAAGGACGCCGCCTCCAACCTGATCGGCCGGTTCGGCGTGGGCTTTTATTCCGTGTTCATGGTGGCCGACCAGGTGGAGGTCACCTCCCGCTCGGCCGCTCCGCAGGCCGCCCCGGCCCGCTGGACTTCCGACGGCTCGGGCAGCTTCACCATCGAGGACGTGGACGGCGAGGTTTCGCGCGGCACGGTGATCGAGATCACCCTCAAGGAGGAGGCCAAGGAATACGCCGACCCCGAGCGCATCAAGTCGGTGTTGCGCAAGCACTCCAACTTCATCTCCTTCCCGATCCTCCTTGACGGCGAAAAGACCAACACCATCCCGGCCCTGTGGCGCGAGTCCAAGTTCTCGGTGACCCCGGAACAGTACAAGGAATTCTACCAGTTCCTGACCTACGATTCCGACGAGCCGCTGGCCACCATCCACGTCAGCGTGGACGCGCCGGTGCAGTTCACGGCTTTGCTTTTCATCCCCAAGCACGGCATGGGTCCCATGCCCATGCGTGATCAGCTCCACCACGGGCTGGACCTGTACGTGCGCCGGGTGCTCATCTCCAAGGAAACCAAGGAACTCATCCCGGAATTCCTGGGGTTCGTGCGCGGCGTGGTGGACACCGAGGACCTGCCGCTGAACATCTCCCGCGAGACGCTTCAGGAAAACGTGGTCCTGCGCAAGATCCAGTCCGTGCTGGTCAAGCAGATTCTCGACAAGCTCAAGGCCATGGCCAAGGAAGACCCCGAAAAGTACAACGCCTTTTTCGCCGCCCACGGCCAAGGCTTCAAGCTCGGCTACGGCGACTACGCCCACCGCGAGGCCTTTGCCGAGCTGGTGCGCTTCGACTCCTCGGCGCTGGCGGCCCAGGACGGCGACGACGACGAGGCCGAAAAGGTCCGGCTCACCTCCCTGGCCGATTACGTGACCCGGGCCAGGGACGGCCAGAAAGCCATCTATTATCTGTCCGGCCCGTCCCGGGCGGCGCTCGACCTCAATCCGCACCTGGAAGTCTTCCGGGCCAAGGGCCTGGAAGTGCTCTACCTCTACGAGCCCATCGACGAATTCATCATGGATTCCATCGGCACGTTCAAGGACCTGAAGCTCAAGTCGGCGGAACTGGCCGACGCCGCCGAGCTGGAACCTTTCGAGGGCCAGCCGGTCGAGAACAAGGCCCCGGAACTGACCCCGGAAGAGTCCGGCTCCCTGGACGATTTCCTGAAGGCCATCAAGGATCTGCTCGGCGAGCGCGTCACCGACGTGCGCCTGTCCACGCGCCTGACCCAGAGCCCGTCGTGTCTGGTCTCGCCCGACGAACACATGACCTCGAGCATGCAGAAGATCATCCGGCTCATGAGCAAGGACGCGACTCCCCCGAAAAAGGCCCTGGAACTCAACCGCGACCATGCGCTGATCCGCAACCTGCTTTCCATCTACCGCCGCGACGCCGCCGATCCCTTCATCGGCAAGGCCGTGGAGCAGCTCTACGACTCGGCCCTGCTGCTGGACGGCTACCTGTCCGACCCGCACCAGATGGTGGCCCGCATAAACGACCTCCTGGCCGACGCCAGCGCCCTGCACGCCAAATAGGCGGGCACTCGCCTACGCCACGCAAACGGGCCGGGAATCGATTCCCGGCCCGTTTTGTTTGTGCGGCACAAGGTCCCGCGCGCCGGGGGAGATGGCGGCCAACCTCCCGGGCAGGGGCGTCGCCTCCCCACGGCCCGCCCGCTGCGCCATGCGCCCCAGGATGCCGCCGAACCCCGAACACCTCTTGCGAACGGCGCTCGCCGGCCCAGCGCGCCAAGACGTCGACCGAAGGCCGGGCCGCTGCCGCCGTGTCCCCCGGCTGGACGCACCGTCTCTGCCAAATTCCGGCCGTCCCCGCTGGACGCGCCGTCCCTGAAACCGTACTTCCACGGCCATGGAAACGCTGTCCGCCCTCTTGGCCCTGCTCGCCGGCCTCGACGCCGCCCTGATCCAGGCCGTGGCCGACCACGGCGACCTTGTCTACGCCCTGATCTGCCTGACCATCTACGCCGAGACGGCCTTTGTGGTGACGGTGTTTTTGCCGGGAGGGACGCTGGTTTTCACGGCCGCCGCCCTGGCCGCGCGGGGGACGCTTGACGTCTGGCCGGTGGCCCTGGGCTGCTACGCCGCCGCGACCCTGGGCGACATGACCAACTTCGCCATCGGCCGGGCCTTGCGCCGAGGAGCCGCCCGGGGAGCCGGCGGGGGACTCGCCGGGACGCTTCGCAAACGCCTGTTGCCGCCGCAGCAGCTGGAAGCGGCCCGCAGGGCCTTTGCCCGGCACGGCGCGGCCACGGTGTTGCTGTCGCGGTTCGTGCCCATCCTGCGGGCGGCCTTTCCCATGGCCGTGGCCATGGCCGGGATGGGCTGGGGCCGATTCATCGGGCTCAATGCTTTGGGCAAAGTGATCTGGGCGGCGGTGTTCGTCGGCGGCGGTTACGGCCTTGGCGGCATCCCCTGGTTCGCCCGCCATTTCGGCGCGGTGGTGGTGGCGGCGGCGCTTTTTCCCTTGCTCATCGCCGCAGCACGCCAATTGCTTATGCATCTGCTGGACCGGCGCTGCCGGCCAGAGAACCAATCCAGCCCCAAAACCCCGTAAAACCTTTCTCCATGCAGGGGGTCCGGGGGGCTTAGCCCCCCGGCCGCCGGAGGCCTCTTCTTTTTCCCTCTGTCCCTCTGCCCCTCTGCCCCTCTGCCCTCCCCTCCCCTCACAAAAATAGCAGCAACGACAAGGCCATGACGGCCATGCCGGCGACGAGGCCGAAGATGCTGTGGTGGTGTTCGCCGTATTCCTCGGCCGCCGGCAGCAGCTGGTCCAGGGAGATGAACACCATGATGCCGGCCACGGCGGCCATGAGAATGCCGAAGGTGGCGGGGGTGAAAAAGGGCAGCAGGAGCAGGTAGCCGACCAGCGCCCCCACCGGTTCGGACAGGCCGGACAGGAAGGAATAGGCAAAGGCTTTTTTGCGGTTGCCAGTGGCGTAGTAGAGCGGGATGGAAACGGCGATGCCTTCGGGGATGTTGTGGATGGCGATGGCCACGGCGATGGCCAGTCCGAGCTTGGGATCGGCCAGGGCGGCGGTGAAGGTGGCCAGGCCTTCGGGAAAATTGTGGATGGCGATGGCCAGGGCGGCGAAGATGCCGGTGCGGCGCAGCTTGGCGAAGTCGTGGGCCTCGTTTTTGGGAAGCCTGGCCTCGCCGGCGTCCATCTCCTCGATGAAGTGCATTTCGTGGGGGTTTTCGTAGTCCGGCACGAACTTGTCGATGATGGCGATAAAGGCGATGCCGCCGAAAAAGGCGGCCGCCGCCGCCCAGGAACCGCCGGCCTCGCCCAGGGCCGCGACCAGGGAATGGCGGGCCTCGGCGAAGATCTCCACAAAAGACACGTAGACCATCACCCCGGCGGAAAACCCGAGCACGATGGACAGAAACTTGGTGTTGGTCTGCCGTGCCACGAAGGCCAGGGCCGAACCCAATCCCGTGGCCAGACCGGCGAAAAGGGTCAGGCCGAAGGCGTACCAGACGGCTGAGGCGGTGATGTCCATGGGGTGTCGGTCCTTGGCGTGCCGTTAGAAGAGGTAGCCGTAGGTGGAGGCCAGCTTGTCGGTGCGGCCCAGCAGCGCTTCGGCCGTCTGGTCCACGCCGGAAGCGTCCACGATGCCGGCTTCGGCGGCCAGGAAGTACTTGAGCGCCCCCTCCCGGGAGGAAAAGAGCCACGAGACCGAATAGATGGAGCACAGATTGGGCCGGCCCGGGAACTCCTCCTTGGTTTTCAGCACGATGACCAGCTTTTTTTCGTCCTTGTTGGTGGGCGTCATGAGGGAGGAACGGCCCAGCAGTTCCTTGATGCGGTAGGCCAGGCGCGCCCCCACCGGATCGGCGTCGTCGTGGTCCACGGCCACGGGCGTTTTTTTGACCGCCGCCTCGTCGCCCTTTTTGGCGGCCGGCTCCGGGGCCGGCGCGGCCTGGGCCGGGGCCGGTTTGGGCTTGGCGTCCTGGGCGGAAGATGGGCCGGGCGCGGGGCCGGACGCCTGGGCCAGGGCCAGGGAGGCGGACAGGATCAGCAGGCAAAATGCCGCAACAGCGGCGCGACAAAGGGCGGGCATGGCGCACTCCTTGAGTTCGACATTTCACGTTCTTGCCCATCCCATACAAAGGCGCGACTGCCGAAGCAAGCCGCCCGGTTCCGAAGCGGCCCCACCACCGAACCGGCTTTCCCGACTTATTGCCGCATGATGCTCCGTGTTGAGACCTCAAAACGACGTTTTTGCGGATTTGGCGCACGAAAATCGCCCGAACCACACCGATAAGCGACGCAAACGCCCCCGCAATGATTCGCGACTGCATCTTCTTCGGCCGAACAAAAAGTTAAAAATAAAAATAGTTATTATGACGTAATTGCCAAAAACCCGCCTCGCCGGTATGGAAGTGACCCAATAGCCGAAGATTCGTTGCCCCATAGCAGCCTGGAGGTTCCATGCGCCTTGCATCCTTGACGCTTTTGCTTCTTGCCGTCCTGTCTGTCGCCCTGCCGGCCCAGGCCGCCGACCCCATCCGCATCGGCGCGGTGGTCTCCGCCACCGGCCCGGCCTCGTTTTTGGGCGAACCCGAGAAAAACACCCTGCAGATGCAGGCCGACGCCATTAACGCCGCCGGCGGTCTGCTCGGCCGGCCGGTGGAAGTCATCATCCTCGACGACGAGACCGACGTGAACAAGGGCGTGCTGGCCGTGGACAGGCTGCTCAAAAAGGAAAACGTCGTGGCCGTGGTCGGCCCCACGGTTTCCGGCAACTCCCTGGCCGTGGCCCCCAAGGTCGAGGCCGCCAAGGTGCCCATGGTGTCCATGGCCGCCGCCGAAAAGATCGTCAAGCCGGTCAACCCGTTCGTCTTCAAGACCGCCCAGTCCGACCGGCTGGCCGTGGCCCGCATCCTGGCCCACGCCAAGAAGCAGGGCTACAAGAAGCTCGCCGTCCTCACCGTGTCCGACGGCTACGGCCAGGCCGGGCGCGAGGTGCTCAAGGAACTGCTCCCGGCCGGCGGCTTCGAACTGGTCGGCGACGAGGTCTACGGCCCCAAGGACACGGACATGACCGCCCAGCTGACCAAGCTCAAGGGCACCAGCCCCGACGCCGTCATCTGCTGGGGCACCAACCCCGGCCCGGCCGTGGTGGCCAAAAACCGCGTCCAGCTCGGCATCACCACCCCGCTGTACATGAGCCACGGCGTGGCCTCCAAGAAATTCATCGAACTGGCCGGCGACGCGGCCGAGGGCCTGCTCTTGCCGGCCGGCAAGCTCACCGTGGCCGGCCAGCTGCCCGACGGCGATCCCCAAAAAGCGCCCCTGGCCGCCTACGCCAAGGCCTACGAGGACCGTTTCAAGACTCCGGCTTCGGCCTTTGGCGGCTACGCCTACGACGGCCTCATGCTCGTGGCCGAAGCCATCAAGGCCGGCGGCGACGCCAGCCCGGCCGGCATCCGGGCCGCCCTGGAAAAGATCAACGGCTTCCCCGGCATCACGGGCGTGTTCCGCTTCTCGCCCGAGGACCACAACGGCCTTGACGAAACCGCCTTTGTCATGGTCACCATCGCCGGCGGCGATTTCAAGCTGCTGGCCGACTAGACCGTCATACAGCAGGCTTTCCCGGTTTCCTTCCCGCCCGATTCCGTCTACAAGGACGGAACGCGAATCGACACAGCCGACGCCGCCGCGCCGTAGGGAATTCCCTGCGGCGCGGCAGCGCGCTTGAAGGAGCGAACCATGCGAGTCAAAGCGATCCTCACCGCCCTATGCGCCCTGTGCGCCGCGACCTGCGCCTTTGCCGCCGAACCCGTGCGCCTGGGCGCGGTGCTGTCCGTCACCGGGCCGGCGTCGTTTCTGGGCGAACCCGAGAAGAACACCATCCTCATGGAAGTCGACAAGATCAACGCCGCCGGCGGCGTGCTCGGCCGGCCGGTGGAAGTGGTCATCCTCGACGACGAGACCGACGTCAATAAGGCCGTTTTGGCCGTGGATCGCCTGATCAAGAAGGAAAATGTGGCCGCCATCCTCGGCCCCACGACCTCGGGCAATTCGCTCGCCGTCATGGGCAAGGCCGCCGCCGCCAAAATCCCGCTCATTTCCTGCTCGGCCGCCGAGAAGATCACCAAGCCGGTGAGTCCGTATATTTTCAAGGTCGCCCCGTCCGACCGCCTGGCCGTGGCCCGCATCCTCACCCACGCCAAGGCCAAGGGCTACAAAAAGCTCGCCATCCTCACCGTGTCCGACGGCTTCGGCCAGGCCGGCCGCGAGGTGCTGAAAGAACTCGTCCCGGCCGAGGGCTTCGAACTCGCGGCCGACGAGGTCTTCGGCCCCAAGGACACGGACATGACCGCCCAGCTGACCAAGATCCAGGGCGCGGCCCCGGACGCCGTCATCTGCTGGGGCACCAACCCCGGACCGGCCGTGGTGGCCAAAAACCGCGTCCAGCTCGGCATCAAGACCCCGCTGTACATGAGCCACGGCGTGGCCTCCAAGAAGTTCATCGAGCTGGCCGGTGAGGCCGCCGAGGGCCTGCTGTTGCCGGCCGGCAAGATCACCGCCGCCGACAAGCTGCCCGACACGGACAAGGAAAAGGCCCTGCTCGTGGGCTACGCCAAGGCCTATGACGAGCGCTTCAAGGCCCCGGTCTCCACCTTTGGCGGGCACGGCTACGATTCGCTGCATTTGGCCGTCAAAGCCATCGCCAACGCCGGCTCCGACAAACCCGAGGCCATCCGCGACGCCCTGGAGAAGATCCAAAACTTCCCCGGCATCGGCGGCATCTTCAGCTTCACCCCCGAGGACCATGCCGGTCTTGGCCCCGACGCCTTCATCATGCTCGGCATCGACAAGGGCGACTGGGTTATTGTCGGTCAATAACGATGTTTGCCGGCGCGCCCCAATACCTCGTTTCCGGACTCACCCAGGGGGCCGCCTATGGCCTGATCGGGCTCGGTTTTACGATGATCTTCAACACCACCGGCATCATCAACTTCGCCCAGGGCGAGTTCGTGATGCTCGGCGGGATGCTCTCGGTGTGTCTGCTGGGGGTGGGGCTGCCCCTGCCCCTGGCCATCGTGCTGGCCTGCCTGGCCACGGCCGCCATCGGCGGCCTCATGGAGCGCCTGGCCATCCGGCCCATCGCCGGCGCGCCGGCCATTAACGCCGTCATCATCACCATCGGCGTCTCCATTTTGCTTCGCGGCGGGGCCATGCTGGCCTTTGGCAAGGACACCCACGCCCTGCCGGCCTTCAGCGGCACGGCCCCCATCCTGGCCCTGGGCGCGGCCATCCAGCCCCAGAGCCTGTGGGTGCTGGCCGTCACCCTGGCCCTGCTCGCGGCGCTCAAGCTCTTTTTCACCGCCACCATCCAGGGCAAGGCCATGCTGGCCTGCTCCTGCCAGAAAAAGGCCGCCAGTCTGGTCGGCATTTCCGTGGCCCGCATGGCGCTCCTCTCCTTTGCCATAAGCGGACTCATCGGGGCCACGGCCGGGGCCATCCTGGCCCCCATCACCATGACCGCCTACGACGTGGGCATGATGCTTGGCCTCAAGGGATTTGCCGCCTGCATCCTGGGCGGCCTGGGCAATCCTTTTGGCGCGGCCGCCGGCGGGCTGGTGCTGGGCGTGCTCGAATCCTTTGGCGCGGGCTTTATCGCCTCGGGCTACAAGGACGCGTTCGCCTTCGTGGTGCTGCTGCTGCTCCTTTTCGTCAAGCCTTCGGGACTCTTCGGCAAGGCCGGCGTGGAGCGCGTATGAAGCTGCCCGTCCTTGGCCAAAACGCCGCCCAGGCGGCCCTTTTCCTGTTGCTGCTCCTGGCCGTGCCCTACACGCTGCCCAATGAATACTACCTGAGCATCTGCATCCTGGGAGCACTCAACGCCGTCATCGCCGTGGGCCTCAATCTCCTTATGGGGTATGCCGGCCAGGTGTCCCTGGGCCACGCCGCCTTCTATGGCCTCGGGGCCTACGCCACGGCCATCGCCACCACCCGCTTCGGCCTGCCCATCCCGGCCGGCATGGCCATCGGCGTGTCCCTGGCCACCGTCGTGGCCTGGGTGGTGGCCGCGCCAACCCTCAAGCTCAAGGGCCACTATCTGGCCATGGCCACCCTGGGCTTTGGCATCATCGTCTCCATCGTCTTCAACGAAGCCGTGGACGCCACCGGCGGCCCGTCGGGCTATGTCGGCATCCCGCGTCTGGCGCTTTTCGGCTACGAATTCACCTCCGACCACAGCTACTACAACCTCATGGCCGTGGTGCTGACCTTTGTCGTGCTGCTCTCGCTCAACCTCATGAAGTCCCGCACCGGCCGGGCGCTTCGGGCCTTGCACGTGTCCGAGAAAGCGGCCGCGAGCCTGGGCGTGGACATCGCCGCCCACAAACGCTTCGTCTTTGTCCTGTCCGCCGCCCTGGCCGGACTGGCCGGCGTGCTCTACGCCCACTACTTGAGCTTCATCGCTCCGGCCTCGTTTGGCTTCGGCTTTTCGGTGCAACTCGTGGTCATGGTGGTGCTCGGCGGCATGGCCAGCGTCTGGGGATCGGTTGCCGGCGCGCTCTTCTTGACCGCCCTGCCCGAGGCGCTGCGGGAATTCGAGGACATCGACATCCTCGTCTACGGAGCCATTTTGGTGCTCACCATCATGTTTTTGCCCGACGGCCTGGCCGGGGGCCTGTCGCGCCTGACCAGACGGTTTCGCCGCAAGGCAGGCACGTCATGACCGCCGCACTGCTGGACGTTACGGCCGCCACCGTCCGTTTCGGCGGCATCCATGCCCTGACCGAGGCCGACTTCACCATCGCCCCGGGCACGGTGACCGCGCTTATCGGCCCCAACGGCGCGGGCAAGACCACGCTTTTAAACGCCATCACCGGCATGGTCCCCTTGACCTCCGGCGCGGTGCTCCTGGATGGGACCGACATTTCAGGCCTGCCGCCCCACAAACGGGCCGGGGCCGGCGTGGTGCGCACCTTCCAGAACCTGGAAGTCTTCACCTCCATGTCGGTGCTGGAAAACGTCATGGCCGGCCGGCATGCGCTCACGCGCTACTCCGTGGCCGCGAGCCTTTTGCGCACGCCCGGTTTCCGCCGGGCCGAGCGGGAATGCCGCGAGGCGGCCCTGGACTGCCTGGAGTTCGTCGGGCTGGCCGACCTCGCCCACGCCCCGGCCGGGGATCTGCCCTACGGCAAGCAGCGGTTGCTGGAAATGGCCAGGGCCCTGGCCGCCTCGCCCAAGCTTCTGCTCCTCGACGAACCGGCCGCTGGCCTCAATTCCAAGGAGACCGCCGAACTGGGCGTCCTCATCCGGGCCATCCGCGACCGCCGCGGCGTGGCCGTGGGCCTTGTCGAGCACGACATGGACCTGGTCATGAGTGTGAGCGACTATGTGACGGTGCTCCATTTCGGCCATCCCCTGGCCGCCGGCACGCCCGAGGCCATCCAGGCCAATCCCGAAGTCATCAAGGCCTACCTCGGCGAGGACGACTAGCGTCGCCCCTGAAAAAATACGATAGTATTTTTTTAGAAAATACTGGTTTTCGCGGACATGACAGAATAACGACCCCCTGCCCTGGGCAATCCCCAGGCAGGACACCATACCCCATATCGGGGGTCCGGGGGCCTGAGGCCCCCGGCGGAGAGGTCCAGGAGAGGCAGCGCCTCTCCTGGCCGCCGGAGGCACTCTTCCAATGCTGACCCTTCGTAACGTTGATATTCACTATGGCCGGGTGCACGCCGTGCGGCGGGTATCCTTGCATGTGGCCCCGGGCGAGATCGTCGCCCTTATCGGGGCCAACGGCGCGGGCAAGACCACGCTGCTCTCCGCCATCTCCGGCGTCGAGCGCGTCTCGGGCGGCGAAATCGAATTTGACGGCAAGCGCATCGAGGCTGAAAAACCCGAGCGCATCGTGCGCCTGGGCCTGTCCCATGTGCCCGAGCGCCGCCTCGTCTTCGGCCCCCTGTCCGTGGCCGACAATCTGCTCCTCGGGGCCTACACCAAGTTTCGCCGCCGCGAGGTGGCCGCCGACCTTGACGAAATCTACGCCATGTTTCCGGTGTTGCGCGAACGCCGCGACCAGCAGGCCGCCGCCCTGTCCGGCGGCGAACAGCAGATGCTGGCCATCGGCCGCGCGCTCATGGCCCGGCCGCGCTGCCTGCTCCTGGACGAACCCGGCATGGGGCTGGCCCCGCAAGTCTGCAAGGAAATCTTCCGCCACGTCTCCACCCTGCGCCGCGACAAGGGGCTGACGGTGCTGCTCGTCGAGCAAAACGCCAAAAGCGCCCTGGCCGTGGCCGATAGGGGCTATGTCCTCGAAACCGGCCGGGTGCTGCTCTCCGGCACCTCCGAGGAGCTGCTCGCCAACCACGACGTCCGCCGCGCCTACCTTGGGCGCGAGAAGGATAATTAGAGAGATTAAGAGAAGATGCCTCCGGCGGCCGGGGGGCTAAGCCCCCCGGACCCCCTGAATGGGGGGTAAAGGGAGGCGAGGTATTGAGAACGTAACGGGGGCTATTGCCATGCGCGAGTGTTTTGAGCCGAAATTCGAGACCATGGACCGCAAGGATCTGGCCCAGCTCCAGTTGGAGCGGTTGCAGGAGACCCTTGCCCGCGTCGCCAGAAACGTGCCGCTCTACCGCAAACGCTTCGCCGAACAGGGCATCGATCCCGAAAGTTTTGCCGATCTGGCCGACGTGCGCCGGCTGCCCTTTACCACCAAGGCCGACCTGCGCGAGGCCTACCCCTACGGGCTTTTCGCCGTCCCCCTGCGCGATGTGGTGCGTCTGCACGCCTCGTCGGGCACCTCGGGCAAGCCCGTGGTCGCCGGCTACACCCGAAACGACGTCAAGGCCTGGTCGCGCCTTGTCGCCCGGGTGATGGTGGCCGCAGGCGTCTCCCGCGACGACATCGTGCAGATCGCCCTTGGTTACGGGCTTTTCACCGGCGGTATGGGCTTCCACTACGGGGCCGAAACCGTGGGCGCGGCCGTCATCCCGGCCTCCAGCGGCGGCACCCGCCGCCAAGTCGCCATCATGCAGGACTACCGCACCTCGGTTTTCGTGGCCACGCCCAGCTACGCCCTGCACGTGGCCGAGACCCTCGACGCCATGGACGTCAACGTCAACGCCCTGTCCCTGCGCTTCGGCCTGTTCGGGGCCGAGACCTGGACCGAGGCCATGCGCGAGGCCATCGAGGATCGCCTGAAGCTCACGGCCACGGACAACTATGGCCTCAGCGAAATCATGGGGCCGGGCGTGGCCGGCGAATGCCTGGAAAAAGCCGGGATGCACGTCAGCGAAGACTATTTCCTCATCGAGATCATCGACCCGGCCACGGGCGACCCCCTTGCCGACGGCGAGGAAGGGGAACTGGTCATCACCACCCTGGCCAAGGAAGCCTTCCCCATGATCCGCTACCGCACCGGCGACATCACCCGGATCATCCCCGAACCCTGCCCCTGCGGCCGCACCATGCGCCGCATCAGCCGCATCCTCGGGCGCTGCGACGACATGCTCATTATAAGGGGCGTCAACGTCTTCCCGTCCCGGGTGGAATCGCTGCTGTTGGAAGTGGAAGGGGTCACGCCCAACTACCGCATCGTGCTCACCCGCAAGGGCGCGCTGGACGAGGCGCTGGTGGAAGTGGAACCCACCGAGGAACTGCTTTTCGACCGGGTGGGCGAGCATCAGGCGCTTCTGGACAAGCTGGAGCGCCGGCTGGGTTCGGAGCTTGGCGTGGGTTTCGGGGTGCGGCTCGTGGAACCCGGCAGCCTGGCCCGGGGCGAGGAAGGCAAGACCATCCGCGTGGCCGACCGCCGGGGCCTGACGCCGGTCAAGTAGCGGTCCCGCTCCTGCACAGCGCCGAGGGGGACAGCCAAGCCCCATAGAGAAAAACGGCCCGGGAATCCGACGATTCCCGGGCCGTTTGGCGTTTGCGGCAAACGCGGCTGGTGTTTTTCCGGCCACCGCCCGGCCAGCCGTCGTGTCAGTAAAGGCGTCGACAGCGTTTGTCGCGCCTACACCCTCACCCCATGGCGTTCTTGGCGCTACAGCCTACCGCGTCTTGACGATCTGGGCCGGCTGCCACGTGCCCGCGCCCAGCGGCAGCACCGACGGGGCCTCGGTTCTCGGCCAATACAGCCGCATGACCAGATAGATCGGGCCGTCCGGGGCCGGCAGCCAGTTGGCTTCCTTGGCTTTGCCCGGCGAGGTCTTTTGCAGGTACATGGTCAGCGATCCGTCCGGGTTCTTGCGCATCCCCGGCAGCATGGGCGAATTGATGAGATAGCGGTTGATGGGGTTTTTAATGAGCAACTGGGTCACGCCGTCGTACATGGTGATGGACCAGAAGGCGTTGACCGGCGGATACTGCCCGGCCGGGAAGGTGATGGCGTAATCGTGTTTGCTGCCGTCCAGCGGTTGGCCGTCGGCCGTGGTCTTGGCCATGGGATAGACGGCCTCCACGGCGTCGTTGCCGTAGATGCCGGCCTTGGCCGCGGCGGCGCGCAGCAGCCAGTCGCCGTGGTAGAAGGCCCTATCGCCAAAGGCTCCGGCGATGCGCCAGCCGTCGATCTCCTTGCCGAGATCGGCCACGGCCTGCACGACCTTGGCCTCGCCGGCCTTCATGCCGAGCAGGATTTCCGCTTTGTGGGCCAGGGACAGGTCTTTAAAGCTGAAGGTCTTGCCCGGCCCCACGCCGATGCGGGCGAGCTTTTCCCGGATGGCCATTTCCTCGGGGCCGGCCGGGGCGAACTGCAGGGCGAAGTCGAGGTAGTCAAAGAATTCGAGCTTGACGAGTTCCTTGTCGATCTTGGGGAAAGCCACGGCCGGGGCTGCGGCCGGAGGCTGCTTTTTCAGGAACGCCGACAGCGGGCGGGCCTTGTAGCCGGCCTGCACCTTCTTGACGTTTGGCATGTCGGCGGCGGTGAAGAGCTGGGTGCGGAAGATGGCGATGGCAAAGGCGGTGCTCGACCGGAAGACGCCCTGGATGCCGGCCGGCGTCTCGCCCTTCCAGTCCGGGCCGACGACGAGGTAGTCGCCCGGGGCGTCGCCCGTGGCCCGGCTGCCGATGTAGCCGAAATTGAAGGTGTTGCCGTCCACGAGCTGGACGCTGTAGTAGCGCTTCTTTTCCACGGCCGGCACGGAGAGCACCATGGGCTCGGCCCGAAGGTCCATGGCCACGAAGGAATACGGCGTGTCGCTGTTGGGCGTGATCACCGTCGTGTCCTTGTAAGTGAACACGTGGCTTTCGTTGCTGAGCTGATTGAACGGCGCCTTGAACTGCCCGGAGTTGCGGTCCACGGCGAACTCGTAAGTGACCGCGTAGTTCATGACGATGGGCAGGCCATAAATAAAGCCTTCCTCGGCGATGGCCCGGACCTGGGCGAAATCGAGGCGGTCTTTGTCTTGTTCCTGAGCCTTGGCGACCACGTCGCCGCGCCGGGCGCAACCGGCCAGCAACAGCAGCGCGGCCAAGGCGGCCAGTGCGGCGCGCCAGGCAAATGTCCCTTTCATTCCATACTCCTCTCGGTTGAGTGCCTTGGGTACGGCAGTGCCTGGCGTCGACTGTGCAGTGCGCCGCGCCGGATACCGCAGTGGATATCTTGCCTGACAGGATACAGACAAAGGGAAGTTTCTGGCAAGGGATTACGGCGTCACGACGGGAAGTCGCGCCGCCTGGGCCACCGAAGGCGGGGCGTGCCGTCCGGGAAGTGCTATGATTTAGAATAAACCGTGCATGCACTTTTAGGTCAGTTAGTGCGTGGCAGCATAGAGCAATTTATTTGTTGCGGAATTTTTGAGGATTCTTCAAAATCTGGCAATTGATATTCAAGTTACAGGAAAGAGCTCTTGCGCTCAGGTTTTCCGTAACCCTAGCCTCAACTTTGCTAAAAATAAATACATTGAAATAAATATGCTCATCGAATAGCGTTCAGGATGTGGGCCGAAAACACAGCACACATAGCTTAGCATACGGTTCCCTTTAATTGACGGACATCACAGCAACATGCTTTGTTAACTAACTGTACCAACAGGATCTACCATGGATGCTGATATAAAAATTACTCTTCAGTATTACAACAAAACACACCGTGAACTTTTGAGCAACTATCCATCTTTTAAGACTATTGATCAACTCGTCACAACGGGATGCGACATTCCCTTCGCAGAGTTTTTCACCTATTATCTCTTCTACAAAAAACGACCGAACCTTAGTGGTTACGATAGCTACGAATCAATATCCAGAAAGATCGATCTGGCACATAAGGAGTTGGATGGATTTATCCTGTTAAATAATAAATCTATAGTTGCTAACCCAGTGGCACTACCTCTCAACAACGCTATGACAGAAAGAATCGGCGAAGGGATTGGGCTCTCTGTCGTCAATAAAATACATGGGCTAACAGGGGCTGATTGGAGAAAAATCCCAGAGCAAAATAAATTTAAAACACTAGACTACGAAATTGCAAGCGATGGAAATAATATAATCCAAATCGAGACAAAAGGAAACTGCAGCAATGACAACACCGAAAAAAATAGTTCAATATCTAGTCACAAGAAAAGCATTGAGGAAAAGAAAAAACAAGTTCGTTCTAAATCTCAACAAACACCACTAATGTACGGAACAATTGCTGCAGTGAGCAGCAATTCACATCCAATACGATGCTGGATCCTAGACCCCGAACCAACACCATACGACAGGTCTCCACAAGAAACTAAACTACTAAACAGGTTATCATATTTATCCGCGTGGACAAGTTACATCAGCCCCCGCTCAAATTTATCAGCGACACTTCTTAACAGGACTAACCTGATTGACAATGCAAAAGATCCTTTTGAATTCGACAACATTCCACTCCTCAACAGTCACCGCGAACCATTCAACCAATATAGAATTGGAGGAAAATACAATATTGACACTTTTTTCCTGGGCAAGTCATACGTCATTAACCATAACTACACTGGAATTGTTCGTTTCTCAGGCATTAATTGCTTCGTGTTCATTGGTATTTCAGAAGACGTAGTCAAATATGCAGTATACCAAAAATATGAAGAGATCCTCCATTTCCAAAAAGAAGCATTTTCATCTACAGTTGAAATAATTTGCTCTATACCGAAATGGCACTGGACAGAGCTAAGCAATGATTTAAAACGAAAAATATCAAGCATTGAGACCAGAAACGCCATACAGTTCAAGCTCATGTTTCGCATTTATCAGAGCAAGTCCGGCCTCGCTATTGGATTTTGTGACAAAAGATCCTTATAGACTCACAATGTCAAGCTGTATTGTCGTTTAATCTCTTCGGTCTATAGAAAGGGGAGAGATTCAGGCCGCGCCGCTGGCGAGGAGACTGGCTACCGGCCGAGGTGGATTTCGCCGGTCTTTTTGAGCTTTCGCAGGAGCTTGTCGTCGGGCGCGGCCAGGCGCGGCGCGTCAGCCACGAAGTTGGCCAGGATCATGCCGCAAAACTTCTCGCCCCGGTAGACTTCCACCCGGTAGACGAGGCCGGCCTTGTCCACGGAAAATTCCTTTTTCAAATCGCCCCGGACGATGACCGTATCGGCTTCGTCGGTCAGGCCCGGCCTGGAAAAGCCGATGACGTTGACCCGGTAGTCCGAGCCCTTGGCCACGGAAAAGCCCTGCCGCACATCCACCACCCGGCCGAAGGGCACCTCCCGGCGCGCGCCGTCGATATCCATAGGCACGGCGGCCAGACTCGCGTCGAACTCCACGAACTGCGGATCAAGCTCGGTCACGTTGGTGTTGCCGAAATACACCTTGAGGCTTTTGTCCGCCGACACCAGGGCCAGGATGGGGCTGGACGGCCGGTATTCCACGGCGCTGTCCTTTTTGAGCGGAATGTAGCGCAGCCGTTCCCGGGCGTTTCGCAGATCGAGAAACATCTTGTCGCCAAAAAACGACACCGCCACATTCTGTTGCAGGGCCTCGGCCACTTGCGGCGCGCCAAGCTCGAACGTGCGTTCGTACTCCAGGCCAAAGGATTTGAAGAACGACTCGATGACCCGCAGATGGTAGTACGACCGCATGGGCGGCGGCAGGTTTTTGCTGCCTTCGATGCCAAAGGCCGGCTTGCCCTGGCCGATGGCGAAATAGGTCAGCGTCTTGGCCATTTCCTTGGCCGTTTCGCTGTTGAGGTCATGGGTATGGGTGTTCTTGACGTGGTAGGCGTGCAGCGGTTCGTAGAGGTGCTCGTTGGCGGCGGCCACGGCCCGGCCGGCCAGCTCCAGAAGGTTGCCGTAACGCGGCGCTTCGGCGGTGTCCTGGTCAATGATGACCGACTGGCCCCAGCGCAGGGGATTTTGCCATTCGTTGACCACGGTCGGGCTGTAGTAGCCCCAGCCGTCGTGAAGGTGCAGCACCGCGTCGACCTTTTCGTCGCGGATGATGGCCTTGATCTTCTGCACGGCGGCGTATTCCGGATCGCCCGGGTCGAGGTCGGCGAACTTGCGGTTCATGTCGCCGTACACGCCCCGCGAACAGCGGATGATGCTGACGAAATTGAGATTAGGCACCACCCAGACCGCGCCGGAGTTGATCTTGTAGTGGGAGACCAGCAAGGCCGCCGCCGAGAATCCGCCCGGTTCGTCGCCCTGGATGCCGCCGATGACCAGGATGGTCGGTCCGGGGCGGCCGGAGTCGAGCTTGTGCAGGGTAAAGTCGAGGTTGCCGCAGGGCGCGGCCGTGGCGGCGAAAAGCAGGACAAGCAGAGCCGTGAGCAAACGCATGGGACCTCGGCGCGGCGCTTTTAGAGGTGGCAGGACGCGGCCAGCTTACGCCAATCCGGGCCAAAAGTCACCTCGACGAGCTGCCGTGCTGGGCGGGTTGGCATCACCCCGGGACGACGGCAAACGGTTGTCGCCCCACCTGTCAAGGGAGTGCACCGCCAGCCTCTCCGGCAGACAGCTTCACACAGATATCCCGGGCACTGGCCTGCCCGTAGCCGCGTCTCCTGGCCCACAACGCCGTCCAGGGCGACACGCCCCGGCACGCACGCCCCTTGGCCAGTCTGCCGCCCCACGGCCAAGCCGTCGCAACCTTCCCGCTACTGGCTTTTCATAAAGTCACAACCATCTAATTTTACAGTTAATTATTTTTTTTGCGAAGCCTCTTCCCAGGTCCGCTGGTTCCTGTATAGTTCCGCTGTCTCGTCTTTTAAAGCTGGCTTATTTGTCGCTTAAAAAATTCCAAAAAACAGGACGTACCGATGACCAATCGCCGATTGTGGCTCATTGACGCTGGCTACATGTACCGGGGGCAATCCTATTTCAGCAGAGAATATAGCATTGACTATGTCAAGCTGCGCAACAAACTGGAAGCCGAAACACCCATCTGGCGCGCCTATTACCTCAATTCCATTCCCCATCCCACCCCGGAATCCCAGATCGCCTTCTACAACTGGATGCGCTCCGCTCCGCCCCAGGGACCGAAGATCATCACCAAGCTCTACGAACTGCGCACCAGCGAAATCAACGAACTCTACTGCGAACAGTGCCGCCGCAAGGTGCCCGTCACCTGCCCCAACGACCGGGCCCATCGCTTGAGCCGCGAACAGCAAAAAGGCGTCGACGTGGGCCTGGCCACCCTGGCGCTGACCCATATCGAGAACTACGACACGCTCATTCTCTCTTCCGGCGACAGCGACCTCCTCGACGCCGTGGAGTACATCACCGAAAAAAACAAGCGTTTCGAGCTGCTGGTCTTTAAAAACGGCGTCTCCACCGACCTCCAGTGCCGGGCCGACCGCATCTGGTGGATCGATGAGTTCGCCCACGAAGTGGCCCGCGAAGCCCGCGTCATGTCCTAGTGTCGCGCCCGCAAAAAGCGCATAAGGCATTCCGTAGGCAAGACCTTGGAACTATAGGTTCTCCTTCAAAATACTACCGTATTTTTTAAGGAACGCTACAGCTGCCCGCTTCGGGCCTGCCAGTTTTGACGCCATGCGGCCGGGACACACGTCCCGGCCGTTTGTTTTTTCGCTTCCGCCGAGTTGGTTAACAGCCCCCGGACGTTCAGGCTTTCCCGGTCCGATCATTTCATGATCAGGCTGCCACAGGGGTATGCCGCTTCCCGCTTCGACCGGGTTCAGGACCAGACGGCTTGGCGCCGCCTCCCTCCTCTCGCGTCGACGCAGCCCCCCTCGGATTTTTTTTAGCCCGGAACCGCGACAAAAAATATATTTAATTACAGCCTATTAGATACTTATCCAACAACCGTCGTTTCGTACAAAGGGTGAATTATAATCCCATACAGCGCAGTATGGGCTAATTATTCGCCCTAAAATCCGCCAGCATCCTGGCCTCAGCTGACGTCTCGCCATCAACCATTAAAAATAACAAACTTTTTATTTTCGGCACGGTTCCTGCCTTTGGCTCGGCCAAGAGCACCGCCATGCCGCCCAAACCACACCACCCCTTTCCCACGCCGCCCTGCCGGGTCTGTCTGGCCTGCCACGGCCCCAGGCTCGCCACCCTGCTGGAGACGGCCACGATCTTCCGCTGCTTTGCCCTGGCCCCGGACGGCGTGGCCGCCCTGGCCTCCTGGACCATGCCGCCGGGCGGGTTGATCGCCTTGGCCGATCTGCTCACCGCCGCCGACGTCGGGCACCTCGTCTGCGGCGGGGCCACCTGCTGCTGCCTGGCTCCCTTTGCCCGGCGCGGCATCGCCGTGGCCGCCTGGATAAGCGGCGACGTGGCCGATGTGCTGCCCGCCATCGCGCATAACCGCCTCGACGCCCTGCTCGCCCCTGGCGCGCGCCCGGGCCGGATCGCCTCCGGCCCGGGCCGTCCGGGCCGGCCCGGCCGACGGGACAACCTGACGGAGTTGCTTCGCCATGAATGAACAAGGCCTTCGCGACCTCAACGAAGAAATCGGCGGCAAGCCCAAAGCCGCCGGCCTGGATCAGGTCCGGTCCGTCATTGTCGTGCTCTCGGGCAAGGGCGGCGTGGGCAAGTCCACGGTGGCCGCCAACCTGGCCGCCGGACTGGCCATGGAGGGCCTGCGCACGGGGCTGCTCGACGTGGACGTCCACGGCCCGAGCATCCCGCGCCTGCTCAAGCTCACCGGTTTCAAGCCCGGCATGTCCGCGCGCGGCCTGGTGCCCGTGGAGTGGCACTGGAACCTCGGCGTCATGTCCATCGGCCTGCTTCTGCCCAGCCGCGACGACGCCGTCATCTGGCGCGGACCGGCCAAGGCCGGGGTCATCGCCCAACTGGCCGAGCAGGTCGACTGGGGCGCGCGCGACGTGCTGGTGGTCGACTGCCCTCCGGGCACCGGCGACGAACCCCTGTCCGTGCTCCAGATTTTCGGCCCCAAAGCCATGGGCCTCATCGTCACCTCGCCCCAGGACGTGGCCGTGGACGACGTGCGCCGCTCCATCACCTTCTGCCGCCAGCTCGGCAACCCCATCCTCGGCATTGTCGAGAACTTGAGCGGTTTTGTCTGCCCGGACTGCGGCGCGACCCATCACATCTTCAGCACCGGCGGCGGCGAGCGTTTGGCCGAGGAAGCCGGGGTGCCGTTTCTGGGCCGGCTGCCCATCGACCCGGAAGTGGCCCGCTCCGGCGACGACGGCGACGTCTATCTGGCCGTGGCCGGCCAGGGACCGGCGGCGGCCGCCTTCAAGCCCATCCTGGCTGCCGCCATCCAGGCCGTGGGACCGGCCGCCGCCCCGCAGGCCACCGACGCCAAGGAGCCCGCCCATGCCGGCTAGCCCCGACAAGGACACCCTGGACATGCTGCTCGACGTTTTCGAGCAGGAGCAGCGCGACGACCTCATCGCCCGCTTCGGCGAGAAAGGCTTTGCCGTCTGGCGCGATGCGCCAAACAGGGCGCGCCTGGAAGCGCCGACCACCATCGGCACGGTCAAGGGCTCCTGCGGCGATACCATCACCATCAACCTGCTCGTTTCCGGCGAGCGCGTCACGGCCGCCGACTGCGACACCGACGGCTGCGCCTCAAGCCTCATCGCCGCCGTCACCGCAGCGTCCCTGGCTGTGGGCAAGACCCTGGACGAGGCCGTGGACATCGACGAAGCGGCCGTGGTCGCGGCCGTGGGCCGGTTTCCCGACGACGACCGCCACTGCGCCTATCTGGCCGCCGCCGCCGTGCGCGAGGCCGTCCACCGCTGGATGATCGCCGGCGGCGCCTTGGCCGCGGCCCAGGGCCAGCAAACCAGCCAGGACGCCCAGGCCTAACCCATGGAGATAAACATGCACGCCATCATCGCCGTCAGCAGCGAAGGTCCCACCCTGGGCGACGCCGTGGACCCGCGCTTCGGCCGGGCCGCCGGCTTCGTCCTCGTGGACCCGGCCGGTAACGTCACCTATCTCGACAACGGCTCCTCCCAGGCCATGGCCCACGGAGCCGGCCTGGAGGCCGCCCGTCGTCTGGCCGACGCCGGAGCCTCCGTCGTACTCTCAGGCGTGGTCGGCCCCAAGGCTGCCGCCGCCCTTAAGACCGCCGGGCTGACGGCCGTCGAAGGCTTCGACGGCCGCACCGTGGGCGAAGCCGTGGCCGCCTACCGCGCCGGCCAGGCGGGCTAAGGCCGTGGACGCAACGAACATGCTGTCCCCGATGCCCCAGGATCGGCCATGGCGATGACGCGCGCCGTGAAAAAAGGCCTGCGTCTGGCCATTGCCAGCGGCAAGGGCGGCACGGGCAAGACCACCGTAACCGCCGCCCTGGCCAGCATCTGGAGCCAGGCCCTGTGCCGGCCGGTGGTGGCCGTGGACTGCGACGTCGAGGAACCCAACCTGCACCTGTTTTTGCGCCCGGTCATCCGCCGGGCCGAGACGGCCAAGCTCGAAGTCCCCATGGTGGCCGAGGCCGCCCTGTGCGCCGATTGCGCGGCCTGCCGGGAGCTGTGCCAGTTCGGCGCGGTCACGGTCATGGCCGGCAAACCGCTGGTTTTCCCGGAGATGTGCCACGGCTGCGGCGGCTGTCTGGCCGTGTGCCCCACCGGCGTCCTGGTCGCCGGCTCCCGCGAGCTTGGCCGCATCGAGGAAGGCGCTACCGAGACGGCCAGCTATCTGGCCGGGCGGCTGCGCATTGGCGAGGCCCAAAGCCCGCCGCTCATTCGCGCCGTGCTGGCTCGCCTGAACAAGGTCGCCGAACCCGGCGCGGACGTGCTCATCGACGCCCCGCCCGGGGTGAGCTGTCCGGCCGTGACCACCGTGTCCGGGGCCGACGCCGTGCTGCTGGTGGCCGAACCCACGCCCTTTGGCATCCACGATTTCGAGCTGGCCGTGGAGGCGTTCACGCCGCTTCACAAGCCCATGGCCGTGGTCATCAACCGCTCCGGCCCGGGCACGCCCGAACTGCTGGCCCTGTGCCGGGGGCACAACCTGCCCGTTCTGGCCGAAATCGCCAGCGACCGGACCGTGGCCGAGACCTATGCCCGGGGCGGGCTGCTCCACGAAGCCGGGGCCCACTACCGGGCCGTGTGCTTCGCCTTGGCTCGATCCCTGGCCGAGCTGCCCCAAACCGCCCGGGAGGCCGCCCATGCCTGAGATCGTGGTCCTAAGCGGCAAGGGCGGGGCCGGCAAAACCTCCGTGACGGCTGCCTTTGCCGCCCTGAGCCGCAACGCCGTCCTGTGCGACCTCGACGTAGACGCCCCGGACCTGCACATCCTGCTGGCCCCGCGAGGTTCCCGGCGCGAACCCTTCGTGGCCGGCCATCTGGCCGCCATCGACCCGGCGCGCTGCGACGGCTGCGGCGAATGCGCCGCCCGCTGCCGCTACGGGGCCGTGTCCGCCGCCGACCGCGACCGATTCGTTATTAACCCGGCCCACTGCGAAGGCTGCAAGGTCTGCGTCGTCCTGTGCCCGAGGCAGGCCATCCTGTTCACCCCCCGCACCTGCGGCGTCTCGGCCGTGTCCGACACCCGCTACGGCCCCTTTGTCCACGCCCGTCTCGATCCCGGCGCAGAAAATTCCGGCCGGCTGGTCGCCCTGCTGCGCCAAAAGGCCAAGGCCCTGGCCAAGGAGCAAGGCCGCGACCTGATCCTTGCCGACGGCGCGCCGGGCATTGCCTGTCCCGTGGTCAGCTCCATAACCGGCGCGACCTTGGCCGTGCTGGTCACCGAGCCGACCCCGTCAGGCAGCCACGATCTCGGCCGGGTGGCTACGCTTTGCGACCACTTCAAGCTGCCCACGGCCGTGCTCCTCAACAAGGCCGACCTCAACCCCGACGAGGCCGCCCGCATCGAGGACGCCTGCCGCGACGCCGGCCGGCCCATCGTCGGCCGGCTGCCCTACAGCCCGGACGTGACCGCCGCCATGGCCGCCCGGCAAACCCTCACCGAATACGGCGGCCCCCTGGCCGACGCCCTGGCCGAGGCCTGGGCCAATGTCCTTAATCTGGCCGCCGCCCCCAAACCCCAACGCAACCCGTTTTAACCCAAAGGAACAAGCCCCATGGAAACTATCCGCCTCGCCATCCCCTCCGCCGCCCCCGGCGGCCTTGACTGCGAACTCGGCGCGCACTTCGGCCACTGCGACTGCTACACCGTGGTGGATGTGGCCGACGGCCGCGTGGCCGCCGTCAATACTCTGCCCAACGTCCCCCACGTCCACGGCGGCTGCATGGCCCCGGTGGAACACCTGGCCGGCCATGGCGTGGGCGCCCTGGTCGCCGGCGGCATGGGCCTGCGGCCGCTCATGGGCTTTGCCCAGGTCGGCATCACCGTCTACCACGGCGGCCCGGCCGCCTCGGTGGGACAGGCCGTGGAAGCTTTCCTGGCCGGTTCGCTCACCCCCTTTAGCCGCAACCAAACCTGCGGCGGCGGTTGCGAGAATTAAGCGCGCCTCCGGCGGCCAGGAGAGGCGCTGCCTCTCCTGGACCTCTCCGCCGGGGGCCTTAGGCCCCCGGACCCCCAACATGGTGTATGGGAAGGCATGTTACAGCGTCGGCGGGTGCGTGGAAAAACACGGCCGGCGGCTGTTCCTGGAGAAAAATGCCGATTTATGAGATTGTTTGCGACGCTTGCTCCTATGCCGGCGAAACCATCACGCCGGGGGCCACCGATACGCCGACCTGCCCCGTCTGCGGCGCGCCGGCCCGAAAGCTCATGGCGGCCACCAGCAGCCTGACCGGCAAGTCAGGACCATCCCGGCCCGGCCCCTCGGACCACGGCTGCTGCGGCTCCCGGCCCGGCCAGGCCAGCGGTTGCGCCGGACCCGGCACGTGTTGCGGCAAGGCAGGGGCATGATGCGCCATATCTGTGTGGCTTCCACCAATCCCGAGGCCCTGGCCCCGTTTATCGCCGCCCTGGCCCAGGCCGGCTGCGCCGTGGACTGTCTGCCCACGGCCGCCGCCACCGCCTCGGCCGTGCGGGAGAAAGCCCCGGACCTGTGCGTGGTCGATAGCGACCTGCCCGACAGCGACGCCTTTGCCCTGGTGGCCGGGTTGCTTGAGATCGATGCCCGGGTCACCTCGGCCGTGATCTCATCCCTGTCCGACGAAGCCTTTCACGACATCGGCGAAGGCCTGGGCATCCTCCTGCGCCTGCCCCCCGCCCCCGGACCGGCCGAAGCCGTCCGGCTGCTGACCGCCCTGGAGGCCATCAGCTAGGGCCGCATCACAAATTTACCCGAGGCGCACGCGGACGTTGGCCGGGCGAGAGGTTCCATGCCCGCCCCCACCCTGAACGCGGTCCCGGCAAACGGGCCAAGGAGACGACATATGGCCGGTTTCACGATGCTGCTCAAACTGCTGACCGGCGCGGCCGTGGGCGGCGCGGGCATGGGGTCGGGCCTGGGCCGCATGGCCGGCCAGGGGCTGGCCAAGGGCCTTATCGGTTCGGCTGCCCGAGGGCTTGGCGGCGGTAAAAGCGGCATGGGCGGGGGCATGGGCAGCGGCAAAGGACGCGGCCAGAGCGGCGGACAAGGCGGCGGGCAGGGCCGTTGCGGTTGCGGCCAAGGCGGTGCCCAGGCAGAGACCGGCGAACAGCTGGTCAAGATCGTGGAACTGGTGGCCAAACGCCTGGCCGAGCGCAATGCCGGCCAGAGCGCGCCGGCCCTGGCGGCCGAGGACAAGCCCACGTTGCCGGCTTCAGCCCGCACGACCTTGAGCCTTGCCGTCGTCGAACCCGAAAACGCCGCCCCGACCATTGAGGTGCGGGCCGTGCCCATGGCCGCTTATGCCTGCCGGATGTGTGGCCGGCGCATTGCCGTGGCCGCCGACGATCCCATCGCCGATCCCCGCTGCCCGCAGTGCGGCGGCCCCATGGACGCGGCCCCCGAGGCGTAAACATGAACACGCCGGGAGGGGGTGCCCTCCCGGCGTGTTGCACGAAATCCGTTCCATCCTCTCCCCGGACTGCTCCAATGCCTCACCCCAGGACCGATGACGGCGGCGGTCAGTCCGCCGGCCGGGGGATGGCCGCGCCCCGTTTTCCCCCGTGAGGCCTAGGGCACGATCCAGGCTTCAATGAATGGCCGGGCCTTGTCGGCCGTGGCCGGGCGGCTGGGCTGGGACAGACGGCCGGCGTTGACAGCCAGCATGTCCACGTAGGGCGCGGGATTGGTCAGTTGCGGGGCCAGTCCGGCGGCGCGCAGGTATTCGCGGCCCATGAAGGCCACGCCCCAGGGGCTGGGATGGATACCTTCGGGCATGATGGCCTCGCCGCCAAGCTCCGCGGTCAAGGCGGCCTTGAAAGCGTCCATGCGCGGGCGCAGGTCGAGCAGCGTCACCTTGCCCTTGCTGTCCGGCAAGGCGGCCAGCTTGGCGGCGGCGGCGCGAAGGGCCTGGTTATGGCTGCGCTTTCCCTCGGGAACCTTCGAGGGGAAAAGCGCCTCGAAACGAAACGCCTCGGCCGGTACGCCCATGATGGAGCCGTCCGGGATGGCGTCGAACATGTCGCACAGGATGACGGCGGCCCCGACGTTTTCCAGCACCGCCCGGCCAAGGGCCAGCCAGTTGGCTTCGTAGGCGTCGGGGTCCTGGCCGTGGAAACCGGCGTCTTCAAGGATGACCACATCGCCGTCGCGGATGACGCCGTCCTTGGCCAGCGCGGTCAGTTTGGCGGCCCGGGCTTCCACTTCCTTGGGAAAAGGCTGCCCCAGCGCCCCGCCGTAGGCGGCAACCAGCCGGGCTGCAGGCACGGTGTCGCCGCCGTCGGGCGTGTCGAGCAGGCCGGCGGCCGCGAACTGGAAATTCATGGACGAGGCCAGGGAATGCATGGGCCACAGCGGATCGGTCCCCTTGCCCTTGGGTTTTTCCTGGTCGCGCATGAGTTCGGCCATGGCCGAAACCATATAGGCATGATCGTTGGCGTTTTCCTTGATGGCCGAGAAATCGACCTCGGTGAGGCTGCACAACATGACCACCGAGTCGCCGAAAATAAAGACCACCCGGCCATAGGCGTCGCGGTTGGCGACGATCTGTGTAAACACCGGATCGGGCGGAAATTCCTCGGCACGGCCGCTGGCCGTCCCCAGCAACAGGGCGGCCAGCCCCAGCAGGACCAGGCGCGGCAGGAAGCGGATGGACTGGAGCATGGGGCACTCCCCCCTAGCGCAGACGGCTTTTGAAAAAGTTATGCAAGGCCAGATCCAGTCGGGCAAAAAACCAGCCGCCGACCGCTACCGCGCCCAAACCCAAAAAAGCTCGGGCATTATCCAGAGGCCAGCCCAGGGTGTAGACCATGATGGAAAAGACCGCCGACAGGATGACGGCGTGGATCAAATAATAGGCATAGGCATAGTCGCCGAAATTGGACACGGCGATGAGGAAGGGATGGCGCACATAGTCTTCAAGCTTGACCACGGCGAACAAGGTCGCCGCCGTGCACAGGCTCCAGGGACCGATTTCGCTTAAGGACTTGATGACGCCCAGGGGCCGGTTCCAGCCCCAGGCCACGGTAAAGACGGAGCAGGCCACGAGGATGCCCACGGCCAGGGCCGGATGCATCGGGCCGGTACGCTTTTGCAGGTAATAGACCAGGGCGCCGGTGATGAAATAGAGGTTGTAGCCGGCGAAAAGCACCGTGCGCCAGGTGTTGAAGACATAGCCCTCGCGCAGGCCGAAAGCCAGATAGGCGACGATCACGGCCAAGCCCCATATAACGAGGAAAGCCGGGAAATAGCGTCGCAGCCGGGGCGCGGCAAAGGGCGCGATGACGATATAATAGACGATCTCATAAATGAGGGTCCACTCCACCCGAAGCGGCAGATCGGCCGGCCCCACCGGCAGCAGGGAGGCGGCGGCGAAAAGCTCCTTGCCGGGCAGCTTGCCCCACATGAGATAGCCGACAATGACCGATATGGCCACGCCGCACCAGTAAGTCGGATAGACGCGCAACAACCGCCGAGGCAGAAAGTTGCGGTAGCCGATGTCGATGAGGAAGGCCATGATGAAGCCGGAGATGCTGAAAAACGGCAAGGCAACAGCCATGAACGCATCTGGGACCAGGTTGAAGACGGTGTCCGTCTGCCCGCCATAAATGAAGAGATACGCCCTCACATGCAGATAGAGGACCATGGACATGAAAACAATGCGGAGAATCTGAATGGAATAGTAGCGCATGCCGGTTCTGTTATCTCCCAGTGCGAGGTAAAGGGGCGAGCCAGGGCACGACGTGGAGGCGTCCCGGCACGATGCTATCCGTAAGGGCTTTTTTGCGAGAAGGCCACTAAAATCGGCTCAGACACGACGCTTTGCGGCCGGGCATTGGCGCGCCGGACCGCCGGGCAGAGCCGGACCAAGGATGCGGCGCACAGGTGGGGCGGCGCGCGGCGGCGCGTTTCGGTTACGCCGGTCAGGTGCAAACGGACGCGGCGGAGCCAGGATGCTGCGCCGTACGTGCGCCTGGCGGAGGGGCCGACGTTGTGACGTTGCGACGCGGAGCCTGGTCACGCCGCGCGCAGATACGCCCCAAGCGGATGTCCGGCAAAATCAGACGCCTTCGGCCCGGGCGGCGGCGGCGCGGGCCTCGTCGTGGCGGCCCTGGGCGGCCAGGGCCCGGGACAGCTCCACCCAGAATTCCCGGCGCTCCGGCCGCAGGGCCACGGCCTGCCGGGCCATGGCCTCGGCAATGGCCGGGTCCTCGCCCTCGGTCAGATAGACCCGGGCCATGAGTTGCAGGGCAAAGGCGTCCTTGGGATCGCGCAAAAGGGCCTGGTGCAGATGTTCTCTCGCCTCGTCGAGCTGGCCGCGAGCGAAGGCCAACCGGGCCAGATGGCGCAGGGTCGGGGCGGCCGGACCGCCGGCGGCCAGGGCCCGGCGGTAATATTTGAGGGCCTCGGCAAAACGCCGGTTCTCCTCGGCCATGCGGCCCAGACGCAGCAGACTCGACACATGGGCCGGGTCGGCCCGCAGGCACTTCTGAAACGCGGCCCGGGCGGCGGCGGCCTCGCCCTGGCGCATCAGCACGCAGCCAAGGTTATACAGGGCCATGGCGTTTTTGGGTTCGCCCCGGATGACCCGCTCGAACTCGGCCCGGGCCTGGGGCAACCGGCCCAGCCGCGCCAGACAGATGCCCAGCGAATTGCGGGCCAGGGCGTTTTTCTCGTCAGCCAGCAAGGCCTGCTTGTATTCTTCCATGGCGGCGTAGACGTCGCCTATGGCGAAATGGCGGTCGCCGCTGACGGTGAGCGACAGGGAGTCGAACACGGCCAGACGCGGGCCGGTCGGCAACAACAGGGCATGGTCCAGGGCCTTGCGGCAGTTCTCGGCCACGTCGCTTCGGGCATGGTCCAGGCAGGGATGGCCGGCCACGCCCACGGCGGCGTCGAGCTCCAACTCGGCCCGCAGGGCAGCCAGGAGCCGGCCGGCCGGTTCGGCCAGGGCGGCGGGGTCGATCCCTGGCACGAAAAAGACCAGTTTGGAAGCGCTGAAGCGCCCGCCCACGGCCTCGTGGCCGAAGACCCGGCGGCACAGCCCGGCCGCGGCGGCCATGTCGGCCTCGGCCGGCCGGCCGGCCCGGCGTCTGGCCGGCGGATCGGCCAGTTGGATGAGGACCTGGGAAAAAACGGCGTTTTTCTCCCGAGCCTGGGCGGTGGCGCGCTGAAAATCCCGGTAGGGGTACAGGCCCGAGGCCGGATCGCGGCGGGGCGCGCCGGTAGCGTCAGCGGCATCGCCCTCCTCGGCCTCGGGAATAAGGGCCAGCCGGTCGCCGGGTTCCAGGGGCAGATGGGGGTCGGCCAGATGGAGCACCTCGGCAAAGGCCATGTCCTCCACCACCTCGGCCAGGACGATCTCGCCCTTGACCGCCGCCGGGCTGCGGCCGCTCAGGCGGCCGCCGTCGGCCCCGCGCACGTCCACCTCGCGCTCCAGGCGCGGCGACCAGACGAGAAACCGCTGGCCCGGCTCGGCGTCCACCCAGCGGCCCAGGCTCACGGCCGCCCGGGCGAGCGGCAGGGTTTCGAGCACCACCCCGCCCTCGGCCAAAATGCGACTGTAGGCCATGGCCTGGTCGCGGCCCAGATCCTTGGCCACGGCCAGGCCCTTTTTGGCTTTGTGGACAAGCAGCCTGGCCTGCTCGGCCGGCGAGGCCGCGAACTGGCCGCCGCGCACGTCCTGGGGATAACTCACGCAGCCGGCGCTGGCGGTCAGCGAAAGCGATTCGCCCGTGGCCGGAATGGGAAACGGCGTGCGCCCGAGCTCGGCCAGCAGGGCCTCGGCCGCCTCCCGGCAGCGCGCGGCCGAAGCGCCCGGCAAAAAGACCGCGAAAAGATCGTCGTGGAGCCGGGCGGCCAGCCCGCCCTCCGGCGTGGCCCCGGCCACGGCCGCCCCGGCCCGGGCCAGCACGTCCTCGGCCATGAGAAACCCGAACCGACCGGCCACCCGGCTGAACCGGTCGAGGTCAGCCACGATGAGGCCGAAACCGCCCCGGCAGGCGGACAGGGGCAAATCGCCCAGACTGTCGCCGCCGGGCAGGATGCGCTGCTGCACGGCCTCGATCTCCCGGGAAAGCGCCGCCAAAAGCGCCTCCCCGGTGGCCAAACCGGTGACAGGATCAGCCACGGCGGCCAGGCGCAGGCGCAACTGGTCTAGGGCCATGGCGGCGATGCGGGGAAGCAGGGAGAGCAGCGCGCGGCGTCCGCCAAGGCTGGCCCCGCGGGCCACGAAGACGCCCAGCAGCCGGCCGTCCTCGGCCAGGGGGATCATGACCTTGCGCTCGGTGGGCAGATGGGCCGCCAGCCCCAGGTCCGGCCCGAAGGCGTCGGCCAGGGCGTCGCCGGGCTTGGGAAAATACAGGCTGTGGGTCTTGAAGGCCAGAAACCGGGAGAACACGTCGCGCAGGGCGTGCTCGTTGGCGATAAGCTCTCGTTGGGTCAAGGCAGGCGCGGCCATGGCGTTCTCCCATATGGTGAAATAGGCCGGCCACCTGTAGCGCCCCCGGCCAGGGAAAACAAGGCCGGCCGGCCCCTTGACGGCAGCCGCCGGGCGCGGCATCCCCAAGGGCGGGCCAAACCCGCCAAGCGCCACCGGAGGCTTCCCATGGATATACTCGCCTTTCCCCTCGGACCCCTGGAAACCAACTGCTATCTGGCCATGGCCGGCACAGCCGCCCTGGCCGTGGACCCGGGCGGCAATCCCGGCGTCGTCCTCGACCAGATCGACAAACGCGGGCTGACCCTCGAAGCCATCTGCCTCACCCACCTGCACTGCGACCACCTCTACGGCGTGGCCGCCCTGGCCAAGGCCACCGGAGCCAAGGTCTGGGCCGGGGCCGAGGACGCCATGCTCATGGAAACCGAACTTGGCCGGGGCGGGCTTATGGGCCTGCCCATGGTCGACGGCTTCGACTGGGCGCCGGTTGCGCCCGGCGAGGCGACCATCGCCGGGGAGCCCTGCCGGGTGTTGGCCACCCCGGGCCATTCCCCGGGCAGCCGGTCGTTTTATTTCCCGGGGGCCGGGGCGGTCTTCGTCGGCGATCTGCTCTTTTACCGCTCCATTGGTCGCACCGACTTTGCCGGCGGCGACTACGACGTGCTCATCAAGTCCGTGGTCACCGAGATCTTCCCCCTGCCCGAAAAGACCCTGGTCTATCCCGGCCACGGCCCGGCCACCACGGTGGGCGACGAGAAGCGCCACAACCCGTTTTTCTCGGAGTTCGCCCGGTGACGGCCGGACCACCGGTCGTTTTTCTGTGCGGTCCCCGGGCCGGCGGCAATTCCGACGCCGCCGGCCGGGCCTTTGCCGCCGGTCTGGCCCGGGCCGGGCACGCGCCCCGGCTCATCGCCCTGCGCGACCACAGCTTCGCGCCCTGCCGGGGCTGCGGGGCCTGCGCCGGACCGGCCCATCGTTGCGTTCTGGACCGGCCCGGCGACGCCGCCGCCGAGCTGTTCGCCGCCCTGGACGCCGCGCCCGTAGCCGCCTTTGCCGCGCCCATCTACTTTTACCATGTGCCAGCGCTTTTCAAGGCCTTCATCGACCGGGCCCAGCGCCGCTACGAGGTCCGACAGGCCCAGGGCGCGGGCGAAACCCCGGACCGGCTGGCCTATCCCCTGCTGGTGGCCGGCCGGCCGCGCGGTGAGCGGCTCTTTGAAGGCGCGCTCATCACGCTCAAATACTTCCTGTGGCCCTTCGGCTTTCTGCCCGGCCCGGCCACCCTGCTGCGGGGGCTGGACGCCCCGGACGACCTGGCCGGCGACGCCCAGGCCCTGGCCGCCATCGAGGCCGCCGGCGAAGCGGCGGCTGTTTTCCTCGGCGACCAGCCGTGACCGACGGGACCGGCCCGATGCCCGGCCTGACCGCCCTGCTGCGTCGCCTCGGCCGGCGGCTCCTGGCCGCCTGCGACCGCTGCCAGGCCTGCCAGGGGCTGTTGCCCGCCCACGTCGCCCTGCCCCTGTGTCCGGCCTGCCGGGACCGTCTGGCCCCGCGCCTGGGCGGATTTTGCCCGCGCTGCGGGGCCATGGGCCAGGACGCTGCCGCCACGCCCGGACTGTGCCTGGACTGCCGGCAAGGCAGCCGGCCCTGGGACGGATTTGCCTTCCACGGCCGCTACGAGGGCCTGCTGCGCGAACTCGTGCTGGGGTTCAAATTCCACGGCCGCCTGGGCCAGGGCCGGCTGCTGGCCGGCTTCCTGGCCGCCGCCTGGCGGCGGGCCGCCGCCAGCAATGGTCCAGGCAGCCCGGACGCGACGCCCGACCTCCTCGTGCCCACGCCCCTGCATCCCCGTCGCCTGGCCTGGCGCGGCTTCAACCAAAGCCTGGAACTGGCCCGGCTGCTTGGCCGGGAAATCGGCGCGCCGCTGGCTCCCCAGGCCCTGGTCCGCCTGCGCGACACCGTGCCCCAAAGCTCGCTGCCGGGCCGGGAGCGGCGCACCAACCTGACCGGCGCTTTCGCCGCCGACCCGGCCCAGGTGGCCGGACGCCGCGTGCTGCTCATCGACGACGTCATGACCACCGGAGCCACGGTGGAAACCGCCGCCCAGGCCCTGCGCCGAGCCGGCGCGGTGCGGGTGGACGTGGCCGTGGCGGCGCGGTGAGGGGTAAACGATGAGCAAATCAGGAGGAATGCCTTGTATGTTTCCCCATCGAGGTTAGCTTGATGGGGTCAAGGGGACGATAGGTCGAAATTGCCTTGAGTTTTAAGCTCGAGCCGGAGCCATGATCGTCGTCCCCTTCTTCCATGAAGCCCGAACCGTTGCTTGGGCTAAGAGCCCGTATCACAAGGCTGGGTACTGGAGGAATGTACATGGCTGCTGACTGTTTCATCGGAATTGATGTCTCTAAGGAAACTCTTGCTGTCCACACGCTTCCTGACGGAAATGACTTTCAATTTGTTAACGACCCCGATGGTATAAAAGCTATCTGCAGGAAATTTTCAAAATTTCGTCCAAAGCTTATTATCATCGAGGCGACTGGCGGCCTTCAAATTCCTGTTGCCACGGCATTGAGTCTCAAGAAATTCCCCGTTGTAGTCATCAATCCCCGCCAGGCTCGGGATTTTGCGCGAGCTAAAGGACGGCTGGCTAAAACAGACAAGATTGACGCTGAGATTCTTGCTCTTTTTGGCAAGCAGATGGAGCCTGAAGTACGCCCTCTGAAGGACGAGCAAGCGCAAGAAATGAGTTCGCTAATGTCCAGGCGCAACCAACTCATTCGAATGCTTGTCATGGAAAAAAATCGTTTTACTCGTGCTTATGGCTCGGTAAGAGCAGATATAGAGAAGAATATTGACTGGCTTGAGGAACGATTGTCTGAGATCGACACGCATCTTGGCACAGTAGTACGAGCGAGTCCGATTTGGCGTGAGCGAGACAATTTGCTCCGGAGCGTCCCTGGAGTCGGAGATGTCCTATCAAGGTCGCTCCTTTCCAATCTGCCTGAGCTTGGAACGTTGAATCGTCGGGAGATCGCTGCTCTTGTTGGGGTTGCCCCTTTGAATTGTGACAGCGGAAAGCGTCGAGGAAAACGTCGTGTATGGGGAGGTCGAAGTGATGTTCGATCTGTATTATATATGGCTGTCTTGTCAGCTAAAAAATACAATCCCGTCATACGTGATTTTTACAATCGCCTCAAGGAAGCCGGCAAACCACATAAAGTCGCCGCAGTTGCTTCGATGCGAAAGTTGATAACGATTTTGAATGCAATGGTGCGATCCGGGCAACCGTGGGGACAGTACGCACACGCGGCGTAGATCCCTGATTATCGGTTGACTCAGAACACCGTTGCTCCGGCGGCCGGGGGGATAATCCCCCCGGACCCCCTGAAGGGGGAGGCTTACGCCAGGTCAGCCGGCAGGGTCAGGGGCAGGCGCACCCTAAAGATCGTGCCGACCTCGCGGTTGGAGACGAAATCCGCCCGGCCGCCCAGGTAGCGCTCGGTCAAGAGCTTGATGGAATAGGTGCCAAGGCCCCGGCCAACGCCCTTGGTGGAAAACGACCGGCTGAAAATCCGCATTTGCACGCTGCGGGGAATGACCCCGGCGTTTTGCACGGAAAATTCCACGGCGTCGGCCAGGGCGCGGCTGCCCAGGCGGATCTCGCCGCCGGCCGGCGTGGCCTCCAGGGCGTTTTTCACCATGTTGCCGACCACCCGCCGCAACAGCACCGGGTCGGAATGGAACACCACCTCGGAACAGACGTTTTCCACCACGATGCGCCGGTCCCGGGCCTGCTCGCCGCCCTGGAAGGTGGCCGCCACCACGTCGAGAATGTCGTCGCTGCGAAGCGGCGTGCAATTGGTCTCCAGTTCGTTGGTCTCGGCGGCCAGCAGCTGCTTTTGATAGATGATCTCGTCGGTGAGCTGGGACACGGCCCGGTGGATCAGCCTGGCGTCGGCCTGCAATTCCTCCGGGACTTCCTCGGCCAAAAACTCCAAAAGCCCTTGGACGCCGCCCACGGTGTTGAGCATGTCGTGAAAAAACAGGCGCTCCAGGGTGCGGCGGCGCTTTTCGTGGCTCACGTCGTTGATGGAAAAGATGAGGTAGGGTTCGGCGTCGAGATGGACCGAGGCCGAGGAAACGCGCAGGTCCAGCGCCTCGATGCCCGAGCCGGTGTCGCGGTTGATGGCGCACTCCTGGACATTGTCCGTACCGGCAAGGCCAAGCAGTATGGAGCGCACCGCGCCGCAGTGGGCGCAAAACTCGCTGGTGCCGCAGCCGCCCGGATGCTCGTCGGCGTGGACGCAACGAAAGGCCTCGCCCGGCCGCTTGCCCAGGGCCTCCCGGATGTCGGCGATGCCCAGCACGTCGGCGAACTTGCGATTGCCATGCACCACCTGGCGATGCCGGTTGAGCACCATGGCGATGATGGGCATGGCGTTTAAGACCAAGGGGATGGCGTGCTGGGACAGCACCGCGAACTGTCGGTCGATGTCTTCCGGGCAGGCCCGTTCGGACGGCGCGAAGCAGGTGGGGTCTTTGGCATCGGCCATGGGACGACTCCTGACGATGGGACGGTGAGACTGCTGCGCCCTGCATCATTCAGAAGTCCGACCCGAATGTAAAGCCCCAAGCGGTGCGGGGCCGCCCCGGCCCCGGGCGCATCAGGAACTGTCGGTGGTCGTGGCCTGGCTGGCCACGAGATACCCGATAAGCGCCGAGTTGAGGATGCTTCCCGGCGTGCCGTTGGCCGCGGCCGTGGCCGATCCGGCGGCAAAGGCCGACGTCGGCGTGGTCGAAACCGTGGGCGCGGTGACGCCCGAGGTGTCCAGCCCAAGCGACGTCATGAGGGTCTTCATGGAATCGGTGAGACTGGCCGCCTGAGCATTGAGGGCGTTGGCTCCGCTGGTGATGGCCGACATCCAGGCGGCCGAGGCGTTGGAGGCCATCTTGGCGGCGCTGGCCAGCATGGACTTGATGCTGGCGGCGGCATTGGAAATATTGGTCTTCTGTGCGGCCAGGGTGTCTGAGGCCAGACTGTCGAGGGTGGTCGAGGTGGCCGTGGGCAAGGTCAACCCGGACAGTTCGCTGTAGAGGGAGTCCAGGGCCTCCTGACGTTCCGTTTCCGTGGTCGCCCCGGCCAGGGCCGTATTATAGTTTGTATAGGCGTCGAAATACTGGAACTGTACGCTCGACTGGACTTCGGACGGCACCAAGCTCTTCATGGTGGCGTTGAAACTTGCCTGGGCTTCGGCAATGTCCTTGCTGCGCGTGGCCGAAGAGCTCGCATTGGCTTGGGCGGAGCTCAGCTTGGCGCTGGCCAGGCTGTACTGATAGGCCCAATTGACGACGTCGTTGGTGGCGGCTGATGTGGCCATGGGGAAGCCTCCGGGCGGCAAGTTCGGCCCTTCTCCACCGGGAGAGGACCCTTTGGCCCTTCATTGAGCAATTCCCCTGCCATCCGGTTTATTCTCGCAACACACTAATATCCCACATGAAGTCTCTTTTGGCTGGCGGCAGATTTTGCCGGCCGGCCGGCTGGACGGCCGCCGGCGTCACCGAGTCTCCACACGACCGACACGCCCCTTTCAAATGTCCCGGGCAAAAGGCGACCATGCGGTTCCCGGGAGCGTCCCGGGAAACTCCACCAACCGACGCCAACGGAGCGACGCCATGGGACATCTCGACGTGGACCGGATCAGTGAAGTGCTGCGCGACATGCTGGAAACCCTCAAAGGCAAGTCCCGGGACTCCCTGGGACTCATGGCCCGGGAAGAAACGGCCTGCCCCGACGCCGTGGACCGGGCGGCGGCCGAGTCCGACCGCCACATGGCGCTGATTATGGGCGAGCGCGACCGCCAGCTCATCAGTGAAATCCACGAGGCCCTGGCCCGGGTCAAGGACGGGGAATACGGCATCTGCCAGGAGTGCGGCGAGGAGATCGGCCTGGCCCGGCTGCGCGTCCAGCCCACGGCCACCCTGTGCGTCCACTGCAAGTCGCTGCTCGAAGACATGGGGCGGCCCTACATGCAGGGCGGCCGGGCCGAGTCCGCGTTTCTCGAAGAATAGGCCGGCGTTTGCCGGCCGCTTCATTTCCGGCCGGGGAGCGTCAGGCGGGCCAGCCCGCCGCCGTCCGGGCCGCGTTCCAAGGTGAGCGCGCCGCCCATTTCCTCGGCCCGCCGCCGGGCTATGGTCAACCCCATGCCCACGCCCACGGCCTTGGTGGTAAAAAAGGGGTCAAAAGCATAGGGCAGGACGTGGTCGGCCGGCCCGGGGCCGTTGTCGGCAACCGTTAGCGTCACGCCCTCGTCCTGGTGGGCGCAAGCCAGGGCCACCCGCGCCCCGCCTTGTGGGGCGGCTTCCAGGGCGTTGGCGCATAGCGCCGCCAGGATGGCGATCAGCATGGCCGCGTCGGCCCGCACGTTCCCTTTCGGGCCGTCCAGACCCGCCGTTTCCAGCCGGCCCGCCCCGCCCGTGGCCGCGAGGGCTTCGGCAAAGGCCCGGTCGGCCAACTCGGCCAGATCACAGGGGGCCATGGCCGGATTCTCCCGCCGGGCGTAGTCCGATACCGCCCGCACCACGGCCTCCAGCCGCCTGGCCCCGTCCAGGATCATGGACAGGACCTCGGCCTCGGGATCGCCCTCCCCTTTCCCCCGCAACAGCCGGCCCGTGAAACCGCCGATGACCATGAGCGGATTGCGGATCTGGTGGGCCACGGCCAGGGAAAACCGGACAAGCCCCTCGATGCGCTCCTTCTGGGCGGCCTGGACGCCCAGGAGCCGGTCGCGGTCGCGTTCGTGGAGGCGGTAGATCTCGGTGACGTCGGTGATCTCGATGAGGATGCCGAAGATTTTTTCGTTTTCCAGCAGCAGCGACCCCGACAGGCGATAGCGCCGCAACTGGCCGTCGGGATGGGCGTAGGCGATGGCCAAGGGCTCGGGCTTTTGGCCGTGTTTGATGGGCGCGGCCAGGAACCGGGCCAGGCGGCGGGGGGCGTCGGCCCGGGCCACCAGGGCGGCCGATGCGGCCGGATCAGCCAGTTCCCGGCGGCTGACCCCGAGCAGCCGGCAGGCGGCCTCGTTGGCGGCGTAGACCAGCCCCCGAATGTTGCAGATGACCACGCCGGCCGAAAAACTTTCCAGCAGATCGTGAAAGTAGGTCGAGTGGGCAAAGGTGAGCATGGCGGCCCCGGCTGGCAAGGGTGGAACGTGTCCGCACCATGGGCCAGAGGCGTTACGGCCGTATGACGCGGCCCGACCGACGCTTTTGTCGCCCGCAGCCACGATTTTGTCGACCAGGCGTGCCTTGCCGACGACAGCCAGCCGACAATATTGAATAAAAAATCTGGACCGGTATTTGCTTTTCCCCGGACATGGACACCATCGACACCTGCTACGGCCCCCTGCCCATCGAAGGCCTCGTGGAACGCCGCCCGGACGGCGGCGTACGCGCGGCCTTTCTCGCCGCCCCGGCCGCCCTGGCCACGTCCATCGGCCGGCTTGTGCCCCAGCACACCATCGACGACGCCCGGCGCATGACCAAGCCGCCCGTCACCTTCCACGACAACGGCCAGGTCCGCAGCCTGCCGCTGGAAACCCGTACCGTGGTGGAAACCCCGGCCGGGCCGCTGCCGGCGGAACTGGTCACCTTCCACGACAACGGGGCCGTGGCCCGGGTGTTCCCCTTAAACGGCAAACTCTCCGGCTACTGGACCGAAGCCGACGAGGCCGGGCTGGCCGAAACCCTCCCCCTGGCCACGCCCGTGGGGCGGCTTAGCGCCAAATGGCTGGCCGTGGCCTTCGACCCCAAGGGCCGCCTGCGAAGCCTGACCCTGTGGCCCGGCGAGGAACTGCCCGTGCCCACTCCCTGCGGCCAACTGCCCGTCCGCCTGGGACTCAGTTTCCATCCCGGCGGAACCCTGCGCTCCATCGAGCCGGCCCGGCCCGTGGAAGCGCCAACCCTGGCCGGGCCGGTCTGGGCCTTTGATCCCGACGCCGTGGGCATCGCCGGCGACGACAACTCCCTGGCCTTCACCCCGGACGGGGAAACCTCCCGTCTGGCCACGGTGCGCACGGCCGTGGCGGTGCGCCTGCCCGACGGCTCGCGCCGCGAACTCGCCCCCAAGGTGCGCGACAGCATCTGCGGCGACGGCGACCACGAACTGACCCCCCTGGTCCTGACCTTCTCCCCGGACGCCGTGACCGCCGCCCACGGCTGCGCCAAACCCTTCGCGGTCATTCCCAAAACCGGCGCCCACTTCACGGCCCGGCCCTTTGTCTCGGCCTTTGCTGTGTCCTTTGTTCCTAAACAATGTTCCATGTAGACCGGTTTTCCTTGACGAGTCCCCCTTTGCGACTGATATAAGAGACCATCAAGAACCGACGCTCCCGGTCGCCGCTGTTGGACGGCCGGGTTGGCGCGCTGGCCCTTGCTTCCCTCCGGGCGTGCACGGCTCCTTGTCGTCATGCCGTGGAGTGAAGTCGGGCTTGACACAGTGTCCGGCCAAAATGCCGCGACACGTAACAAGGAGGTCTTTCGTGGGTCGTACCGCATGTGTCTTGCTGGCTGTTTTTGCTTTGCTTTTTGCAAGCGTGGAACTGGGCCTGGCCAAACGGCTGGGCGGCGGCGGTTCCATGGGCAACCGGCAGTCCTTCAGCACGTCCACCACCCCCCGGCCCGATGCGGGTTCCCCTTCAGGCAGTTTTTCCTCCCAGCAGGCCCGACCCAATCCCACGGCGGCCACCCCTGGCGGCGGCATGTTCTCGCGCCCGGGCCTCGGCGGCATGCTCGGCGGCCTGCTGGTCGGCGGCTTGGTCGGCTCCATGCTTTTTGGCGGCGGCCATGGCTGGGGCGGTCCCAGCCTGCTCGACATGCTGCTGATCGGCGGCGGGTTGTTCCTGCTTTTCCGGTTCATGCGTTCGCGCCGCACGGCCACGGCCCAGGGGCCGTCTTTCGGCCAGCCCATGTCCCGGAGCTACGAAGCCGAGCCCCAGTCCCAGGCCCAACAGGCGGCGGCCGGGGGCTGGAACAACCTCGGCGCGGCGGCCCAGGCGACCGCGCCCGCCGGACCGGACCTGCCGCCGGGCTTTGACGCCGCCGACTTCCTGGCCGGGGCCAAAGCCCTTTTTGCCCGGATGCAGCAGTCCTGGAGCAAGCGCGATCTGGCCGACATCGAGGCCTTTGCCACCCCGGCGTTCATGGCCGACGTGCGCAAGCAGGCCGCCGAGGACCCGACCCCGGCGCCCACCGACGTGCTCCTGGTCGACGCCAAGCTCCTGGAAGTGCGCAGCCAAGGCGGCGCAACCATCGCCTCGGCCTACTTCGACGTGCTCATGCGCGAGGACCCCAAGGCCGGGCAGCCCGAACAGGTGCGCGAAGTCTGGCATTTCACGCGCAAGGAAACCGTGCCCGGCGACGCCTGGAAGCTCGACGCCATCCAGCAACTGGACGCCTAGCCTTCCGGAGCCGTCCCCGACTCGCTCCGGCCCGCTCCCTTGACCCGGAGAAGCCGGCGGGCCGCCCGGGACGAAACCCGCCCCAGTGTCTTGCCAGACGCCAAACGGCCCGGCCCTCATCAGGAGGGCCGGGCCGTTTAACGTCGCCGGTGCTTTGCGAACCGTCCCATTGCCGCGCTCGCCCCGCAGGCCGAACCAGCCCCCAACCCCGGGGCGGCACGGCTGGCCGGGCAGCCGGCGGTGGTTGGCGTCGCCGCCGGCGAGCCGGAGCCGGTCATGCCGCCCCGTCAGCACCGGCGTACGGGGCAACCCGTTACGGACGCTGCGCCTCGGCGCGTCTCACCTCGCGGGGCGGTGCGGATTCTTGTGGAGCCAAAATGACCAGCCATGATTCCCCTTGGGCCGAGGCGTCTCCGGGAGCGCCTGCCCTCCGGCCTGACCTTCCAAGACTCTCTAGGCAATATGTTTTTGGCCCTTTTCCCAAGCCTCCATGACCCGGCTGATGGCGTGCTTGAGGGTGTCGTATTCCAAGGGCTTGACCAGGCATTCGTTCATGCCGGCCTCCAGGAAATTCTCGCATTGGCTGTTCATGGAGTAGGCCGTCGTGGCGACGAGAGGCATGTCCGGCCGGCCGCCCCAGCCTTCCCGGACGGCCTTGGCCACCTCCACCCCATTCATGACCGGCATCTGCACGTCGAGCAGCATGAGATCAAAGGATTGGGCGTCAAGCAGGAGCAGCGCCTCACGGCCATTTTGCGCCACCGTGACCTGGTGCCCCAGCTTGCCCAACATGCCGACGGCGACCATACGGTTGATGGCGTCGTCCTCGGCCAGCAGAATGCGATAGCGCCGGGGCGCGACTTCGGCGTCAGGAGCACGGGGAAGATCGGCCTCCCTGGGAACGGGAAGGGTCACCGGCACGCTGAGGTGGACGGTCGTGCCCTCCCCCTCGACCGATTCCAGGCACAGGGCTCCGCCCATGAGGCAGACCAGGCGCTTGACGATGGAAAGCCCCAGGCCGGTGCCGGCATATTGCTTCTTAAACGAGCTGTCCCCCTGGGTGAACGGTTGAAACAGTTCGGGCAAAAGCTCCGCCGAGATCCCCTTACCCGTGTCGGCGACCGTCACCACCAGCGTCGCCTTGTCGGACGAGGCCGGCGAGCCGGCGTAGGCCACGGCCAGCCGGACCTGACCGTTTTGGGTGAACTTCACGGCGTTGCCGACGAGATTGAACAGCACCTGGCGTATTTTGGGGACATCGCCCGTCACCTGCTCGGGCAAGCCGTCGTCGGCGGAAAAGGCCATCGTTACGTTCTTGGCCTTGGCCATGCCTTGAAACAGCAACACGGGTTCTTGCAGCAATTCAAGAGGCGAGAACGGCTCCTGGACCATCACCGTGCGTCCGGCTTCGATGCGGGAAATATCCAGGATATTGTTGAGAAGCTGCAAGAGGCGTTCGGAACTGTCGTAAGCGAGCTTGATGAAATCGTTGCGTTCTTCATCGCAGCCCGTCAGCTTCAGCAGCTGGAGCATGCCCATGACACCGTTTAGGGGCGTGCGGATTTCGTGGCTCATGTTGGCCAAAAATTCGCTCTTGGCCCTGGCGGCGGCCTCGGCCGCCTCCTTGGCGGAGGCCAGGGCGGCCGTGGCCTGGACCCGCTCGGTGACGTTTTCATGGGCCACCACGGCCCGGGCCGGCCCGTCCCCGGGAAAACGCGTGACGCGCACCTGGAACCACCGCTTTTCGGTGGGTGAGTGGCAGGGGTACTCCAGGCTGAAAAACGGCAGCCGGCCGGCCAGGACCTCGCGGATGGCCCGGGCGATCCGGCCGGCGGTATCGGCCTCGTCGCCGATTGCCCCCTGGCAGGCGCGGAAATAATTGGCCCCCTCGCTCACCGCGCCCGGCGTGCAGGAGGCGTCGGCGGCAAAGGCGCGCCAGGCCGAGTTGACCGCCAGGATGTTCCCGGCCTCGTCCACGATGGCGATATGGGCGGAAAGTCCGTCGAGGGTGCCCCGGGCGAAGCGCTCGGATTCCATCAGGGCTTCCTCGGCCTTGCGGCGGGCCGAGATGTCGCTGACGGCGAGAAAGAGCTGGGGCGCCGGCCCCGGTTTTTCCAGACCGGCCGGCTGTTCGTGGACGCAGGCCTCCAGAAGCACGGGTTTATCGACGCCCCCGTGGACATCCAGGACCGTCTCCACCTTCTTGCCCTCGGGGCTTTTGAAAAGCGCCCGGTAGCGGGCCACGAATACCGGACGGGCCGGCTCGGCGATGTACTCGAAAAACGGCCGTCCCACGGGTTTGCGGCCGGTCCAGCCGATCATATCCAGAAACGTGTGGTTGACCTCCTGGATCATCGCGTCCTTGTCCAGGACCACGTAGCCGACCGGGGCCTTGTGGAAGAGGATGGAGAAGCGCTCCAGGGCCAAGGCCAGTTCGACCTGGGAACGCTGGAGCTCCTCGTTTTGCAGTTCCAGTTCGATCTGGTGGACCTGAAGCTCGTGGATAACGGCCTGATTCTCTTCCGGGGAAAGGGACCGGCCGGCGACGCCATGGGCTTGCAACAACTGTTCGGCGCGTTCCCGGAGTCCCTGGGCGGCGGGAAGTTTGTCGGAAGTCATCTGACGATACCCCTGTTCAGTATAGGCGGTTGCAGGGCGGTTTGGGCGTGAGGCCGGCGCGCGGGCCATTTCAGGGCTGCTTTTCATCGCTGTCCGGCCTGGCCGGGGGATGGGTGTGTGCCGTTTGGGAGTCGGCCGGCGCATCGCCAGGGCGGGGAGCCTCCCACCGAAGCCGGTCCTCGGCGGCCTTTAGCGCGGTGATGTTGTCGTGCATCAGCAGGACCCTTCTGCCCTTGGGCGTGTCGAAGGGTTGGATGCGGGCCAGAAACCAGCGTTGCCGGCCCTCCTGATGGCAGGGATACTCGATCTCCGTGGCCTCGTCGCAGCCGCCAAGGGCTGCCCGCACGGCCTGCGCCGTCCGCTGCGCCTCCTCGTGGCAGGGCGGAGCCGCTTCCTCGCAGATCCGCAGATAATTGGTCCCCACGGCGTCGGCCGGCAGGCGCAGGCCGTTGTCGCGGCCAAAGGCCCGCCAGGCCGCGTTGACGTATTCGATCACGCCGTCCTGGTCCAAAATGACCAAGTGGGCCGGCAGGGCGTCGATGACGCTGCGCAGATAGCTCTGGGACAGGCGCAGGGCGTCGCGGACGGTGACGAGGTCGGTGACGTCGAGCACCATGCCCATGGAGATCGTGGCTTGTCCGGCTTCGTTGCGCGTCTCCACGGATTTCTCCTGGACGATGCGCACCTCGCCTCCCGGCCGCACGAGGCGGTGGACGACCTCGTAGGGGACGCCGTCCCGCAGGGCGCGCTGGTAGGTCTTATCGACGGTTTCCCGGTCCTCGGGGTGCACCAGTTCCATGAAGGTCTCGTAGGTAGGAGAGAACGTCTCCGGATCGGTGCCGAAAATGCGGTGGACTTCGGCCGACCAATCCAGGCGTCTGGTCCCAAGGTCCAGCTGCCAACTGCCGACGCGGGCCATTTCCTGGGTCTTGATCAGGAGTTCCTGATGCATGGCCAGAGCGTCCCGGCTTTGCTTGAGCGGTCCGGTATCCATGAAGGTGATGAGCATCCCGGACGAGGTCGAGGACCCGATGGCGTAAGGCAGCACGCGCATGAGGTAGCATTCGCCTTCAAGGGTGCAGGCTTCCTGGGACACGGGCTGCCCTTGGCGCTCCACCTGGTGCAGCGCCTCCATGACGTCAACCCCGTGCAGCCGGTGGGTCAGATGGGAGATGGGGCGCCCGACGTCGCTTTGCAGGATGCGGAAGATGTTGGCTGCAGCCGGGGTGAATTTCCGAATTTCCAGATTCTCGTCCAGAAACACCGTGGCGATCTGGGTGGCGGAGATGAGGTTGTCCAGGTCGTTGGTCATCTCGGTGAGTTCCAATATCTTGTTTTGGTACTCCGCGTTGACCGTGTGCAGTTCCTCGTTGACCGACTGGAGCTCCTCGTTGGTGCTTTGCAGCTCCTCGTTGCTGGCCAGGAGCTCCTCATTGGTGGCCTGGAGTTCCTCGTTGGAGGTTTCCAGCTCCTCGATGGTGGCCTGCAGGTTTTCCTTGGTGAATTGGAGGTCCTGTTCCAGATCGAGAATACGCTGTTCGGCTTCGCGGCTGATGTCGAGTACCTGGGCCGCGCCGGGCTGGGTTTCCGACTTGCTGGGCGCGGACTCCTGGAGGATGACAGCAGCCAGCGGCAACTGCCCTTTTTTCTCGGCCAGGGGCCGGATGCGCATGACGATGGTCCTGACCCCGTCGCGGGCAGGAAGGCGGATGTTGGCGTAGCTGATTTCCTGGCCCGAATGGAAAACCTTCTGCAGGCCCGTGGCCAGGGGGATGGCCAGCTCTTTGACCGCCATGCGGGTGATGTCGTTGCTCTGCTTGCCCGACGGCAGGCGCAGGAGTCCCTCGGATTCGCCCACCAGATGCAACAGCTCGTGGTGTTCGTTGACCACGGCCACCAGGGGCACGTAATCCCCGGCCAGGGATTGGAGCAGCCTGTCCTGGATGCGTTCCTCCTCGCGCTGGCCCAGGGCGTACTCGTTGCGGAAAAACCGCGAGGCGTACTGACGCGAAAGCCGGTCCCCCGTGCCTTGGAACAGCGGTTTTTCAACGGGGTGACGACGTTTGCCGCGCGAGCGGAAAATCTTGAACCGGTGATGCAGGGGTTCGAAGTACTCCCCCATTTCCCCCGGCGTCTCGCTGGTGCCAAGCAGCAGCAGGCCCTGGGGATTGAGGGAGAAATTCATGAATTCCAAGACCTTTTGCTGCAGCACCGGCTGCAGGTAGATGAGCATATTGCGGCAGCTCAGCAGATCGATGTTGGTGAAGGGCGGGTCCTTGGTCAGGTTGTGCTGGGCAAACACCACCATCTCTCGGAGGTGGCGATTCACCTGATAGTGGTCGTCGCGGCGCACGAAATGCTTGGCCAACATGCCCGGCGGCAGGTCGGCGGCGATGGATTCGGCGTAAAGGCCGTTGCCCGCATGGAGGATGGCGTCCCGGTCGATGTCGGTGGCGAAGATCTTCACCGAAAGCGGCCGGTCCAGGCGCTCCAGGCACTCCTGGGCCAGGATGGCCAAGGTATAGGCTTCCTCCCCGGTGGAGCAGCCCGCCACCCAGAAACGGATCTCGCGCCGCTCGCTGGCCTTGAGCAAGGCGGGCAGATAGACGTTGCCGAGCTCCGTGAAGACGTCGCGGTCGCGAAAGAAGCTGGTCACGCCGATGAGCAGTTCCCGGTACAGGGTCGTGACCTCGCCCGGACTCGACTCCAACAGGCGGACGTATTCCCGTAGGTTGGCGGTCTGGCAGACGGTGATGCGCCGCTCGATGCGCCGCAGCACGGTGCTGGGTTTATAGTAGGTGAAATCCACCTTGGTCTGTTCGCGCAGCAGGGCGAAAATGCGGGTCAGGCCGTCCTCGTCGGACAGCAGGGCCTGGGGATGGCCGGGGGCGGAAGTGAAGGGGTGTTTGGCGAAGGAGATGAGCTTGCCGGGCATGGCGTCGGCGGCAAGGATCATGTCGGCCAGCCCCGTGGCGATGGCGGCGCGGGGCATGCCGTCGAACTTGGCCGAATCCTCGCTTTGCACCATGATCATGCCCCCGGCCTCCTTGATGGCCCGGATGCCGCGAACCCCGTCGCTGCCGGTGCCCGAGAGGATGATGCCGATGGCCTTGTCCCCCTGGTCCTCGGCCAGGGAACGGAAGAAGATGTCGATGGGCAAATTGATGCCCTTGGCGTGGTCGAGGTCGCTTAAAAGGAGTTTGCCGTGAAAGATGGTGAGCTGCTTCCTGGGCGGAATGAGGTAGACGGTGTTGGCCGTAACGGCCATGCCTTCCTCGGCGCGGCGCACGTTCATGGCCGTGCGCTTGGACAGCAACTCCACCATGAGGCTTTTATAGTCCGGCGAAAGATGCTGGATGACGATAAACGCCATGTCGCTGTCCACCGGCATTTGGGAAAAAAACGCATCCAGGGCTTCGAGCCCGCCGGCAGATGCGCCTATGCCTACGTAATACTTTGGTTCTCTGTCTGCGGTATCCATAAACTCCCCAGCGGACATCGCGTTGCAAAACGGCTGGCGACAACGCCGCGTGCGCGGCCCAGGGCCTGCCGGCCGCCCTTCACGGCTCGGCCACTTTCTTCAATATACTTTGACGCCAGCGCCATGCAAGCGCAGGTCGCCACGAGAACGGCCCACGGCAAGACGTTCTACAAATGATGTACTCCATTACTTTTTTGTCATGCACTGAAAACATTAGATACAAGAACTGTTATGATTCTTCAACAAATAACGTCTGACCGCGAGACATCGCCAGCCGCGCCGCGGACAACAGCACTGCCGATCTCCGCCAACACCCGCGCCTGGCCTTGCACCAACGGCAGAAACCGGCTGTCCGTGGTCACCTGCATTTCCGTCTTCACAGAAGGCATCGCCTTGACCCTCCGGTCGTCGTGGACGGCGCCGCTTTCCCCGCCCCTCGTCATGGCCCCGGCCGCGTTTGGGCCTCTACGAAGAGTTGGAACACCACCAGACACAGGCTCATGGACACCGGACCGTAAATCAGCCCCAGAGGGCCAAAAAGCAGCACGCCGCCGATGATGGCCACGAAAATCAGCAGCAGCGGCAACTGCGCGCCGTCGCGGATGAAAAACGGACGCACCACGTTGTCCACCGTGCTCACCACCACAAGCCACCACAGCGTCAAAAAAACCGCCTTGCCCATCGCGCCAAGGGACAACAAATAGACAATGGCCGGCACATGAATAAGCGTCGTGCCCACCACCGGGATCAACGACGCCAGCAAGGCCACGAAACCCCAGAACAAGGGATCGATGCCCACCAACCACAAGCCGAGCATGGTGGCCAGGCCCTGGGACAACCCGGCGGCCGCGCCGCCGACCAGAATTGAGCGGGTCACGGTCTTGAGCCGTTCCGTGAGTTCCTGCTCCTGGCTGCGCCGCAAGGGCGACAACAGCCGCAAGCCCCGCACCACCTGTTCGGCCTGCGACAGGAAATAGAACAAAAACAACACCAGCATCACCGTCTGGGCGGCAAAGCCAGCCATCTGGCCGGCCAACCCGCGCCCCATGGCCAGCAGTTGCCGGCCGGCCGCGCCGGCCGCGCCGAGCAGGCTGACCTTGAGGCCCTGGGAATCGATGGGAATCATGTCCAGCAGGCCCTGCACCCAGTCGGGCAGGGCCACGGCCTGGAGCCGGTCCAGGAGGCTGGCCACGCCCCCCTCGCTCCACCACTGCACGCCCTCGACCAGCAACGCCCCGGCCTTGCTGGTCAAGACGGCCGCCAAGACGGCCGCGGGCAAGACGATGAAAATCAGGGTGGCCGCGGTCAACAGGGCAGCGGTCAGATAGCGGGACCCCTTGAGCGCGGCCTCCATGCGCCGCCGCAGCGGCGAAAGCAAAATCGCCAGGATGGCGGCCAGGATGACGGCATGGCGAAACGGCCATAAAAGCCCTCCCACCGTCGCCACCGCCGCCAGAAAAACCAGCAGCAAAAATGGGCGATAATACCGGGCATGAAGCGGGCCGTGCTCGTCGCCGTCCGCCTCGGCCGGGACGGCCGGAAGCACCGGCTGCGGGCGGTCCGGGGCGGCGGCCGACGGAAGCCCGGCGGGTTGTGGGGAAAGGCGTTCGTCCTGATCGGGCATATTCCCCTTCCTTGTGCAGTGTCCGAAAGCCGCGGGCGTCTTCAGGATGTTTCCAGTTCCAGGTCGAAATCCGTCAATACGGACGCGTCGCCCAGGGGCTCGCCTCGGACGTAATTGTAGACATTGCGCGCATGGACGTTTTGCAAAAACATCGGCCGGGTCTCGATCTGGGCCACCGGAGCCTTGTCGTAGATGGCCGGATGGTCCACCCAGAAAACCGTATGCGGCGGACGGTTGCGTTCAAGCAGGCTCACGAAGGCGTTGGTGGCGTCAAAGAAGTCGTAGACCGTCCCGTCCTTGTATTGCAGACCGTTGGGGAAGTTGATGTAGAGTTCGCCCTGGGGCAGGCGGCTGCCGGCCTCCAGGTCCGTCACGACCTTGTGCAGCCGGGCCACGAAATGGCGTGACAGGGCGTCGTCGTTGTCCAGGCGCGTGGTCAAAAGCCACGGCGCGTCCGGGAAGGCCTCGGCCACGGCTTGGCGCGCCCGGGGCAGGACTGTTTCGAACGCGCCGCAGTAGACCGGCCGGAAGTTGGCGTAGCCTTCCAAAGCAGCGATCAGCCGGCGAAACGGCGGCGGCGTGGCCTCGTCAAAGAGCACGAACCACAGAAAATCCTGGCAGGTCTGCCCCCGCACCGAGGGCAGGCAGAACCGGCGGAAAAGCTCGAAACGCTCGACCAGCCAGGTGGAGCCGAGGCGGAAATCGTAGGGGATCGCGTTGATGTGCACGTTAAAGCGCGTGATGATGGCATGGGCAAAAGACATGACGGCTCCTTGGGGCGGCCTGACCGCCTGGCGAAGGCGATGATGCCCGCCGCCGCAAGCGGCGTCAAACAGCGCCGGCCGCCCCCGAAACGCCCCTGTCGCCAAACGTCCTGGACACGGGTTTGCACAGGTCTGTACCGCCCAGACGAAGCATCATCGGTTTCGATTGCCCGCTGCAAGAGTTCCTTGGCCTCCTCGGTGAGGGCTGCGGTTTTCCTCCCCCATACAGCGCTCGTCCGTTGACAGGACTCCTTGGTTTTGAAAATACATGCGAACTGTTTCGATGCAGATGATTATTTTCAGACCATGTCCATCTACAATTAAAGAATCCTTCAAACCGCAGACAACTCGGGGAGACGCCATGCACTTGTTGAAAAGATTCTGTCTGTTGCTGTCACTATTTCTGCTTGCTGGCTGCGGAAAATCCCTGCAACAAGCTCGAGATCTGGCGGCTCCCAACATGTATCAGGATGCGACATACGAAAATGCGGGCCAACCTGGGCCAAGCGTCATTGTCGTCGGCGGCACGCTCACCTCCAGGACCTACGAGTTCCTGTCCCAGATAAAGGCGGACAACTTGCGGGAATACGGCGAACTGGAGCTTGGCAAGGCAAACTTCAAAGTCATGGAGAAAAACTCGCTCTCCAATATTTACCAGGAAATTTCCATTGCCGCCAACCTCGGCGACGGCTCCGTGGCCAAACGCTTCAGCAAGCACAAGATCACCCCGCCCCAGTGGTTCGTCGTCTTCGACATCGCCGACGTCTCGGCCCAGACGCTCAATTTCAGCTACACCGACAAAAATTCGGCCATGTTCGCCGGCGCGCTCATGGGCAGCTTCCTGGGCAGCGCCTCGCTTGGACAGGGCGTCATCGGCTCCATCAACAACGCCAAGGAACAGCGCGCCTGGAACGTCACCCTGCGCTACCGTATCCTCGACGGCGTGTCCGGGCGACAGCTCCACGAGGGCCAGTTCACCGAACAAGCCACCATCAACCGCGAGCTGACCGGGTTTCTCGGCGTGGACGCGGCCCAGGCCGGCGGCCTGACGCTGGGGACCGTGACCCAGCGGCTGGTGCAAAAGGCCGTGGCCGACATCGACAAGCAGTACAAGCTCGCCGCCGCATCCGAGCCCGAACCCGCGCCCAAGGCCAAAGGCGGCAAGCCGGCCAAGCCCGAACGCGCCGGCAAACGGGCCGCCATCGAGGACGCGCCCGCCCCGGCCGCGCCCGAGGTGGCCTGCGCCCAACAGTCCGTGGGCGGCTTCGTGTGCCAAATGCCGGTGGCCTGGTCCACAGGCGCGCCGCCCCGGGCCGTGGAAGTGGCCGTGGCCGAGAAACCGGAACTGGGCCGGCTCCTGGAAGCCAGCAAGCGCAACGGCGGCAAGCAGGGCTTTATCGACTCGGTGGTGGCCTTCGACATCCTGCGCACGGCCGGCCCCCTGGTCACCCTGACCGAACCGGAATCCCCCCTGTCGGGCATGGGCAAGACCCTGGCCCTGACCGGCGAGGGCGTCGAAGGGCGCATTTTCGTGTTGCAAGGGGCAGCGGGCAAATTCTCGGCCGACAAGCTGGCCGAGGCCATCCTCGGGCACATGCGCAACGCCGTGGTCGTGGAACCCCTGGGCGTCGAAGCCGTGGCCGCCAAGGACGGCCAGCGCAATATCGGAGTATTTAAGTACATCAAGGTGGAGCGGCGCAAGGAACTCCAGGAAAAACCCGATTACGACCGCGACAAAAAGGACGAGTACAAGATCACCTCGATCCCCCACTACCACAACATGGCCATGGCCGTGGTGCCAAGGGGCAACGACATGCTGCTCGTCATCGTCATCGCGCCCGAGGAAAAATTCCTGCCCCACCTCGAAGGCGTCAAAAAGCTCGTGGCTTCGGCGACATAACGCCTCGCGCAAAAAGAGGAAAACATGCCCCCGGCCCCCCAGCTGGAGAAAGGGGTTAAGGGGGGCGGCGTAAAAGAACTGTCTGGCCGGTTGGACCGGCCCGGGCGCGAGAACGGACAACGGGCGGCCCCAGGGCCGCCCGTCGCTTGCGGGGACGGCGTCATGGCGGCCCCGTCGATGACAGGCCGGCCGCAGGCCGCCTCAGATGGGCCGCACCGCCACCACGGCCTGGCCGGCCAGGCCTTCGAGGTCGGCCGGGATGACGATAAGGCCGTCGGCCATGAGCAGGGTTTTGAGCAGCCCGGACTTGCCGAGCACCGGATGGGCCAGGGGCAGTTCTCCTGGGCGAGGCTCCAGGCGCACCCGGACATGGTCCTCGCGGCCCTGTTTGGAAGCCACGTTGCGCGACAGCAGCGCCGGAAAGGTGCGCGGTGCGCGGTCGAAGGCAGCTTTGTCGCCGGCCAGATGGGCCAGAAGCGGCAGCCCGAAGACGTCCAGCACCACCTGGGCCGAGGTTACCTGGCCGGGCAGGCCGATGACCGGCTTGCCGTAAAGGCTGGCCAGGATGGTCGGCTTGCCCGGACTGAGGGCCACGCCGTGGGCCAGGACCACCGCGCCAAGGCTTTTTAAGGCCTCCAGGGTGAAATCGCGCGCGCCAACGGAACTGCCGCCCGAAAGCAGGGTCAGGTCGTGGCCCTCGGCTGCTGTTTTGAGCGCGTCCCGGATGGAATCGAGGTCGTCGGGCACCAGCGGAAAAGTCGTGGGCGCGGCTCCGGCCCGGGCCAGCATGGCGGCCAGGGCGTGGCTGTTGACGTCGCGAATCTGGCCCGGTTGCGGCGTGGCCTCGGCCGGCACGAGTTCGTCGCCGGTGGAGAGCAGGGCCACCGAGGGAATCCTGCCCACGGGCACGTCAACCACGCCCAGGGCGGCCAAAAGCCCGACTTCCTGGGGGCGCAGGCGCGTGCCGGCCCCAAGGGCCGTCTCGCCGCGCCGGGCGTCCTCGCCGGCCAGCATCACGTTGTCGCCCGGGGCCACGGGACGGCGGATCTCGATGGCCCCGGCCCCCAGGTCCTCGGCGTATTCCACCATGACCACGGCGTCGGCCCCGGCCGGCAAAAACGCGCCGGTGACGATGCGGGCGCAGTGCCCGGGCGGCAAGGCCGCCTCCGGGATGACGCCGATGGGGATGTCCATGGCCAGATCGAGATAGCCGGGGTTGGACTCGCCGGCCCCGAAAACCTCGGCCGCCCGCACGGCGTAGCCGTCCATGGAAGCCCGGCTGGCCAGGGGCAGGTCCTCGCCGGAGACGACGTCAGCGGCCAAAAACCGGCGGCAGGCCGCGCCAAGGGGCACGGTTTCGACGCCAAGGGGGGAAAAAGAGCGGAGCAGATCACGAAACTCGGCCGTGGACACGGCCCGGAAAAAACCGTCGCGCATGGATAACGTCCTTATGTTCTGTCAGGCTTGGAGCAGATCACGCGCCATGGCGGCGGCCCCGTAAAGGCCCACGTCCTCGTCGCGCACCAGCCGCACGGCCACGGTGCGCAAAAAATCGCCGTACGTGGGGGAGGCGTAAAACTCCCGGGCGAATTCGGGATGCCGCACCAGCAGGGGATTTTTGGCGGCCACGCCGCCACTTAAGTAGACGCCGCCGGCAGCCACCACGGTCAGGGCGTAGTCGCGCACGGCCCGGCCGTAGAAACGGGCGAACCAGGCCGTCGTCGGGCTGTCCGGGGTGAGAAGCCGCCCGACCTCGCCCGGGGAAAGGTCGTCGCCGGTCAGGAAGCGGTGCAGATGGGCCAGCCCCGAGCCCGTCACCACGGTGTCGCGGCGGACGTAGCCCTCTCCGGTGGCCTCGAAAAGATAGGCGGCAAAGGCGGTTTCCTCGGGGCAGACAAAGGGCATGGCCGTCTGGCCGGCCTCGGAAGCCAGGGCCAGCACGCCGCCGCCGGGCAGCGGGGCCAGACAGGCATGACCAAGGCCGGTGCCGGCCCCGATTACGGCCTGGACCTTCCCCGGGTTCATGTCGCCGGGCAGCACCACTTCGGCCGTGTCGCCAAGCAGCCGGCAGCCGTGGGCCTGGGCCAGGAAATCGTTGACGCAGGCGCTTTTTTTCAGGCCATGCCCGGCTTCAAGGGCGTCGAGGTCCAGCTCCCAGGCGATGTTGGCGAACCGCACCCGGCGTCCCACCACCGCCCCGGGCACGGCGAAAACGGCCGCCGCCGCCTGGGCCGGGGCGAGATCAAAGCCGGCCGCCGGCAAGGCGGCCAGAAGGTCGTCAAAGGACGCCGCCGCCTGGGTGGACAGGCGAGCCTGGGAAACAAGGGTCAATCCGCCGTCCGAAGCCAGCTCAAAATGGCCGAAACGGCTGGAGGTGCCGCCGATGTCGGCGGCCAGCAGATGCCGGACGGCGGGGACGGCGGCGTCGGCCATGGTGGTCTCCTTGCAAGCGGTGGGCGTTTGCGGCAGGAAAAAGCCCGCGCCGACGGCAGTGTAGCCGGGGCGCCCAAGGAAACGCAAGCATGGCCGACATCGCAAGCGCCGCCCTGGCCGGGGCGGCCATGGGGCTTTCCGCCGGCTTCGCCCCGGGGCCTTTGCTCTCCCTGGTGCTGTCCCAGACCCTGGCCCATGGCCCCCGCGAGGGCGTCAAGGTGGCCCTGGCTCCCATCCTCACCGACACGCCCATTATCCTGGCCACCTGGCTGCTGCTCTCGCGCCTCACAGGTACGCCGGCCGTCCTTGGCCTCGTCGCCCTGGCCGGGGCGGCGCTGCTGTGCCGCTACGCCTACGACTGCTTCCAGGCCCCGCCTCCGGACGCCGGCGACCCGGCCAAGGCCCCGCGCTCGGTGCTGCGCGGCGTGGCCGCCAACTTTTCCAATCCCCACCCCTACCTGTTCTGGGCCACCGTGGGCGTGCCCTACCTCCTGGAAACGGCCCGCTCCGGCCCGGCCGGCCCCATCGCTTACCTGACCGCCTTCTACGTCTGCATCGTCGGGGCCAAGGCGGCGGCGGCCGGGCTGGCCGGACGCTTCCGGCGGTTCTTGTCCAGCCGCGGCTACCGGCTGCTCATGGCCGGGCTTGGGGCCTCGCTGCTCTACTTTGCCTGGGGATTCGCCGGGCAGGGACTCTCCCTGCTGGGCCTGGCCGGCTAAACGGCCGGGCGGGACATTGTCCTTTGGAGCAATCGTCCGTATCATGCCGCGTTTCCCATTATCGACCATAAAGGAGCCTCCATGGCCGCGCCCTTCACCATCGGCCTTATCCAGATGGCCCCGGCTTCCACCGTGGCCGCTTCCCTCGAAAAAGCCGCCGAGCGCATCGAGGCGGCGGCCAAGGCCGGCGCGCAGGTCGTCTGCCTGCCCGAACTCTTTGCCACGCCGTATTTTTGCCGCAACCAGGACCACGACGCCTTTGATCTGGCCGAACCCATCCCCGGCCCGACCACAAACGCCATGGCCGAGGCGGCCAAGGCCCACAAGGTGGTCGTGGTGACCCCGCTCTACGAACGGCGCGGCCCGGGCTGCTACCAGAATTCCCTGGCCGTGCTCGGCCCGGACGGCGACCACCTCGGCGTTTACCGCAAAATGCACATCCCCCACGATCCGGGCTTCGAGGAGAAGTTCTACTTCGCCCCCGGCGACCTGGGATTTAAGACCTTCCAAACGCCCTTTGGCCCCATCGGCACGCTGATCTGCTGGGACCAGTGGTTTCCCGAGGCGGCCCGGGCCACGGCGCTTCTTGGCGCCTCGGTCATCTTCTACCCCACGGCCATCGGCTGGCACCCGTCGGAAAAGGCCGAATACGGCGAGCGCCAGCGCGACAGCTGGATCACCATCCAGCGCAGCCACGCCATCGCCAACGGGCTGTACGTGGCCGCCGTCAACAGGGTCGGCATCGAAGGCTCGGGCGAAGGCTACGGCGAAACTCTGGAATTCTGGGGCTCGTCCTTTGTTGCCGATCCCTCGGGGCAAATTATCGCCCAGGCCGGCATCGTCACCGAAGACATCCTGCTGGCCGAAATCAACCCCCAAACCATCGAAACCACCCGCCGCCACTGGCCGTTTCTGCGCGACCGCCGCATCGACGCCTACGGCGGCCTGGGCAAGTTGTTCGGCGAATAGCGTGTAGAGAAGCGAGAAGATCGGGGCGCTGCCCCGAGCCCCGCCGGGGGGATGATCCCCCCGGACCCCCGCAATGTTTCGACCAGGGGCACGACATCTACCACCCCCGTTAAAAAGTTTTTGGGGAAAGAGGGGGGCGCGGGGGGGAGGAAACCCCTTTTTTCAAAAAGGGGTTTCCTCCCCCCCGCCTGACCGGAGGTCAGCAGCACTATGAGACGCAATATCTATCTGCGGACGATTCCCATTGAGGAGGCGCTCACGCGGGTTGTGGAGCGGCTGGATCGGGAGCGGCTTGTCGGCGTGGAGCGTGTCGGGGCCGAACGCGCAACCGGACGGGTCACGGCCGAGCCGGTCATTGCCCGCTATTCCTCGCCCACCTACCACAGCGCGGCCATGGACGGCATTGCCGTGCGCGCGGCCGAGACCTTTGCCGCCCGCGAAGGCTCGCCGGTGCGGCTCGCGCCGGGCCAGGGCTTTGTTTTCGTCAACACGGGCCATCCGCTGCCGACCGGGTTCGACGCGGTGGTGATGATCGAAAATGTGGTCATGGACGGCGAGGCGGCCTGCATCGAGGCTCCGGTGGCCCCTTTTGCCCATGTGCGGCGCATTGGCGAGGACATCGTGGCCACGGAGATGATCCTGCCGCGCCATCGCCGCATCACGCCTTACGACGTGGGCGCCCTGTTGTCCTGCGGCGCGTATGACGTGTCGGTCTACGAGCGCATCCGCATCCGGGTGATCCCCACCGGCGACGAGGTCATGGATTTCACCTCGCGCCCGGCTCCCGGGCCGGGCCAGGTGGTGGAGAGCAATTCCATGCTGCTGTGCGCCCTGGCCGACGAATGGGGCTTTGTCTGCGAGCGGGTGCCGCCGGTATCCGACGATCCCGAGGCCCTGGCCGAGGCGGTGCGGGCCGGCCTTGAATCCGACGCCCACATCGTGGTGACGGTGGCCGGCTCCTCGGCCGGCAGCAAGGATTTCGCCCGGGCCACCATGGAACGGTTCGGCGAAGTCCTGGTGCACGGCGTGGCGGCCATGCCGGGCAAGCCGTCGCTTCTGGGCGTGGCCGAAGGCGGCAAGCTGCTCGTCGGCGCGCCGGGCTATCCGGTCAGCGCCGTGGTCTGCTTCGAGCGGCTGCTGTATCCCCTGGCCTGCTGGCTGTCCCGGGTGGAGCCGCGCAGCAAGCAGACCGTCACGGCGCATCTCGCCCGCAGCGTGCCGTCGCGCATCGGCATGGTGGATTTCGTGCGTCTGGCCGTGGGCAAGGTCGGGCAGCGCCATGTGGCCCTGCCGCTGTCGCGCGGGGCGGGCAGCATTTCCACCCTGACCAAGGCCCAAGCCGTGACGCAGCTGCCGGCCGCGGCCGAAGGGCTGGAAGCCGGGGCCGAGGTCACGGCCGAGCTGCTCTGCGATCCAGGCGAGCTTGCCCGCACGCTCGTGTGCGTTGGCAGCCACGACAACACGCTGGATCTCTTGGCCGACCTGCTCATGCGCCACACCCCGGCCATCCGGCTGGCGTCGAGCCATGTGGGCAGCATGGGCGGACTGATCGCCCTGCGCAACGACGCGGCCATGGTGGCCGGCACGCACCTGTTTGATCCCGAGACCAACGACTACAATTTCCCGTTCCTGGCCAAGTACCTGCCCAATCTTCCCGTGACGGTGATCAACCTGGCCGTACGCCAGCAGGGGCTCATCGTGGCCCCGGGCAATCCGCTGGGCATTGCCGGCGTGGCCGATCTGGCCGACGGCCAGGTGCGGTACTTGAACCGCCAGCGCGGGGCCGGCACGCGCATTCTCTTCGACTACCATCTGGCCCAGGCCGGCATTGATCCGTCACGGGTGTCGGGCTATGGCCGCGAGGAGCACACCCACATGGCGGTTGCCGTCAACGTGGGCACGGGCGCGGCCGACTGCGGCCTGGGCGTCTATGCGGCGGCCAAGGCCCTGGGGCTGGATTTCGTGCCCCTGGCCCGGGAGCGCTACGATCTGGTGGTGCCCACGGCCTATCTGGGCGACCCCAAGATCGAGGCGGTGCTGGAGACGGTTCGCGGCGGGGAGTTCGCTGCCCGGGTGGAGGCCCTTGGCGGCTACGAGACGGCCTGGACCGGCCGGATCATGGAGCCGGGCATGGGGCTGCCGGGCTAGCCGCCGCGTCCGCGAAAAGCGTTTATGATGTTTCGCAGGCAAAATGCTAAAACCATTAATTTTTTAAAAATACTGTCGTATTTTTAAGGGTCGCGGCCCTCGCCGCCAACCACCGCTGCCTCCGGCCCCCTTTTTTCCCATACGGGGGGGCCGGGGGCCTCAGGCCCCCGCCGCCGGAGGCATCTTCCCTAATTCCTAACGCGCATCACCTGATGAGGACGACATGGACTGGAAACTGTTTGCGACGACGTTTGCCACGATTTTCGTGGCCGAGCTGGGTGACAAGACGCAGCTGGCCTGCGTGCTGACGGCGGCGGATTCGAGAAACCCCTGGGTGGTCTTTGCCGGATCGAGTCTGGCCCTGGTCGCCACCTCGCTTCTGGGCGTGGTCTTCGCCGATTTCATATGCAATTTCGTGTCCCCGGCCATCATCAAGAAGGTCGCGGCCGTGGCCTTCGTGGTCATGGGGACGCTTATATACTTCGACAAGCTGTAGCGACCGCAGGAACGGCCGGCGACGGGAAACCGCGCCCGGCAGGTTTTCCGGGCAGGCCTTGGATTGGGGGAGCCCGAACATGAACCCGCCACCGGGACGTGGTCGCGGCGGCTCTGCCCGGGGCCGGCCGGAAAGGAAGGCGCAAGCATGAACGACGAACGCGTTTTCGTGGATCTGCGCGACAAGTGCTGAGGGTTGGGGCTGGAGATAGGTTGGTATCTCCGTCTGTCCCGGGCGCGCGAGCTGGAATTTCTCGTGTCGCCCAAGGCCCGGCCGGTGCTGGAAGATCAACTGTTCACGGTATCGGGCTGGAGCCTGGACGTGGCCGAGGCCGAGGGGTTCCTGCGGGCCGTCTATCGGCGTTTGGCCCCGACGAAGTGAAGGCCGGAGGCGATTTCGATAATCTGGACATTTTGCGGCAAATGGTATTTTGAGTAGGGATGAAGGCCCCTGCTCGCACGACGTCCGGCAGGCTTTTGAACCGGTCCATGGCCACCTTGCTGGTGGCCGTGGCGCTCTTGGCCGCCTTGCCGGCCACCCTGGCCATCCTCTGGACCAGCTTTGAGGCCCGGGGCCGGGCCGAGGCCGAGGTCACGGCCAATCTCGTGACCCTGACGCGCAGCCTGGCCGCCGTCCAGGAGACCATCAACCGCCAGGCCCTGGGGATGCTCGAAACCCTGCGCGCCACCAGGGCCGTGGCCCAGCGCGACCTGCCGGCCGCCAACAGGCTCTTCACCACCGTCCTGGCCGACCGGCCTGAACTATCCAACGTCTTTTTGACCGACGCCGGCGGCCGGGTCATCGCCTCGGGACTGCCGCCGTTTTTGGGCCAGGACCTGTCCGACCGCAAATATTTCCGCGACGCGGCCGCTTCCAAGCGACCGGGCATCGGCGATTTCATCTTCGGGCGCACCACGGGAAAGCCCATCCTCGTCTACGCCATCCCCTTGCTTGACGGCAATGGCGACCTTGCCGGCGTTCTGGGGCTGTCCTATTTCCTCGACGGCTACGAACGCTTCGTGGCCGGGCTGGCCATGCCGCCCCATGTCCGGGTGACCCTGCTCGATCCCTCGGGCCGGCGCATGGTGGCCTACCCGCCAAGCCCGGTTTATCCCCTGGGACAGCCGGCTTTCCCTCCGATCTGGGAGCATGTCCGCGACGCCGCTGCCGACGCCGTGACCTTCACAAGCCCCCGCCCGACCGGCCAGGAAGCCCTGTTCAGTTCCCTGCGCCTGCGGCAGTTCCCGGACGCGCCGCCCTACCTGACCATCATCCTGTCCAGCGCCCGCGACGAAGCCTTTGCCGAGGCCGATCTGCTCCTGCGCCGGGGCCTGACCCTGGCCGTGGTCGCCGGCCTGCTGGCCCTGGCCCTGGCCCGGCTGGCCGGACGGGCGGCCATCGGACGCGGCATCGAAAGCCTCGACCAGGCCGCCGCCGCCCTGGCCGGCGGCGACCTGTCCGCCCGGGCCGCCGTTGACGGCGGCGCGGCCGAGGTACGGCGATTGGGCGAGAGCTTCAACGCCATGGCCGACACCATCGAAATCCGCCAGCATGAGCTGGCCGACGCGGCCAAGGCCATGGAAAAGCTGCGCGGGCAACTCAGCAACATCCTGGAATCCATGCCCTCGGCCATCATCGGTCTGGACGCCGCCGGCCGCGTCACCCATTTAAACGCCCAGGCGGCGACCTTGTTCGGCCTGCCGCGCGAGACCGTCATCGGTCGGGAGGCCGCCCTGGCCGTGCCTTTCCTGGCCGGCCATATGGACGCCATGGAAGACGCCCTGCGCCAGCGCCGCAGCCTGCTGCTGGAATGCATGCCCCTGCGCCGGGGGGAAGACGACCGGCTCATGAACATGCTGTTCTATCCGCTGGTAGCCAACGGGGCCGAGGGCGTGGTCATCCGCCTGGACGACGTCACCGAGCGCGAGCGGCTGCGCGAACTCATGATCCAGACCGAGAAGATGATGAGCGTGGGCGGACTGGCCGCCGGCATGGCCCACGAGATCAACAATCCCCTGGGCAGCATCCTGCAGGCCGCCCAGGTGGTGGAACTCCAGCTCGACCCGGCCCTGCCGGCCAACCAGGAGGCGGCCCGCCAGCTCGGCCTGGACCTCGCCGTCGTGCGCGCCTACCTCGAAGCCCGCAAGGTGCTCAAATTCCTGGCCGGCATCCGCGAGGCCGGACTGCGCGCCGCCTCCATCGTATCCAGCATGTTGGAATTTTCCCGCCAAAGCGACTCGCGCCACGTCCAGGCCGATCTCCGGGCCATGGCCGACAAGAGCCTGAGCCTGGCCGAAAGCGATTATGACCTCAAGAAACGCTACGATTTCAGACATATCAGCATCGAACGCGACTATCCCGAGGAGCCGGTTTCGGTGTCCTGCGCGCCCACGGAAATCGAACAGGTGCTGCTGAACCTGTTTAAAAACGCCGCCCATGCCCTGGCCGGCGTGGCCCAGGAAGGCAAGGTCCCGACCATCGCCGTGCGGGTGCGGTCGCTGCCCGAGGCCGGGGAAATCGTGGTGGCCGACAACGGCCCGGGCATGGACGAGGCCACGCGCGCCCGGGTGTTCGAACCCTTTTTCACCACCAAGCCGGCCGGCGAAGGCACCGGCCTTGGCCTGTCGGTGTCCTATTTCATCATCGTCAACAACCACGGCGGCTCCATCCGCATGGACGCCGAGCCGGGAGCCGGGACGCGCTGCACCATCACCCTGCCCCGCCGGGAGCCGTCGTGAACGCCGCCCCGGCTGTCCTTGTTCTCGACGACGAGGAACTGTTGCGCGAAAGCCTGGCTCTGTACCTGGAGACCCACGGCTTTGCCGTACTCCAGGCCGGCAGCGCCGAGGAGGCCCTGGAGCTGTTGCCGGATCATCCCTGCCGGGCGGCCGTGGTGGACATCCGCCTGCCGGGCCTGACCGGACTGGATTTCATCGCCCGGGCCCACGCCGCCTGGCCGGCCATGCGCTTTGTCGTCTACACGGGTTCGCCGGGCGTGCGGCCGGGGCCGGAGCTTGCGGCCGCCGGCCTTGGCCCGGACGACATCATCGCCAAGCCCGCCGCCGGCCTGGAAATCCTGGCCGCCGCCCTGCGCCGGGTCCTTGGCGAGAGCGGAGACGCGCCATGACCGACGCTCCCAAGGCCACCATCCTGACCATGGACGACGCCGAGATCCTGCGCGAAGCCATGGCCGCCTACCTGGAAAACCACGGCTACCGGGTGCTCCAGGCCGCCGACGGCCGGGAGGGGCTGGAGATCTTCGAGGCGGCCCGGCCCGATCTGGTGCTCATTGACCTGCGAATGCCGGTTCTTGGCGGCATGGAGGTGCTGGCCCGGCTGCGCGAGATGGCCCCGGACACGCCCACCATCGTGGTTTCGGGCACGGGCCTGTTGCAGGACGCCCTGGAGGCCATCCGCCTGGGGGCCTGGGATTTTATCACCAAGCCCATGGCCGACATGGCCGTGCTGCTCCACGCCGTGGACAAGGCCCTGGACCGGGCTCGGCTGCTGGACGAAAACCGTCGCCACCGGGAGCACCTCGAAAGCGAAATCGCCCGGCGCACCCTGGCCCTGGAACGCTCCCTGGAAGAAAAGAAAGTGCTCCTGGCCGAGATCCACCACCGGGTCAAAAACAACCTGCAAATCATCCTGGGGCTGGTCGCCATCCAGGCCGAGGAAGCCGACAGCGACGCCGAACGCGAACGTTTTTCCCGCCTGGAAACCCGGGTGCGCTCCATGGCCCTTATTCACCAGCAGCTTTACAAGCACGGCGACCTGTCCACCATTGACATGGCCGAATACGCCCAGGCCCTGATCAGCTCCCTGGCGGCCATCTTCCGTCACGCCATGGCCGGGGTGGAGGTGATCTGCGACTGCCAGCCCTTCCAGCTTGGCCTGGGCAAGGCCGTGCCCTGCGGGCTTTTGCTCAATGAACTCGTCTCCAACGCCTGCAAGCACGCCTTCACTCCCGGCCAGGCCGGACGACTGACCATCCGCATGGCCCTGGAAGACGGCCAGGCCGCCATCGAGGTGGCCGACGACGGCCGGGGGCCGGGGCCGGATTTCTCCCTGGAAACGGCCCAGACCATGGGCATGACCCTCGTGCGGGAACTCACCCGCCAGCTCGAAGGGACCATCCGCCGCCTGCCCGGGCCGGGCCTGCATCTGGCCGTGACCTTCCCGGTCGACCAGGCCAGCGCCAAGCCGGCCGCCTGAAGCCGGCGGCAAGGGCCAAAAGCGCCCAGCCGGTGACGGTGCGGCCCGGTTTCCCGCCGTCCCGAACCTTTGCCCCTGGGCCGCCCCCGTGCTAGGCTGCCCGGACAGTCCCACACCCCGGGAGGCGACATGACCGTTGAATGGATCAGACACGACGACAGCACCCACTACGTCAACCTTGGCAAGGCCCTGCTCGTCACCGTGGTCCAGGAACGCATCGGCGCGCCCGGCTGGAAAGTCCACGTGGGCAAACGCTCCATCAAGGACAAGATCCCAGACCTCGACGCAGCCAAGCGCGTGGCCCTGGCCTTTGCCCACCGCGTACTCAAGGACGTGGTGGTGGACCTTGAGGAGATCGCCCCGTCCGCGCCCCAACCGCCCAAGGAGTCCGCATGATCCGCCGCGACGACGCCCTGGCCCTGATCAAGGCCCAAAACCCCAACCCCGGCCTTTTGGCCCACGGCCGGCAGACCGAGGCCGTCATGGGCGCCCTGGCCCAGCGCCTGGGCCAGGACCCGGAATTGTGGGGCCTAACCGGCCTGCTCCACGACCTGGACTACCCGGCCACGGCCGAAACGCCCGAGCGCCACGGCCTGGCCCTGCGCGAGCTTTTGCCGCCGGACGCCCTGCCCGAGGAGGCCCTGGCCGCCATCGCCGCCCACAACGACGAACACACCGGCCAAGCCCCGGCCACGCCCTTTGACTACGCCCTTCGCTGCGCCGAGTCGGTCACCGGCATCATCAGCGCCGCCGCCCTGGTGCGGCCCGACAAGATGACCGGCCTGGCCGCCAAGAGCATCAAAAAGAAAATGAAGGACAAGGCCTTTGCCGCGGGCGTCCGGCGGGCCAACATCCTCGAATGCGACAAGGCCGGGCTGCCCCTGGACGAATTTTTGACCCTGGCCATCGCCGCCATCGCCGGCGTGGCCGCCGAAACCGGTCTGGCCTAGGCCCCCCCATCTTTCCCCCATGGCACGCACCATCCTTCTTGGCGCGCTGGCGGCGCTGTTTTTCAGCGCGACCTTCATCCTCAACCGGGCCATGAGCCTGGAAGGCGGCCATTGGCTGTGGTCGGCCAGCCTGCGCTACGCCTTCATGCTGCCCATCCTCCTGCTGTGGACCCTGGCATCCGGCGGCCCAAGGGCCGTGACCGAGGCCCTACGCCTTTTCGGGCGCAATCCGCTGTTCTGGACCCTGGCCGGCTCGGTGGGCTTTGGCGTGTTCTACGCCGGCGTCACTCTGGCCGCGGCCTATTCCCCTGGCTGGGTCACGGCCACCACCTGGCAGGCCACCATCCTGGCCACGCCGCTGGTCTTGGCCGCCCTCGGCCGACGGGTGCCCAAGAAAGGCCTGGCCTTCACCGGGGCCATCTTCGCCGGCATCGTCCTGGTCAACGTCGAGCAGGCCGGCCCCCTGGCCGATGTCGGGAATTTATGGGGCGTGGCCGCCGTCCTGACCGCCGCCCTGGCCTATCCCCTGGGCAACCAGCTCGTCTGGGAGGCCCGCCACGGCGGCAAGGGCCGCATCCCGCGCATCGACCAGCCAAGCCTGGACGCGGGGCGCACGCCCACGCTGCTTCTCACCATCGGCTCCATCCCCTTCTGGCTCGTGCTCATGGCGGTCATCCAGCCGCCGCCGCCAAGCCCGGGGCAGGTGATCCAGACCGGGCTGGTGGCCCTGTCCGCCGGGGTCATCGCCACGACGCTTTTTCTGCGCGCCCGCAGCCGGGCCAAAAACGCCTACGAACTGGCCGCCGTGGACGCCACCCAGGCCCTTGAGGTGGTCTTTTGTCTGGCCGGCGAGACGCTGATCCTGGCCGCGCCCCTGCCCGGCCCCCTGGGCGCGGCCGGCATCGCCCTGGCCGTGGGGGGGCTTGTGCTCTACGTCTGCCGCCAAGTCTGAAGGGCCGCCGACTGGACGGCCGCAAGACCCTGCGCGGGTAGCTCGCCCCGTCACACGCCGCCAGCTTGCCTTGGTTGAACCCGCAAAAAAAGACGCCCCGGAGCTTGTCCGGGGCGTCTTGCCAAGTGGCGCCAAGGCTCGCCGTCCATCGGTCTCGACCCCTGGCGGCGCCGACGGCTTGGGCAAGGCGGCGCGGCAGGCCCGGCCCTTGCCGAGTCCCCGGCAAATGCCAGGCCTGTTGCGGACGCGACGTTAGATGGCGCAGCCGGCAGCCGGGTTCTGACAGCTCTTGGAGTCGCCGGCCGGGGCTTCCGGGTCCTCGCACACGGCCACGTAGGGGCTTAAGAATTTGATGCTGCTGTGTTTGTGGGGCAGCACCAGCCACACTTCCTTGTCCGTGGACTCCACCACCTTGACGGTGACGCCGTCGGGCACGGCGATGCCTTCCTCGCCAAGGGCCTTGGCGGGCTCGGCGAGCAAACGCTGCTTGAAGGCGGCATCGGCTCCGGCTTTGTCGATAATGGCTTCCCAGTTTACGGTTTTCATGGATGATCCTCCAGTTCGAAACGACTTCTGGTTGAGCGCACAGGGGCTGCCGCGGGGACGGCAGGCTCTCCCTAAACTGTCTCTTGTGGAAAGCGACTCTCCGCATGGCAAAATTCATCGCCGATGGCAAGGAAAATTAGGTCGGCCTCACCGCCGGTTCGCCCACTTGGCGCTTAACGGAAATTCCAGCGCACGAACTTGCTCGGTTCATGCGCGCCAAAGCGCATCTGCTCGGGCAAAAAATGTTCCCGCCCTGCTGTTCCCAGGAGTATTGCGGGCCGCGACGCATCAAGGGGGACGGGGCGTGGCATCGCCGCAGCCGGGAGGCCGCGTTGCACCCAACCGGCGCAGGCCAGGCAAAAAGAAAGGCCCCGGCTGCACAAGCCGGGGCCAGTAACTTTATGTTGTAACAAGACTCATGGGTTGACGATTTCGCCTCGGCTTGGACTGTAGAGCCAGTGTTTACCACACCTGGAGTTTGCCAGACAATTGCATTTTACTGGCCTGGATATGCTCTACTGCGAAGAAGCCTCTCCGACAATATTTTTACCCAATGGCATCGCCTCCGTTAGGGTTGCTGACAACCTTCACAAGGGACACGTCTAAGATATAGGTCCACGCCATGGTGATGTCCAGTGCTTTTCTGAAGCGGCCGGCAAAAACGTCGCCGCAAACACCTCGAAAAGATAAAATCCCGTACTTTTCAGGGGATTATCTCCTGCCGCCTCTGGCCGACGCCACTTCGTGACGCGAGCCGCTGCCCCCTCCTGTCCCCCAGGCCCCCCTGTTCGGGGCACGATACCGATCGGCGTGAGAGGCGTCCTGCGGATGTTCCCGAGATGCGGAGAACTGGACTTCAAGACGGAGGCACGGTATCCTTTGAATACAAAAACAGCGTCCATGCTGGGCACGCGTTTATTTCAACGACGCATGTCCGAAGAGGCCGGCCTGTCGGTACGGCCGGAATTCCATCGGGCGATAGAGAGCAGCCATGACCATGACTCTCCCTTGAGGACCCTTTTCCTGAAGGCCGCACAGGCTGCGCCGCTTCAGGGAGAACCACAAACACTCCTGGCGACAACGGTTCGGAAAAATGGTTTTGCACAAGCTGTCGGGGATTGATCCTTCGACAGTTTTTTTCTTGCCCGCGACCCGGGCGACGGCCGTCTTAACCATGGCCTGGCCGCCTTCTGACCATGAACACGCCGACAGCTAGAAGAGCATGAACGTCGAACGACAGAACATACCCCACGACTCGCGCACCGTGACCTTTTATTGCCTGGCCATCCTCCTGAGCGTCGGCGCCTGGCTTCGCCTGCACAACCTGGGGGCCCCCTTCATGTGGGCCGACGAAATGCAGGCCGCGTTCGGCGCGTCGTTTCCCCTTGACTATCTGGCGCGATGGATCATGCAGGTGGAGGTCCATCCTCCGACGTACCATCTCCTGCTCAAAACCTTCCTGCTCTTTGGCGATGCGGACGCCATCCTGCGACTCCCTTCCGCCCTATGCGGCATAGCGACCATCTACCTCGTGTACCGTCTGGCCGCCGAAAGCCAGGGAGAAGAAGCCGGACTTTTTGCCGCCGCCTTGTTGACCGGCAACAGTTTGCACATCTGGATATCCCGCCAAGTTCGCCCCTACGGCGTCCTGGTCTTCCTGTTCAGTCTGAGCCTGCTGTATTTTTTGCGTTTCCTGCGGGACGGAACCGAGAAAAATTTCCGCCGCTTTCTGCTGGCCAACATCCCGGTGGTACTCTTTCATTTGTTAAGCGTCTTGATTTTGGCGGCCCAAGGCGTCATTTTGCTCGGCACAACCCTTGGCAAGCGCACGCGGCCCAGGCATCTCGCCGTGTTTTGCATCGCTTCGGCCGTGTGTTTCCTGCCGGTGAGCCCGGTGCTTCTCAAAACCATGCTGCACCGGCCCGATCTGACCACGCCAAGCCCCTTGGGCAAAGTCATCCAGGACACGCTTGGCAATCTTTCCGGCTTGTTCGATTTTTTCCAAACAGGCTGGACGTTGCCGGCATATCTTGTCCCCTTGGGCTTGGGACTTGTCCGCCTGGGCTTCGTCTCTGGGCTGAGCCTGGGGGTGACCGCCGCCTTTGTCCTGACGCCGCTTGCCATCATCATCCTCAAACACTACGCCGCCTATTATTTCTCCACGCATCTGGCCTTCATGCTCCCGGTGCTCCTGATCCCGGCGGGGCTTGGAGCGGCCATGGCCTGCCCCTTCGGGAAGCGTGCCGCTGGCGTCCTGTCGGTCTGCCTGGCCCTGGCGCTTGGCGCTTCCGTGTTCTCCAAGAACGGGGACAAGCTGTACCGCGAAGACTCCCTGGTCGTTACCTGGTGGGATTTCGGCAATTTCAAGGCCATGGCCAGGGCCTTGGGAGACTATGCGACAGACAAGGCGATAATTGTGTTCAACGATCCGTTCCTTGAACAGGCGGCGGACTGGTACTATCGGCAAGAACACCGACGCAGTTTCATGACTGCACAAGGGCTCACCCCGCAGGACAAGCAGGTGACGCTGCACGTGATGGATATTCACGACAGTTTCAGCGGACTTTCCGACCTCCTGGAGCGAGCCAAGCGTGGCGGCAACTTCCTGGCTACATCTCGGGCTGAAAAACTGCACGTCGCCACACTATCCTTTCCCCGGTTTCCCATCACGGCAATCGACAGCCTGCCCTTCACCGTCACCTACACTGCCGAACCGGACGATGTTTTGGCGCGTGCCTACGCCCTCAAGGACGTTGGCCTGAAGACGGACGGCTCCCGTTTCTTGCGTGCCGCGCGCTATGACTCCCCAGGCGTGGTTGCGTATTGTCTGGAAAACACCACCCGCGCGCCCATTGATTTCATCGCCGTCGGCGTCCAATTCGAAAACACGGGCAAGGACAATCAGATCAGCCTGGAATATGCTTTCGACGCCGGGCCGCCGGTTCGAAAACTCCTGACCAAAGGCCCCGACACGCGCCGGTTCTCCTACGACACGATCCAGCCGCCTGGGGAATTCCGCACGCTCCATCTGAAAGTGGAAATGGCCTGCCGGCAGATCACTGCCCAAAAAGTCGAAGGCAACCTTGAGACGTTGTTGGTCAAAAGCGTCTTTGTCGCCCTGTGCGACCCCCAAACCCAGGGACCATGCAGCACAGGCATCATGGACTGGCACAACAAAATGCTGCAATCCTCCTATATCGCCGAAGATTTTTCACGGTCTGGACCCGAACAAGCATTTTCCGTCACGGATCCGTCGGCCTCGACATCGCATTCCGAGAAGGCGGGTTGGGAAATCCTTTCGCCCGCCTCGGACGACCGCCCTGTCCTGTTACGGGTCAATCTCCGGTCAGTTGGCCAGAATCTTGTGTTTTACCCACGGGTTGGCGGCAACAGTTCGATTCGAGCCTTCCAGGTCGGCCCGGACGGCGCGCAGAACACCATTATGACGATTCCGGGCATTCCCGGGAGTTGGTCGCCTGTTGGTGCCCAATATCCGCTGCCGGAGATACAGGGAGAACTGTTTATCGAACTCAAGGGGAAACAGGCACAGTTGTGGCGCACCCCAAATACGGTGCTCTTTTCCCGGGACTCGTATCACGTCCCTTGATCAATACGCGCGCACTTTGCATAAAATTAATAGTTTTAGATCCTTGACTGCGAAATATTCTCTGTGCTTTTCGTGGGCTCGACACAAGCGCGCAACAGTTCCTCCCCGTTGAGGCGGTCCGGACAAATAGCCGTCGGGCGGCGCTGCCGGCGGGGACAGCCGCAATCGGCGAAAATCATACGGAAATACTCATGAAACTGGACATCATGACGCTCCTCGTCATGAACCTCATCGTCAACGCCGTCAGCGCCTGGGCCATGGCCGTCATCTGGCGCGAAAACCGGCGGCAGTATCCGGGCATCGGCTTCTGGCTGGCCAACATGCTCCTGCAAACCGCAGGACTGGCCCTGATCCTCATGCGGGGCCGGCTGCCGGACGTGTTCTGCGTGCTTCTCGCCAACCTCATGATGCAGTCCGGGGCCGTGCTGCTGCTGGCGGGCCTTGCGCGTTTCACCGAAGCCCCCTGGCGCCAGGGCCGCAACATCGCCCTGTTGGCCGTATTCTCCCTGGCCATGGCCTACTATCTCTACGTCGGCCCGGACATGCAGGCCCGCCAGATCATCGTCTCGGCCTCCATCATCCTGATCACCGGACAGGCCGCCTGGCTGCTGTTGCGAGAGATCGCGCCGCGTTTTCGGGCCGTCACCAACCTCACCGGCTACGTCCTGGTCGGCTTTGTGGCCACCAGCCTGGCGCGCATAGTCCTCATTGTGACCAAGCCGTCGGCCACCCAGGACTTTTTCAATTCCGGCATGGCCGACGCCCTGGCCATCACCCTGTATACGACCCTCAACGCCTGCCTGGCCATCTGCCTGGTCCTGGCCGTCAACCGGCGGCTTTTGGCCGACGTGGGGGCGCTCAAGGACAAGCTGGAGATCCTGGCCACCCACGACGCCCTGACCGGCCTGCCCAACCGGCCGCTTTTCTACGACCGTCTGGCCGTGGCCCTGGCTGGAGCCAGACGCCAGGACGTCCAGCTCGCCGTCATGTCCGTGGACCTCGACGGCTTCAAGGGCGTCAACGACAGCCTGGGCCATCCGGCCGGGGACACGCTCCTTCGGGAAGCGGCCCGGCGTCTGGCCGGGTGCTTGCGCGCCTCGGACACGGTGTCGCGCTTTGGGGGCGATGAGTTCGTGCTGCTCATCGGCGACGTCGGCGGCCCTGGCGACGCCCTGGCCGTGGCGGCCAAGATCCTGGCCGCCTTCCGGGAACCGTTTACACTTGCCGGCCAGGAGGCACACGTTTCCGCCAGCATCGGCGTGGCCCTGTCCCCGGCCCATGGCCGGGAGATCGAGGAACTTGTCCGCCGCTCCGACGAAGCCCTCTACCGGGCCAAGGCCGGCGGCCGGGACGCCTGCCGGCTCTACGGCGAGGACGCGGCCTGATCCCGACCCGGCCCCCCCAAAAGACAAACGGGCGGGACGCCCAAGCGCCCCGCCCGCCAACACTTGCGAACCTTCTTCGTCGCTTGGCCCTAGGCCTGGGACGCGGCCACGGCGTCCGGCCGCTTGGCCCGGACCATGCTGCCCAGGATGATGACCGCGCCGACCACCAGCGAGACCACCATGAAACCGAAGCTCACCTTGTCCAGCAGGGCGATGGTCGGCTCGCTCACGTCCATGAGTCCGAGCTTGGCCAGGTACTTGGGCATGGCAAACCCGCGCGACAAGGCCACGATGAGCATGATCGTGCCCATGACGATCTTGATCATGTGTTCCTTGACAAAGGTGGTGCCGATGGCCCCGAGCTGCACGCCCAGAAGCGAACCGGCCAGGATGATGAGTGTGAGGCGGATGTCCACCATGCCCTGCATGGCCCAGTTGACCGAGCCGGCCAGTCCCATGACAAAGGCGATGACCAGTTCCGTGGCCGAAGCCACCAGGCTCGACGCGCCCAGGATGTAGATCATGCCCGGCACGCCGACAAAGCCGCCCACGGCGATGGTGGCGGCGAGCAGGCCGGTGGCCAGGCCCACGGGCAGCAGAAACCACAGGGAAATACGCAGGTTGGCCTTCTTGAAGGTCATCATGGGCCACAGCTCGATCTTCTGGAGCCGCAGGGCCAGGAAGCAGGTCTGCTCCGCGCCGCAGGACTTGGCCGAAGCCAGGGCGTCGCGCATGACGATGCCGCCGACCACCACCAGCACGGCCACAAACGATACGCTCACGTAGAGGTCCGAACCGGCCGGCCCCCACAGGTTCAGG